>JBKHED010000018.1:0-42546 GCA_046540995.1 Spirochaetaceae bacterium | reverse complement strand
CCCCACGCCTCCCGAGCGGAGAGGAGCGGCAACGCCCACTGGTCGTTGTAGTGAGTATCGCTCGGAGCGGGCGAGGGATTCACGTTCGGAAAGACACGTGTCGTCGAGCCAACGCCGGTATCACACGCCGTGAGGCTTGCCAGGAGTGCGATGAGACCGATCGCGGATGCTCTCATGATCCGCCGGAGGCGTCGGTTTCGTCGCCGCCCTCCTCGTACGCCCGAACCCTGGGTGTCACTGTTCACCCTAATTCTCCAATATTGTGATCTCGACCCGGCGGTTTTTGCGGCGGCCGGATTCGGTATCGTTGGATGCCACCGGCTCCTCCGCGCCGCGGCCTCGATAGAGCATCTCGTCGCGGTTACGCACCCCGAGCTCCAGAAGGTACTCCCCCACCGCCGCCGCGCGCTCCTCGGAGAGCCGCATACGCCCCTCCTCGGTGCCCGCCAGAGCCGTGTGTCCCGTCACGAGAATGTCTCTCTCCGGATAGCGACTCAGAATCTCGCCGATGCGCTCCAACTTTTCCTTCTCCGAGTCCAGAAGACGCGCCGAATCCGGGGCAAACTGAATGTTCTCCACCGAAATCGTCACCCCCCGTTCGTCCGAGCGGACCTCCGTATCCTCCACCTCCAGCGACTCCAGCGCTTCGAGAATCTCGTCGGAAATTTGGCGCCGATCCAGACGCTCCGAGGCCACAACCTCACCATCCGCCGTCCCTCGGAACTCGAAAGTCCGGCCGTCGGAAAGCTCCAACAGAAAGCGGTAGCTCTCCTCGTAGGAGCTCGGACGCCCCCTCACCGCGTCCCAGAAGATCACCTGGTCCGCGAAACCACTCATTCTCGTCGGCTGCAGCTCCGCATCCGAGTAGGCATCAACCTCGTGGTCGAACTCGTAGAACGCCGAGAACCTCGGTACCGGCGTCTCCCCGCTACGATCCACCCCCAGGAACTCGTACCGCACTTCCACCGGAATACGCAGAGTCTCCTCAATACCGTAGGCCGGACGCAGATCATGCACTTCTACCGCCGGAGCGCTCCAGCTCTCCCCAACCGAGAGCTCTCGCTCCGGAAAGAAAGGAACGTTCCGTACCTGAGGCATAACACGAGCATCCGCTACCTCCACCTCTCCACGATCGTCCCTCGTGAATAGAGTCTCGTACTCCCTCGCGAGCTCAAAAGGAGCCTCGGGATCCTCATTCTGCTCGGAAATCTGGTAGTTGGCCTCAATCGTCCCTTCACTCTCACCAACCTCAACCACCTCGCTTTGAATCCGCGTTAGAATCTCCACCCGACCGGAAAGGGTGCCGTCGATAAGAATTTCCTGGTTATTAGTGCCGACGATCCGGTACTGCTCACCCTCATCGTAGCGAAAACGAAAAGTGAATGAGCCTTCCTGTGCCGGTAACAGCACGGCTTCACATAGCAGCAGCAATGCGGGAAATACGAGGCGACGTCTCACCCGCTCAAGGTACGACATAATAGAGAGGAATTCCACATTTCTTGACAAAGGGGGGGCCTCCCCTTAGTCTTTCGCTGAGGATACGATGGTACCGTGAGTCAGAACGTTGAATGCTGAGAGCCGGATTTCCAAGCAAAGCATCCCGAGGCGAGGCGCACAGATCCCGGAGGTAGAGAGCGAATTTCACAAACTACTCCTACGCCGGAGAGATCTCTTGCTGGACACCTCGGGAGCCGCGGTACCGCCGACGTTTCTTCTTTCGCCCTTTCTCCTCGCCGCAAAAGGGTCTGCGGCGCAAGTTCAGGGCATTTTGCTGACCCACCGCTTGAGCGATCTCTCCCATCTGCTGGAGGAGACGCCTTTTGAAACCGCGGTCCTCGGGTTGGCAGGCACACCCCGCTCCGAGCGTGGAGCAGTCAATCGTGATCCCACTCTTATCGTGACCACGCCGGAACGACTAATCGACCATATCAGGAGGGAGAATGTAGATGTAGCAAAAGTACACACCGTCGTTATAGAAGAAACGTCCGAAGACCCTGCCGGCTATTACACGGATGTTCAGTACATCCTCTCAAAAGTCAAGAAGCATCCTCGAATCATACTCTTTACGAACGATCCAGCAGGAGTCCCAGGTAACGTGACGGCTCTTCTCCGGCGGCCGAGTAGCCTGCGACTCTTCACAGAGGAAGAGAACCATATGGCAAGCAATGAGTACATCGAAAATAGCGCAGAGCTGAAAGAGCAGATCAAGCAGATCCTAAACGACATTCATAACGAAGAGGATCCCCTCGAGCTCAACGCCTACAAGCGATTTTACAAGAAGCACGTCCCGATCTGGCGTCGTGCCTACTTCACCGCATACCTCCTCAAGTATTTCGGGGGTTCCGGGTTAAACGGGGGACGTCGACCCTCTCGCCGGTCGCGCCGACACTCCGACAACGATAACACCGGTAGCACGAGCGGCAACGGCGAAATGACCAGTGTCTTTATCGGTATCGGAAAGAATCGAAGAGTCTTCCCCCGGGATCTAGTCGCCCTCTTCACCGAAGTCGAAGGGATAAGCGGAGATGATATCGGACAGATCAAGATCCTCGACAACTACTCCTTTATGGAGATAAAAGAGGACCGGGCACAAACCGCCATCGACGCGGTAAACGGACGGGAGTTTCGGGGGCGAAAGCTCAACGTCAATTACGCCCGAAAAAAGGACTAACCCTTCTCCCGATCAGATCGCAGCCCTTAGGCCCCCCGCCGAAGGGCTCTCTTTCTTTAGAGGAGATAACTAAGCGCGAGAAACGCAAGGTAACCGTTAATGAGAATGGAGCTCCCGAAGAGCAGAAGCGAGATTAGCTCCAGGTCTCGCGCACGACGCTCCGCTCGCCGGGCAACTCGTTCCGGCTCTCCGGTAATGACCACGCTCTCCGCCCAGGGATCACGAATACCTCCCTCGCCATAGATCGGATAGAACTTGAACCAGCGCTCCTCGTCTTCTACCCCTCGGCGAACCGGGTAGCCCGGGATAGAAGTGGCCCTCTCGCAGAGCTCTTTGATATAGACGCCACCGGAGGGCAATTCCGCCTTCCACTCACTATTCCCACTGCCGGTAGCGACGAAATCGAAACGGCCGGGAAGGCGCACCAAATCGCGTCTAGCTCGCAGCAGACGCCCCCGCCCCCAGAGGCGCCGGTACCCAAAAAAGGAAACGACCCCGGGCGGCATAAGCGGTAGCGCCGGCAGCAGCGCCATTGTCACGGCCGTTAGACCGTAAATTCTCCCCCCCTCCCGGAAGAAGAGGTAGGCCAGAAGGAGCTGCGCAACGAACCCCGCCGCCAACGCCACCGGGGTGAACTGGTTCCAATACTCGTTGCGCTGACGTCCGCACCAGATCGCCCGTGCCAGCAGGCGTCGCTCATTTTCCTCGTAAAGTATTACGAAGAGCGCCGTTTCCAGGCTCTCCCGAAAGACCGGTCCCCCCTCGGTAAATTCCAGCTCCCCCGCCACGAAGAAGGGGGTACCTTCAGGCAGGGAACCGAGGGACTCCCAAGATTGCACCCGGGGGGTTTCGTCTCTCCCGAGACCGCCGCGCCCTCCAGGCTCAACCGCCGGAACCGCGTAAATCGAAACTCCCTCCAGTTCCAACGCGACCGAGAGATGGCCGTCAGAGAGCCAGACGCGGTGATCTCCCTGCACCGCCTCCAGGCGGCCGTAGAAGCGGAAGGCAGCGGACCGCCCGGTCCGGAGGGCGGCGTAGGAGAGAATCGGCATAAGCGAGCTTTCCACGATCCGTCGCCGAAATCGACGCCATCGCCCCCTCACAACAAACGCTCCCACCCCGGGAACCAGAACGTAAAAAAAGAGTACCGTTGTCAGAATCGCTGTTGGCTGATTCATCTTGCTTGCCCTCGCCGCCACATTCGTACTACCCTTACCCATCGAAATGATAGAACGTATCGTAGTTGGAAATCTCTACACGAACTCCTACATAGCATCGGTGTCGAAGAAGGAGTGCCTCCTCATAGATCCCGGCGCCGACGTGGAGAAGCTGATTCAGCGGCTCGAGGCGATCAACATGACCCCGCTTGCGATCGTCTTCACCCATGGGCATATCGATCACACCGGCGCCACCCGGGGTATTCTCGACCATTTTGCCCAGCGGGACGCGCAGATTCAAGTTGGCATCCACAAGGGCGACGATAGTTTCCTCGGAGCCTCCGGGGTCGAGGCCAACAAGGCCACCTTCGAGTACTTCGGCGAGCGCGGCCGTGCCGCCTATGAGGAGCTGCTCAAGCCGCTACCGGAGGCGGACTTCTACTTCGATGAAGGGGACACCCTTCTCGAGACGGACTTGACCATTATGCACACCCCCGGCCACACCCGGGGGAGCGTCTCCATCTACAGCGAGAGCCGGAAGGTCGTCTTTTCAGGGGATACCCTCTTCTTTCACTCCATCGGGCGCAGCGACGTACCCCTCGGTGACGAAGATACGCTGAAGAAGAACATCACCGAGCGCCTCTTTACCCTGCCCGAGGATACCCGACTCTTTCCCGGCCACGGTCCGGTCTCGACGATCGAGCGAGAGATTATGAACAATCCATTGGTGAGTGATGGAGCTACGATTTAGGCGAGCAGGTTGACCAGAGAGCCGAGAAAGAGATCCTTCCATCCCGCGGAGAATCCGGAGTGATCGAGCGTGGCGAGCTCCTGACGGAGCTGCTTGCTCAGATCTTCGATCTGCCGGTCCACCTGCTGGGCCGAGGCGCTCTTAGACGTCTCCGGGGCCATACCCTTGAGACGAGTTAGCCGGTCGATCAGGTTGTCCAGCGCCCGGAGGCGAGAAACCGTAAAACCGCCATCCCCCCGAGACGGAATGCCCTGGATGTGCTTTAGCCTGGCGTAGACGCCACCCCGGGTCGGGAGGGAAACCGGTCCGTTTCCGTACCGCGCTCTCAGTATACTCGAGAGGGTTACGTTTTGTAGCGGTGCTTCGGTAATCACAACCACCACCTCCCGACTACAGTATCGGAAGGCGGGGGATACTCTTTAGAACTGCTCTCTCTTCTCGGTTACCGGTTTCTTCGCTCGATTTCGTTCTGATACTCAACCCGATAGAGGGCGTAGGGAATCGCCTCCAGGCGTTCCCTCGGAATCGGTTTGCCGCTCTTCAGACAGATTCCGTAATTGCCGTTGTCGATGCGGGCAAGGGCCGCTTCGATAAGGCGCAACCGCTTCATCTCCTGGGAGCCGAGACTGCTCAGTATCTTCTTGTCAACGTCGGAGCTCGCCACATCGACGAGATCCTTCGTATCGCTGGAGCTCACGATTTCGCGAAACTCTTCATCCTCCTGCATGAGGTTCTGGAGAATGTCGGTCTTCATTTCTTCCAGGCGAGTCTTCATCTTTTCGATGAACGCGCTGTCCATATCTGCCTTCCTTGCTTCGGTGTTGTAGTTCGCAGAAAAACGTCCTAACACTACTCAAAGCGGAAGAAATGTCAAGCCTTTCCAAGAGAATTGGACGCAATTGACGTTGTTCTTGAAAGCACGTATAGTAACGATACAATCACACAATAGGAGGAGCCGTGGCGAAAGAAGAGGCCATAGAAGTAGAAGGCATCGTTAAGGAGTCTCTACCTAACACGATGTTTCGGGTAGAGCTCAAGAACGGGCACACTATCTTAACGCACCTTTCCGGCAAAATGCGGAAGCATTACATCCGCATCGTTCCCGGTGACAAAGTAAAAGTAGCACTTTCACCCTACGATCTCAGCCGAGGTCGAATTATCTACCGGGAGCGCTGACGGCAGACCGCCCAGACGGCTCCGTCCCCACCTTCCTTCGCCGGCGGCACACCGATTTCGCCGACGAGGGGATGATTTTTTACATATTTGCGAACTACCGCGAGCAGTTTGGCGCCTCCGACGGAGTGTATCCCCTTTCCGTGGATAATCAGAATCCGCCTATACTCTCCCGGAAGGGCGTTGCGCCGTATAGCCTCTTCGCAGAGCATTATCGCCTCTCCGGAGGTGAGCCCGTGGAGATCAACAACCTCACGCACCGGTAGTCGCCGTCCGGCAACCGCCTTCTTGCGGCCCGAGAGCGCGGCGGAATCCTTCTCTTTGGCGATCCTTTTCGTCGGTGGATAGAGCTCTATCGCTTCTTCCATCGGGTTCTTCTTCCGCTCCTCCCGCCGTTGCGCTTCCCATTTCCGCAAGGTCTCTTCGAAATCATCCATCCCCCGCGCCTCCTAACAGGAGCTCTTCCGCTTCGAGCCATCCCTCCACCCCGAGACCGGTACGTACCAGGACAAACTCCTGGTGACGGAGTTCCACCTCAACGGCGGTACCCTGGGGCAAGGTCAGCCAGGTATCCGCGTCGGGCTCCGGAATGCGTAGCATCCGTGCACTCTCCGCGCCGACCACGCCTCGAGCCTGACTCTCGATGCGCACTGCCTGAAAGAAGAGGAGCCCCCCGAGAAGAGTGAGAATCAGGAAGAGAGTGCCGAAGATCACGCGCTGCCCCTTCGCGCGGAAGGGAAGGAGCACCATGAGGGGCAGGCCCAGGTTGAAGAAGAGCAACAGGCCGATCAGCGCGAGATCCGGGTCCACGAAGCGGGGAACGCCGACCTGCTCCTCCAGACCGTACTCCTCCTCTACGCTTCTGAGCAGGGCGCGGCGGTCCCGGTCGCTCTGGTCAAATCGTACAGCCTCTCGAAATCCGTGTACCGCCTCCCCTCGGGAGCCGAGCCGGTAGGCAGCCACCCCGTAGTTGTGGAAGAGCGCGCCGTTCCAAGGAAACTCCTCGATCAACCCATCATACGCGGCTACCGCCTCCGCATAGGCGCCCCTCTCGAAGAGCCTCTCCGCCCGCGCCAATCCCTCTTCGAGCCGCTCTGAGACTCCGGAGAGCGGGAACAGAGAGAGGAGCGACGAGAAAAGCGCCGTCACAATCACCGCGGATCTTCGTCGCCGCTGCACGGTCACGCTTACGCCGATAACGAGAAGTATTCCGGGCCCGATAAGAAAGAGCAGATAAGAGCCGCTCTCCCGGTGGCTGAAGGACTCCTCCTCCCCCAGGATTTCTTCCACCGAGAGGAGACTCAGCTCCCGCTCGATCGCCGGGGAGTCGGCGCTTCCCGGGCCGCGAAGGGCATATGTGTAGCTTTCGCCTGAAACCGTCTCGAGACGCCCCTCATCGGGGTTGTAGAACTGAAAATCCTCCACTTCCACGCTTGCCCGCTCTCCCTCACCCCGAGAGAAGCGGAGCGTGAGACTCCGCTCGCCGGCGTAGCCGTCCGTAGAGGGATCTTGCCGACTCTCCTCCCCTCTATCGAGCTCGATGAGGTTCTCCGTCGTCACCGTGGGAAAGCTCAGAAAGGGGAAGTTGCCGGTGCCGGAGATTCGCATGGTTACCGAAAGCCCACCGGCGAGCTCACCCTCCGTTTGGGAGACATCGACAGTGAAGTCGAAACGACCAATAGCCCCGGAATCCGGTTGCGTCGGGGGAGTGACCGCCGAGAGTCTCAGGGCCGGAGACTCCCTCCTGAGCTCCCCCAGAGTCACCGAGGCCGAGGGGATTTCCACCGTGCCTTCTTCGGTGGGCGTGACGAGGAAGACCGCCACGGGAACGTCATATAGGGTAGTCTCCTCCACCCGACGGGAGCTAACCTCACCGAGCCCACGAACCTCCTCGAATACACCGCTACTCGGCGAGTCCACCGTTATGGCGTCGGGATACCGCAAATCGAGCAGATTGCGCATTTCCAGGTAGAGGGGTACGGTCTGCCCGACCAGAACCTCCGACTCCTCCATACGCCATCTGAGATCGAAGGGCACCCCCTCGGCGGTACCGTCCCGTGAGATCTCCACCAGCCGTTCCGGGGTCTCTACGGGTTCCATGCCGAGCCCCTCTACTCGCATCGGGGGGAGAGCAGTTCTCCCGGGCGAACCCGCCTCGAGCTGGACGACGATCAAGGTTCCCGAGAGGACGGTGTTGTTGACCATTCTTCGGGACTCCGTCAGCAGCGGCTCCCCAACGAGGGTCAACCGCTCGGGAAGGGTCGGAAGCGTAAAGGTGAGCTCGTCCGGATCGGAGCCGGGGACAAATATTTCGACGGTAATACGTTCTCCCTGGCTGACCAACTCGCTCGAGAGCTCCATGGTGAGCTGGGGCCGCTCCTGAGCGGCGAGACTCCCCGCTAACGGCAGCAGGAGGAGAAGCGCTACGCCTACCAGTCGCGCTGGTATTCCGATGTCTCCGGCTCTCTGTTCGCTTCCCACCGTTGTCGTTCCTCTCTTCTGACGAATTCGAGCACCCGAAGGGCCTCGCTTCCAATCTCCCCCGTACCTTCCGCCTCCTGCTCTCCCGCCTGGGGTGTGAGCTGTTCCTCGGCGGAAAGCTGCAGCAGCGTAAGCTCCAGGTTGATCTTGGCTGGGACGCTCCCGTTGTTGAGCCGAAGCGCCTCCTTAAACGCGTCGTACGCCCGTTGATACTCTCCTCGGTCGTAGTAAAAGACCCCCCGATTGAAGCTCACCCGGTAGAGCAGATCCTCGTCGCCGCTCCCTTCCGCCTGATCCCACATTCGGCGAGCCGCGTTTCCCTCTCCTAGAGCCTGATAGACGTTGCCGAGGTTGTAGGAAACGTACTCCCTGCTCTCCGGCTCGTCCAGCAAGGTTAGATAACTAACGATCGACTCCTGATACTCCCCTCGGCTGTAGTAGTAGTTACCGCGCAACACCTCCAGGTGCCCACGGACCGGCACGCACCCAGTGAGGAGTAGCGTGAGCAGCGTCACCAGCCCAAGGTGCCTTAGAATAGATTTCGCCATCGCAGCGCTCCCAGGAGAGTGTAGAGAAAGAGAAAGAGCAGCGCCAGGACGAGAAATGTCCGATACCGCTCGACCGATTCGGTTCTGAGACCATCCTCGGAGACCGAAAGATGGCGTTCCTGCAACGCCCGTAGAAGAGCGGAAATGGAGTTCCCTTCGGAGAAGGAGAAAAACTCTCCGCCGGTCTCCGCCGCAATACGCCTCAGGGTGGCGGCCCGTACCCGGGAGACAACCGGGTCACCCTCCTCGTCGGTGACGAAATTCCCGTCCCCCAGAGGTATTCGGGCGCCGCTCTCGCTACCCGCGGCTACCGTAAAAACCGCAACCTCCTCTCGCACCGCCTCGGCGATTACCGGTCCGATTTCACCGCCCCCCACCCTTTCGCCATCACTGAAGAGGACGACCATACGGTGGCGGTTGCCCCCCGTGGGAAAGGCGTTCAGCGCCTGCCGAAGCCCCGCCGCCAGGTCGGTTCCCGGTGAGGTCATAATCCGAACCGAAAGGGCAGATAGGAAGTTCTCCACCGCTACGCTATCCTCGGTCATCGGAATCGCCGTCACCGCGTCCCCTCGAAAGACGACGACGGAAAACCGGCTGAATCCGAGCTCCCGGATGGCACCGCGCATGGCGTCCCGGGCCCGTCCGATACGGGATGGCGTGATGTCCTCGGCGAGCATGCTCCGGGAGATGTCCACGGCAAACACCAGGTCCACGCCGCTTCTCTCATCCTCCACGGTTCTGCGTCCCCAGGTGAAGCCGCTCGCCGCCAGTATGGCAAAGAGAACGAAGAGAAGGAGCAAGAGATTCTGGAAAAAAGACTTAACCAGAAAGACGTCGTACACCGACCCGGAACGCCACGCTCCGGTGAGGCGGCTGAGGCGCCTTCGACTGCTCCGATAGCCGTAGGTGAGCAGCACCAGGAGCGGAACGATTCCGAGAAGGTACCAGAGAGTCTCCGGGTAGAGCAGACTCATAGCACCTCCCTCAGGATGACCACTTTGAAAAGGAGGTGAAGAGTGAGGAGCCCCAGAGCCAGAAATATGAGCTCTCTATGGTAGGGGTGGGATACCACACGGGTACGAACGCGGTGCTCCACACGCTCGGAGGCGTCGATCGCGCGAAAGACGTTTTCCAGGGTGCCGGGGGTTCCCGCGGAGAAGTAGGAGCCCCCACTGATGTCGGCTACCGCCTTGAGCGCCTCCGGGTCGTACCCCCCGGTAACCGTACCACGGTAGGTTTCTCCCGTCTCCGGATCGGTGAACTCTACCGGCACTTCCTCGTCGGTGCCGATACCGATAGCGTAGATCTTTATGCCGAGCTCTCCCGCCACTCGGGAGGCCGTCTCAGGCCGTATATCACCGGAGTTGTTCACACCGTCGGTAATGAGAATTATCACCTTTTCCGAAGCCGCGCTCCGGGAAAGATGGAGCCCCGCCACGGCGATTCCCATGCCGATGGCCGTTCCGTCTCCGAGCTCCATAATGCGCAGCTCTTCCAGCGAACGCAGCAGCTCCGGATAGTCCAGGGTCGGGGGAACCCGCAGCGCCGCCTCGCCGGCAAAGGTAACGAGTCCGATGGCGTCGTTCTCGCGGCTCTCCGCGAAGGAGCGGATTACGCGCTGGGCGGTTTCGAACCTATTGTAGGGGCGAAAATCCTCCGCCGCCATGCTCGGAGACTCATCGAGGACTACCATAATATCCATCCCCCGGGTTAGGTAAACCCGTTCCCGGGTAACTCGGGCGGGCCCGGCGAGGGCGAGGATAACCACTATGAGGGCGAGCCAGAAGAGCACTCCGGAAAAAAACTGCAGGAGGTTGCTCAAATGAAAGGGAGAACGGTAACGGTGTCGGGGAACCGTGGCGATAGGGAGGGGAACCCGACTACCCCGGCCGTGCCATATATGGCGAAACCAGATCGCCGGCGGCACGACCGCGAGGAGAAGCAAGAAGAGCGGGGCTTCAAACACCCACACGGTTCGCCTCCTTCCAATGGTGGAGGTCGTCAACGGCCTGGGCGATCCTCTCCAAATCCTCGTTCCGCCGATCTAGGGAAGTCTTCTGTCGGGCGAATTTAACCATGTCAGCGTACCGATAGACCGATATGAGCTCGTCGGATAGCTCGGCGGGCAGCTTCATACTCCGAAACCGTTCCGGGAGCTCCCGGGTGGTCGAAGCGAGAAGCGCCGAATCGATACGCTGCGCCATGTACTCACGCAAGAGCTTTGTCGCCTCTATGTAGAAGCTGCGCCCGTCGAGAGCGGGCATCTCCTGCCGGAGACTCTTCAGCCTCCTTCGGGCTCGTCGGTAGGGACGATTCTCTCGGTAGACCCCAAGCAGCCGGCTTATGCGCCGCCGACCACCCCGCCAGGCGAGGACCGTCACCGTCGGCAGCAGAAGGAGGGCCGTCGCGACGATCGTAACGAGGAGCTGGCTCCCCGGAAGAAGCGCCTGGCTCCGGGGTTGCTGCAGGGTCAGCTCCCTCTCCTCCCCGACGGAGTCCACGTAAATGCTCAGCCCCGAAAGGCGCACCTCCCCGAGCTCCAAGGTGGGAATGGTCAGGGTTCCGGGCTGAAAAGGGCGCACGCTCATGCGCACCACCCGTTCGGTCCCTTCCCCCTGCACCTGCACCTGCAGCAGTTCGCCCCAGGAGGGCGTGGGAAGGGTCTCCGGGCTCCGAATTCGTACCCCTGAAGGGATGCGTACCGTTGCACGGATCTCCACGAGATCCCCGACGTAGAAGCGACTCGGCAAGACGACGCTCTGGGATACCGTCGCCTCCATAACCTCTTCTCCCGAGGCCGCTTCCGGAGCAAGAAGGATGAACAGCAGAAGCAGAGCCCCGGCGACGGTACCTAGAGTGGCGCCGGGCGAAACGGCAAAACGGCTCCGGAGGGAAGGAATCCTCACTTTCGACGCCTCCGAAAGAACCGGATTATCGCCTCCGCTGCGTCCTGTTCGCTGGAGATCTCCAGCGGTGTCGCCCCGCTCCGGAGACAGTCCCGGAACCACTGCTGCCGCTGCTGTGAGCGATACTCGCTGTAATGGGCACGCACCCGCCGAGAGCTCGTCTGCACCCGGGCGGTGGCGCCGGTCTCCGGGTCCTCGAAGGTGACCATGCCCACATCCGGAAGTTCCTGCAGGAGCGGGTCGGTGAGCCGAACGGCGATAACATCGTGCTTCTTGGAGAGAATTCCGAGCTCCCGCTGGTATCCATCCACAAAGAAGTCCGAAATGACCACGCAAATTCCACGACGCTTCAGGGACTCTCCCACCGTACGAAGGGCGAGGGGCAAATTCGAGCCTCGGCCCCGGGGCTCCCGATCAACTATCTCCTGAATGAGCCGCAGAGCGTGACGCTGTCCCTTCACCGGAGGAATCCACTGCTCGATTTGGTCACTGAAAAAGAGGGCCCCGACTTTGTCGCTATTCTGCACCGCCGCCAAAGCGAGAAGTGAGAATAGCAGCTCCGCCGCCTCCTTGGCGGAAGACTCTCCGCTTCCGAATCGGAGAGATGCGGAGGAATCCACCACCACGAAGAGGGTGAGCTCCCGCTCCTCCCGAAAGGTCTTGGTGTAGACGTTGCCGAGACGGCTACTCACGTTCCAGTCGATGAGCCGGGCGTCATCTCCTTCCACGTACTCCCGGGTCTCGTCGAACTCGATACCCGGGCCCTTGAAGACACTCCGATAGTTTCCCGCGAGGAGCTCTTCGACCAGGCGACTAGAGGTGAGGCGCAGACGCCGTATTCGTCTGTTTAGGGCTCGAGGATCGGAGGTGCTCATTAGGGAACGGGTACGGCCGAGAGCAGGAGACGGACCACATCGTCATTGCTCATTTCCTCCGCCTCTGCCTCGTAGGAGAGAATCACCCGATGCCGCAGAACATCCGGGGCGACGAACTTTACGTCCTCCGGGATTACGTAGCTCCTGCCGTCCATCATCGCCTTTACCTTCGCGCATCGGTAGAGATAGATCGAAGCCCGGGGGGAGGCGCCGAACTCGATGTACCGGGAGAAGGGGCGGGAGCTCGCCGAGACGTCGCGGCTCGCCCCGACCAGGGCGACAATATACTCCTCGATGCGCTCATCCACGGTCACCGAGGCGGCGATCTCCCGAAGTCTGCGAACGTCCGCCTTGAACAGAGCGCGCTGAACCGGTATCTCCTGGGGCACGCCGACTCTCCTGAGTACCGAGAGCTCCTCCGCCTGGGTCGGGTAGTCCACAAAGAGCTTGAGGATAAATCTGTCGAGCTGCGCCTCCGGCAAGGGATACGTTCCCTCGTGCTCTATCGGGTTCTGCGTGGCGAGTACGAAGAAGGGCTCCGAAAGGTGGTAGGTGTTGTCGCCTATGGTTACCTGTCGCTCCTCCATCGCCTCGAGCATGGCGGACTGCACCTTAGCCGGCGCGCGATTGATCTCGTCAGCAAGGATAATGTTGGAGAAGATCGGTCCCTTTCGGGGAACGAACTCACCGGTCTGCTGTCGGTAGATCATCGTGCCCACCACGTCCGCCGGGAGCAAGTCCGGGGTGAACTGAATCCGGTGAAAGCTCGCGTCAACCACCTCCGCGAGGGTCTTAACGGTAAGAGTCTTCGCGAGGCCGGGGACACCCTCTAGGAGCACATGTCCCCCGGCGAGGATCCCCGTCAAAAGCCCCTCGATCATCCGCTCCTGGGCGACGATGCGCTTGCCTATTTCGCTCTTGGCCCGATCCACGAGCTCCTGAGCACGGCGAACCTGGAGATCCAGGTTCCCCTCTGCTGTTTCCTGATGTTCCATACTACTCCTCAGGTCCGATAATCTGCGTTCTCTCTAACGTACTCGTAGGACAGGTCGCTTCCGTAGACCGCCTCACCGGAGGAGCCATCTCCGAAGTCCACGACGATCGAAACCGCTCGATCGTGCTGCGGGTAGCCCTTCAGGGCGGGGTCCATAGCGCTCGCGCGAAGGCTTTCAGAGAGGACTCTCTCCTTTTCCGCATCGAGAACGAAGTGTCCTGCCTCGAATACGGCGGTTCCGTCGATCTCGATGGTGAGGTTCTCGACGCTTGCCTCATCTCCCAGATCGCTCAGGCCGTCGCCGAGGGCCATGAGAATCCGCCCGACGTTCGGGTCGTTTCCGTAGATAGCGCTCTTGACCAAAGGGGAGTTGGAAACCCGCCGGGCCAGATAGAGAGCCTTCCCCTCTCCCGCGATGCCTCGTACCTCGACACGCAAGACGTGGGCGGTACCCTCCCCGTTTCGCACAACCTGCCGAGCGAGCTCGCCGGTCACCTCATGTAAAGCGGCACCAAAGGCGGAGGAATCCACGCGCCCCGCCCTGCCGGAGGCGATGAGCATAACCACGTCACTAGTGCTCTGTTCCCCGTCCACCCCGATCCGGTTGAAGCTTCCCTCGACACTATCGAGAAGGAGGCGCGAAAGCTCCTCTCGGGGCAATTCGAAGTCGGTCAGGATGACCGAAATCATCGTCGCGAGATTGGGCTCGATCATGCCCGCACCCTTGGCGATGCCGAAGATGCTACCCTTGCCCAGTTCCACCCTCTTCAGCTTGGGATACCGGTCGGTTGTCATAATCGCCTCGGCGAGATCGACTCCCCTATCGGTTTCCCGTTTGGCCCGAAGAGCCGGCAGCTCCTCCACCATCCCCTCCACCGGTAGCCGCCATCCAATGACGCCGGTGGAGAGAGAGACCCAGCTCCCCTTCCCGCTCAGCGCCTCGAGAGCAGCGGTCAGCCGGTAGGCGTCATCGAGGCCGCCGGGGACGCCGACGTTGGCGACCTTATTGTTTACCAGGATTCCCGCCACCGGGGAGCCTGAGCGGAGGATCTCGCGAACAAGGATAACCGGAGCTCCGGGAAAACGGTTCGTCGTCGTCACCGCCGCCACGGCGCGGCTTGGAGAGTCCAGCTCGATGAGGGAGAGATTCATGGTGAGCTCTTCGGCTCCACGCTCGGCGGACGAGAAGCTGAAGGAGCTCGTGGCCCCGCTGAATCCCTCCGGTAATTTCCGTTGCGCCTCGAGGCTCTTGTAGTACCGTTCCTGGCTGAGAGGCATGGGCATAGTTATAAAGGGTTCCGCCCCGACGGTGCAATAACGTTGACCGCCGCCGGAAGGGCGCATAGGATGGGCGCTATGACGGTGGATCCCCTTCTTCTCCTTTCGGCGGCTCTCCTGCTCTTTCTGGTCGTGTTGCTTCTGCTCCTCGCCCGACGCCCAAGAAACGATATATCCAGGGAGATCGAACGGGTTTCCGAGGCGGTGGAACAGCTCAACCGGCTCTTTCTCGTTCCCCGCTCCCGGGGCCCTCTCGGGGAGCGCCTTCTCGAACAAGCGCTCGCCGATCTTCTGCCCCGCTCCGCCTATCAGAGGCAGTACGCCTTTCGTGACGGTGGCAGGGTAGACGCAGTCATTCGTATCGGGGAGCTTCTGATCCCGGTGGATTCCAAGTTTCCGGTGGAGGCGGTGGAGTCGGTCCTTCAAGGTGAGGAGGAGGTGAAAAAGGCGTCTCGGGCGGTGGAGAAACACATGCAGGAAATCGCCCGGAAATATATCCGCCCCGGCGAGGGGACCACCCAGTTCGGCCTTATGTACATTCCCTCCGAACGGATCTACTACGAGCTCTTCGTTCGACGGCAAGAGGTATCCGGGGATCGCCGGATTCTTCCGGTGGGGCCCGGGGCGCTGGGACTCTACCTGCAAACCCTCACCTACGGCATGGGGTTGATACGGGTGAACCGGGACGCCGGGGAGCAGCTCCGGCTCATCAGCGCGGCCCACAGTAGCGCCGGGGCGTTGGCGGAGCGGTTTTCCACCATGCAGAAGCACCTGAGCAACGCCGCCGCCGCGGCGAACCAGAGCGCGGTGCAGCTCGAACGGCTGGAACAGGACCTCGCCGCTCTCAACGGCTCCCTCGAGGATGGTGAGGAGTGACACTCCTGGCCCGGGAGATTCTCCGAGCGGGAGAGAGGCTCTCCCGTGAGGCGGGGGAGCTCTCCTTCTCGGTGCCCTACGTCTACAATAGCTTTTCCTACGCCTGGGACGGCTGGCGGCGCTACGTAGAGCGCTGGCTGGGCACACCGAAGGAGGCGCTCTTTCTCGGCATGAATCCAGGTCCCTGGGGAATGGCGCAGACCGGCGTTCCCTTCGGCGAGGTCGCCACGGTACGCAATTGGCTTCGGATCGAACCGGAGATCCGCAAGCCGAGGCGGGAGCATCCGAAACGGCCGATTCTAGGAATGTCGTGTCCCCGTTCGGAGGTGAGCGGCCGTCGCCTCTGGGGACTCTTTGCCGAGCAGTTCGGCACTCCGGAACGGTTCTTCGAGCGCTTCGGGGTGGTCAACTACTGCCCTCTCGTCTTTATGGCTGAGACCGGTAGAAACATCACCCCCGACAAACTGCGGCGGCAGGAGCAGAAACCGCTGTTCGACCTCTGTGACAGTCACCTCCTCCGACTAATCGAGCTCCTCGAGCCGGAACTGTGCATTGGGGTGGGCCGGTTCGCCGAAGGGATGCTCCAGGGGCGCGCCGGAGACCGACGAGAGGTGCGCAGGATTCTCCATCCCTCCCCGGCGAGTCCCGCGGCGAACCGGGACTGGGCGGGAAGGGTTCGGGAAGAGCTATCTGATATTCTTTGAGCCGCGCCTCCGGGCGGGCGAGTGCGCCTCCGCCGGCCGGCAGCGCGCCCGGGACTACCCTCCGGTTGATAGAACCAACAGAATCGGAAGATGATCCGAGTATCCACTCTCCAGGTCGGTTATCCAGCGTAACGGCGTGCGGTCCTTCGCCCGGAGCTCATCCCAGGGGTGCACGGAAAAACTTTCGAACTCGGGGCCCGGCTCCCGTAGGAGCCCTGGGCTGAGATAGAAGGCGTCTATCCGCTCCCACCGGCCCCGGTACTCGTAACTCCCCTCCTCGGCGGCGAGATCCCACGGCGTATAGAGGCGGCCGTCCGCCGAGCCGAGTTGATCGGTAACGTTGAGGAACTCCCGGGAGCTTCCGTTGATAAGGAGCGGCGCCTGGGACCCCTCATCGGGGGTCGCCGGCTCGCTGTTGAAGTCGCCGGCGAGAAGTATAGCGAGCTCCGGCTCCTGCCGAAGCAAGCGGTCGAGCCGTAAGCGTACCATCCTCGCCGTATCAAGCCGCAGCTTTTCGCCACCTCCGTAGCGGCTCTTCCAGTGGTTGCCGAAAAGAACCATTTCCGACTCTCCGAGATCGAGGCGCACCTCGAGAACGTTACGGAGGGGATACTCCGCTTCCGGCGGAGCGTGACGCCGCACCTCCACCACGGGCAGGTGCGTGAGCAGGCCAACCTGGGTGGCCGAGCTCTCCGGACCCCCGAGGATGCGCTGGGAGTACCCGTACTCGGAGAGGTAGACTCTCGTGAGGTCCTCGAGAACGGTTTCGTCCTCGATCTCCTGAAGGAGAACGACATCCGGCGGCGGTGATGTGCGCCGAATGACCTCGCTAAGTCGGCTCAGGCGTAGATGATAGAGCTCCTCGGTCCATCCCTCGCGGAACTCCTCGTACTCGCTCCCGTCGAGCTCGGCGTCGAAGATGTTCTGAACGTTGTAGCTCAGAAAGACGGTCTTGCCGTCCCCCACCGGCGGCGGGGAGCAGCCGGCGAGAAGGGCAAGAAATGGTAGGAATAGCGGAACAAACCCCTTTCTCATCTGATCCTCCCGAAGGAGGAGTCATGGGAAAACGGCTTGGTGCTTCAGCTACGGGGAGAGTTCCTCCCGCCTAAAAACGATCTTCGAAATCAGGCCGTACTCCTTCGCCTCCTCGGCGTTCATCCAGAAGTCCCGGTCCGTATCCTTTTCGACCTTCTTCAGATCCTGTCCGGTCTCCTCGGAAATAAGCTGGTTGATTCGAGCCTTCATTCGCTCGATCTCCCGGGCGTGAATTTCGATGTCCGTGGCGACACCACGCATTCCGGAAAGCGGCTGGTGGATAAGATAGTGGGAGTTCGGTGTTGCCACCCGATGCTCCTTATCCGCCGCGAGGAGAATGAGCGCTCCGGCACTCGCCACCAGCCCCATTCCCACGGTGTAGACTTCGGGCTTCACGAAACGAATCATGTCGAAGATGGCGTATCCGGCGTCCGCGTCACCACCCGGAGAGTCGATAAAGACGTGGATCGGCTCGTCATTCTCCGTTTCCAGGATAATCAACTGCCTAATCACCCGCTCCGCGAGCTCCTTGTTTATCTCACCGGAGATGAGGATCGTCCGGGTTTTGAGCATCTTATCCAGCAGGGGAGGTGTCTTCTGCTCGTCCCGCTCCTGTTCTTGATCTTCTTCCTGTAACCGTATACTCACGTATTGCTCCCTTGGTTTATCATAGGTATCTCAATGGGTACTATAGAAAGAAACACGTGGCATAGCGAAAGTCAAGAGTATCGCGCCGGCTTCGTCGCGATCGTCGGCCGTCCCTCCAGCGGTAAGAGCACCTTTCTCAACACCGCCTGCGGGCATAAGGTCTCAATCGTCACCCCTATTCCCCAGACTACGCGCGCCCGGGTTCGCGGTATCGTCAGTCGGGACTCGGGACAAATCGTCTTTCTCGACACTCCGGGCTTTCACACCTCCACGAGAAAGTTCAATCAGCGCATGATGGGCGTAGTGAAAGAGAGCCTCGAGGACGCTGATGCGATTCTCCTCCTGCTGGACGGAAGTCGAGAAAGCGGTGAGGAGGAGGAGGCGATCCTCGGGGAGGTAGTCGGGACGGGCAAACCGCTGGTGATCGCGGTAAACAAGGCTGACATCGAACCCGGGGGAGCGGAAATGCGCCGGGAGACGATTCGCAAACGCCTCGATGAGAACGGCGCTTTCCCCGGAACGGGAGAGCACCGTGGGGTGGAGGCTCCGAAGCCGACGATCCTAACTATGAGTGCCCGGGAGGAGGAGTCCGTTGAAGCGGTGGTGCGTGCCCTACTACCACTGCTCCCGGAGGGAGAGCCCTACTACCCTCCGGAGTACTACACCGACCAGGAGCCAGAGTTTCGCATTACAGAAATTGTTCGCGAGAAGGCGATGGCCTTTGCTCGACAGGAGTTACCCCACGCCATTTACGTGGGAGTGCAGGATTCGGAGAGCGGTGAGCTCGACCCGACAACCGGCCAACCCTCTTCTCTCTTTATGCGCCTTGCCATCTACGTGGAGCGGGAGAGTCAGAAGGGAATCATCGTCGGCAAGGGGGGCGGCAGAATCAGGCAGATCCGGGAAGCCTCGGAGAACGAAATTGGCGAGCTCTTCGACTACCCCGTGAAGCTCGAGCTCCGGGTCAAAGTCAAACCGAAGTGGCGAAGGGACGACGCGCTTCTCGAGACGATGTTCGAGTAGGAGGCGACGGGCCCTGCGGCGGGGCTAGAGGGTGTCGACGGTTCCGTCCGCTTTGCCCACCAGGACGATCGGCTCGAGGCGGGAGAAGACCCCGTTTTCCGCGATCCCCGGAATCCTGCCGAACAGATCCTCCAGCTCCCGGGCTGAAGGTCTGTCCGGAACCCGCACGTCCAGGAGGATGTTCCCGTTGTCGGTAATTACCGCCCCCATTTTGCGCTGCGCCTCCCGGAGCACCACTTCGAAGCCGTGCCGTTCCAAGGCTCGGGTAACCGGGATCCGGGCGGCGGGAATCACCTCCAGGGGGATCGGAAAACTCTTCCCCAGCTGGTCTACCAGTTTCCCCTCCTCTATGACGATAATCACCTGATCCGAGTTGTAGGCGCAGACCTTCTCTATGAGCAGGGCGCCTCCACCCCCTTTTGTGAGCGCCTTCACGCCGTCCACCTCGTCAGCGCCGTCGATGGTAAGATCGAGCCTGCCGTCGATCCACCGGTCGTTCATGGTTCGTACGGGAATGCCCGCCCGCTCGCACTCGAGCTCGGACTGGCTGCTCGTAGGAACTCCCACGATATCCGCGAGCCTGCCCTCCTCCAGGAGCTCGCCGATCCGCCGTATCGCCCAGAGAGCCGTGGAGCCGGTGCCCATGCCGATTTTCATGCCGCTCCGGCAGTATCGCTCAGCCGCCGTTCTTCCGACGACTCTCTTGATCTCCGTTCCTTCCATCCGACGCTCCTCGATCGTTCAGTAGAGTCGCAAGAGGCTCAATACTCGCTCTTTGCCGATCGTCTTTATGAACCCCCCGAGGCGGGGCCCCTTCTCCTTGCCCACGAGTATCCGGTACATCACCGGAAAGAACTCCTTCGGCTCCACTCCGTGCGACCGGCTCACCTCGTAGACCAGCTCCTGTATCCCTTTCTCGTCCCGCTCCTCGTACTCCCTCGCCAACCGATCCCGGAGCTCTATAACGACCTCCCGCATGCCGGGATCGATCTCGATCGGCCCCTCTTCCGCTGATCGCAGGGAGAAGCGAAACTCCTCGGGGGCGTAGGTGTTGATCCAGTTCCAGGCGCAGCGCGCCCGAACCCTTCCCCGCTCTCGCGCCTCCTCCGAGAGCTCCAGGCCCCCGGGATAGGCGTCGAGAGCCGCCTCGATCTCCCCGGCATGAATCAGAAGGAGATTACAGAGATGCCGAAAGGCGAACTGCAGTGGCGCCTCCTTGGGTACATCCCGAACCTGGGAGAGCTCGTAAATGCGACTCTCTTTCTCCCGCTTCGTATCGCCCACCTCGTCGATACCGAAGTAGACCCGCTCGGTTCGATCGTAATCCTCGTAGATCTTGATGACGTCGAGATCGAAGGAAATGGCAAACTCGCTGTTCGGCTTGGTGCTGACAAAGAGATAGCGAACGATCTCCGGCTGGTAGACCGAGAGCACCTCCGCGAGGTCAACCACCTCCCCTGAGGAGGAGGAAATCTTACCGCCCCGCCCCTTGATGCGGATGAAGTCATACTGAAACGTTACGGGAGGCTCCGCCTTGTAGACCTCTCGAACGATTCGCTCGGCGGTATCGAAGCTGCCGCCCTCGGAATGGTGGTCCTTCCCGGCGGGCTCGAAATCAACGCCTTCCTCCGCCCATCGCATGGGCCAGTCTATTCGCCAGAGGAGCTTAACCGCCGAGGTCTCGCGGAGATCCACCGTTTCCTCCTTCCCGCTCTCCTCGCACCGGTAGGTGACTCCCCACTCTCCGTCCCAGGCGAGTACGGTGGTGGTGTCCTTGTTGGTAAAGTTGCTGAACACCGAGATCGGAAACCACTCCGGCGGAAGAGGCTCGCTCCTATGTTCGTTTAGAATGCCGCGAATAAGGTCCCGGTTCTCCAGAGCGGTGCGGATTCCGCGGGCGTAGCGGCTCGACCGGTACTCCTGGGCCTGGTAGATGTAGTGCGGCTCCACTCCGACGGTGGGCAGCAGCTTCTCCAGCTCCACCTCATTGGAGCGAGCGTAATTCTCCGCTCGCTCCCAAGGGTCGGGCACAAGGGTTATGGGCATACGAAGATACCGGTGCCACTCTTCGCCGTGTGGCAGATTCTTGGGAACCTTGCGAAAGACGTCGTAGTCATCCCAGGAATAGATAAAACGGACCTCCTTGCCCCGCTCCCGAAGCGCCCTGACGATGAGCTCTACTGAGATGATTTCGCGAAAGTTGCCAATATGAACGGTGCCGCTCGGCGTAATACCGGAGGCACAGGTGTATATGGGGCGATCCCCCTTCGCCCGAATCACCTTTTCGGCGTTACTGTCGGCCCAATGGGTCATGTTGCTCATGGCCACACACTATACCGGCGGGGCAGATTATCATCAAGAAAAGCCACCCCCGGGGCCGATAGAATAGGTGTATGCGTAGGCCAAACGCTCTTCCACTGCTTCTTTTCTCTCTTTTCGCTTTCGCGACCGTCGCCGCCGCGGATGTGGAGATCGAGGAGAGCGGATACGCCAGCTGGTACGGCGGCCACTTTCAGGGACGAATGACCGCCAACGGGGAGACTTTCGACACCAATCAGCTCACTGCTGCCCACCGCACCCTTCCGTTTAACAGCGTCGTCCGAGTCACCAATGTAGAAAACGAACGCTCCGTAGTGGTCCGCATTAACGACCGCGGCCCTTTCGTTGAGAACAGGATTATCGACCTCTCCCGGGCCGCGGCGGACGCCATTGGACTCACTGCCGCCGGTGTTGGAATGGTCCGCCTCGAGGTGCTCCACTTGCAGCGGGAGACGGAGCTTCGAACCATTCAGGTCGGCTCCTACTCGGTGCGAGACAACGCCGTCGAGGTGGCTGAGAAGCTCCGGAAGGGAGACTTCTCTCCGGTTATTCAGCAGATCGCGAACCGACGAGTCTACCGGGTGCTAATACAGGGCGTTCCTGATAGCGAGGTAGACTCATACCGGCAGAGCCTCCGGGAACTCGGGTTTCCAGAAGTTCTGGTGAGAAGCAAGTAGGCCCCATCGATCCGTTACATCAGGCGTTGTAGGTACTCGCGGAGACCTCCCCTCCGGTTCCGGTCCAGTTCGTGTGAAAGAATTCTCCCCTCGGCTTATCCACCCGCTCGTACGTGTGGGCACCGAAGTAGTCTCTCTGGGCCTGAATCATGTTCGCCGGGAGCCAGGCACTCCGATAACCGTCGTAGAAGGCGAGAGCCGTGGAAAAGGCGGGGACCGGGATCCCCGCCAGGGCGGCCTCGGAGACGACCCTGCGCCAGGAGTCCTGTGCGCCGCGAACGATCTCCTCGAAGTAGTCGTCCAGGAGGAGGTTGTGTAGGTTTCGATTCTTGTCGAAGGCGCTCTTTATCTCCCCGAGAAATACGCTTCGAATAATGCAGCCCGCTCGCCACATGGCGGCCACACTACCGTAGTTGATGTTCCAACCGTGCTCCTCGGAGGCGGACTTCATAAGCATAAATCCCTGGGCGTAGGAAACTACCTTTGAGGCGAGAAGCGCCTTTCGAATCTCCTCCACGAAACGATCCCGATCCGCTCGGATCGTTCCCGTCGGTCCCGTCAGGCTCTGCGACGCCTCAACCCTGAGCTCCTTGAGGGCGCTCAAGCTCCGTGCGAAAACCGCCTCGACAATTAACGTCACCGGTATGCCGTTATGAAGGGCGTTAATGCCGGTCCATTTGCCCGTGCCCTTCTGGCCGGCGGCATCTACGATCTTTTCCAGGAGGTACTCTCCCTCCTCGTCTTTGTAGCCGAGGATCTCCCGGGTGATCTCTATGAGAAAGCTGTCGAGCTCGGTTTCGTTCCACCGGGCAAAGACGTCGCGCATCTCCTCCTGCCTCATGCCGAGCCCGACCTTCATGAGGTGGTACGCCTCGCTAATGAGCTGCATGTCACCGTACTCGATGCCGTTGTGAACCATCTTGACGTAGTGGCCGGCACCGTTCTCACCGACCCAGTCGCAACAGGGTGCGCCGTCCGGCGCTTTCGCGGCGATTGCCTGAAGGATGGGTTTCATTTCCGGCCACGCCTTCGGGTTGCCTCCGGGCATTATGGAGGGCCCGTAACGGGCTCCCTCTTCGCCGCCGCTTATGCCGCTTCCCACGAAGAGGATTCCTCTCTTAGCGAGATCTTCGGTACGGCGGGTAGAGTCGGGAAAGTGCGAGTTCCCGCCGTCCATAACGATATCTCCCTCAGTGAGGTGTGGAAGGAGTGAGTCAATGAACTTGTCCACCACCTCCCCGGCCTTGACCATGAGAATGATCCGCCGGGGCCGCTTCAGACTCCGTATTAACTCCTCCACGGAGTAGGCAGGGAGTATCGTCTCCCGCCCCTTGGCGGGACCATCAACGAAGCGGTCGATCTTCTCTTTTGTCCTGTTATATACCGCCACGGTGTAACCGTGGTCGTTCATGTTCAAAACGAGGTTCTGCCCCATAACCGCCAGGCCGATGAGGCCGACGTCCGCTTGTTCTTGCATCTTTTCTAACCCCTCTACGTGTTGAGCCTACACAGCCCCGACGCTGATGGCAAGGAAGGCGACGAGGATTGCTCCGCCGACGGTTATCCAGAGCGCCCTGCTCTTCGTGGCGAGGAGCGCCGCCATCGACGCCGCCAACAGGGAGGCCATGGCGTGTCCCTCGGGACCGCCTAGGACGTCCGGGAAGATAAGGGCTCCGATTGCGGCGGCGGGCACGTAGGTGAGAAACCGTTCCGCCGGCTCCGGAACTCCCTCCTTGGGAAGAAGGTAGAACGGCGCAAATCGCGAAAAGTAAGTCGCCACGGCCATGCCGGCGATGAGTATGATCAGATTACCCACGATGCACCTCCTCCAGTATGAGTCCCGCCAGAGCCGCGGTAATCATCGCGATAACAAAGGCCCAGCCCGCTGCCAGACCGAGCAGAAGCCGGAGCACGGTGTTGAGACCCCCGGCGAGGAGAACAACCAGAAGAACCCTCGCGCCTCCGCTTCGGACCTGCCATACCGCAAGGGAGGCGAAGAGAGCGAAGAGTCCGGTCCCAAAGGCTGCGGCGAGCTCTCCGGGCAAGAGATTTCCCGCCAGGTAGCCGAGGATCGTCCCCCCGCTCCAGGCGCTCCAGGCGCCGAGCTCCAGTCCCAGGAGGTACCGGGGCCGGAGCTCCTGTTCCGCCGAGGCGACGGAAAAGACCTCGTCGGTGACACCGAAGGCGAGGAGCGCCGAGGCGGTGCCGGAGAGTTTCGGTAGCTTTCGGGAGAGATTGGCCGTAAAGAGGAGGTGGCGCAGGTTGAGAAGAAAAACCGCGAGAACGATCTGCCCCGCCGCCACGCCGCTCACCATAAGGCTCAGCGCCATAAACTGCGCGGCACCGGCAAATACGAAAAGCGACATCGCCGCCACCGGGGCGAGAGCGACTCCCCCGGTCTTTCCCAAGATTCCGAAGGTGATCGCCACGGGGATGTACCCGATAGCGATGGGGAGGGCAGACCGGAGCCCCCGCCGGAAGGTCTGAGATTCCGTCGTCTCGAGCATGGGGGAACGCTACGGAAGGGAGTCGGCTCTGTCAAGTTAGCCGGTTGCAACCACCGTTTTGGCCTCCCGGGTCGCACTCAGACGGTAAAGAGAAACTCGTCGTCTCCCTCGCCGATGAAGTTGATCCTACTCACCGTCTCGGAAACGCTCTTCGGGAGCTCCTTGAGCTCGATCCTATGCCCGGGGCAGCCGAGACGGGCGCAGACATAGACAACGCCGGAGTCTTCAGGAAGCATGAGCTCAATGGACTTCTTGCAGCTACACCCCTCCAGATCGCACGGGCGGTCGACCAAGAGAGAGGTGTGGCTCTCCGGCACGTAGACATCGTCGAGGACGGTCTCATCAGCGCCGGTCTCGGGAATGAAACTATAGAGCTTTGCGTGGCTTCCCCAGAAGGCGTCCACAAAGATGATCCCTGAAGTCTCGCCGATCCGCACACCGAGACGAATTGAAGGCTCCCCGTGGATGCGCACCGTCTCCGACATGAGGCTCTCCCCCTTGGAGGAGTGGAGCCGTTCGACGACCAGGTACTCCTTTCCGTGGCGACTGAGCACCTTAATGCCTTCCGGCAGATTGCGAAGAAGATCTACGGGAATCTCCGTGTGAATGAGTTGCATGGCGGTTCTCCTGTGCAGTCGAGTATAGTCCGCCCCCGGACCCCAGTAAAGCGCTTCTTGACCTCCCGGGCGATCTCTGATACCTATTGGTGATCACCAAACAGGGCCCATAGCTCAGTTGGTTAGAGCAGCGGACTCATAATCCGTGGGTCGTAGGTTCAAGTCCTACTGGGCCCAAAAAGCCGTCCGACGCTGCAAGGCGTCGGGCGGCTTTTTTTCTTTCCGGCTGGGAGCGAGCCGGAGTTGAACCGGAGCGGCGGCGCCACGGTGGCGAGAGAGGAAGCGGAGTTAGTAGCTTATACAAGGGCCCATAGAGGGGCTCCCGGGGAGCTACACATGCCGGTGCACAACAAGGAAATCAGTCGCCTTCTCAACGAAACCGCGGATTTGCTGGATATCAAGGGCTCAAACGAGTTTCGCGTTCGGGCGTACCGGAACGCCGCCCGTTCCGTGGAAAGCCTCCCCCGGCCCGCGGCGGAAATGGTGGCCGAGGGGGAGGATCTGTCAAAAGAGCAAGGCATCGGCAAGAGTCTCTCCGAAAAAATCGAAGAGATCGTCGAGACCGGCCGCCTATCCCAGCTCGAGGAGCTAAAGGAGCAGCTCCCGCCGGGGCTCTTGACACTGCTGGACATACCGGAGCTCGGCCCCCGGCGGGCGGGGCAGCTCTACAACGAGCTCGGTGTGGACGGGCTCGCCTCCCTCAAGAAGGCTATCCATGAGGGAAAGCTCCCACAGCTCGAAGGCTTCGGGGAGAAGCTCACCGAATCCATTCGAAAGCGTCTCGAAGAGGCAAAACAACAGCAGGGGGAGGAGCGTATGCTCCTCTCCGAAGCGGAGGAGATCGCGGAGGGTCTGGTGACCTATCTCGAGAACTCCTCGAATGTGGAACGGATCGAAGTGGCCGGCAGCTATCGCAGAAGGAAGGAGCGAGTCGGAGACCTGGACATTCTCGTTATCGCTTCTCAGCCTGCGGAGCTCATGGAACGCTTTACGACCTACGATTTGGTGGAGCGGGTGCTTTCCAAGGGAGAAACGCGTTCCTCCGTGCTGCTGCGGGGAGGTAAACAGGTGGATCTCCGCCTCCTGTCGCCGGAAAACTACGGCTCCGCGCTCATCTACTTTACCGGAAGCAAGGAGCATAACATCGCCCTGCGCTCCCTCGCCCAGCAGAAGGGGTACAAGGTGAGTGAGTACGGTATCTACGAGGGAGAGATCCGAAAGGCGGGCGAGGAAGAAGAGGGTGCCTACGCCCTCCTCGGCCTCCCCTGGATACCTCCGGAGCTGCGGGAGAATCGTGGCGAGATCGAGGCAGCCGAGAATGGCGCGCTTCCGAACCTCCTGGAGCTCTCGGAAATCAAGGGGGATCTGCACGCCCACACCGACTGGAGCGACGGGTCTGCCTCCCTGAGCGAAATGGCCCGCGCCGCTAGAGAGCACGGGTATGAGTACCTGGCGGTGACCGATCACTCTCCGGGACTCACGGTGGCCAACGGCCTTTCGGAAGAGCGCCTTTCTAAGCAAATCGACCGGATCGCCGAGCTCAACGACGGTTTTACCGACTTCCGGCTTCTCGCCTCCATGGAGGTGAACATTGAACTCGACGGATCTCTCGACCTCTCGGAGGAGCTTCTCTCTCAACTCGATCTCGTCGTCTGCTCCATTCATTCGAATATGGACCGAGACCGGGATGAGCAAACCGAACGGCTCATTCGTGCCATGGACAACCGGTACTGCACGATTATCGGCCATCCCACCGGTCGCCGCTTCGGCGCCCGGCGGGGCTACGATCTCGACTTTCCCCGGCTCATCGAGGCCGCGAGAGAGCGAAACGTAGCCTTCGAAATCAACGCCCAACCGGAGCGCCTCGATCTCTCCGATAGTTACGCCAGACAAGCGGCGGAGGGCGGTGTGATGATCGCCATCTCCACGGACGCCCACTCTCCGCGCCATCTGGCGTTTATGCGGTACGGAGTCGGTCAGGCGCGGCGCGGCTGGCTCGAGGCGAAGGGTGTATTGAACACCCTCGGAGTCGAAGAGCTGCTCGCGGCGATCAAGCGATAGATGGAGTCTCCCCATGCCAAACCCCTATGTCGAACCACCAGTGGCAACAACCTTTAAGGAGCTCGAAAAACTCGACCCGGAGGAGGCGAAGAAGGAAGCTCGGCTCCTTTCGGAGGCGATCGAATACCACAACCACCTCTACTACGTAGAGAACGCCCCTGCCCTAGAGGATGCCACCTTTGACGAGCTCTTCCGCCGGCTGCAGGCGCTGGAGAAGGCGTTTCCGGAGCTCCGAAGCGAGGATTCCCCCACCCAACGAGTCGGCTCGCCTCCGGTTGCGGAGCTTCGAAGGGTGGACCACTACGCTCCCATGCTCAGCCTCAACTCCGCCGCAGAGCGGCCGGAAATCGAGAACTTCCTGCGCTTCGTCGCAGGCGAGCTATCGGAACAAGAGTTCTCTTTCGTACTGGAGCCGAAACTCGACGGACTTTCGGTAGAGGTAGTTTACCGAGAAGGCACTCTGAAACGGGGAGCGACCCGGGGTGATGGCCGGCAGGGAGAGGAAATCACGCGAAACATTCGGACAATCGGAGCGCTCCCCTTGCGTCTACGCGAATCAGGAGGACCACCATCCTTCCTGGTAGTTCGGGGAGAAGTATTTGTGAGTAAGTCCGGCTTCGAGAAGCTCAACGAGCGCCGGGCCCGGGCCGGAGAACAACCCTTCGCCAATCCCCGTAACGCCGCCGCCGGAAGCGTTCGGCAACTACACTCCACCCAGACCGCCGAAGTGCCTCTGGACATCTTCTTCTACGAGGTTCTGGAAAGCGACGGTGAGCTTCCGGACAGTCACTGGGAGCTTCTGCGACGGTTCCCCTCCTGGGGCCTCAAGACTAATCCTATGAACCGCAGAGCCTCATCCGTAGAGGAGATGGACGCATACTACCGGGAGATCCTGAAGAAGCGGGAGGAGCTCGACTACGAAATCGACGGCATCGTGATTAAGCTCGACCAGCGGAGTGCTCGGGAGCGCCTCGGTTACCGCAATCGAAGTCCTCGATGGGCGATGGCGTGGAAGTTTCCTCCGCGCCGGAAGACCACGACCCTCCAGGATATCACCGTCCAGGTCGGGCGCACCGGTATTCTCACCCCCGTGGCGCTCCTAGAACCGGTAACCATCGGAGGAGCTACCGTTAGTCGCGCTTCCCTCCATAACGGCGATGAGGTCGCCCGAAAGGACCTGCGCCCGGGAGATCGCGTTCGGGTCGAGCGGGCGGGGGACGTCATTCCGGAGGTGGTGGAAGTGGTGGACCCCGACCGCCGCGACCGGCCGGAGCCTTTCTCCATGCCTGAACGGTGTCCCGCCTGCGGCACCGAAGTCCAACGTGAGGGAGCGTACCATCTCTGCCCCGCCGGACTGACCTGCCCTCCGCAGCTCCAGGGCGCCCTGGAGCACTTCGTCTCTCGGGAGGCGATGGATATCGAGAACCTCGGGGAGAAGAACATCGAGCAGCTCGTCCGTCGAGGGCTCGTTAGAAGCGTCGCGGATCTCTACACCCTCTCGACGGAGGAGCTAAAAGAGCTCGACGGCTTTGCCGAGCAGTCGGCGAGAAAAGTCCGCGAGGCGATTGAAGGCTCCAAGAATCCCCCCTTGGACCGGCTCATATACGCCCTCGGCATTCGCCACGTGGGTACCCACGTCGCCCTGCTCCTCGCCGAGAGCTTTGGCAGCCTTCACTCTCTCATGGAGGCCGGAGTTGAGGAGATCCGGCGGGTGCAGGAGATAGGCCCGGAGACCGCCGAGAGCGTCGCTTCCTTCTTTTCGCGGAGGGAGAACCGGGAGGTGATAGATCGTCTCTTCTCCCTCGGTGTGCAGCCCAGGGAGGTTGGAAAAGCACCGGGCGCCCAGCCCCTCTCCGGTAAGAACTTCGTGGTAACCGGAACCCTCGACCGGTTCAGCCGGAAAGAGGTGGAGCGTAGGATCGAGGAGCTCGGCGGTCGGGTGACCGCGAGCGTGAGCGGCAATACGGACTACCTTCTCCTCGGTACGAATCCCGGGAGTAAACTCGACCAGGCGCGAGAAGAAGGGACGAGCATCATTCGGGAGGAGGAGTTTCTCAGAATGATCGGAGAGAAGAAGTGAGGAAGGAACGCACCGAGCAGCTCGCACTCCGCGGGCGGTGATGCGGTAGGAGCTCCGACTACTCCCGGTCGGGTATTCTGATTTCGATGCGGGTACCGCTGCCCAGCTCGCTGCTGATCCACATTCGGCCGCCGAATTTTCGCGTCACGTAGTACGCCTTCGTGAGGCCGAAGCCTCCGCCCCGGGTCGGTCGATCTTCTACATTGCCCCCCCGGGCCCCGAAGGCTACGAGCTCGGTGAGCTCCTCCGGAGGAATGCCGCGGCCGCTATCCTCCACCACAAAGTTGAGACTTCCCCCACCGCTGTAAAGCGCCGCCTCGATCCGCCCGCCGGGGTCGGTGTACTTCCGGGCGTTCGCGATGAGGTCCCGCATCACATCCTGAAAGATCGCAGGCATGCGTATTATCGGCCCCGCCTCGCTGGAGACCTGGAAATTGACGTAGTAGTCTCCGTCTTCATGTTGGGCCAGGTTGTAGACGATGCGATAGCCGCCCTTACTGTTCTTTTCGATTGCCCGAAAAAGGTGGAGAAAGTTGTTTCTCAGCTCCTCGATATTATGGACCACCCAGGCGTCCGGATTTTTCGAGCGAGCGGATATCTCCCTCGCCCGGACCCGAAGGATGTCGAAAATCGACTCCAGGTTTGCCCGGCTCTCAACGACCTCCTCCTTCGATGCGAGCCCCGGGACGCGGCTCACCGCCTCTTCGACCGCCGACTCGACGTGACCAATGAAACGCTCGATGTTTTCGATCGCGGCGGAAGCGTGCTCGGAATCCCCGAGTTGCCGCGCTACGTTGCTCACTTGCCTCTGCGCATCCTTGAGCGCCTCCGAAGGAGCCGCCATCTGTTCCAAATTGACAAGCTCGAAGAGCACGACGTTGCAAACGTTTAAGACGCTGTGCATATCGAGGAGATTCTCTTCCTCCACGCTCAGATCCAAGGGTGTGGTCAACTCGACCGCGGGGATACTCCTTCTCATTCACTGTTTCCTTCTAAGGGCGAGAGAATCGGCCGCTCCGCCACCAGATTCGCTACGAGGCGACCGGAGAGAGCGGCGGAAATAACTCCACCGGGCCAGAGAGAGTAGTGCCCGGCGGCGTAAAGATTGCGCAGCGGGGTACGAAACATATTGAACCGCGGTATACGAAATACCGGCGAAACATCCTCCCGGTAGCACCAGCCTCCCGTGGAACCTTGGGTGTTCCGAGTAAAGCGACGAAGAGAGAGCGGGGTACCGACCTCCTGATACTCGATCTTCTCCGAGAGCCCCGGCAGGAGGCTCTCAGCGTTTCGGACCAGCTCTCCGGCCACCTGCTCCTTGAGCTTCTTGTACCCCTCTCTTCGAGGGTACGCCTCGGAGCCATTCTCCCAGTAGTTCTGCCAGCCGAAGGAGCTGTAGGTCTGCAGCACCAGGGAGCTCTTTCCCGGGGGCGCGTTATCGGGGTTCTCCGAGCCGAAATGGTTCAGGGCGACCCACATCCGGCCGTGGACGTCCCGTGGACTCCGCGCATCGGGGAAGATCACATCGTAGTTCGGAAAGAAGAAGGGATGATGCGCCCGGAGCCGCTGCGAGAGTTCCCGGGAGCTCATCTTCACCCCGAGATAGACACTCACTATCTCTTCGGTGAGGCGGGTATTGAGAAGATTATCGCGCCGTTGACGATCGAAGAGCTCCGGCTCCAGAATCGAGCGCAGGAGCTCCTTGTAGTCCCCGGCGTAAATGATCTTCTTTCCCTCGAAGCGCTCTCCCCCCTCACAGATTACCGCTTTCGCCTCACCGTTAGCGTGTTCGACGCGGGTTACGAGCCGATTGTACCGTATCTCACCTCCCCGAGCCTCGTACGTTTCGGCGAGGCGGTTGTGGAGCGCCTGCATCCCTCCCCGGGGATACCAGTAGTCCTTGGCCCAGATGTGCCAGAACCCCGCGAAGAAGAGAAACGGCATCTGGTAGTAGCCAATGTTGGTAAACCAGCTGCGCAGTTCCGGGTTCTCGATTACGCTGCACGCCCGCTTTCGATACTCGAAGGTGCTCCATTTCTTGAGCTTCCGAAGCCAGGGAATCCCCGCGCCGAGCTTCCAAACCCTGAAGTCATTGAGAACCGGAAACTCCCAGGGATTGTAGAAGCGGCTCAAGAAGCGGGAGACCTCCTTTATTTCCCGAAAGAGCGGCTCGATCCCGGGCTCCCGCGGAAACGCCTCCCGGAGCGACTGTTCTACCTCGTCGAGGTCGTTTACCAGAAAGTCAAAATCTCCGGAGCTCATCCGGAAACTCGCCTTTGTCCACCCGTCGCTCTCGTAGACGCCGAGATCCTCTAGGATCGGAAAGACGATACCGAGGCTCTCAAAGGACTGATCCCCGCCATCGAAGTAAAACCCTTTGCGCCAGAAGCCGGACATATTACCGCCGGGTTGATGATTCTGCTCCAGGAGAACCGTTCGCTTTCCGAACTTTGCGAGGTAGTTTGCGGCAATCATGCCACCCATCCCCCCGCCGACGATAACGGCATCATGCCTCTTCATCCCGGTATCCCTATCGTGAAGGTTGTTCCCCTCTCGTTGGTTTCCACCTCTATTCTGCCACCGTGGAGGTCTACGAACTGCTTGACAATCGCGAGTCCCAAACCGGTGCGCTTCTGCCGTCCTCCGGAGCCGGCGGAAACAAAGGGAACGAAGAGGTTATCCCGCACCACTTCCGGTAGGCCCGGGCCGTTATCGCTCACCCGACAAAGGAGCTCCCCGTCCGCCGACTCGCAGCGCACATCGATCCTCCGCTCTTCGATCCCCGTCTCCCGGGATAGAGCCTCGGCGCTGTTACGAATGAGGTTGAGCAGCGCCCTGGCGACCTTACTCCTGTCGCAGCGAATGCCCCTCTCGGCGGCGTCCACCATCCGGAGCTCCACCGCACGCTCGCTCACCGTCCGTCGCGCCTCCCGCTCGACCAGCTCCAAGATCTCTCCCGTGGTCGTCTCAACTTTCTTCAGGCCACCGCCCCGGGCGAAGTCGAGGATGTCGTGCACGATATCCGCGGCGTTCTTGGCGGAGCTTTCGATCAGCGCAATCAGATCTCTGCTCTCCCGGGAAATCGAACCATCCTCCTCCAAGAGCTCAACCAGCGAGAGGATGTTCCCCAGGGGTGAGCGCAAGTCGTGGGCCACCATACTAACCCCCTGCCCCACGGCGGAGAGCTTCTCCTTCCGCAACAGCTCCTCCCGGAGCTCGGCGTTCCGTATCGCTTGGGCGGCCTCTTCGAGAAAGAGCCGGGCCAGGTAAATGCGGTGGTTCGTGAGCGCGCCACCGTCCCCCTCAAAGAGCGCAACCACCCCGAAACGGGCGAGACCGTAGTAAATCGCCTCCTCGTCATGGAAAACGCCGGAGTCGGTAATCTTCGGCATCCTCCGCAGAACGGCCTGCGCCCTCTCCTCGTCGGAGAGAAGCCCCATTCCGATCAACCGTTCGTACCGGTCCTTCTCTCGAGAGGCTATGAGCGCGGAGCTCGACCCGAGGAGTTCCGCCACCTGATGGAGAATATTCTTTAAGAGTACTCCGAGCTCTCTCTCGGTCGTGCGGAGCTCCGAGACGAGGGAGATCAGCTCTTCGAGACTGAGGTTCTTGTTCCACTCGTAGACAGCTTTTGTTGCGAGCTGCCGAATCTCCTCCGGTGCAAAAGGCTTGGTGTGGTATCCGACGTTCGCGCCGGCTCGTTGTACGATCTCGTCGATCTCGTAGTCGCTGTAGGCGGTAATAAAAATGATCTCCGCCCGGCTGTCATGCTTTCGGATCTCCTGTACCGTCTCGAGGCCATCGAGGCCGGGCATGCGAACATCAACAAATATCGCCGCGTAGGGCGAGCCGTTTTCGACACTCGCGATCACGCACTTCAAACCCTCCTCGCCGCTCCCGGCGAGGTCCACCTCAAAGTCGAAGAGGGAGCTCCTCTTCGGCAGCCCTCGCTCCTCGCCGAAGAGCTGCCTGCTCAGAGACGAGAGCTTCCCCGAATCCCGCCTTCTCGGTGCCAAGATCTCTGCAAAGCTCGCGCGAATCGCCTCCTCATCATCTATTACCAGTATGCGGGTGTTCAAATCGCTACGCACCGCCGCCTTCCTCCTCACAAGGAAGCCAAAACCGAACCATCGCTCCTCCGAGAGGAGAGTCCCCTCTTTCGATCCCTCCTCCGTGGGCCTCTATCATCGACGCTACTCCCTTCAATCCAAGTCCCCCGGAGTCTCCCTTCGAGGAACCATCAAAGGAACCAAAGCCCGGGCCGTTGTCATCGATTATCACCGTCGCGCGTTCCTTCTCCCGGGAGACCGAAATTCGAACGCGCCGCTCTTTGTCGCCGGAAGATCGTCGGTCGAACGCCTCCGCCGCATTTCTGAGAAGATTCATCGCCACCCTAACCAGCTTGGTACGGTCTCCCTGCACGGAGACCGGATACTCGGGATAGTTGCGCTCCACGCGAATCTGTCGATTTGCAAGGCTTACCGCCTGCATCTCCACGGCGTCATCGAGGACCCGTCGAAGGTCCACATTTCTCCCGAGAATTCCCGGGCGCTCGCTGGTGTAGGAGCGCTGAATGGTCAGTATCTCAGAGATATGGGAGAGTGTTCCGGCCATCTCGTTGAGGTCGCTCTCGACATCGCCTTTTCTCCCACCGATTCCGCTCTCGACCTCCCGGAGCAGTTCAAAGAGGAGCTCAACCTTCTCCTCTCCCAGGGCGCTGGAAAGCGATTCCCTCCGTTCCCGTAGAAACTGTTGCAGCCTGCTCAAGCTTTCGAGCTCAGGCCAGTCGAGCTCGCCTAAGGTCCTCGCTACGGTTGTTCCCAGGGCGGTCACCGCATTACCGATATCGTGCAGCGCCCCGGCGGCTATCTCGTTTCGTCCGCGCTGCTCCGCCTCCTGCGTAACCGCCTCCTGCACCCGGCGTTCCCGGGCGAGGGACTCGGTCACCTCGGTGATCGTCGCCATAAAGAGGCGCTCCGTTACCTTTCGCACCTCCAGACCGTAGTCCCGTTCTCCGACGCGGAAACGCCGTTCCCCGATAATCGTTCCCGAGGGGCTCTGGAGGTCGGTCATCCGCTCCCGGAGCTCCGGTACGTAGGGCTCCATAATCTCAAGGAAATTCTCAGGCTTCTTTCCTCCGGTGAGGGGGAGCAGGAACTGAGCGGCCATCGGATTCATAAGCCCAATTACCCCCTCTTCATCGAGTTCGATCACGGCGACCGGTATACGGTAGAGAAAGGCGAGAAGCTCTTGGGATCGCTCCATCAGTTCGGCTTCACCAGCATAAAGAGCAGATCACCGCGACGTATCAGTCGCAGCGTCACCTCCCTAGGCTCCATTGCAAAGGTAAGAACGTACTCTACCACCGCATCGAGCTCTTCTTCCTCGTACCGCCCGGCAACCATAAAATTATTGGTGCACGGTGCTACGTCTCGGAAGAGGTTGTGTTCCAGCGCCTGCTCCTCGCCTATACCGGAAAGAGCGGATTCGGCGCGATTGTATAGTGTCACCCTTCCATCCGGTTTCATCCGGATTATCCCGAAGGGAGCGTTCTCGAGCTCCTCGTCCGTCAGCTCGCTGAGCCGCTTCGGCAGATCGGGGTCATCAAAACGGAGACTCACGGGTGTACCTCTCTAAAAGCCTTTTCCTGCATATTGTGTACAGGAATGGTACACGGCTCAGGAGCCCCCGGCAACCTCCTCCCTGCTGAACACCTGCCGACCCCCGACCCAGGTTTCGGAAACCTCTATCGTCTCGATCCGTTCCGAGGCAACTTCGAAGGGGTCCAGATCGAGAACGATGAAGTCCGCCAGCTTTCCCTCCTGCAGGGTGCCCTTCTCCTTCTCCATAAACTCCGCGTAGGCGCTGCCGAGAGTGTAGGCGGAGATCGCTTCCGCCAGGCTCAGCGCTTCCGGGCCCTCGCGGTTTACGACGTAGTGAATCGCCTGAAAGGGGCGTACCGTCGGTTCCCCGGGAATGTCCGATCCAAATGAGAGCGGTACCCCCGCTTTCAGAAGTGATTTATGGGGATAGGCGTGCAGAGCTCTCTCCTTGCCGAGGATCTCCACGTCCTTCCTCGGATTTCCCATCGCATGGGGTTGAGCGGCGATCAGCACCCCGAGCTCCGCCAGCCGTTCCATATCGAGCGGATCCACGAGCTGCGCATGCTCGAGGCGGAGTCGGAGCTCCCTGAGGACCGGGTACGCCCGGGCCACCGACTCGAGCCGGTCGAGGAACTCATGAATCGCCCCGTCCCCAATCGCGTGAAACGCCGCCTGCCGCTTCTTTTTCGCCGCCCGGAGGAGCACCTTGTCGAGCTCCTCCCCGCGGAGCACCGGCGTTCCGCGGTTCTCCGGCTCTCCGGGATAGGGCTCCAACAGCCAGGCGGTCCGGGTGGAAAAAGTCCCGTCGAGAAAGTACTTCCACGGACCCTTTCGGAACCAGAAGGGGTCGAAGCGGCGAAGGTCGGTGAACCGAGCGACCCAAGGCATGACCCCGTAGGGCCAGCAGGAGAAGCGGCTCGTCAATCGCCCCTCTCTCTTGAGCTTTCTCAAGACGCCGATCGTTTGGGGCAGCCAGGTGTTATCCTGCACGGAGGTGATACCGTATTCGCGGTAGTGGCCGAGGGCACGTTCCACCGCGGCGGTGAGCCGCCTTCGGTCCCGATGAAGCACCATAAACCGTTCCCGATGAATGGCGTGGAGGGCAGCGTCGCGAAGAATCCCCGTGGGCTCGCCACGCTCGTCCCGAACGATAACACCGCCTTCCGGTTCGGGAGTCTCGCGGTCGATCCGGAGCTTTTCGAGCATCCGGCTGTTGACCCACGCGCCGTGTCCGGAAAACTGAATTAACGCCACCGGGTTATCCGGGAACCGCTTGTCCAGGAGGGAGCGGTGCGGCGCAGGGCACTCCGGATAGTCCCAGCCGAAGGCCATAATGAGCTCACCCTTCGGCCAGTCGCTGAAACGCTCCTCCAACCGACGAAGAATCTGCCCTTCATTCAAACCGGTAAGACTCGGGTAGGTCTCGTTGTCACCGAAGACCGCGGTATGGAGGTGGTTGTCGTTGAACCCCGGGAGCAGCACTTTCCCGGTCAGCTCCTTTCGCTCTCCCCCTGACTTCCAACGCTCCGGCAGTTCGGATAGGGGTCCGACCCAGCTAATTCTTTCCCCCTGAACCACCAGGGCGCCGTTCTCAATAGAGTTCCAGGGGTCTCGATATATCTTTCCTCCCAGGATGATCCTCACGTCGCTCATCCGATTACCTCCATCTTTCGCTCAACCTTACGGCCCGCCTCTCGTTCGCCCCTGGCAAGCCCGTAGAGCGCGCCCATTACTACTGCTCCTCCCACCAGCGTAAGAAGCGAAGGGATTTCCCCCAGTACAAAGAGCGCCATAACCGTGGCGAACAGCGGCTCCAGCAGTATCGAGGAGGAGACAAAGGTCGCTCTAACGAACTTTAGGGCCCAGTTGAACAGAGCATGGCCGAGAATAGTGCAGAAGAAGGCGAGGCCGAGAAAGAGCAGGTACTCCTCCAGAGCGAAGCCTCCGAGGCTCGACCCCGAGAGCAGAGCGATCGAAAAGAGGAGCGCCGCAGCCACCCCGTAGACGAGAACGTTGTACTGAAGCGCCCCAACCCGCCGTCGGAGGTTGCTGCCGAGGAGCATATACCCCGAAACCGCCCCGGCTCCGGCGATCGCCAGGAGGTTGCCTCGGATATCGCCGATCCCGGAACGGAGGTCCCCCCAGGAGAGAATTGCCGTTCCGAGGAGGGCGACCACAATAAGCGGTGCCGCCCCGGGTAGCGGCTTCTCCTTGAGAAGCAGGACGCTCCCGGCGAGGACCAGAATTGGGTGGAGACTGACGAGCACCGTAGCGCTCGCCACGCTGGTCATCGTGACTGCGGTTATCCAGGTGGCAAAATGGAGGGCGAGAAGGGCGCCACTCGCCGTGGCCAGGAGTAGGTCCCGCCTGCTTAGCGGTCGCAGGTGTCCCAGGGCAAAGGGGGCGACCATAAGAAAGGCGAAGAGCATTCGATACGCCGCGATCGTCAGGGGAGGAGCCGAGGAGAGGCGAATGAGTATCGCCGAGACCGAGGTAAAGGCGACGGCGATAATGACGATGAGGCGGCTCCGGTGGCGTACGCTCATGCTTCCCCTCCGCCTAGGGCCGCAGCCACCCGCTCGGCGAGCTCCAATCCAACGGCTTCGTTGCCCGAATCGAGAAAGAGGAGGCGCATACCTACGCTCATAGCATATCCGCCGGAGAAATGAAACTATCTATTGCCGGGGCCTCGCAGTTGCTCCCGGAGCTCCTGGAGCTGGACGCGGATTCTTCCAATCACCCCGTCCTGATCCTCGGTCAACTCCCGCAACCGCTTTTCGCTGTCGATAATAAGACGGTCGAGCTTGTCCAATGTCGACTTTTTGGTCTCCTCGTCCTTCTCGAAATCCCCGAACTCGTGCTCGATCTCGTTGTTCCGGATCTCTCCCACCAGGTTTCGGTAGAGGTCGCTCTGAAGCGCCTTCAGCGCGTAGCCGAGTCGCCCTTCCTTCTCTAGTCGCCGAACGCTCACCTCCATGTAGCTGTCGTAGAGCCAGACCATCGGCCGATACTTGGAGGCGCGCTTGAGAAAGTCGTGATCCTCACCGAGGGTAATCGTCTCGTCGAACCCCCCCACCCGATCGAAGAGCCGCTTGGTGCAGAAAATGCAGAATCCCGGGGCCCGGGGCTCGCTCCGGGCGGTGTACCGAACCACTGAGTTCGCCAGGGAAAAGAGCGCCTTGTCCAAGCCCACATCGGAAATCGGCCGGATCTCGCAGGTCGCGAGGTCCGCGTACCGCCGCTCCATCTCGTCGTGAACATTGGCCACGAACTCCGGAGGCACTTTGACGTCGGCGTCGAGAAAGAGAATGAACCGCCCCTGGGCAACGGAGGCTCCGGCGTTCCTCCCCCGGGCCGGCATGCCCCCCTCCACCACTTGCGCCCCCTTCTCTTCGGCGATGGCGGCCGTTCTATCATCGGAGTTGGCATCGGCGACGATCACTTCGAAGTCATGAAAGGTTTGCTCTCTGAGGGAATCCAGCAGAATCGGCAGGAGCTCCTCCTCGTTATAGGCAGGTATGACGACGCTAACTTTCTTTTCCAAACGCTTCCTCCTCTGCGCTGCTGGTAAAAACCGTCCCGTCGCCGTGACAAACCCGGCGATACCAGTGGCCGCTCGCCTTCACCGTTCGCTCTCCCGTTGTGTAGTCGACATGAATTAGCCCGAAACGCTTGCTCAGTCCCTCGGACCACTCGAAGTTGTCGAGGAGACTCCAGACGAAGTATCCCCGGACGTCCACCCCTGCGCGCATAGCGCGATGAAGGGCGGTGAGATACCCCCGAAGATACTCAATCCGCTCCCGGTCGCGAATCTCTTTTCCTTCTTTTTCGTCCTTGAACGCTGCCCCGTTTTCGGTCACGTAGATCGGGATCGGCCCGTACTCCTCGTCGACCCAGCGCAAAACGTCGTAGAAGCTTTCCGGAAAGATCTCCCAGTTCATATCGGTGAAGCGCACCCCCTCGTAGGAGGCGTTGATAACCTTGTGTCCTATAACGGGGACCCAGGTTTTACGCACTACCATCCTGGCGTAGTGGTTAACACCGAGAAAATCGATCGGCTCCGCCATCGTCTCGAAATCCTCCGAGCGAGCCTCACGGATCAGCAGACTCATCGGCCGATGGAGGCCCAGGGGATAGCGCCCCTTGAACACCGGGTCGAGAAAGAGGCGGTTTACCGCCTCATCGAGTCGAGAGGTTAGCTTTCGATCCTTGTCCCGGGCGGGCACAACCGGGGAGATGATATTACTAATGCCGACCTTCGCCTCGGGCCTGCGGTTCCGTATCGCCTCTACCGCCTTTCCGTGGCCGAGGAGCATAAAGTGGACCGCCCGTGCCGCGGCGAACAGGCTCGTCTTGCCGGGAGCGTGGACTCCCCGGCGGTAACCGAAGTTGCTCACGGTGCCGGGCTCGTTTACGGTAATCCAGTGGCTCACCCGGTCCCCGAGGCGATCCGCCATGAGGGAGGCGTACTCGGCAAATCGGTCGCTGATCTCCCGGCGCTCCCAGCCGCCCCGTCTTTCCAGCTCCAGGGGAAGGTCCCAGTGATAGAGCGTGACAAAAGGCTCGATCCCCTTCTCGAGAAGCGCGTCAATCAAACGGCTGTAGAAGCCGACTCCCTTCTCGTTTAGGGCCCCCGTTCCGGTGGGCTGTACGCGGGGCCAGGAGATCGAGAACCGGTACGCCCCCACTCCCAGGTACTCCAGGAAATCGACGTCTTCCCTCCATCGCCGGTAATGGTCCGAGGCGGGATAGGGAGAGCTCCCGTCGAGAATAGTAGAGCGGCGCATGACGAACTCATCCCAGGTGGACAGCCCCTTGCCGTCCGCCTCCGGAGATCCTTCGATTTGAAACGCCGCGGTTGCCGTTCCCCAGAGGAACGTCTCAGGAAAGTGTACCACCTTCTACAAAATAGCCATCCGACCTTGGGGAATCAAACGCCGTGAAAACGGTTACACTCCCCAAACTCCGCTGAGTTGTGTATACTCGGGGCCATGAAAACCAAAGCAGTCCGTCTTTACGGAGAGAACGATCTCCGTCTCGAAGAGTTTGAGCTCCCGGAAATTGGCGAGGACGAGATTCTCGCCCATATAATCTCCGACAGCATCTGCATGTCGAGCCATAAGGAGACTATCCAGGGCGCTCGGCACAAGCGGGTCCCCGAGGATGTGGAGAGAAACCCGATAATTATCGGCCACGAGTTCTGTGGCGAGATCGTGAAAGTCGGAAGTCGCTGGAAGGCGCAGTTCGAAGAGGGGCAGCGCTTTTCGATTCAGCCTGCCATCAACCACCCGGAGTATATGGACGGTATGGCCGCGCCGGGCTACTCCTTTCAGTACATCGGCGGAGACGCCACCTATATTGTCATTCCCAAGGTTGTAATGGAGCAGGGGTGCCTCCTGGAGTACACCGGAGAGGCGTACTACATGGGCTCCCTGGCCGAGCCGATGTCCTGCATCGTCGGCACCTTTCACGCCATGTATCACACCCGCAAGGAGAGCTACGTCCACGACATGGGAATTGTCGAAGGTGGCAATATGGCGATCCTCGCAGGCGTCGGTCCCATGGGCCTCGGCGCCATTGACTACGCGATACACAACGCGAGACGACCCTCCCTCCTGGTGGTGACCGACATTGATGACGCCCGGCTCAAGAGGGCAAGCGAGCTCTACACACCGGCAGAGGCGGCAAGACACGGGGTGGAGCTCCACTACGTAAACACAAAGAGTGTCGACGACCCGGTGGAGCACCTCAAATCCTATACGAACGGTGAAGGGTACGACGACGTAATGGTATTTGCCCCGGTTGCCGCGCTTTTCGAGCAGGCGGACCGGATTCTCGGCTACGACGGCTGTCTCAACTTCTTCGCCGGACCTACCAATCCGGAGCTTTCGGCACGGATCAACATCTACGATGTTCACTACGCCTCTCACCACCTGGTGGGTACCAGTGGCGGCAACACCGAAGACATGAAGGAGTCCCTGGAGATGATGTCCCGGGGGATCATTAACCCTTCGGCGATGATCACCCACGTCGGTGGTCTCGATGCCGTGGCGGACACTACCATCCGACTACCGGAGATCCCCGGGGGAAAGAAGCTCATCTATCCCAATGTGAGTATGGAGCTCACCGCAATCGAGGATTTCGCGGAAAAGGGAGAAAGTGATCCGATGTTCGCCCGTCTCGCCGAAATCGTGGAGCGCCACAACGGATTGTGGAACGCCGAGGCCGAAAAGTACCTCCTGGAGAATGCGAAGGCGATATGAAGTATCTCGGGGCGCACGTGAGTGCCGGCGGAGGCGTAGAGAACGCCCCCATCAATGAGCAGGAGATCGGCGGCAAGGCTCTGGGGCTTTTCACCAAGAACCAGCGCCAATGGAACGCCAAGCCGCTTACCGAGGAGAGTATCGCCGCCTTCGGAAAGAATATCGCCGAGGCGGGCATACCTCTCGCCCAGGTGTTACCCCACGCGAGCTACCTCATTAACATTGGGAGTCCCGAGGAGGAGAAGCGAGCGAAATCCGCCGCTGCCCTAAAGGACGAAGTGGAACGGGCGCATCAGCTCGGTATCGGCTTGGTCAACTTCCACCCGGGCAGCCACGTAAAGCTCGTAAGCGAGGAAGAGTGCCTCACCCTTATCGCCGCGGAGATGAACACCATTATCGCCGAAACCGAGGCGGTGGTGCTGGTGCTCGAGAACACCGCCGGTCAGGGGAGCAACGTGGGCTACCGCTTCGAGCATTTGGCCCGCATTATCGAGCTCATCGATGTGAAGAGCCGGGTGGGAGTCTGTCTGGACACCTGCCACACCTACGCCGCCGGCTACGACATTTCCACGGCGGCCGGGTGGAACCGCACCATGGAGGAGTACGACTCCGTCGTCGGTCTCGACTACCTGAAAGGGATGCACATCAACGACTCCCAATTCGATCTCGGAAGCCGCAAGGACCGCCACGCCGCCATCGGCAAAGGCGCCCTCGGGGTGGAGGCGTTTCGCCCCATTATGAACGATCCCCGCCTGGAGGATATGCCGCTGATCCTCGAGACGAACGAGCCGGAGCTCTGGCCACAGGAGATCAAGCTCCTCTACGGCATGATCGGCTAAGCGTGCGAGTCGGCGCGGGACCGCGCTCTTCCCCGGGTGCCGCCGGCTCACGGCACCCGCTACGCCGCGGCGAGTCGTTCACTCCAGAATGGTGATTTCTACCCGTCGGTTACGGCGGCGTCCCTCCTCCGTGGCGTTGCTCGCCGCCGGTCGTCTTGCCCCCACCCCCCGGTAGAGTACCTGCTCCTCTCGATGGCTCCCTTCCGCCACGATCGCCTCGGCGACCCGCCGCGCTCGTTCCGCCGAGAGAGCCTCTCTGCCCTCACGGCTCCCGGCAAAAGCGGTGTGACCGGTGACCAGAATGTCGTTTTCCGGCACCCGTCGCAGCACTTCCCCGATTCGGGAGATCGTCCGCGCGGCGGATTCGGTCAGCTCGGGCGAGTCCGGCTCGAAATAGACCTCCCGGAGTACGATCGTGACCCCTTCCTTCCGTTCCTCGACTGAGAGCCCCTCCTCAGAG
>JBKHED010000017.1:0-43094 GCA_046540995.1 Spirochaetaceae bacterium | reverse complement strand
CGGGGTACGCGATTCGTAAGATTGAGAAAACTCGCCACCCTCGCTATGATGCACCCATGAGTAGCGAGAATATGCAGGCCGTGAAGGGATTGGCTCCCGAGGAGGTCTGGGAGCGATTCGCCGAGCTCTCGGCGATTCCGCGCTGTTCCAAGCAGGAGGAGGGGGTTCGTCGGTGGATTCTCTCCATCGCCGAGGAGCGGGGGCTCGAATCTACGGTCGATGGAACCGGCAACGTTCTGGTCAGGAAACCCGGCAGCGGAGCGTACGCCGACCGTCCCCCGGTGGCGCTGCAGGCTCATATGGACATGGTCTGCGAGAAGAACGCCGGGACGAAGCACGATTTCGAGAAGGACTCTATTACCCTGGTTCGGGAGGACGACTGGGTCCGGGCAAACCGAACGACCCTGGGCGCCGATAACGGCATCGCCGTTGCGATGATGGTCGCCCTCCTTATCGGTGAGCTCGAGCATCCGCCGGTGGAGTGTCTGTTCACCGTGGATGAAGAGACCGGCCTCACCGGCGCCCTCAAGCTCGAGCCGAATCTCCTTACCGCGAAGCGGCTGATTAACATTGACACCGAAGAGGAAGGACACTTCTGCATCGGCTGTGCCGGGGGCCGAAACAGCTACGCCTACCTGCCGGTCTCCCGGGACTCCGGAAGCGAGGGGCGCGCTCTTCGGATTTTCTTGAGCGGACTCCGCGGAGGCCACTCCGGAATGAATATCGGAGAGGGTCGGGGTAACGCTATCGAGCTCGGCGCCCGGGTTCTCTACGACCTCCTGCGAAAGCGGGAAGATCTTCGACTACTCGATATCCACGGGGGAGGCAAGCACAACGCCATACCCCGGGAGCTCGAGGCGGCGGTACTGATCTCGGGCAATCCGGGTGAACTCCAGTCTCTACTAGAAGAGTGGAAGAAGACGCTCCTCGAGGAGTTCGGAGACATCGAGCCGGGGCTCGACCTCTCTCTGCAAGAGCTCCAGGAGGAGGCGCCGGAACCGATGGACCAGGCTACTACCGGCCGGGTTATTCGACTCCTCGCGGCGCTGCCTCACGGCGTACTCGCCATGTCCCGGGCGGTGCCAGGTCTCGTCGAGACCTCCACGAACCTCGCGGCGGTCCGGATCGAAAAGGAGGAGCTCGTCATTCTAACTAGTCAGCGGTCGAGCCGCGGGAGCGGCGTCGATGACGCGGTGCGCCTCGTTCGCGCTCCGGTTGAGCTCGCCGGCGGGCGGGTGGAAGAGGCGGAGGGGTACCCCGCCTGGACGCCGAACCCCGACTCCGAGCTCTTAACCCGGGCGGTCGACGCGTATGCAAAGGTCGCGGGATCACAGCCCGTGGTGGAGGCGGTCCATGCGGGCCTCGAATGCGGGGTGATCGGCGACAAGTATCCGGGCATGGAGATGCTCTCCTTCGGCCCGGACATTGAGGGAGCTCACACACCGGAAGAGCGGGTTCGCATCTCCTCGGTGGAGCGCTCCTGGAATTTCCTTAAGAAGCTTCTTCAGGAGATCTAGGGTTGCGGTGGGAAGCTTGGGGGCGTACCCTTTACATTTGAGAATAGGAGAAGGTTTGCATGGCGAAGTCAATTCTCATTGTCGATGATTCAGCAGCGATACGACAGAGCGTAACCTACGTCCTCGAGCAGGAGGGCTACGCCGTTACTCAGGCGGAGGATGGCGTTGACGCCCTTTCAAAAATGGAAGATGCGGAGTTTTCCATGATTATTACCGATGTCAACATGCCGAATATGGACGGGATCGAGCTGGTCAGAAAGGCCCGGGAGCAGGGAAAGTTCAAGTTCACCCCGATCGTGGTTCTAACCACGGAGAGTCAGGGAACCAAGATGGACGAGGGTAAGCAGGCCGGAGCCACCGGCTGGATCGTAAAGCCCTTTGACGCGGATAAGCTTCTTCAGGTGGTAAAAAAGCTTGCAGGGTAGCCTTGTCTCGGCGAGGCTCGTCTTCGCCCTTCTTATTGCACTCTTTGCCTCCGGTGATCCCTCGGAGGAGAAGAGCGGCGTCCTGGTGGACCGTATCTCAGGGACGGACGTTGTCGGAAGCTACGAGGCCGTCGAAACCGAGGGGACCGTCGCTCTGACTCAGGTGGAGGCCCGGGCGGCAGCGCAGAGCCTCGCTATGCTCGAGCGGGTGGATAGCGCCGCGCACCTCTTTGCGGAGCTCGAAAACCAGCGGGTCTACTCTTTGGAGGAGTTCTTCCGGGAGGAGTACACCCTTTCGGAAGGTATGACGACGACCATGGAGCTTCCAGTATACCCGGAGGCGATGATTCGGCGTGCCGCCGGCGGTAGCGATGGAGAGACCGACGAGTCGCCGGAGGAGCGAGTCTCGGAAGAGGTGCCGACTGCCTCCTGGCGCTTTCTCCGGAGTGGAGAGCTCCTCTATCTCTTTCCCGGAGGGAGCGACGAAATATTCGTGGTAAGACCCATTCCATGACCCAAATTCTCGCTTCCTACCATTCGGCTGTATCGGAAGGCGAGAAAGAGCGCCAGTAGCACCAAAACCAAACTAATAACAAAGAGTACCCCGCTTTTTTTCATACGCTCTCGCTGTTAGCTTCCTGTGGAACAAGTATACCGAGGAGTCAGGTTTAGTGAAACGAATCATGTCTGTCTACAGCGGAAGTATCTGTCGGAGAATTATCCGTCGGTACAGCTGAACGACTCTCGAAACCGCGCCCCTCAGTATCGAATCCGGTAGTAGAGCAACCCGAGATACTCACGGAGGGCGAGGGAGCTCTTCTCGAATCCGCCGGAGGAGGGAAGGAACTCAGTCGCTAGCGGTGGAGCGGGATCGCTTCGATAGAGCGTGGGGGCGGGAACCGGCTCTATTCCGTGCTCACGGAAGGAGTAGATCGCCCGGGGCATATGCCAGGCGCTGGTGACCAGCAGGGGCGCCCGAGTCTCGAACTCACGGGAGACGTAGAGGGCGTTCTCCCAGGTGGTACGGCTCCGTTCTTCGAGGAAGAGTCGCTCCCGCGGGATGCCGAGGCTTTCAGCGACCCGGGCGGCGGCTTCCGCCTCACTCGGGCGTTCCTCGATGCCCAGGGCGCGACCGCCGGTAAAGATAAGCGGCAGCGGCAACTCCCGGGCGAGGCGGACGCCGTAGACGAGGCGACCCGTGGACTCTTCGGTGAGCGCTGGGGCACCTCCCTCCGCGGGGGAGCTCACCCTCGACCCGCCTCCGAGAACGACAATCGCGTCACCGAAGCACGCCTCTTGCGCCGGCGGCGGAGGGTAGGCACGCTCCAGCGGACGAATCAGTAACTCTCCCACGACGCCGGTAGAGAGGAGAAAGAGAAGGAGCCCGATACACAAGGCCGCGACTCCGGAGAGCCTCTCCCTTCGCCACCGGATAAGCCAGACCCCCAAAGCGACCAAGAGCACCACGAAGAGACCCGGGGGCAGGAGGAAGGGCTCAACGAACTTAGAGATCACCCCGCCCACCGCTCGACGATTTGGCAGAGCTCGTCCATCCAGCGGTGCCGCTCCCTGCCACTGCTTTCCCGCAATCCGTAGAAACAGCGGAAATCCACCTGGTCCACCCCGGTATAGCCGAAGACGCGCTCCCGCCATAAGGTGTTCATCGCCTCCTGGCTCAGCGGGTTGGTCTCGTTGGTGGTGGTAACAACCATGGCGCGCTTACCGGTGAGAAGGGGTACCTTCTCCTTCTCCGTGAACTCTCCCCCCTCATACTCGTAGGCAAAGCCGGGACGAAAGACCCGGTCGATCCACCCTTTCAGAATCGCCGGGGGCATACCCCACCAGTCGGGATAGATCACAACCAACCCCTGGGACTCCCGTATGTGCCGGGAATGGGTGGTGATAGTATCGTCAAAGGCGAACTTCCTCCGGAGCTCCTCGACTTCCAGAACCGGTACGAACCGCTCGGCGTATAGATCGTGATGATGGACCTGGTGATTGGACTCGTCAAGACAGCGATGAATTCGCTCGGCGATGGCGTGGTTGAAGCTCTCGCGGTTCGGGTGAGCAAGGATGATTGTAACGGTCACGGGGCTATTCTCCTAACCCCCCACTGTAGTATACTATATGCGGGAAACGCCACACGCCGTTGTGGCGTTATTCGGAACGATTTCGAAAAAATCCCTGCAGTTCTATTGATCAAGACTCTATTGTTGAGTAGTTTAATCAGGAAATAGGTGGTGCTCATGGCTGATGGAAATATGCCCAGCAAAGGCGATGTGCTGGAATCGTTAAAGAAGGTTGTGGATCCGGAAATCGGATTCAATATCGTGGATGTCGGTCTCGTTTATCGCATCGACGTTACGGAGGAAGGGGTCGAAGTGGACTTCACTCTCACCTCCCCGGGCTGCCCGCTGGCGGATACGATCTACCAGGACATAATGACCGTGATCCGGGAGGATCACGGGTTAGAAGCGGTACACGCAAACCTCGTCTGGTCGCCCCCGTGGAATCCGGATTTTATGAGCGAAGATGTGAAACTGGCCCTCGGTTTTCCCATTTAGGGCCGAGGATGACCGTACATAGACTGAAACCGACGCAAGGAGCGAAGCGTGAAGATTGAAATCAAAGATCTCAAAGCGAACATCGAAGATAAGCCGATACTCAACGGCGTCAACTTGACCCTCAATAGTGGAGAGACCCACGCCCTTATGGGCCCCAACGGCTCGGGCAAGTCGACACTCTCCAACGTCATTTTTGGACATCCCTCCTACGAGGTGACCGGCGGGCAGGTACTCGTTGACGGAGAGGATCTCCTAGAGATGGAGACCCATGAGCGAGCGCAACTGGGCCTCTTTCTCGCCTTCCAGTATCCCGTGGAAATTCCCGGAGTAAGCGTCGGCCGCTTTCTGAAGCGCGCGGCGGAGATTCGCTTCGGTGACGATGGAGCAAAGGGCTTCGTAAAGCGCCTCCGGGAGGCGATGGACTACATGGAGATCGACCGCTCCTTTATTAACCGGTACTTGAACGAGGGGTTCTCCGGGGGTGAGAAGAAACGGATGGAGATCCTCCAGATGCTGATGCTCAAGCCCGAGTTCGCGATCCTCGACGAGACCGACTCAGGGTTGGATATCGACGCTCTCAAGGTTGTGGCCCGGGGGGTCAATAAGCTCCGAGAGGAGGGTAGTTTCGGCGCCCTGGTCATCACCCACTACCAGCGAATCCTCAATTACATTCATCCCGACTACGTGCACATTATGTACCAGGGTCGTATCGTGACCTCCGGTGGCCATGACCTCGTCGTGGAGCTCGAGGAGAAGGGGTACGACTTCATTAAGAAGCAGCACGGCATTATGGAAGAAGAGGAGGCTAATTCATGAGTAGTCCTCAGCAAGTTGATATAGGTGACTACAAGTACGGCTTTTCCTTTCCGGACAAGTCCGTCTTCAAGACCCGCAAGGGGCTTGATGAGCAGATAGTCAGAGACATAAGCGAAAACAAAGGCGAGCCGGAGTGGATGCTCGAGTTCCGACTCCGTTCCCTGGAGGCGTTTAACAAGAAGCCGATGCCTAACTGGGGGGCTGACCTCAGCGAGATCGACTTCGATGAGCTCTTCTACTACGCCCGCTCCACGGAGAAGCAGGAGCGCTCCTGGGAGGACCTGCCCGAGGAGATTCGGGAGACGTACAACCGTTTGGGCATACCCGAGGCGGAGCAGAAGTTTCTCGCCGGTGTGGGAGCCCAGTACGACTCTGAGATGGTCTACCACTCCATTAAGAAGGAGCTCGAGGAGAAGGGTGTTATCTTCTGTTCTCCCGAGGAGGCGGTGGAGTTATACCCGGATCTTGTGAAGAAGTACTTCGGCACGATTATCCCCTATAACGACAACAAGTTTGCCGCTCTCAACAGCGCTGTCTGGTCCGGTGGGAGCTTTGTCTACGTGCCTAAGGGCGTGAAGGTGGATATTCCGCTGCAGGCGTACTTTCGGATCAACTCCGAGAGCTTCGGCCAGTTCGAGCGCACCCTTATTATCGCCGAGGAGGACTCCTTCGTTCATTACGTTGAGGGTTGTACCGCACCGATCTACACCTCCGACTCGCTCCATAGCGCCGTTGTGGAGATTATAGCGCTCGAGGGTGCCCGGGTGCGGTACTCCACCATTCAGAACTGGTCGAGCGACGTCTACAACTTGGTGACCAAGCGCGCCGTCGCCCATAAGAACGCTACGGTGGAATGGGTCGACGGCAACCTCGGAAGCAAGCGCACCATGAAGTACCCCGCGGTTATTCTCGCCGGCGAGGGTGCCCACGGTGAGGTGCTCTCGATCGCCTTTGGTGGGAAGGGACAGGAGCAGGACTCCGGAGGAAAAATCACCCACGCCGCCAGCAACACCAGCTCCGTGATTACCTCGAAGTCCATTAGCAAGGACGGCGGAACCGCTACCTATCGGGGACATATCAAGGTGAACGAGGGGCTGGAGAATGTCCGGGCGAAAGTCGAGTGTGACGCCCTGCTCATCGATAGCGACTCGATTACCAACACCTACCCGTACATGGATATTCAGAGTCCCGACGTCTCCATTGAACACGAGGCTCGGGTGAGCAAGATCAGCGAGGAACAGCTCTACTATCTCACCAGCCGTGGCCTCGATGAGGGAGAGGCGTCGATGATGATTGTCAATGGATTCCTCGATCCACTCGTCAAGCAGCTACCTATGGAGTATGCCGTTGAGCTCAACCGGCTCATCGAGCTCGAAATGGAAGGATCCGTCGGCTAATGAACCAGAGCATAGAAGCAATGAAGTACAAAGGTCTCGGCGAGATCACAAAGTTTATCGAGGGACAGGATGAGCCCTCCTGGGTCTCGGCGCTTCGAAAGAAAGCGTATGAGGTATACTCCGGTCAGGCGTGGCCCACCACCGAGGATGAGGAGTGGCGGCGGTCGGATATCTCCATGTACGATTTCGACGAGCTCGCCTTCGAGCCGGCCACGGCAACCGAGGTGGAGGAGCTCGAGGAGAATGAGGAGTACGCCGGGGAGATCCGCTTCTCCAACACTGGAGAGGTCGGTGCCTTTCTTCGGGAGGAGCTAAAGGAGCAGGGTGTACTCTTCGGAAGCTGGAAGCGTCTCTTTTCCGAGGGTATGAGTCCGGAAGTACAGCAGAAGTTCGAGGCACTCCTCGCCCGAGGTATCGACAAGTCCGACAACAAGGTCGCCACCTGGCACTACGCGGTAATCACCCACGGTGTGTTTCTCTACGTGCCCGAGTTCGTCGAGATCGAGGAGCCTTTTCTGATTCGCTTCCATGAGAGCGGTGACGAGACCCTGCGCGCTCCGCACATCGCCGTTTTCCTGGAGAGTGGCGCCAGAGCGCAGATAGTCGAGGAGATCGAAGGCGAAGAGGAGGGAGAGGTCATCTACAACGAAGGGGTCGATATCGAAGTGGGTGACGGCGGGGAGGCGAAGTTCTTTTCCGTTCACAACCTCAACATCGACTCCAGCGTGTTTAGCAACGCCCATGGCGCCATCGGGCGGGACGGAACGTTGCTGCACACCACCGGTGCGTTTGGCGGCATGTTCGGCAAGTACCGGGTGGACGCGGACCTACTCGGTCCTGGCGCTGACGCCCTTATGAACGGGATCTACTTCGCCCATGAGGACCAGCATCTCGACCTCCGCACCATTCAGCGACACGCCGCACCGAAGGCGCACTCGGACACCCTCTACAAGGGAGCGGTAATCGGAGAGTCTCATACGATTTTCCAGGGGCTCATTCGTGTTGAGCACGAGGCGGTGGAGACCGACGCGTATCTGACCAACAACAATCTCGTACTCTCCGAGGAAGCGCGGTCGGACTCGATCCCCTCCTTGCAGATCAACACCGACGATGTGCGCTGCAGTCACGGTTCCACCACCGGCAAGCTCGACGAGAAGCAGCTCTTCTACCTTTTCAGCCGCGGATATCCTCAGTATGAGGCTCGAAGGATGCTTGTGGAAGGGTATTTCGAGGCGGTTCTCTCTCTCTACCCTGAGAGCAGCCAGGAGCACATTCGAGGAATCATCGCAGAGCGTATCGCCGAGCGAGACTAATGGCGAAGTGGCGCGAAGCGTGTAAGGAGGGTGACTTCTCCCGAACCTATAAGTTCGTGCATCGCCGCAAGGAGATCGCTCTCTTTAAGCTGGAGGATGGCATTTACGCCACGGACAACTCCTGCTCCCACGAGTATTCACCTCTCTGTGAGGGGATCATCATGGGTGGCGATGTCTACTGTCCGAAGCACGGTTCCCGCTTCGACATACGAAGCGGCGCTGTACGGGATTTGCCGGCCACGGCGCCGGTAAAGACCTATCCCGTCATGGTGGAAGATGGTATCGTCTACGTGAAAGTGTAGTGGACCAGCACGGACCCCTTCAAAGAGAACAGCTACCTGACATCAAAGAGGCCGCTCGCCTTCTCAGGGAAGGAGGGGTGGTCGTCTTTCCCACTGAAACGGTCTACGGAGTCGGTGCGGATGCGCGCAATTCTGACGCCTGTCGCAGGATTTACGAGGCTAAGGGACGTCCGGCGGATAACCCGCTCATCGTCCACATAGCCTCGATCTCCCAACTCTGGGAGCTTACCGGCGGCAATCCCCCGGAGGCCGCGGTTAGGGCGCTCGAGCTCTTTGCACCGGGGCCGATCACCGTGGTCGTCCGGCACAACGGGTCGATCTCTCCGGTTGCCACAACCGGTCTAGAGAGTGTCGCCGTGAGAATCCCCTCCCATCCCGTAGCACTGGCTCTTCTCGAGGAGGCCGCCATACCCGTGGCGGCACCGAGCGCGAATCGCTCCGGCCGACCGAGTCCCACGACCCACCCGATGGCTCTGGGGGCTATGGAGGGGAGAGTCGACGCGATTCTCGACGGCGGTCCCTGCTCCGTTGGGGTAGAGTCAACCATTCTGGACTGCACCACCACACCGCAGCGGATCCTGAGACCTGGGGGCGTAACACTCGAGATGCTCATAGCAGCGGGGTTCGATGTTGCCGCGCTGCGAAACTCCGGGGAGAAGCGGCCCGAACCCGCGGGCGAGTCTATGAAGGGCGGAGAAGCGCCTACTGAGACCGCAGATTCTTCTCTATCCGAGTACCGTGCCCCGGGGAGCCGCTACCGCCATTACACCCCGGAGGCGGTCGTTCATCTTCTGGAAGAAGGAGATAGCGAGGGCCGGGGAAACGGATTTCTCGAAGGGGCCGAACCACGGACCGTCGGGCTTCTCGGCACCGCCTCGGCTATAGACTCCCTTGCGCTCTCTGTGGCCGCCAAGGCGGCGCTGCTGGAGACGGTGAGTTTCGAGAGCCTCGAGGCGTACGCCCGGGGCATGTTCAGCTCCTTCTACGCCTTCGACCAGGCCGGATGCAGGGCGATTATTGCCATTCTCCCTCCGGCGGAAGGGGTCGGTGTGGCGGTGCGTGACAGGCTGAGTCGCGCGGGCTCATCCCTCTGAGAACCGGAGTCATACCGGTTCGGCGATGAGCTCCGGGTCATCTCCCTGCTCGAGCGCGAGGATGCGGACTCGGAGAAAGCTGTTCGGCAAGATGTTCATATCCTTCACCGCTGGACCTTCCACGCGAATCGGCAGGTAGTGCTCGCCTAGACCCCGGGCAATAGCGCGGCCCGCTTTCGTCCCCACTCGCTCCACCAGGAGCCGCTCTTCCTTTCCAACGAAGCGGGAACGGTACGACCGCTTCGACCGTTCGGAGAGCTCTCTGATCGCCTCGCTTCGTTCATGCTTCACCTTCTCGCTAACCTGACCGTCCATCCGTTCGGCCCGGGTGCCGTTCCGCCTGGAGTAGGAAAAGGTGTGAATGTGGGAGAACTGAAGCTCCTCCGCCAGGAAGAGGGTGCGCTGGAACTCCGCATCGTCCTCTCCGGGAAAACCGACGATGATATCCGTAGTGATATTGAAATCAGGGTAGCTAGTGCGAATCCGTTCTACGATCTCCCGGTAGGTCGAAACGGTGTACATTCTCCGCATCTCTAGGAGAATCCGATCACTTCCGCTCTGGAGACAGAGGTGAAGGTGCGGCGCCATTTTAGGATGAGCGAAGAGCTCAACGAAGCGTTCGTCCAGGGAATCCGGCTCCAGGGAGGATATGCGAACACGGAAGTCCCCGGGAATCTCCAGTACCCGGTGGACGAGATGCGCGAAGTCCGTTTCTCCCTCCAGGTACCTGCTCATATTGACCCCGGTTAGCACGAGTTCCTTGCTGCCCCCCCGAATCGCCTCTCGGGCCTGGGAGAGAACCTCCTCCACCGGCCGGCTAGCGGCGCGGCCGCGAACAAAAGGGATTATGCAGAAGGTGCAGAAGTTGTCGCAGCCGTCCTGGATCTTTAGGGTCGTCCGGGTGTGAAAGAGACGTTCCGGCGTCTCGAAGCTGAAGATCCCGGAATCGAGTCTCTCGGGATCAACTATCTCGCCCCGGAAGTGGCTGTCCACGATCGAAAAGATCTGATTCTTTCGTTTGTTGTCGACTAGATAGGTTGCGTCGCTCCGCTCGAGCCGCTCTTTGCCGGAGTCCACGAAGCAGCCGGTCATTACCACGATTGCGTCGTTCGGCGGCGCTTCTGCGGCGATCCCGGCGTCAGGCGCCCCGCGCCCTGAAGAGAGGGACTCTTCGGCGACGACGACCGAGGAGCGAACCGGCTCGCAGAGTCGCGCTCCCGCGCGCCGCAGGGCGCGGTTCATGGCGTTTCGGGACTTTCTGTCCGCCTTGTTGGTCACCGTGCAGCTGTTTATGATGTAGCAGTCCGCCTCCTGTTCAAAGCGGACGATCTCGTACCCTTCCCGGCGGAACTGGGAGGCGAGCGAGTCCGTTTCATACTGATTGAGCTTACAGCCGAGGGTGTAGAACGCTATGCGTCTCTTATGATTCATCCGATCTCGCAGTTGGCTTCCCTTACGCTCCGGCGGCGACTTTGAGGAGCTCTCCCTGCAGGGAGAGGGGAGCACAGTCGGTCACGACCACATCTACAAACTCGCCCACCAGATCCTCCCGGTCGGTTCCGGAGAGCCGTATCGGGAGCTTCCCTTCGGTATGTCCCGAGAGAAATCCCTTGCGATCTCTTCCCTGAACGAGTACCCGAAGCTCCCTGCCGATAAGCGCTCTGTTGTATTCCATCGAGGTCTCCTGCAGCAGTTGCGAGAGCTCGTGGAGACGGTGCTTCTTCTCATCCTGCGGGACATCATCGGCCCAGCGAGAGCTCGCCGCACCGGGTCGGGGAGAGTAGATCGCGACGTAGGCCATATTGTACCGAAACTCCACCATCGCCTTTCGGGTGTTCTCGAACTGCTCTTCCGTTTCCCCGGTAAAGCCCACGATGATATCGGTGAAGAGTGTCGCCTTAGGAAGAATGTGGCGAATACTCTCCACTACGCGGCGATATCCCGCAAGACGGTAGTTACGATTCATCCGAATAAGGATCTTGTCGTCCCCAGACTGAATGGGGAGGTGAATCTGATTGGCCAGAACGGGATACGCCGCGATCGTTTCCAGCACCTCATCGGTCATGTCCCTCGGATGAGGGCTGGTAAAGTAGACCCAGAACTCCTTGCCCGAGCGCACGCCTATCTCTCCCACCGCTCGGAGGAGCTCGGGAAAGCTCATTTCCGAGCTCAGGCGGTCGAGCCCGTAGCTGTTTACGTTCTGTCCGAGGAGGGTGATCGTCTTATACCCCTGCTCCACGAGCTCGCTCACCTCCGCCAGTATCTCCTCCGACGGGCGACTCACCTCTCTGCCTCTGGTGTAGGGCACGGCACAGAAGGTGCAGAACTTGTCGCAACCGTTCTGGATCGGGACGTACGCCTCAAAGCTGGAACTGTACGCCGGCTGAATGCGCCAGAACCCTGTGCGAATGTCCTCGAGAAGGGATTCTCCGTTCGAGCCGCTCTCGGCTCGGGACGCCCAACTCGCCGGATAGAGGGTAGCCGGCTCCACCGTCGCGGCGCCGGCTCCCAGAGGCGTGAGTACTCCGTACTGTCGTATTAGCTCCGGGAGCTTCGGCAGCTCGTTAATGGTAAAGAGCAGGTCAAAGCGGTCGAGGAACTTCTCCCGATCGGCCGGTAGAATGCACCCCGAGACGAAGGTGAGCAGGTTTCTCCCGTTCTTCCACTCGTTCCACTTGTGAATTTTGCTGTAGACTTTATCGATCGCCTTCTGTCGAACCGAGCACGCCACGATACCGAGGAGATCTGCCTCCTCCTCATAATCCGTACGCTCGTAGCCGATCGCTTCGAGAACCGCCCGAATTCTCTCGGCGTCGGACTGATTCATCTGACAGCCCAATGGTAACAGACAATATTTCATAGGCTAAACGGCCCCGTATCGGTTAGAAGTACACCTCAGCGAAGAGGCGGTCGTGCGGAATGCCCTGCTCCTGCAGGATGTCAAAGGCTTCGTAGATCATATCACAGTTGCCACAGAGGAAACAGACGGCCTCGGGACTCACCGGATGTTCGCGAAGGTAGTCGGTAACTCGGCCGTAGTACTCCCGCATATTGAGGTCATTTTTCGGTCCCACGGAGATGTACTGCCCCGGCTCGAACTCGAGGTCTCCCCGATCCATTCTCAGGACGTAGGTGTGCTCGCTCAACTCCCGGACGTGATGAACTCGTGAGTTCCGTGCTGTCGTTGGAATCATTCCGGACATGGGGTAAGTATAAGTACAATAGAAGTTTAGTCAAGAATGCCAGCTTCTCGTCACGAGTTTGACGAGAGGGGAGCTTCGTCTTAGAATATCCGTGTCGTGGGGACAGTTCAGCACCGCTCTTACAGTCGTTTGACCCGGTATCACCGCGTTAATCTTGTGCTCGGCTGTCTTGTTGGAACCTTCGCGGCAACGACCTGTTATTGTTCCCTAGTCGTAAAAGGGCCGGACCCGTTACGGGTTTTCAACACCGTTTCCGTTGCCGTATTCGCCCTGTTCTTCTTTCTTCTCTACCTCGCGCCGGACAAACGGCTCTTCCGCCGGCTGCAGATAGCCGAACTATTCGGGCTTGCGGCTCTGTACAAACTGGTCGTCACCCCCATGGAGATAGGTTGGATACTTCTCCTGGCCATCGCAGTGAGTCTCATGTACCGGTACGGAATGCTCAAAACCGGTCTCTGGTGGCGGCTGATTCTTGTTGTTGTCTTCTCTCTCTTTGTCAGTGTGGTGACGACGATACTCTACGAGGAGGCGACTGTCTCCCTCGCCATCAACCAACTCGCCATCGGCGTGGCGGCGGTCTTTCTAACCTACTATCTCTTCGAGGACGACTTTCTCAAGGCACGAAGGGCCCGGGACAAGCTACAGGAAGAGTCCGAGATCAACAGACCCTTCGTGGCGTTTGGTCAGCACGCTGCGGGGGTCGTTCATGACTTAAAGAACGACGTTAATCTGGTTACCGCCTACAGCACGCTCCTCTCCATGAAGGCGAAGGAACGAGAGTACCTCACCGAAGAAGATGCTCAGCGTCTGTCGCACTACGTTGACCGTATAAAGGAGCGAATCGACCTCGTCCGTTACGCCTCCGGGGGAGGAAACCGGGAAAGTGAGCACATTAACGTCCAGCGGGTCTGCCGGGCGGCGATGTACATCTTCGAGATTCGGCCGGAGTATCGCAGGGTCATACGGTTCCGGCTGTTTGTGGAGGATGACACTCTCTACGTCCACGGGCGTCGAGCCTCTCTGCTGAGCATTCTCGAGAACCTGATCGGAAACGCCTGTGAGGCGATGGTGGGTGGCGAGGCGACGTCCAGACCTGGTCCAAAACAGCTCACCCTGGCGGCCACCGGCATAAACGGCACCGTTCTGATTTCGGTTTCCGATACGGGCCCCGGTATCGATGCGTGTCGAGAGTGCGAGGAAGAGGATTGCCTCAACTGCGGGGCTTTTCGTATTGGGCAGACAACCAAGGCCGATGGAAGCGGGCTCGGACTCTTTAGCGTTAAGAGCCAGGTGGATCAACTCGGCGGGAGGTTCCGTCTCAAATCGCCGAAGGGAAGCGGCCTGGTGGCCCAGGTCTCCCTGCCGCGATCCAATCCCGCCGCAAAGCCGGCCGTGGAGCACTCCCGTCCTTGAGCGTGAGCTCTTTTGGAAAAACCGTTATTGACGCTCTTAGAAAGTGGCCAGTATATTGACGTAACCAAAATCAGCAGAGGAGAGTTCGCAGAGGACGACCCGCTCGAGAGGTGCGGCGAATGGTGACTATTGTCTACGGCTCATCAACCATGAACACGGAGTTTGTCTCGAGGCGCCTCCAGCGAGAGTTTGGAGAGAGGGAGGCGAAACTTCTCAACGTGACTGAGGCCGAATCCGGAGACTTGGAGAACGCCGAAAACCTTATACTCGCCACCTCCTCCTGGGGAAGCGGGTCGTTGCAGGATGATTGGGAGCTCTTTTTCCCGAAGCTCGACGAGGTGGATCTCTCCGGGAAACGGGTCGCTCTGTTGGGTCTCGGAGATCAGGAGAACTATCCCGATTCCTTCTGCGACGCTCTGAAGCATCTGGCCGACAAGGTTCGCCGGCGCGGAGCGGTGATAGTCGGCGAGACCTCCACCGAAGGGTACGCCTTCAGTCGCTCCCTGGCTCAGGAGGAAGAGGGTACCTTTGTGGGGCTGATTATCGATGAGGACAATCAGGCGGATAAGACCGACGAACGGCTGCACACCTGGGCGATTCGTCTCAGGAAGCTCTTTCGTAACTGACCGCACCGGAAGAAGTAGCGCCGGGAATTACTTGGTCCAGTTCTGTTGACACAAATTTGGCCGTGTGATAATCTCTGCCGACCGAACGACGCCCCTGTAGCTCAGCTGGTAGAGCACATCCATGGTAAGGATGGGGTCATCGGTTCAAGTCCGATCGGGGGCTCAAGCGCTATTGCGCTATTCAGGCCAGTAGCTCCAACGGCTAGAGCGTCGGTCTCCAAAACCGAATGTTGCAGGTTCGAATCCTGCCTGGCCTGCTATTTTTGGGAGGAGCCACAGCGTGCGAAAGATTATACAGTTCTTCAAAGACAGCTATGCCGAGCTCAAGAAGGTCGTCTGGCCTTCTCGAGAAGAGGTCGGCTCCTCGACGAAGGTTGTTCTCGTCTCGGTGGCTCTCTTTGCTATCGTTCTCGGCCTGATCGACTACGTTTTTCTCACCGGCATAGACATCCTCTTCTAGTAGTGGGCTCGAATACCCGCTTATGAAGGTTTAATAATGGCTAAGCACTGGTACGTACTGCACACCTACTCCGGCTACGAGAACAAAGTCGAGAAAACCATACGAACGATGATGGACGAAGGACGTCTGGGGGATGTAGTCACCGATGTCAAGGTCCCATCGGAGCAGGTGGTGGAGGTAAAGGACGGCAAGAAGCGCGTCACCACCAAGAAGTTTCTGCCGGGATACATCCTCCTGGAGATGGACCTGCCCGACATCGGGTGGAAGCAGACTCTTTCGGAGATTCGCCGAATCAACGGCGTTACCGGTTTCGTGGGTACCACTCCGGGGCGAAAGCCTCAGCCCATTTCCGCCGATGAGGCGAGAGAGATCCTGCAGAAGTCCGGGGAGATCAAGGGCGAGAAGGTCGTCAAGCCGAAGCAGAGTTTTCAGGTTGGCGAGACGGTTCGCATTGTAGAGGGCCCTTTTAATACCTTTACCGGTACGGTGGAGGAGGTGAACGACGAGCGAGCGAAGCTCAAGGTCACCGTCGGCATTTTCGGCCGGTCAACCCCGGTTGAGCTCGACTTCTTGCAAGTCGAAAAGGTTTAGTTTTATGCGCTAAGGCGCCTCGTTGAGGCGTAGATGGGAGTTTCCGATTGCCCACAGCGGGAAGGCGGAGACGCTAATACCACGGTATAGAGGACAATAATGGCTAAGAAGAAGGTAACAGCTCTAATAAAGCTGCAAGTACCTGCCGGAAAAGCGACGCCTGCTCCCCCGGTTGGACCGGCTCTCGGTCCCCACGGGGTAAGTGCTCCTCAGTTCGTGCAGCAGTTTAACGACGTCACGAAGAACATGGAGCCCGGGCTACTCATTCCGGTTGTGATTACGGTGTACCAGGACCGGTCGTTCACCTTTATCACCAAAACCCCTCCGGCGGCGGTGCTTATCAAACGAGCGATCAGTCTTGAAAAGGGCTCTCCTGAACCTCATCGGGAAAAGGTCGGAACGATCTCCAAGGCGCAGATTCGGGAGATTGCCGAAACCAAGATGAAGGATCTCAACGCGAACGACGTGGAGGCGGCGATGAACATTATCGCCGGCACCGCTCGAAGCATGGGTGTCAAGGTAGGAGAGTAGCCGATGCGACACGGAAAAAAATACCAGGATGCGGTTGCCCAGGTGGATCGAGAGCAGGAGTATCCGGTCAGCGAAGCGGTGGAGCTTGTTAAGAAGCTCTCTTTCGCCAAGTTCGACGAAACCGTTGAGCTCTCTCTCAATCTCAATCTCAAGAAGTCTCAGACCGTTCGGGACACCGTCGTGTTGCCGCATCAGTTCACCGCGGAGAAGAAGATTCTCGTCTTCGCCAAGGGTGAGAAAGCGGAGGAGGCAAAGAGCGCAGGGGCCACCTACGTTGGTGATGACGACCTCATAACCAAGATCAAGGATGGCTGGCTCGACTTTGATGTCGCCGTGGCCACCCCGGACATGATGAAGGATGTAGGTCGCCTCGGGCCGATTCTCGGCCGTCGCGGACTTATGCCGAATCCGAAGACTCAGACGGTCACCATGGATATCACCGGAGCCCTCGAACAGCTTCGCCAGGGGCGCGTGGAGTTTCGCTCCGACAAGACCGGGGTGGTTCACCTGGCGGTGGGCAAGGTTTCCATGGATGCCGATAAGATTCGGGAGAACGTCAAGCTCGTAGTGGACGAGGTCGAGAAGCGGCGCCCCGCGGAAACGAAAGGGACTTTCGTGAAGAGCGTCGCCCTCTCCAGTACCATGGGGCCCGGCGTGAAGGTTCAGCGAACGGAGAGTGAATGATGGCGTACGAAACAAGAGTCACCGACCAGAAAATAGCCCACGTCGCAGAGGTGAAGGAGCTGTTTTCCTCAGCGAAGGACTACGTTTTCACCGATTTTCGTGGTCTCTCCGTTGATCAGATTACCACCCTTCGAAACACCCTGCGAGAGAAGCAGGCTGAGTACAAGGTCATTAAGAACGGTCGAGCGAGGCTTGCCTTTAAGCAGCTCGAAAAACCGGACGTTTCCGAGTATCTTGTAGGCCCCACCGCTATCGCCCTGGCGAAAGACGACGTGGCTTCGGTGCTCAAGGCGCTGATCGAGTTTGCCAAGGAGAACCCGGTTCAGGTAAAGGGTGCCCTCGTCGACAACACCGTTTTCGACGCGGCCCAGGCGGAGGAGCTCTCCAAGCTTCCCACCAGGGAGGAGCTTCTGGCCAAGCTGATGGCGACCATGAACGCACCGCTGCAATACCTGGTCTACGCCATGAACGGCGTACCGCAGAAGCTGGTGCGGGTGCTTCAGGCGGTGGCGGACAAGAAGAAAGAGTCCGAGTAGCTTTGGTAGTAGATCCGGCGTTAGTCTTCGAATGCGAAGGTGTTGCATGCTATCGCCGGACAAAAAGAGATAAAGAAAAGGAGAAGGTAATATGGCAACACTGTCACAGGATGACATTCTAGAGGCAATCGCCAACATGAGCGTGCTCGAGGTATCCGAGCTCGTTAAGGCGATGGAAGAGAAGTTTGGCGTTTCCGCCGCTGCGCCGGTCGCCGTTGCTGGAGCCGCTGCTCCCGCCGGCGGGGGTGCTGCTGCTGAGGAGGCTGAGGAGCAGACCGAGTTCGACGTTATCTTCAAGAGTCTTGGAGATGGGGCGAATAAGATTCAGGTGATCAAGGCGGTGCGAACCGTCGTCTCCGGCCTCGGTCTCAAGGAAGCCAAGGAACTCGTCGAAACTGGTGACAAGCCGGTCAAGGAGGGAGTATCCAAGGAAGAGGCGGAAGAGGCCAAGAAGAAGCTCGAGGAAGCCGGCGCTGTTATTGAACTCAAATAGGGAGTTAGACGCTTCTGAGCATCCATGGACGATAACTCGTATCCCATCGGCGCGATTCGTGTCGGTGGGATACGTGCGTCTATACACTATCTCTAAGATGGCCCCGGGAGGAGTGCATGTTCGATAGAACCATAGAAATCAAGCGAGTCGAGGTGGGTACCATGTCCGCACCGGTCATGGGTCTTCCTAATCTCGTTGATATCCAGTTGGCGTCCTATGAGCGCCTGTTACAGAGAGAGCTCATTGCCAAGGGCGAGCCGGTTCAGGTCCAGGGGCTGGAGGAGGTCTTTCAGGCGACCTTCCCGATTGAAAGCCAGAACGGCGATATGCGTCTCGAGTACGACCACTACATTCTCGACGAAGAGAACATCAAGTTCTCGGAGAAGGAGTGTAAGCAGAAGGGGCATACCTACGCGGTTCCGATTAAGGCGCGGATCAATCTCATATTCCTGGAAACCGGAGAGATCCGGCAGAAAGACATATATATGGGGGACATCCCCCTTATGACCGACCGCGGTACCTTTATCATTAACGGGGCCGAACGAGTCGTGGTTTCTCAGATTCACCGTAGCCCAGGTGTCATTTTTTCTCACGAGAAGGGAATCTATTCCTCTCGGATCATACCATACCGAGGCTCCTGGCTCGAGTTCGAAATCGACCAGAAAAAGGAGCTCATTTACGCCAAGATCGACCGAAAGAAGCGTATCCTCGGTACGCTTTTCCTCCGGGCTCTCGGATATGAGACCCGGGAGCAGATTATAGACCTCTTCTACCAGCGTGAGAGTGTAAAACTCGCGGATGACCGGGATTTCAAGGAGAGCATAATTGGTCGCGTCCTCGCCCGAGCGGTGTATATCACCGATGAGGGGCAGGAGCGAAAGCTCTATCGGGCGGGAGACAAGATCCACCCCCATGACGTGGACGAGTTGATTCACACCGGCGTGGGTGAGATCGAGCTCATTAGGGACGATATCGATGTCGACTCCCTCCACTCAGACATTATTCTCAACTGTTTCGAGCGGGAGGAGGCGAAGTTTACCACCGGAGATCCGGAAGTAGACGAGCCGAGCAAGGAAGACGCTCTTACCGCGATTTACGCGGTGCTTCAGCCCGGTGAACCGATCACCCTGGAGAGTGCTGACAAGGACTTTCAGAGCATTTTCTTTACCGCGCGACGCTACGACCTCGGTCGGGTGGGACGGTACAAGCTCAATAAGAAGTTCGACTATGAGAATCCTCCGGAGGAACACGTCCTCTCGAAGGAGGACATCGTCAACACGATGCGTTTTCTCATAAAGGTGTATATTGGGGAGCAAAACGTCGACGACATCGACCATCTCGGAAACCGGCGGGTTCGCTCGGTCGGAGAGCTCCTTGCCAACCAGCTCAAGACCGCCTTCAGCCGAATGGAGCGGATCGCCAAGGAGCGGATGTCCCTCAAGGAGACGGACACAATAAAGCCCCAGGATCTTATCTCTATTAAACCGATTGTGGCGGCCATTAAGGAGTTCTACGGCTCGAGTCAGCTCTCGCAGTTTATGGACCAGGTTAACCCACTCTCGGAGCTCACCCATAAGAGGCGGCTCAACGCTCTGGGCCCCGGGGGCCTGAGCCGAGATCGTGCGGGCTTCGAGGTTCGGGACGTTCACTACACTCATTACGGCCGGATGTGCCCGATCGAGACCCCGGAAGGTCCTAACATCGGACTTATCGTCTCTTTGGCCAACTACACCCGGGTCAACGACTACGGGTTCCTCGAGACCCCCTACCGAAAGGTGTCGAAAGGAAAAGTCAGCCGGGATATCGAGTACCTATCCGCCATGGACGAGGAGAAGTTCTTTATCGCTCAGGCCAACGCCGAGCTCGACAAGAACGGCAAGTTCGTCAGTAACCTCGTCTCTACCCGGAAATCCGGTGACTACACCACCAAGGACCCCGGGGAGATCCAGTACATGGACGTCTCTCCGAAGCAGATTATCTCAGTCTCCGCTTCGCTCATTCCTTTTCTCGAGCACGACGACGCGAACCGTGCGCTCATGGGCTCGAATATGCAGCGCCAGGCGGTTCCTCTCGTTTCGCCCGAGCCCCCGCGGGTCGGCACGGGCATGGAGGACAAAACGGCCTACGACTCCGGAGTTCTTTCCAAGGTAAAGCGAGACGGTGTGGTGAGTTACGTCTCCGCCACGAAGGTGCTCGTGGAGCCCGACGGAGCGGCGAAGGGCGAGGTCGACGAGTACGAAATGGTGAAGTATCAGCGCACCAACCAGGATACCTGTTACCTGCAGAAGCCGATGGTCACCCTCGGCCAGAAGGTGAAGGCCGGAGACGTCATTGCCGACGGACCGGCGACCTTCAAGGGAGAGCTCGCCCTCGGGCGTAACGTACTGGTCGGATTCGTGCCGTGGAACGGCTACAACTACGAGGACGCGATCCTCGTTTCCGAGAAGATCGTCAAAGAGGACATCTTTACTTCCGTTCATATTAAGGAGTTCACTATAGATGTGCGGGAGACCAAACTCGGACCGGAAAAGATAACAAACGACATTCCCAACGTTTCGGAAAAGGCGCTCGCCAAGCTCGACGCGGAGGGCATTATTCGGGTCGGTGCTAAGGTCGCCTCCGGTGACATCCTCGTCGGTAAGGTAACTCCCAAGACGGACACCGAGACCACTCCCGAGTTCCGTCTTCTCAACCAGATCTTCGGTGAAAAGGCGAAGGAAGTCCGGGACACCTCCCTCAAGGTTCCTCACGGCGTGGAGGGGACGGTTATAGACATTCAGCGTCTCAAGCGGAGCGAGGGCGACGATCTCTCTCCCGGCGTCGATGAGGTGGTAAAAGTGCTTATCGCCACCAAGCGAAAGCTCCGGGAGGGTGACAAGATGGCCGGCCGCCACGGCAATAAGGGCGTCATCGCCCGGGTTCTTCCGGAGGAAGATATGCCCTACATGGCCGACGGCACGCCTCTGGAGATCTGCCTCAATCCTCTCGGTGTCCCTTCTCGAATGAACCTGGGACAGATCTTGGAGTGCGAGCTCGGCTGGGCGGCGGTAGGACTGGACGAGTGGTACTCCACTCCGGTATTCGAGTCCGCCACAAACGAACAGATAGAAGAGAAGCTCAAGAGCGCCGGCCTTCCGGCGAACTCAAAGATCGAGCTCTACGACGGACGGACGGGGGAATCCTTCGAGAACACCGTCATGGTGGGCTACATGTACATGCTCAAGCTCCATCACCTGGTGGATGACAAGATGCACGCTCGCTCCACCGGCCCCTACTCCCTGGTTACGCAGCAGCCCCTGGGCGGTAAGGCTCAGTTCGGTGGTCAGCGTCTCGGCGAGATGGAGGTTTGGGCCCTGGAGGCGTATGGCGCCGCCAACACCTTGCAGGAGCTGCTCACAATCAAGTCCGACGACATGAACGGCCGGGCAAAGATCTACGAAAGTATCGTGAAGGGTAATCCTTCGACCAACGCCGGTGTACCGGAGTCCTTCAATGTTCTTGTTCAGGAGCTCCGAGGCCTGGGGCTCGACATGTCTATTCAGGACTCTAAGGGCAAGCCGGTACCGCTGACCGAGCGGGATGAAGAGCTCATAAACCGCCAGGGAAGCAATTTCTAAGGAGGCCGCATGCGCGAAATTCAGGATTTCGACAGTATTACGATTAAGCTCGCCTCGCCGGAGCAGATCCGAGCCTGGAGCTACGGCGAGGTGAAGAAGCCGGAGACGATAAACTACCGGACCCTCCGGCCGGAAAAGGACGGCCTCTTCTGCGAGCGCATCTTCGGTACCACCAAGGAGTGGGAGTGTTACTGTGGCAAGTTCAAGTCGATTCGCTACAAGGGGGTTATCTGTGACCGCTGTGGCGTCGAGGTAACTCACCCGAAGGTGCGTCGTGAGCGTATGGGGCATATCGAGCTCGCCTCGCCGGTCTCCCACATCTGGTACTACCGGTCGGTGCCGTCGAGGATGGGATTGCTTCTAGACCTCTCCATCGCGGATCTTCGCTCCATTCTCTACTACGAGAAGTACATCGTTATCGACTCCGGTGACACGGATCTCAAGAAGATGGAACTCCTCACGGAAGAGGAGTTTATGGAAGCCCGGGAACGGTACGGCATGTCCTTCTCCGCGGGCATCGGAGCCGAGGCGGTTCGTACCCTCTTGGAAGAGCTCGATCTCGAGGCGCTCTCCAGCGAGCTCCGGACCAAGATGATCGAAAAGGGCGCGAAGTCCGATAAGCGGCTCCTCAAGCGGATCGAGATCGTCGAGAACTTCAGAGACTCAGGGAATGAGCCGGCGTGGATGATTATGGATGTTATTCCGGTAATCCCTCCGGAGCTCCGCCCTATGGTACAACTCGACGGCGGCCGCTTTGCCACCAGCGACCTGAACGATCTCTACCGACGAGTCATTAACCGCAACAACCGGCTCAAGCGACTGATGAGCCTCAACGCTCCCGACATTATCATTCGAAATGAAAAGCGGATGCTCCAGGAGGCGGTGGACGCCCTCTTCGATAACTCCAAGAAGAAGCGAGTCGTCAAGGGTGCATCGAACCGCCCCCTCAAATCCCTCTCGGATATGCTCAAGGGTAAGCAGGGAAGGTTCCGGCAGAACCTTCTCGGCAAGCGGGTCGACTACTCCGGTCGATCGGTTATCGTTGTCGGCCCGGAGCTCAAGCTCCACCAGTGCGGCCTTCCCACAAAGATGGCACTGGAGCTCTATAAGCCGTTCATCATGAAAAAGCTCGTCGAGAAGGACGTCGTCTACAACATCAAGAAGGCGAAGACCCTGGTCGAGCAAGAGACCCCGGAGGTTTTTGCGGTCCTCGACGAGGTCGTCAAGGAGCATCCGGTGCTCCTCAACCGTGCACCGACGCTCCATCGCCTCGGCATCCAGGCGTTCGAGCCGGTGCTGGTGGACGGCAAGGCGATCAGGCTCCATCCCCTCGTCTGTCACGCATACAACGCCGACTTCGACGGTGACCAAATGGCGGTACACGTGCCTCTCACCCAGGCCGCACAGATCGAGTGCTGGTCCCTCATGTTGTCGGCCCGAAACCTACTCAATCCGGCGAACGGTCAGCCGATCGTCTTTCCCTCTCAAGATATGGTCCTCGGTATTTACTACCTCACCAGGGACAAGAAAGACGCCAAGGGCGAGGGCCGATACTACAGCTCCCTGCATGAGTGCATTATGGCTCTTGACAACAAGGCTGTGGATTACCATGCGAAGGTGAAGGTCAAGATCGGGGAGGAGTACGTCGAAACCACTCCGGGCAGGGTCCTCTTAAACGAGGAGCTTCCCAAGGAGGTGGGCTTCGTCAACGAGCCTCTAGGGGACAAAGAGCTTCGCACCCTGATCGCCCGGGTTTATAGCGAGTTCGGACCGTACGTTACCGTGGAGATGCTCGACGCCATTAAGCACATGGGCTTCCGGTACGCCACGCTCTTCGGGGCGACCATCGGTATCGATGACATACTCATCCCTGAGCATAAGCCGAAAATGATCGAGACGGCCAACAAGGACGTCGAGAGCATTCAGAACCAGTACAAGATGGGTATTATCACCCAGGAAGAGCGGTACAACCGGGTTATCGAGGTCTGGAGTAAGACCAACGAGGATCTCACCAACGAGATGATGAACCATCTCAAGGTTGACCGGCAAGGTTTCAATCCGGTCTACATGATGGCCAATTCCGGTGCCCGGGGCAGCCGAAGCCAGATCAGACAGCTTGCGGGCATGCGTGGGCTCATGGCCAAGCCCTCTGGTGATATCATTGAGCTGCCGATCCGCTCGAACTTCAAGGAGGGGCTCTCGGTTATCGAGTTCTTCATTTCCACCAACGGCGCCCGTAAGGGTCTTGCCGACACCGCCCTGAAGACCGCCGACGCGGGCTATCTCACGCGGCGACTGGTCGACATCGCCCAGGACGTGGTGGTTAACGAGGAGGACTGCGGCACCATTAACGGTATAGAGATGCGCGCCCTCAAGGATGGAGAGGAAGTGGTTGAGTCCCTCGCGGACCGAATCCGCGGCCGCTTTACCCTAGAGCGGGTTAAGCATCCGATCACCGGAGAGGTCCTGGTCGACGTCAACGAAGAGATCGGCGACGAAATGGCCGAAGAGATCGAGGCGGTCGGTATCGAGCAGGTGCGTATCCGCACCGTCCTCACCTGTGAGTCGAAGCACGGCGTTTGTCAGAAGTGCTACGGCCGGAATCTGGCGGATAACAAGACCGTCAATATTGGTGAGGCCGTCGGCATTGTGGCGGCCCAGTCGATCGGGCAGCCCGGTACCCAGCTCACCATGCGTACGTTCCATATCGGCGGCGCCGCGACAAAGAGCTCCGAGGAGTCGAGGACCTACCTTCGCTATCCGGTCTACGTCCGGGAGTTCAAGGGCTCCACGGTAGAGCTCGAGGACGGGACGATTCTCTTCACCCGAAAGGGTCACATTGTGGTCGCCCGGGTGGTAATGAAGGAAGAGCTCAAGAAGAACGACAAACTCCTTCTCGAAGAGGGAGAGAAAGCTGTTCGCGGGCAGGGGCTCATCAAGCGCGGCAAGGAGGAAGTCCTCGCCGAGGACAACGGCTACGTCGTAAAGCAGGGGAGTACTGTCTTTCTCATAGCCCAGGATCAAAAGGTCGACATTCGTAACGGTGCGGAGGTGCTTGTCCACCCCGGTCAGATCGTGGAGCCCGAGGAGACGATCGCCTCCTTCGATCCCTTTAGCGATCCGATCATTTGTGAGTTCTTCGGTACCGTCCGGTTCCAGGACATCGTTGCCGGCACCACCCTGAAGGAAGAGGTGAACGAGGATACGGGCAACGTGGAGAAGAAGATCGTGGAGAATCCGGTTGAAAACATGCAGCCGGCCCTCTCGATCGTGGATGAGGAGGAGAATCAAGTCTTCGTCTATCCCTTGCCGAACTCCGCCTACCTGAACGTCGACGACGGCGAAAAGGTCAAGCCCGGGCGGACACTGGCCAAGATGCTCAAAGAGAGCGTTAAGACCCGGGACATCACCGGTGGTCTTCCTCGGGTCGGGGAGCTCTTCGAGGCGCGACGGCCGAAGACAGCAGCGGTACTCGCCCAGATCAGCGGCGTGGTCAAGACCGGCAACATCGTTAAGGGCAAGCGTACCGTCTTTGTCGAGGACGCCTGGGGCAGGGAGTTCAAGCACATGGTACCCATGGGCCGACTCCTCTTGGTCCGGGACGGTGACCGCGTCGAGGCGGGCGAGATGCTCTGTGACGGCGTTACTGACCCGCACGATGTGCTCCAGATTCTCGGTGAGAACGCGCTGCAGCGCTTCCTCGTTAACGAGGTGCAGGAGGTGTACCGTCTGCAGGGTGTAAATATCAACGACAAGCACATCGGTGTCATTATCCGGCAGATGATGCGGAAGCTCGAGATAGTTCAGGTTGGGGACACCAGCTTTATCTTCGGACAGCAGGTGGATAAGCACCGTTTCCAGGAGGAGAACGAGCGGGTCAAGAAGCAGGGTGGCCAGCCTGCGGTAGCAAAGCCCTTGCTACTCGGCATCACCCGAGCGAGCCTCAACATCGACTCCTTCATTTCCGCCGCCTCCTTTCAGGAGACCACCAGGGTACTTACCAACGCGGCTATTGCCGGCTCCGTGGACTCTCTACGGGGACTCAAGGAGAACGTCATTATCGGCCATCTCATACCCGCCGGTACGGGTATGCGTAAGTACCGCAATCTCCGGCTCTTTGACGAGCAGAGTGAGAACCTCGACGAGAGTGTGCAGCAGATTATCGAGGCCCGCCGCAAAGAGCAGGAAGCGATGGCGGAAGAAGAGGAACCTGAAGGCGACGGAAGCCGGGAGGAAGCGGAAGTCTATTAGAGGGACGAGGCGGGGAGGCGTGCTTGACTTTTTGTAGCCTTCCTGCTACGCTCTGCATCCGCTGCGCGAGACAGATTAGTGGAGAAATTGCGATAGATGCCTACAATTAACCAACTTATCCGTAAGGGACGGAAGCGACAGTTCAAGCCGAACAAGTCGCCGGCACTCCAGGCGTGTCCGCAGAAGCGGGGCGTCTGCACCAGGGTTATGACCATCACACCGAAGAAGCCGAACTCCGCGCTTCGAAAGGTCGCTCGTGTGCGCCTTACCAACGGTATTGAGGTCACCGCTTACATTCCCGGGATCGGCCACAACCTGCAGGAGCACTCCGTTGTGTTGCTCCGGGGCGGACGTGTTAAGGACCTTCCGGGTGTGCGCTACCATATCGTTCGAGGCGCCAAGGATACCCTCGGTGTAGAGGACCGGAAGAAGGGTCGCTCCAAGTACGGTACCAAGAAGCCGAAGGCGTAGACAGGACAGAGAAGATGCCAAGACGAAGAGTTGCACCCAAGAAGAAGATTCTCGCAGATCCCCGATACAATGATCTGCTCGTTTCCAAGTTTATCGCTCGGATGATGATTCACGGCAAAAAGTCCATTAGCCGGAACATCATTTATGACGCCCTCAGCTTCGCCGAGTCCAAGGCAGACAAGGGGGCTCTCGAGGTCTTTCATAAGGCCTTGGACAACGTAAAGCCCGTGGTAGAGGTCAAGTCCCGTAGGGTAGGCGGTTCGACCTATCAGGTTCCCGTGGAGATCAAAGATAACCGGCGCGAAGCCCTGGCGATGCGTTGGATTATCAGCGCAGCTCGCGCCCGAAGTGGTAGGTCTATGTCCGAGAAGCTCGGCGCGGAGCTCCTCGACGCCTTTAACTCTACCGGCACGGCTTTTAAGAAGAAAGAAGACACCCACCGGATGGCTGAGGCGAACAAAGCCTTTAGTCACTATCGGTGGTAGAACAGGATTAGGGATTGCAATAGCCACGGGTAACTTGTTACTCTCTGGCTGTTGAGGGAAGAAAGTGAGTCGGCCGGGAGGGTGGCTCAAACTACTTCTCTACGTCCAAACCGGTCGTGGGAGCGACTAGGTGGCGCCGTTCCGGTCGTTGACCGGATTACTCTCCTTCCTTTTGAAGGCGTTCTTGACACGAACGTGCGCCATTCATATACTGTCGCTCCACGCTGAAATCTCTCGGAATGCAATCTTGACCGGGTTGGGCTCAGTGTAAGTACGTGACATAACCGTTGAGGTTTTTTGTTAATCTGCAAGGAGGAAAGGTAAATGGCCAAGGAGAAGTTCACTCGAACGAAGCCTCACGTAAACGTAGGTACCATTGGTCACGTTGACCACGGAAAGACTACGCTCACCGCGGCTCTTACGATGTATAGCGCTAAGAGCAGCGGCGGACGTGTCATGAGTTACGAAGAGATCGACAACGCGCCGGAGGAAAAGGCGCGAGGTATTACGATCAATACTCGCCACGTTGAGTATGAGAGCCCCCAGCGGCACTACGCTCACGTGGACTGCCCTGGTCACGCTGACTATATCAAGAACATGATCACCGGTGCCGCTCAGATGGACGGCGCGGTACTCGTTGTTTCCGCTACCGATGGTGCCATGGAGCAGACCAAGGAGCACATCCTCCTCGCACGGCAGGTAGGTGTTCCGTCGATTGTCGTGTTTATCAACAAGACCGACCAGGTTGACGACCCCGAGATTATCGACCTCGTTGAGGAGGAGATGCGTGACATCCTGAACTCCTACGAGTTCCCCGGCGACGAGATCCCGATTATCCGCGGAAGCGCCTTTGAGGCGATGAACAACATCGACGACGAGGAAAAGACCAAGTGTGTGGTAGAGCTCCTCGAGGCGATGGATAGCTACTTCCCCATCCCCGAGCGCGCGGTAGACAAGCCGTTCTTGATGCCGATCGAGGACATTTTCTCGATTCAGGGTCGTGGAACAGTTGTTACCGGACGTATTGAGCAGGGTGTCGTCAAGGTTGGTGATACTATTGAGATCGTCGGTATTCGCGACACCCAGAAGACCACTGTCACCGGTGTGGAGATGTTCAACAAGCTTCTCGATCAGGGTGAGGCGGGGGACAACATCGGTGCTCTCCTTCGCGGTATCGACAAGAACGCCGTAGAGCGGGGACAGGTTCTCGCGGCTCCGGGTTCGATAACTCCCCACACCAAGTTTAAGGGTCAGATTTACTGTCTCAGCAAGGAAGAGGGCGGTCGACACTCTCCTTTCTTTACCGGTTATCGCCCTCAGTTCTACTTTCGAACCACCGACGTCACCGGTACGGTAAACCTCCCCTCCGGCAAGGAGATGGTTATGCCTGGTGACAACACTGAGATCGAGGCGGAGCTGATTAAGCCGATCGCCATGGACAAGGGGTTGCGGTTTGCTATCCGGGAGGGTGGTCGAACCGTGGCCAGTGGCCAGGTTATCGAGATTATCGAGTAGCGCGGCCGCGACAGTGATCGGGCCTTGTTGCCGGCGAGGCGATGGGGCCCGGTTTTTTTGTCTTTCTTTTGGAGGAGATATGGCGACTGATAAGATTCGGGTTCGTCTGCGTGGTTTTGACGTAGAGCTCGTAGATCAGAGTGCAAAGTCCATTGTGCAGACTGTACAGAAGTCTGGGGCTACGGTGTCCGGGCCTATACCGCTTCCGACCCGAATTAACAAGTTTACGGTGCTTCGATCTCCGCACGTAAACAAGAAGTCTCGGGAGCAGTTCGAAATGCGGACGCACAAGCGGCTCATTGACATTATTGAGCCCTCTACGGCGGTTATGGATTCTCTTATGAAGCTCGAGCTTCCCGCCGGTGTAGACGTAGAGATCAAGCAGTAGTGAGGAAGTCGTGATGGTTGGGTTGATCGGTAAAAAGGTCGGAATGACGCAAGTGTTCGATGAGGATGGATCGTTGGTGCCGGTCACCGTCTTGCATGTCGCTCCCAATACGGTAGTTGGCGAGCGCACCGTCGAGCGCGACGGTTATATGGCGGCCGTGCTCGGTGCGTTCGACAAGAAGGAGTCCCGCACCACCAAGCCAGTTCGCGGTCAGTTTCCCGAGGGTGTTACGCCGAAGCGAGAGCTCATGGAGTTCCGGGATTTTGACGGCGAGTACGAGATCGGCGGAACCGTTGATCTCTCGCTGTTCTCAGAGGCTATCTTCGTAGACGTTGTCGCGCATACGAAGGGTAGAGGATATCAGGGTGTTATGAAGCGTCACGGTTTTAGTGGCGGGCGTAAGACTCACGGTTCGAAGTTTCACCGGGAGAACGGTAGTACAGGTATGGCTGCCTCCCCCTCCAAGGTGATCAAGGGAACCAAGATGGCGGGCCGCATGGGCGTCCGGCGTCAGACCGTTCAGAATTTGCGGATTGTGCAGGTTGATCCTGAGAAGCAGACGCTGATCGTTCGTGGCGCGGTGCCGGGTGCAAACGGCGGTGTGGTCCTAATTAGAAACGCCAAGAAGAAGAGTTGATAGAGGTTGATATGGACGCAGCGGTTCTTTCTACCGAAGGCAAAGAAGTTAGGAAGCTGACTCTCAGCGATGCAGTCTTCAATAGAGCGGTGAGCGAAGGGTCGATCTATTCGGCGATCCGAAACGAGCTCGCCAATCTGCGGATCGGGACCGCGAAGACGAAGGGACGCAGCGAGGTTCGCGGCACCCGAAAGAAGCCGTGGCGCCAGAAGGGCACCGGTCGCGCCCGGGCGGGTAGTCGGCAGTCCCCCATTTGGGTGGGCGGCGGTATTGTGTTCGGTCCGCGTCCCCGAGACTATTCCTACAAGTTGCCCCGAAAGGTCAAGCGAGCAGCGATTATGTCGATCCTCTCGCAGAAGGCGCAGAACGGCGACCTCATGGTGGTTGAAGACTTTACCGTTGAGAGTGGAAAGACGAAGGATTTCGTGGCGGTGATGAAGGCGCTCGGGGCGGATCAGCAGAAGTGCGTGCTCGTGCTGACCCAGGATGACCCGATGCTCAAGCGAGCGGCCCGCAACGTTCCCTGGGTTCGCTATCTCGCCTATAACAGGCTTCGGGCCCACGACCTCTACTACGCGAAGCGCGTTGTCGTCATGGAGTCCGCCGCGAAATCTCTCGGTGAGATTTGGGAGTGAGGCAATGAGTCCTGAACAGATAATCATTGAGCCTGTGCTGACAGAGAAGACAAACGCGCTCCGAGAGCAGGGACAGTATGTCTTTCGAGTTAATAGTCGGGCAAACAAGGTTCAGATCAAGAACGCCGTCCGGGAGCTCTTCAGCGTACACCCCGTACGATGCAACGTGGAGAACGTGAAGGGTAAGCCGAAGCGAGCCCGGTTTCATCGCGGATACACCGCGAGCTGGAAGAAAGCGACGGTTACTCTCCCCGCTGGTGAGAGTATTAGCGCCTTCGAAGGCGTTTAGGTCGGAGGTTTAGAACTATGGCTTTGAAGAACTACAAGCCCGTTACGCCGGGTAGTCGATACAAAACCTCTCTGGACTTCAGTCAGCTGACCAAGGTTGATTCCGAGCGCTCCCTGACAAAGGGTATTCCCTTTAAGGCGGGGCGGGGCGGTACCGGTCGCATTAGCGTCCGGCGTAAGGGAGGTCGCAACAAGCGGCGATACCGAGTCGTCGATTTTCGAAGGGAGAAGGTAGGTGTGCCTGGTAAGGTCGTCTCCCTTGAGTATGATCCGAATCGAAGCGCGAACATCGCCCTGGTGCACTACGCCGACGGCGATAAGCGCTACATTCTTGCCCCGAAGCAGTTGGTTCTCGGGCAGGAGATTATGAATGGGGAGCAGGCACCGCCTACTCCGGGAAACCATCTTCCCCTGGAGAAGATTCCCCTGGGAACCACGATTCATAACGTGGAGCTCCAGTACGGCCGCGGTGGACAGCTCGTTCGGGCTGCCGGGGCAGCGGCGGTTCTGGTGGCTAAGGAAAAGGATTACGCTACGGTACGACTTCCCTCCGGCGAGATGCGCCTCGTTTTCAAGAAGTGCTCCGCGACGATCGGTTCCGTCGGTAATGAGGATCATATGAACGTCGCCCTCGGTAAAGCGGGTCGTGCGCGATGGCTTGGAAGAAGGCCGAAGGTTCGAGGCGTGGTAATGAACCCCGTCGATCATCCCCATGGTGGCGGTGAGGGTCGCACCTCCGGTGGACGTCATCCCGTTTCGCCCTGGGGTGTGCCGACCAAGGGATATAAGACTCGGCGAAAGCGGAAAGAGTCGAACAAGTTCATCGTCAAGCAGCGACGTAAGAAGTAGGAGAAACGCTCGTGTCACGATCGATTAAGAAGGGACCATTCATAGAGAAGAGCCTCTACTCCAAAGTTGTGGCTATGAACAAGTCGGGGCAGAAGAGAATGATTAAGACCTTCTCTCGAACTTCGACCATCATTCCTGAGATGGTCGGCCTGACGATCTCCGTCTATAACGGAAAGACCTGGGTCCCGGTCTACGTCACGGAGAATCTCGTGGGTCACAAGCTTGGGGAGTTCTCGCCGACCCGGCTCTTTCGGGGGCATGCCGGCTCTGAGAAGAAGGTAGGACGGAGGTAACCGATGAGCGAAAAGCAGGGTTACAAAGCGGTGGGCAAGTATCTACTCGTCTCGCCCTTTAAGGTCCGGAAGGTTGCGGATCACATTCGGCGCCGTCCTTACCCGGAGGCGATTGCGCTTCTTCAGAATATTCCGAATAAGGGAGCTCGCCTCATTATGAAGGTGGTACAGTCGGCCGCGGCGAACGCGCTTTCACAGAATCAGAATCTTGACGAGGACATGCTCTTTGTAAAGGAGCTCTACGTAAACGAAGGGCCTCGTCTCAAGCGCCTCTGGGTCCGGGGTCGAGGACGTGCGGATCTTCTGCACAAGCGTATGAGTCACATTACCGCCGTCGTAGACGAGTTGGAGGCGTAGTATATGGGACAGAAAGTCAATCCGTTCGGCCTTCGTTTGGGAATTAACAAGACCTGGCGATCGAAGTGGTATGTTGATCCCCGGGATTACGTGGAGACTCTCCACGAAGACCTGAAGCTGCGCCGACTGCTCGCACAGAGCCCGCTTACTCGGAATGCTGAAATCGCCGAGGTGGAGGTTGTCAGGCATCCTCAGCGGATCACTCTGGTCATTCACACCGCCCGACCCGGTGTAATTATCGGGACTAAGGGATCGAATATCGAGAAAATCGGATCGATGCTTCAGAGAGAGGCGGGGAAGAAGATTCAGATCAAGATCAAGGAGATCAAGCGACCTGAATCCCACGCCCAGGCGATCGCGCTAAACGTCGCGCGGCAGCTAAAGAGCCGCTCCTCCTTTCGGCGGACTCTGAAGATGGCGGTAAACGGCGCCATGAAAACAGGCATACAGGGTGTCAAGATCCGGATTTCCGGCCGCCTCGGTGGGGCCGAGATGAGCCGGACCGAGACTCAGAAGGATGGGCGTATTCCGCTGCACACCCTCCGGGCGAACATCGATTACGGTTTTGCGGAGGCGCATACCACCTTTGGTGTTATCGGGGTGCAGACCTGGGTTTTCAACGGAGAGGTTCTCCGGAGGGACAAGAAGGAAGACGCCGGGGCGGTGGTGAAGAAGCAGCGACGCGAGCGCAGTGGAGCAAGGAGTTAAGAGATGCTGAGTCCAAAGCGCACGAAATTCCGCAAGCGACAACGCCGCGTTAAGCGAGACCTCGGTGGTCGAGCGACCCGGGGGGACGGAATCGCTTTTGGCGAGTACGGCCTGGTGGCCCTGGAGTCGCACTGGATTACCGCGCGACAGATCGAGGCAGCCCGTATCGCCATGACTCGTAAAATCAAGCGTGGTGGTAAGGTGTGGATTCGAATCTTTCCGGACACACCCTACACAAAGAAGCCCGCCGAGACCCGGATGGGAAAGGGTAAGGGTGCCCCGGAAAACTGGGTTGCCTCAATCAAGCCGGGCGTGGTGATGTTCGAGCTCGCCGGTGTGAACTACCAGCTCGCGGAAGACGCAATGCGACTTGCGGCGAGCAAGATGCCGATAAAGTGCAAGTTCGTAGCACGGCAGGGGGCTGATCATGCGTAACAGCTTTAAAGATCTTACCTTCGAAGAGCTTGTTGCAAAGAGAGAAGAGATAAAGAAGAAGTACTTCGATCTGAGGATGGACATGGTGATGGGTCACGTGGATAACCCGATGCAGAAGCGCACTTTGCGGCGTCAGCTCGCGCGGCTCAACACCCTCATCTATAACCATCCGGAAGTCGAGAACGAGTAGAGGAGTTGGCCGTGGCTGAGACAGAGACCAAGACGACGGGCAAGAAGATCTTCCAGGGCCTGGTTGTCAGCGACAAAATGCATAAGACCATTGTCGTTGAGATCCATAAGCGACGTGTCCATCGGCTCTATAAGAAGTACGTGAACGAGACGAAGAAGCTCAAGGCCCATGACGAGAACAACGATGCCCATATTGGCGACACGGTTCGGGTAATTGAGGCGCGTCCCATGAGTAAGGACAAGAAGTGGCGCCTGTTGGAAATCGTGGAGCGTGCGAAGTAGGAGAGGTGGCTGAAGATGGTTCAGATGAATAGCTATCTGAATGTCGCTGACAACAGCGGCGCAAAGCGCGTGCAGTGCATTAAGGTGCTCGGCGGTAGCAAGCGAAAGAGTGCCGGGGTAGGCGACGTAATTGTCGTCGCCGTGAAGGACGCGCTTCCAAACGCTCCCGTCAAGAAGGGCAACGTGGAACGGGCGGTTATTGTTCGGACAAGCAAGGAGTTCCGTCGACCCGACGGTACCTACATTCGTTTCGACGATAACGCCTGCGTTATTATCGACCAGGCGCACAATCCGAAGGGAAAGCGCATTTTTGGTCCCGTGGCCCGGGAGCTTCGAGATGAGGACTATATGAAGATTATCTCCCTCGCGCCGGAGGTGCTCTAATGGGTGATACGCGCAAGAAAAGGAAGTTCAAGCTTCGCCGGGACGACCAGGTGATGGTCATTGCCGGGAAGGACAAGGGGAAGACCGGGCGCATACTCCGGATCGACCCTGAGAAGGAGCGAGTGCTGGTTGAGGGCGTCAATATCGTCAAGAAGGCGATGCGCAAGAAGAGCCAGCAGGACCGAGGTGGCATTGTGGAGATCGAGGCGCCGATCCACATTTCGAACGTTCAGTTCGTCACCAAAAACGGTAAGCCCTCTCGCCTCGGCGTGAAGGCCGAAGGCAATGAGAAGGTCCGTGTCGCTAAGAAGACGGGAGAGACGGTCTGATGGTACCGACGCTGAGAAAACTGTACGACGAAAAGGTTAAGAACGAGTTGCGAGATGAGTTCTCCTACAAGTCCGTGATGCAGATTCCCAAGCTCGAGAAAATCGTTTTGAGCATGGGTGTCGGTGAGGCTATACAGAACAAGAAGATCTTGGACAACGCCGTCGGCGAGCTGACACAGATTGCGGGGCAGAAAGCCGTGAAGACCAAAGCAAGGAAGTCGGTGTCGAACTTCAAGGTCCGGGAAGGAATGGAAGTGGGAGCGAAGGTTACCCTTCGAGGATATCGGATGTACGAGTTTCTCGACCGGCTGATTAACGTAGCGCTCCCTCGGGTCAAAGACTTTCGCGGAGTAAGCCCCAACGCCTTCGATGGCCATGGGAACTACTCCATGGGTATCCAGGAGCATATTATTTTTCCGGAGATCGATTACGACAAGATCGAACGGATTAGCGGACTCAACGTCTCCATTATTACGACGGCGGAGACGGACCAGGAAGCTCGGGCGTTGCTTGCGAAGTTTCGGATGCCCTTTAGGAAGTAAGAGAGGTCAAGATGGCGAAGAAGTCTTTGATTATTAAGTCACAGCGAAAGCCCAAGTACAGCACTCGGCGCGTCAATCGGTGCAAGGTGTGCGGTCGGCCCCGGGGGTATATGCGCAAATTCGGTCTTTGCCGTATTTGTTTTCGTAACCTCGCGAGCGAGGGAATGATCCCGGGTGTTCGTAAATCGAGCTGGTAGGAGTGTGCGATGAGTGTTTCAGATCCTGTAGCAGATATGCTTACTAAGATTCGAAACGCCAGCGGAGCGAAGTTCGAGCGGGTCGATATCCCGACCTCGAAGCTCAAGCTGGAAATAGTAAAAATCCTGAAGACCGAGGGGTTCATCCGCAACTTCAAGCTTGTCAATGACGAGGACACCGAGATGATCCGGGTCTTTCTCAAGTACGATGATCGGCAGAATCCGATTATCCACGGGATTAAGAAGATTTCGACTCCCGGGCGGAGAGTATATTCGGGCTACAAAAAGATGCCGCGGATCCTCAACGGGTACGGTACGCTTATCGTTTCTACGTCTTCCGGTGTGACCACCGGACGAAAAGCGCACGAGAAGCGGGTTGGCGGCGAGCTGATCTGTTCGGTCTGGTAGGAGTTGTAGCATGTCTCGAGTAGGAAAATTGCCGGTCGCGATTCCCGGCGGCGTCACCGTTGATGTTGGCCGGGACGCGGTAACCGTTACAGGGCCGAAGGGCGAGCTTTCTCAAAGCTATGAGCCGGTTGTGGAGTTTTCGGTGGAGGACGGTCGCTGCGTGGTAACGCGCAAGGACGAGAGCAAGCGAACCCGCTCCCTCCACGGCCTCTACCGGCAGCTGCTGCAGAACATGGTGATTGGCGTTTCCCAAGGGTATAGCAAGACCTTGGAAATCAACGGCGTTGGCTATCGGGCGGAGCTCTCGGGCACAACCTTGGTACTCAACCTCGGATACTCCAATCCCATCGAGTATGTCATACCTGAGGGGGTTACGGTCTCCATCGAGGGGCAGCAGAACAATCGGATCGTGGTAACGGGCATCAATAAGGAGCAGGTCGGGCAGACCGCTGCAGAGCTTCGTTCCCTGAGGCCGCCGGAGCCCTATAAGGGCAAGGGCGTCAAGTACCTCGAGGAGCAGATTCGGCGCAAGGTCGGCAAGGCCGGCGTTAAATAGGGTAGCGTCATGAAGAAACTGCAAGAGAAGTTGAAGAGAAAAGCCCGGCGAAAACAGCGCATCCGGGGAAGGGTTTCCGGGACCGCTGATCGACCGCGGTTGAGTGTCTACAAATCGAATCAACACCTCTATGTCCAGGTGATCGACGATGTCAAGGGGAGTACCCTACTGACCGTCTCTACCCTGAGCGGAGAGACCAAAGGGCTCAAACCGAACGTAGAGGACGCTGCGAAGGTTGGCAAGGCCCTCGGGGCAGCGCTGAAGAAGAAGAAGATCGGCCGGGCGGTATTTGATCGTAACGGCAATCTCTATCACGGCGTTATCCGCTCCTTGGCCGAAGGCACTCGTGAGGCGGGAATAGAACTCTAGGGGGACAGTCTTGGATCAGGGCAGAGACAAAGAGTTTACAGAAAAGCTCATTTCGCTGAACCGAGTAGCGAAGGTCGTGAAGGGCGGTCGCCGGTTCTCTTTCTCCGCACTCGTGGTTGTAGGAGACAAGAACGGCCGTGTCGGGTACGGGTACGGTAAGGCGAACGACGTATCCGAGGCTATTCGGAAGGGCGTGGAGAAAGCGAAGAAGGGTATGATCACCGTACCCCGGAAACAGGAGACGGTACCGCATCAGATTATCGGGCGGTTCAAGAGCGCTGAGGTGCTAATTAGACCCGCGGCCCCGGGTACCGGCATTATCGCCGGAGGTCCGGTTCGCGCCGTAATGGAAGTTGGCGGCGTCAATGACGTGCTGAGCAAGTCCCTCGGCTCCCAGAACCCGGTCAATATCGTTAAGGCGGTATTCAACGGGCTCGAGAACCTTATGGACGCTCGAAAGGTCGCCCACGACCGCGGTAAGAGTCTGCAGGAGATGTGGGGTTAGTCATGGCCGCCAAGAAAAAGAGCAAGAAGATTCGGATAACCCTGGTACGAAGCACCATCGGAAGAAAGCCCGAGCAGCGAAGCACGGTTCGCTCACTGGGACTCCGAAAGCTTCATCAGAGCGTGGAGAAAGAGGCCACCGAGCCAATTCTCGGCATGGTAAAGGCCGTATCGCATCTGGTTCGTGTTGAGGAAGTATAATTATGGCTGAACTACGTGCACCTCGAGGGGCTACCCGACGGAAGAAGCGAGTCGGGCGCGGTCCCAGCAGCGGGCATGGAAAGACCTCCGGCAAGGGACATAAGGGTCAGAACGCTCGATCTGGCGGAAAGGTCCGCCCCGGTTTCGAGGGGGGGCAGATGCCGCTTTACCGACGCATTGCGCGCCGGGGCTTTTCCAATTACCCCTTCAAGGTCGAGTACACCGGTGTCAACCTGAGCACCCTGGACAAGCGCTTCGGTGACGGCGACACGGTGACCCTGCAGAGCCTCAAGGAGAAGAAGGTTGTGAAGAACCGGGTCGAGAACGTTAAGATCCTCGGCCAGGGAGAGCTCGGCAAGAAGCTCACGGTGCAGGGGCTCAAGGTATCCAAAGGAGCGGAAGAGAAAATCACCGCCGCCGGCGGAACGGTTCAAGGCGAGTAGTAGCGTATGGCGTCAAACCCGTTAGTTGACATTTTTCGCGTGAGAGACCTGAGAGAACGGGTCATCTTTACGCTCTTTATTCTGCTGATCTTTCGGCTCGGCGCGACGATTCCGATTCCCGGAATCAACGTGAACGCGCTTCAGGCGTACTTCTTGACGCAGCAAGCCGGTGCGGGGATATCGGTGACCGACTATCTCGACTTTTTCGCCGGCGGTGCGTTCTCTCGGTTTTCTGTCTTTATGCTGGGGATAATGCCCTACATATCGATGTCGATTATTATGCAGCTTCTGCTTCTCGTGTTTCCGAAGCTGAAGCAGATCTCCGAGGAAGAGGGCGGCAGAAAGAAGATTCAGCGCTACACCCGCTATGGAACGGTGGTGGTCTGTATTATTCAGTCCTTCGCCGTGACGGTCTATGCGGATAGCATCCCAAATGCGATCACCATGTCCCGGGGCCTCTATACCGTGGTCTCGATGATAACCGTTACATCAGGAACGATGTTCCTGATGTGGCTCGGTGAGCAGATTAATGTGCGAGGTATCGGCAACGGTATCTCTCTCATCATTTTTGCGGGTATCGTAGCTCGGATGCCGAACGCGATATGGCTGCTTTTTCAGGAGATCCAGCAGGGTAACCTCAACCCGGTTTTTGTAATCGTGGTCTTTGCGATGTTTGTGGTGGTCGTGGCTCTGGTCATCTACGAGCAGCGGGGTCAGAGAAAGATTCCGGTACACTACGCCAAGCGGGTAGTTGGTCGAAAGATGTACGGTGCCCAGAACACCTATGTACCCTTTAAGATCAACCCCTCCGGCGTCATTCCGGTCATTTTCGCTTCGTCGGTGCTGACCTTCCCGCTGCAGATCGCCCAGAGTCTCGGGCCCGACGTCCGATGGCTGCAGCGGGTTGCAATCGCCCTGCGCCCGGACGGTCCGGCGTACTTGGTGGTCTATACGCTGTTAATTGTTTTCTTCGCGTATTTTTACACCCAGGTAACGCTGAATCCGATCGAGATCTCGAAGAACATCCGGGAGAACGGCGGGTCGATTCCGGGGATTCGTTCGGAGAAAATGGAAGCGTACTTTACCAGAGTGCTTAACCGTATTATTCTGCCGGGTGCGATTTTCCTGGCGTTTATTGCGGTTATTCCGACGCTGGTACAGCAGCTATTCAATTTTCCAGCTCAGATCGCCTTCTTGATGGGCGGTACGTCGCTGCTGATTATGGTTGGTGTTGACCTTGATCTCATGTCGCAGATCGAGGGACACTTGAGAATGCACCATCACGATGGTCTGGTTAAGAAGGGCCGGATCCGGTCGCGGAACCTCTAGGTGCGCAAGGAAGTAAGGGGAAGCATATGAAAGTGCGAGCAAGTGTTAAGCCGATTTGTGATCGCTGCAAGGTGATTCGACGGCGGGGTGTGGTACGTATCGTCTGCACGAATCCCAAGCATCACCAGCGGCAGCGGTAAGTAAGTAAGGAGAACATGAGATGGCACGTATAGCTGGTGTAGACCTGCCGAACAAGCACACCGATGTCGCGCTTACCTATATCTACGGGATCGGGCACTCCTCGGCGAAGAAGATCTGCGAAGCCGCCGGGATCAATCCCGATACCCGCCTTAACGATCTTTCGGCGGAGGAGTTGAACAAGCTGCGGACGGTCATTGACAATGACTACACCGTAGAGGGTCGGCTTAGGACTGAGAGGTCGCTTAACATCAAGCGACTCATGGATATCGGTTGCTATCGTGGCCTCCGACATCGGAAGGGCCTTCCGGTACGTGGTCAGCGGACACAGACCAACGCGCGTACTCGAAAGGGTAAGCGGAAGACCGTGGCCGGTAAGAAGAAGTAGTAGGACGGAGGTACTCTTTTGGCTAAGCAGCAGAGTAGCGGTAAGAGAAAACGCGAAAAGAAGACAATATTTGAGGGTTGCGTCTATATTCAGGCAACCTTTAACAACACAATTGTGACTATTACCGATATGGCCGGAAACGCCATGTCCTGGGCCAGCGCCGGTTCCCTAGGGTTCAAGGGTGCGAAGAAGTCTACGCCCTACGCGGCGCAAACTACCGCCGAGACGGCGGCCCAGAAAGCGATGGATTACGGCCTTCGGGATGTGCACGTTTTCGTCAAGGGTCCGGGCGTTGGTCGGGAGTCGGCGATCCGATCCCTCGGCGGCCTGGGACTCCGGGTGCGGTCGATCAAAGATATTACCCCGATTCCTCACAACGGCTGCCGGCCGCGAAAGAGCCGTCGCGTATAGCACTTCTCGGCGAAATGCCGCTCTGTGCGGTTGGAGCGGCAATGATTAAGGAGAAACGATGGCGCGTAAGAACCTCTTAAAGGGCTTCAAGAAACCTAAGAACATCAAATTCGAGCCCAGCGAAACGACACCGAATCACGGTGTGTTCGTAGCCTACCCCTTTGAACGGGGTTACGGAACGACGATAGGCAACTCGTTGCGCCGGGTGCTTCTCTCGTCCATACAGGGGTACGCCGTTACGGCCTTGAAGATTACCTCCTACGACGCGGAGGGAAATGCTCACTTTCTTTCGAGCGAGTATGAGTCGATGCCCGGTGTCATGGAGGATACCCCCGATCTGATTAACCGTCTCAAACGGCTTCAGATTCAGATGGCTGACGAGGTGGAGCAGAAAGTCATCGTGGTCGAACTCAAGGGCAGGCAGGAGGTGACTGCCGCAGCCTTCGAGGTTGATGGTATTACCATCACGAACCGGGATATGCCGGTCATGACCATGATGGAGGACGCTCATATTGAGCTGGAGCTCCAAGTAGACCTCGGTCGCGGTTACGTCCCGGCCGAAATAAACGAGAAGTATATTGAGGTCGTAGGGACCATTCCGATCGATGCGGTATTCTCGCCGGTGGAGCGGGTCAAGTATTCGATCGAGCCTACGCGAGTGGGTCAGCGAAACGACTACGACAAGCTGATTCTCGAAGTGTGGACCGACGGAACGGTCAGTCCCGTGGACGCCGTGGCGGAAGCGGCGAAGATCGCGAAGGACCATTTCGACCTCTTCATTAACTTCAACGAGGATGAGATCGAGAGTGACGATGAGGACGACGAGGATATGCGTTCCCTCACCAAGCTCCTGGAAACCCCAGTGGATGAGCTCGAGCTGAGCGTCCGGGCAAGCAACTGTCTCAAGAACGCCAAAATCCATAGTATCGGGGATCTCATTCAGCGTTCCGAAGAAGACATAGCGAAGACTCGGAACTTTGGAAAGAAGTCCCTCCAGGAGATCAAGGAGAAGCTCTCCGAGTGGAACCTGAGTCTCGGAATGACCGACCTGAGTCAGTTGAAAGGGTCGGCGGTAATGCCTAAGGAGAAGGAAGAGAACGATGAGGCATAGACACGGATTCAATCGCCTCGGGCGGAAGCCTGCACATCGAAAGGCGATGACTCGAAACATGGTGACGTCCCTCTTCCGCCATGAGCGAATCACGACGACCAAGCCTAAGGCGCAGGCGATTCGCCGTCTTGCGGAAAAGATGATTACCCGGGCAAAGAGCGACAGTGTGCATAATCGTCGCATTATCGCTCAAGACATTAACGACAAGAGCGTCGTGGCGAAGCTTTTTACGGAGCTCGGGCCACGCTTCAAGGAGCGACCGGGCGGATACACCAGGATCCTTAAGCTGGGTCCACGCATGAGCGACTCCGCCGAAATGGTCATTTTGGAACTGGTTGAGCGCTCCGGACAGGAGCCGCGGCCCAAGGAGAAGAAAGCGAAGAAGGCAGCGGAAACGGAGTAGGACTCTGATTTCAGAACGCTATTGATTCGACCGATGATTACCTAGAGAATGTAGGTGGTCATCGGTTTTTTATTTTAGAATGGGATCGCTTCAGAAGATACTGCTCAGTCTCTTAATCTCTGTCATTGTGGCCGCCGGCTTCAGTATTGTCGCGTTTTCGGGTTTTTTCACATACTTGGAGTCCGCCTTCTACGACAATCGCGTGGAACGGGAAACGGAAGAGCAACTAAGCGACATAAACGACGCCCTCGAGCGATATCATCAATCAATCATAGAGCGCTTCACTCTCTTACTCGAGGAACCGGCGGTGCGGAACTCCTTTATGGTGAACCAAAGTCGGGAGGATATCCTCCAACGGGAGAATCTTCTCGGCGGTCTCGAAGAACAACTCCCGGAGCTCGAGTACGTCCGGTTCGTGGAGCTAGAGGAGGGCGACCTCTGGTTCAGCACTCTGGAGTCTGATATCGAGTCCCGGGAGGCAACAAGAATTGTTTACGCCCCGGCGAGCGAGCTCGAGGAGCCTCTTCCGAACCGGACGGACCTTTTTGGCGAGAGAGAACTCTTCGCTCAACCGGACGATAACGCCTTTATGTATACGCTTCCCGTGGTCGACAATTTTGGCGTCGAGCGGGGCAGAGCGCTCTTCTCGGTGCACGTCAGCGGCATCCGGGGTTACCTGATTCGGGAGGATCTGATACGGGCTAATCAGCAGGTTGCGATGCTCTCCGGCGGCACGCTTCTGGTGAACGCTCGCCGCTACTTTCAGGAGGCCACCTACGATCGGATTGCCGAGGCGATGGAAGGCCGGGCTGACTATCCGACAATAGCCACGGAGGGGGAAGATGCCTTCATAGTTTTTTCGGCGCCGGGGCCATATGGGACGGAAACCGGTTTGCTCGTCTCCGAGGAACGTTTCGAGCTCTCACCGCTTATGCAAGGGGTGCTTCTGGCGGCGGTCTTCTTTACCACCCTGCTACTCGTCCATCTTCTCCTCAATCTGCGACAGGATCCGGCGACGGTTCTCTCGGAACGGGTGCGTCGCTTCCAGGCTGAAGTGATTCGTGAGCTTATCCGGGAAGGTGGGCTTCAGAGTCGGGGCCTGGTGCAGCAACAGCTCGAACGGAGGCGTGAGGAGCTCGACAGGAGAATTAGGAAGGGGCTCGGACGGGTTGGCAAGGAGAAGCAGGAACAGCTGGAAGAAATCGTCGAGACGAACTGGAAGGAGCTCGGACGTCTACTCGGTAGTTCAACCACCTCCCAAGCACAGATAGAAGACGTAAGCCTCTCGAAGATCGAGGAAATAATAGACAGAACCGTTCGTCGCTACAGCCTGGGTGCGGCCGTTGGGGGCGGGACCTCATCTGTCGCGGAGACTGCCCCGCCCCAGTCGGTCACGCCGCCACCGCAGCAACCTCCGACCGAAGGGCCTCAAAGAGGGCGCCCAGTTGAGGTAGAAGAGGTAGAAGAGGCGGAGGAGCTTGAAGAGCTCGGTGAACTGGAAGAGGCTGAGGCGGCCGAAGAAGCCGAAGCGGCCGAAGAGCCGGAGGAGCTCGGTGAGCTAGAAGAGGCCGAGGCGGCCGAAGAAGCCGAAGCGGCCGAAGAGCCCGAGGAGCTCGGTGAGCTGGAAGAGGCCGAGACGGCCGAAGAGCCGGAGGAGCTCGGCGAGCTGGAAGAGGCCGAGGCGGCCGAAGAAGCTGAAGCGGCCGAAGAGTCCGAGGCGGCCGAAGAGCCAGAGGAGCTCGGTGAGCTGGAAGAGGCTGAGGCGGCCGAAGAAGCCGAGGCGGCCGAGGAGCCGGAGGAGCTCGGCGAGCTTGAAGAAGCCGAGGCGGTCGAAGAGCCGGAAGAGCTCGGCGCGCTGGAGGAAGCTGAGGAGGCCGAAGAGCCCGAGGAGTCCGAGGAGCCAGACGTAGTGGGAGAGATCGTTCTCGAGGAGGACATAATCTCTCTCGAGCGGGAGGTCCCGGAAGAGGAAGAAGCTCAAGAGGAACTCGAGGAGGTTGAAGAGCGTGGGTCCCA
>JBKHED010000016.1:0-44584 GCA_046540995.1 Spirochaetaceae bacterium | reverse complement strand
AAACCGCCACGGACTCCGACTTGAGGCCCTATACTAGTCCGGAGGTGCTTCGGGACAGGAACACCTCGTGGATTTCGGCGGTATTGTTCGGTGGCGAGGAGAGCTCGAGCGGTAACCTTTCACTGGACGATTTCCCGGGCGGTTCGGTTCCGTCGCCTCAACCCTCTATCGGGTAGCCCGCCTCTCGCCACGCCTTCTTGCCCGCGACGAAGTCGTAGACGTTCTCGTACCCCATCTTCTCCAGTTTCTCCGCGGCGATAGGGCTTGCCCTACACTCCTCGTCGTGGCAATAAACGACGATCTCATCGTCCTTATTGAAGCGCTCCTTCGCCTCTTTGCCGATCTTGTTGAAGTGAATATTGATCGCCCCCGGGAGGTGCCACTTCTCGTACTCCTTGGGCATGAGAGTCTCCACGAGATGAAATTCGTCGCCTCTATCTATCTTTTCCTTGAGGGTTTGAAGATCTATCGTTTTCGGCATAGCGTGCCTCCTACATTGAAGCTACCGGCCCTAGGATGCTCCGTCAAACTCGGCCGGCTGGGGGCAGGAGAGTGCGGCGCTTCACGGAGTCGGTACCCCCGGCAAGAGTAAGCGTTGTCTCAGAGGCCGCCGGAAGAGTACGCTTGACTCGGAGGAATATGCGATATGACACCTCGATCACTCCCGGTCTACGGTGCAATAGCCGGCGATATCGTTGGATCCCGCTTCGAAGGGCATCCGACAAAAAGCAGAGAGTTCGACCTCGACCACGACCGCTGCCGCTACACGGACGACACGGTCCTCACCGTCGCCACGGCCAAGGCGATCCTCGACGCCGCGACGGAAGCGACAGAGCCGGAGTACGCGGCGGCGTACAAAACTTTCGGCAGAAGGGACCCGCACCGCGGCTACGGCGGGAGCTTCCGCAACTGGCTCGCCTCGGACTCTCTGAAGCCCTACGGAAGCTTCGGAAACGGAAGTGCCATGAGAGTCTCCCCGATTGGCTGCGCTTTCGACTCCCAGAAAGCGGTACTCGAGCAGGCGAAGCTCAGCGCCGCGGCGACTCACGATCATCCCGAAGGTATCAAAGGGGCTCAGGCGGTGGCCTACACCATCTGGAGATGCCGAACGGACCCTTCCGTGCAACCCGGAGATCTGGAATACGAGATCACCGCTCTCTTCGGCTACGCTCTCGACATGAGCCTCGACGCGATTCGGCCGAGCTACAGATTCGACGTTACCTGTCAGGGGTCGGTTCCCCAGGCCATTATCGCATTCCTCGAGGCTCGGTCGACGGAAGATGCCATACGAAACGCCGTGAGCCTCGGAGGTGATAGCGACACCCAGGCGTGCATGGCGGGAGCCATGGCCGCAGCCCGTTTCGGGACGGTTTCCGAGGAGCTCACCGCCCTGGTCCGACGCCGGCTGCCGGAGGAGTACCTCCGGCTGATCGACGCCCTCGACGAGCTCTAGGAGGGGCGCTCAGCCCGAAGCGCCCCGAGAAAGAGAGTCGCACCGATCGCCGTGCAGAGAAGCGCTGCGACCGCATAGCCTCCAGAGAGATCGCGACCGAAGCTGTAGAGGTAGGGTCCCACTGCGGTACCCGCAACCGTGAGGGACATTGCGAATCCGGAAATCGCTCCGAGGTGCGGCCTGCCGAAGAACCGCGGCCACGTCACGTTTGAGACGATGCCGAACATCCCCTGCATTATTCCGTGTCCTAGAATTACCGCTATCACCATACCCCCCGGGCGGAGAAACGCAATCGAGACGGTAAGAATCATCACGCCAAAGAGCTGTAGCATGGCGAGGTACTTCAATTTGATGTAATCGGAGAGATAGCTACCGATGAATTCGAAAAGTACCGCCACCACCGCCGCCGGAAGAAACACTCCCACCGCCTGCTCGCGATCCATTCCGGCCCCGCGAAAAATCGAGACAATGTGAAAAGTATATGCCGTAAGAACAAGCCCCGCCAACATGAGAGTCAGCGCAAAGACCCAGAAGCTGTAGGTGCTCCGCGCCTCGGATAGCGTAAAGGCTCGTCCCGCGATCGCCTCGGCGTGGGTCTTCCTGCTTCGTCCTCGGAGGGGGCCATCCGGAAGCAGTCCGTGAGCCTCCGGAGTGTCCCGGTAGAAAAGAAAAGCGAGGAGCGAAAAGACTACGATCACCCCGGCGACCGATCTCCAGGCGCCCTGCCATCCGAAAGCCTGGATCAGGTCGTCGAAGACTCTCGGGGCGTAGGAAAATCCGAAGGAGATGGAAACTCCCATCACCGCGTTCGCCAGCCCGCGACGCTCGTCAAACCACTCCATCACCATGTTTCTCGAGCCGAGGGTGAGCATCCCCTGTCCCGAGAAGCGCAAGAGAAAGAAACCGACCGAAATTATCAGAAAGGCCATCACCGGCCCGCCCAGGAGCTCCGAGAGCGCCGGAGTCGAGGTCAGTCCGATCAGAACCAGGGCGAGGGTCGCCCCGGCACAGGTGGCGAGAATCCTTCCCCCGAAATAGTCGTAGAGCGATCCCGCCTTGGCAAGGAGCAGCGCGCTCCCCACGGTTCCGACCAGGTAGGCGAGACTCAGGAGCGTTCTACTCAGGGCGAGCTCCGCTATGAGATAGTCCGTAAATACCGACACCCCTACGGTTTGTCCCGGGGCGCTCATGACCATGCCTAGGGTCCCGAAGGCGAGGACGCCCCAGCCGTAGAAAAAGGGGAGCTTTCCAGGATTGAACGGAAGGTTGCGTATGCTCTTTGGTGAGCCTGGATGAGATGTGTGGGTCGTCATGGTCGCGCCATAGTACACGAGATGCTAAAGAATGTGTCGCCACCATCCGCCGGGAAGCTGGCCTGATCCGGCGGTTCTTCTCTGGGTGCGGCTGGAACTCTTCGGCTGCGCGCACCTTACCTGAGCACAGATCACCTCCGGCGAGCTCCTTACTTACTCTCGCCGGCGGGTCCAGCCACTAGGGGCAATCCAGCGAGAATGGCGGCCACCGCAAACCACTGCGGAATGACGAGGGTCTCGGAGAAGGCGACGAGCCCGCCGAGAATCGGAACCACGATTTGCGCGGCTACGAAGGGCGGCACTACTCGAACCGAGTCGCCCCGGGCGTAGGCGGCCTGGCTCGAGCCGAAAGCGAGGACCGTAGCACCGATCCAGACCGCGCTTATCGGGTTGAGGAGTATCGGAGCGTACTCGGTGATAATCGGATGAAGACCGGTGAGCTCCCGTCCCAGGGCACGCCCCTTCTCGGTGGTGGCGGCCTCCTGAAAGAGCACCGAAATGCCCGCAAAGGAGCCGGCAAGGGCGCCGAGAATCCAGGCGTCCCTGCCGGGAAGGCGATACTTGACGTACCAGAAGGCTAACAACGCCAGAGGCGTTGCGACGGAGAGAATAATGAGAGCGCGAACGCTTGCCGAGCCCGATGAGGCCTCCGGGGCGAAGACGCTTACGAGGACACCCCCGGCGAGGATGAGGCCTATTCCGACAATCTGCCGCCTGTCCACCGCCTCCCCGAGCACGAAGTGGGAGAAGAGCGTCATCACCGGAAGGCCGGTACCCGCCATCGCCCCCACAAGGGAGACGTTTCCCATATTGAGGGCTCCGAGGATCATAAAGAAGGGGACCGCGGTCCCGACGGTACCGATCCACCAGACCGTCCAGCCGTAACCCCGCCTTCTTCGAATCCGGTCGATACCGTCCTTCTGCGTCGCCTGAGAGACATTCAGAATCGCGTAGGCAAGAAAAGCGAGCAAGACCGCGAAGAGGTTTTCCATTAGCGCCAACGTCCTCCGGAGAGCCCCAACGCGAGACGCTCGGTTTCCCCGATCGGGGTGAACTTGTTCTGTCGGAACGCATCCACCGGGAAGAAGGTGCGAGTGGCCACCACCCTAAGTTCTGTGCTCTTCGAACTCATGTTTTCCTCAAGCTTCCTTTCAGTATGACATTCGCACCGACCCAGCGACTACCGCGTTGTCCTCGGTCGTCGGCGCCTGGCCCTCGGACCACTACCCGCTCCTTGTCACCCTCACTTTGGAGCGGTAGCTGCGCTGCCGGGGAGATCGCAGTAGACCGTGCGGTTCCTGCCGAGGTGCTTCGCCCGGTAGAGCGCCGCGTCGGCGTGGCGCAGAAGCTCCTGTAGCCCCTCTCCGTATAGCCGCTGCCTACCGCAAACGCCGAAGCTCGCGGTGAGGCTCGCCTCCCGATCTCCGGCGGGGACTCGGATTTCGCCTATTTTCCGCCGCAGGCGCTCGGCGAACTGCATCGCCGCCTCAGGGGTCGTCTCTGGGAGACAGAGCGCGAACTCTTCACCGCCGTACCGACCGATCACATCCCCGAAGCGAACACTCTCCCGAAGTGTCGCGCCGGTCACCCTGAGCACCTCGTCCCCTACCGCGTGGCCGTAGGAGTCGTTGACCCGCTTGAAATGGTCGAGATCCATAATAATGAACGAAATCGGGTGACCGTGCCGCCGGGCGCGCTCGAGCTCCTGCTCGAAGCGAAGAAAGATCGTGCGCCGATTTGCGAGCCCCGTGAGGGCATCTATCGAAGCTAGGTCCTCCAGCTTCTTCAGCAGCCGGCGCTCCTCGGTTTCATCATTGAAAATCAGAATTGTCGCTAGTTCCCGTTTCCGATTCGCTCGGACGACCGCCCGACTGCACCGGTACTGACGCTGCGCTTCCCCGGTCCCGACGCCGTAGTGTGTACACTCCCCGGGAGAACTCTGTAAGAGGCGTCCGAGGTCTCCGCCGTTCCCGAAGATGGTTGCCCCGGGCATACCGATTGAGCTTTCCGCGAGGAGCGGAAAGATCTCCTGCGCCGCGGGATTGAAGTCAACGATACGCAACCGGCCATCGAGGACGAGCACCCCCTCGGCGAGATTCTCGACGATGGAGGCGCGAGCGACGGGACGTACGTCGAAGAGACGGTTCCGAAAAACGAGAACCGCAAAGATCACCACCGCTACGGTTAGAAAGATCGGCGAGGGATTGACCAGAGAGAAGGGCTCCATCCCAAAGACGTAGAAGAGACTGCCGACCAGGGGGAGTAGGGCGACCAGCAGCATGTAGAGGTAGCGCCGCCGGTAATAGGGACGAGCCTCCAGAGAGGAGCGAACAAGGAGCACTAAGGCAGTGAAGTAGAGGGTATACTGGTAGGGAACGAAGATCAGGTCATGCCACCAGCCATACTCCGTGTCCAGGAGCAGGAGATTGGAAACCGACGCCAGGGCGTAGTGATGACGAAAGAGCCCGTGGTACCGATCCGTGAAGGCGAGAAAGAGAGTGACAACCGGTATGAGCCAGAGAAGGTTGAGCGCCCGTTCGCCCCTGGTTTCGGTTCTCAGGAGCCTCATAATGGTCGTGAGCCAGAGGATCGGGGCGGCGCCGATACCGAAAAACTGCACGTTTGCCCAGAGAAGTTTCGTCTCCACTTCCGTTGCCGCTATCTCGAAGGCGTATCCCAGGGACCAGAGGGCGATCGAGATGATCGCCCAGAAGAGAGCCGAAGCGGCGGGGCCCTCGGCGTAGGAGCGGGCGTATGATGCTATTACCACAAGTACCGATGCGCTCACGAGTAGGGGCAGTATGAGAGGCGTGAAGTAATAGTACACGTCTACTCAGTGTACCGTTCATCGACGGCGCCCGCCACGGCCAAAGAGTATTCTTGCCGCAGAATCTCAAAGTGGTAAGACTCCACGGGATCCTCCCGCCTCAGCGTTTGAACGCCCTCGACTCCGAGGCACCGCATACCTGACTTCTCGAGAACTCGCCTCGAAGCCCCGTTTTCGGCAAAGCAGTACGCGTGGATCCGGTGAAATCCGAGTTCCTCGAATCCGTAGCGAATTAGCTCTGTCGAGATCTCGGTGGCGTAGCCTCGACCCCAGAAATCGCGGTGGAGAACGTAGCCGAGTTCCGCGCTGCTCAACTGACTGTCGAAGCGGCTAAGGCCGGCACTTCCGATCATCCTACCGCTCTTTCGATCCACCACCGCGTAGTTGTACTCATTACCCTTGAGGATTGCCTCCCTCTGCGTATTGAGAAACCGCTGCGTGTCCTCCCGGCTCTGGTGGGTACACCAGGAGAGGAACCGGGTGTTCTCTTCGCTCGAGGCGTAGTCAAAGACCATTTCCAGATCGGTGTCCCTGAACCTGCGCAGTTCCATCCGGTCGGTGTCGAGTCGCCGAGAGAGAGGAAGACCCGTAGCGGCGTAACGAAGGTCAAAACTCCCTCTCAAGGCGTCCACCGCCTTCTCCAGGGCGAAGCGCTTGACCAGAACGTAATCGGTATCGTAGGTGGAGATAGCGAGGATGCTCACCTCACCGTCCGCCAGGGGCTTGAGAATAGACTCCAGGATTCCGGTCATAGTAAAGGGCTGGGAGCCTGCAAGTTTCAGAGCGCACCAATCCGCTTCCGAAGTGGGGGCATCGGCCGGTAGAGCGCTCTCACAAATGATCGAAAGCTCTTCGGCGCCTCGGAAGAGGCTCAGGAACCGCGACTTCTCGGTCCACTCCGGGACGGCGGAGGAAGGATCGAGCCGTAGGACCGTCAGCTCGAAGGGCAGCAGCTCGAGAACCAAGATAACCTCCAGCAACAGAGTGGCCTCATCTTGCCCACCATGGGGGGAGGACGCAACCCCCCTTCTTTTGGGTATACTATGCTCGAAGTCCAATACGCTACAGAGGTGAACATAGATGGGTGCAGAGAGTTTCGATCGCGTCCACGAGCGGGAGCGGGAGCGACGCCGCCGGGAAGCGCAAGAGGCGGCGCAGCGAAAACTGGTTGACAAAGCGGAGCGCGCGGCGAAACAGGTGTTCAAACACGTGATAGCCGAGTACGAGCCCGAGGAGATCTACCTTGCGGGCTCCCTGGTTGATTCGGATCGCTTCACCGAGATATCGGATATCGATATCGCCATTTCCGGATTGAGCCCGGAGGAGCTCGAGGAGGTATCCGACTGGGCCGAGGAGAAGAGCTCCTATCCGGTGGATATTCTCGACCTCGACCGGGCTGAGCAGCTCCACATCGATTCTATCCGTCGGAGCGGGCGGCGAGTCTATCCTGAGTAGCGCCGGCCGAACGATGGCTATGGAATCACGCCTTAAAGAGTAACGAACCGGAAACCACAAACCGGTACTGGACCTAGCGAGGAAGGCGTGGTACTTTGGCCGGAAAACCCGAGGAGGACTGTAATGAATCAGGTGAAGTACATGCTGGACGAGACCAGGATACCTAAGAGCTGGTACAACATTCAGGCCGATCTTCCGGAGCCTCTCGCCCCGGTGCTTCACCCGCAGACCCAGGAGCCGATAACACCGGATGACCTAGCGCCCCTCTTTCCGATGGCCCTCATTATGCAGGAAGTGAGCCGGGAGCGGGAAATCGAAATTCCCGATATGGTCCGGGACATCTATCGGCAGTGGCGCCCCACACCGCTCTATCGAGCGCGGCGGCTGGAAGCGGCTCTCGATACGCCGGCCAAAATCTACTACAAGTACGAGGGGGTAAGTCCCACCGGTAGCCATAAGCCGAACACCGCCGTTGCCCAGGCGTTCTACAACAGGCAGGAGGGTGTAACTCAGCTGGCCACGGAGACCGGAGCGGGACAGTGGGGATCATCCCTAGCCATGGCTACTTCCATGTTCGGCATGGAGCTCAAGGTGTACATGGTTCGGGTAAGTTACGACAGCAAACCGTATCGGCGGGCGCTTATGGAGTCCTTCGGAGCAACAGTAACTCCGAGTCCGAGCAGTGAGACCCAATCCGGCCGTGCGATCCTCGAAGAACACCCCGACTCCACCGGATCCCTCGGTATCGCCATCTCCGAGGCGGTCGAGGTCGCCGCCACCAATCCCGAAGCGAAATACGCGCTCGGAAGCGTCCTCAATCACGTCCTCATGCATCAGACCGTCATCGGCGAGGAGGCGCTCGAGCAGCTGGAAATGGCCGGGGACTATCCCGACGTTATAGTCGGTGCCACCGGTGGAGGTTCCAACTTCGCGGGAATAGCCTTTCCCTTTATCGGGCGCAAGTTTAGGGGCGGCTCCGGCCCGAGGATCGTGGCGGTGGAACCAGCCGCGTGCCCGAGCCTAACCAAGGGAGCCTACGCTTACGACTACGGGGACACGGCGCATATGGCGCCGATCGTGAAGATGTATACCCTCGGAGCGAGCTTTGTGCCGCCCTCGATCCACGCCGGCGGTCTTCGATACCACGGCATGGCTCCCTTGGTGAGCCACCTAAAGGCGCTCGGGGAGTTGGAGGCCACCTCCTACGACCAGATGAAGACCTTTGCCGCGGGGGTGCAGTTCGCGCAGGCCGAGGGGATCATACCTGCCCCGGAGGCGAACCACGCCGTGGCCGGCGCCATCGAGGAGGCGCTGGCGGCCAAGCGGGAGGGCACCGAGCGCACCATCCTTTTCAACCTCTGCGGCCACGGTCACTTCGATATGAAGGCGTATGCGGACTACCACGCCGGCAAGCTACACGCTTACGAGTATCCGGCGGAAGAGATCGCCATGGCTCTTGCCGGGCTTCCCTCCACCGGAGGCTGAGTCTCGGCGCTGAGCCCCGGTCGGCATTCCCCCCGGTTCGCTTGTCTTTCGTGAAAAATCCTTATATACTCTTCACACTATGTTCCCAGACATCAAACGGGAAGAGTACTCAGGATCTCGGGGGAACGGTGATGAGCTCACCCTGGCGGCGCTCACCTACTGTGAGCACTGCCACGAAGCGATCGCCTTTCTCAAGGAGCGAGATGTCTCGTTTCGCTACTTCTTCCTGGATGCCCTTCCCCACCATCAGCGGGGGCCCGTGCTTCGAGAGCTCAAAATGCGAACCGGCAACGATCTGATTTTCCCGCTCCTGATCACCCCGGAGAGGCTCATAAAGGGGTTTGACCGGGAACAGTGGCGTGACGCCCTCGCCCTTCCGGCCGGTTAGCACTCCTTGCCGCCGCGGAAGGGCCGCGGTCGAGTAGGGGCAAACAGTTCTGCTGCTTCAGGCAACACGCTTGTTGATACTATAGATTCTCGGTACACTCGTAACCGTCACATCATGTCGATGCCCGCTCTAATACCCTTTGGTCGTGCGTTTGTTCTGGCGCTCCTATCGTTTCTTCTTCTAAGTCTCCCAGACCTTCCGGCGACGGAGGAAACTACGCAGCAGAGAGTTCTCTACATCAACTCCTACCACCCGGGATATCAGTGGGGAGATCGGCTTTTGGAGAGCTTTCGTGCCGCCCTGGGCCGGGACGTGGAGCTCTATGTGGAGTATATGGACACAAAGCGGTTTCTCGAATCTGAACACGCCGAACGCTTTCTGCAATACCTCGAGGCGAAGTATAGAGATGTCGAGTTCGATGGAATTGTGGCCGCCGACGACGCGGCCTATCAGCTCTGCCTCGAATCGAACTCTTCCCTCTTTAAGGATGCTCCGACGGTCTTCTGTGGGGTGAGTGAGTTTCGACCGTCGCAAATGGGGCCGGAGGAGGAAACAACGGGGGTAGTGCAGCACATGGCTATCGAGGAGACGATGAACCTATTGCTTACGCTCCATCCCGAAGCGCCGGCGATAGTAGTCTTAACCGACAACACGCTTAACGGTCTGGCCCATGCGGAGCGGGTTCGTCGATTCGCGAGGTTCCACGGCGTTCGGGATAGACTGATCCTTCCCAACGCAGGGTACTCCGCTACCCTCGACTCCATTCGTCGTCTGCTCGAGGTTGTACCCCGAAATAGCGTGATCTACTATCTCGCCTTCGATGTGCAGGCCACCGGTACCGAGGTCACCCCGGAAGAGGTCTTCTCCGTTCTCAACGAGCGACCGGATCTTCCGGTCTACGTCTCAGGTACGACCTACTTTGCCGCCGGTGGTATAGGGGGGAAACTCGTCACCCCCGAACACCACGGCAATGTCGCCGCGGAAATGACCATGGAGATTCTGGGCGGCACAAGCCCTCGGGATATTCCCATCGTCCAGCGCGACACTTCCCGGTTCGTCTTCGATGCCCGACAGCTCCGGCGGCACGGCATCTACCGCAGCGAGCTCCCGCCCGGATCGACTCTCCGAAACACCCTCCTCGATCGGTTCGCCCGCAGCCGTCACGCCGTTGCCGCCCTCGCGTCGGCACTTGGCGCCCTCCTCTTGCTGCTCGGCGCCCTGCTGCTGATCTACCGAACTCGAGCCCGCTCCGCCCGGGAACTCACCTACGAACGAGAGCTTTTTGGGACGCTCATGGATCAGGTGCCCATACTGATCTACTTCAAGGATCTCCAGGGGCGTTTTGTAAGAGTGAATCCGGGCTACGCCGCCTATATGGGACATGACGATATAGAGAGCATCTTGGGAAAGAGCGACGAGGATCTCTATCCCAAAGAGTTTGCCGCCGGACAGCGTCGCCTCGAGAGCGATATTATGCGCACCGGAGAGGGCGTGGTAGACAACCTCGAGGAGCACAAGAAACCGGACGGCTCGCGCAGGTGGTTTCTCGCCACGAAGATGCCCTGGACGGGCTCCGACGGATCGATTCGCGGAATCGTCGGCATATCGCAGGAGGTGACCGCGGAAATCGAGACCAATCGCGCCCTCAAACGCGCCCTGGAAGAGCGAGAAATACTCCTAAAAGAGGTTCATCATCGCACGAAGAACAATTTGCAGTTGGTTCTAAGCATGCTCAATCTTCAGAAACACAGTCTCGAAACCGAATCCGCCAAGGAGGCCCTTGGCGAAGCGACCAACAGGGTGCACTCCATGGCGATGCTCCATGAGCACCTCTACAGAAGCCCCGATGTGGCGCAGCTAAAACTCGGAGAGTACCTCGAGGCGATTCTCTCCCACACCCTCGGTCTCGCGCGATCGGACCTGGCACTCACCACCGAAGTCGAGACGGATCACTGCCTCGTGGACTTGGAGCGGGGGGTGCACATCGGATTGATTGTGAATGAGCTCCTTACGAACGCGGTGAAGCATGCGTTTCCCGGCCGCCGGTGCGGAAGGATCAGTCTCACCGTGCGAAACGGCCGCGACGGGGTGATGATTTCCATCGCCGATGACGGCGTCGGATTTGCCGGAACCACCGCCCGGGGCGACGGCGCTTCAATGGGCATGCAAATCGTTCACGCACTGACCGAGCAGATCGGGGGAACTCTGGAGCTCTCGGAGAAGTCCGGTGCCGTCTGGACCCTTCTGGTCCCGAGAACTACGCCTTCTCTTCCCTGATTTCGATGCTCCCCGGTTGACCTACCACCTCTTTGCCGCTGACCGCATCCTCCCCCGGGAGTTGCTCGATCTCCCGAACGAGAAAGGTGCGGCTGCTTGTCTTGGGGTAATTGGCCTGCTCGAACACCTTTTCGAAACCGTGCTTGAGGTAGAACTCAGGAGATTGAAAGCTAAAGGTGTTTACCCAGGCGTTGGTGCACCCCGCCTTTCTTGCCCGTTCCACCGAGCGCTCCAGGAGGGCGGAACCGATACCCTTGCCCCGCTGATCCTCCCGAACCCAGAGAGAATCGATGTCTATCCACTGTCCGAAAATGGTACAGGATATGCCGCCAATCCGCTCCCCGCTCTCATCGTCCTTGGCGAACAAGACAAACGGCTTGTCCTCAGTTACCTCGAGATGCGTGAGATTGAACTCCTGTAGCTGCTTTCGAATGTACCAGACGTCGTCTTTGGTCGGGTTCGGAATGATCTCGATGTACATGCGGTGCCTCCAGACGATGGTAGCTGAAAGACCGACCTCCTTCAACACGAGCCTCTTACAGGGAGAAGGAGTGGCGAAATCGAAGCAGGAGCTCCACAAAACGCGGATCCCGTCGTGGATCGTCTGGGCTGTAGAAGAGGTGAGACTCACACTGGCAGTCCGAAGAGCCGAACCGCGAAACGGGTGAGGGATAGAGCCGCCCCATCGCCTGAGCAAGGTCGCACTCCAGCCGCCGGATCGAGTATACGGGATAGGCCCAGGCGCCGGTTGCAACGCTTCGTAGATGGTCGATGTGCCAGTGAAACCGCTTTCGCACGCCCAGGTGCCTCCGCGTTCTCGCCCCGAGGCCACCCATGGCAGAACCGACGTAGATGTAGTGGCCCGGGCCGAATCGGAAGGTTCCGAGCTTGCCGACCGTGAGAACCCGCTCCTCGGCGAGGCGAAGATGGAGAATGTAGCTTCCGGAGTCCCGGTCAACGGCCTCCAGCGGCGAAAAGTCGACGGGAATGTCGGCGGAGCGTAGTCTGGCGACCCCCGAGGCGGAGCAGTCAATCGATGCGGCCTGAACCTTCACCCCTTCCGCGGAAGCGCGTCGGAGAGCCAGTGAGAAAGCGGGATCCGCATGCATATCAGGAACGAACCGATCAGCCTCGAGGCCCTGGAGCACAAAGAGAACCATCCCTCCCCCCTCGCCGATCTCGGATAGCTCCTCCACGTGTCGTCTTCCCCGATCGGTGGCGGCATCGGGAAACATCGCCACACCTTCCGCTTCCAGAGTGCAGCTCTTGACCTCGACCCAGGTGGGACTCCCGTCCTCCTCAACGAGAAAATCAAAGCGGCTGCCCCCTCGCACCACCTCCGCCCGGATCGACTGGGCCTTAGGAAAGAGTCGAGGTAGAATAAGCTCCCGCGCCAGGAGATTCGCCGCGACGGAGACGAGAGGAACAACTCTGTTGTCCCGGGGTCGACGAACGGCGACGACGGTGTAGGGCGTCTTGCGGCCCGGGTCCTCGGACCGGCTCAGGAGCAGCGTCGTTCCGGGCTGTAGCAGCTCGAGCATCCGTCCCGGATTGGGAGAGTGCGCCCGAGCGACAGTGCCATTTGGTAGGCGGCCGAGAATGGTGAACCTGTTCGGCCGGTCGATAAAGGTCGCCTCCGTCTCAGGTCTGAACAGCTGCACTTCCTCCATCGGCTGCTCGTCTCTCACCCTTCACCACCGCGCCGGATCTCCACGCTGCTTCCACGCATACCGGTGCCCACCTCGAATCCCGCGGGGACCCGCCGTTTGACCTCCTCCACGTGTGAGATAATGCCCACGGAGCGGCCGCTCCCGGTAAGAGAGTCGAGGGTGTTCAGCGCCTCCTCCAGGGCCTCCTCGTCGAGATGCCCGAAGCCCTCGTCGATAAAGATCACCTCCAGCCGCAGCCCGCCGAGCTCGGCCTGCACGGTGTCCGAAAGTCCGAGAGCAAGCGCCAGGGAGGCGAGAAAGCCTTCGCCGCCGGAAAGGGTTGAGCCGTCTCGGCGGCGATCGGTAAAGGCGTCATACACCTCGATGTCGAGCCCCGCCCTACCCCTGCCGGAGCCGGTCACCGCCTTCCGGTGGAGGGTGTAACGGTGATTGCTCATGGAAAAGAGCCGCTCGTTCGCCTGGGCGAGGACCTCGTCAAAGTAGACGCTCAACACGTAGTCCACAAGACGGGTTCGAATTTCGTTGTGCCCGTCCGCGAGGCCGAAGAGCTGCGCGGTGAGTCGGTGTTCTCTTTCGACCTCCCGGTACTCCGTCTCCACTTCCCGGTACTCCCGTCCCCGCTCTTCCAGTTGCCGCACGCTTTCCCGTCGGGTGGTGAGCAGGGTGAGCAGCTCGTTTACCGCCTCTTCCGCTTCCTGCACCTTTTTCGCCGCGATCTCCAAATCCGGCTCCGACTCTTCGGCCACCGCCTCCTTTGCCCGCTTTCGCCGCTCCGCGGCACCGCTCTTTCGGTTTCCGTACTCTTCGAGACGCTCACGAAGGGCTTTTCGCTCCTCCGCGGTGATCCGAGCGGTGGCAAACCCCTCCTCCGAGTCGAATCCCGCCTCCTGCAGTCGCTCCCGAAAGGCGTTTCGCCGCTCCTCGGCGAGGCTCTCGGCCTCCCTGAAAAGACGATCGCCCTCCTCGAGCCGCGCCTTTTCCGTCGTCCAGCTGCTTTCGGCCTCCCGAGACCCCTTTTCCGCCGCGGTCAGAGCAGCTTTCTCCCGTTCCAGCCGTTCCATGGCCAAGCGCCGCCGATGCCGGAGAACCTCCAGGTCCCGGAGCTCCTCGGGTATCCGCTCTTCCCGATCCTCGAGGATACCCCGGGCGCGATCCTCCCTCCCCCGGGCGCTTTGAACCCGAGGCTCCAGCTCCTCGCGCTCCTTCGCCTGCGCTCCCGCGACCTTGCGCACCTCCGCCCGACGCTCCCGGAGCCGCAATTCTCCCGCCAGTCGCTCCTCGAGCTCTTCCTTCTCCCGCAGGAGTCTCTCGACGCGTTCTCGGATCTGGTGGGCCTCCCCCTCCTCCGGTGCTCCGCCGAGCTCCTCTTCCCATTCGGCGATTCGAGTTTCCGTCGACGCCAGCTCGGCCCGCAGCGTGGCGAGCGTGGTCTGAGACTCTCCTTGGCGCTCCCGAAGCTCCCGCACCCGCTCCCGCAGCGTTCCAACATCCTCCTCCGGCGCGATCTCTCTCTCGGAAGCGTCGAGGTGCGCCGGAGCGGGGTGTTCCTTGGATCCGCAGACCGGACAGGGCGCGCCGGACTCGAGGGAGGCGGACAGGATGTGACGATAGCGCTCCCACCGTTCCTTCTCGGCCGCGGTGAGTTGCTCTTCCACGGTTATCAGCTCTTCGGACAGCTTCTTTCGTTCCTCATCGAGCCGGTGGAAGCGCTCCCGCTCTTCCCGGGCCCGATTGAGCGCCTCGGCCCTGTCGGCGATCCGCTTGCCCCGGCTCCGGAGCTCCTGAAGCTCCTGCAGGTGCGCATTGAGTCGTTCCCGATCCTCGCCGAGCGCTTCGAGCTCTTCGGAGAGCTGCTCCTCCTCCCCCCTTGCCTCCTCGTACCGCTTTTCGACTGCCCGCAGCTCCTCCTCGATCCGTTTCCGCTCCTCGCTGCTCCGCTCCAGGCTCCGTCGTTCCTCCGCCAGGCGCGCCGCCTCCTCCTGCAGGCGATCGTACTCGCTCAGAGAAGCTTTGAGCTCCTCCCGCTCTCCTTCCTTCGAAGCGAGCTCCTCGAGCTTCCTCTCGGCGTCTTCCTTACGCTCCGTGGCGGCTCCAAGGGCGGTCTGCCGCTCCTCCCGTTGGCGCGTCTCCCGCTCCAACCGCTCCCTGGCTTCCAGGAGGCGTTCGTAAACCGGCTCCACCTCTGCCGCGGATTCCGCCGAGCGGAGCGTCTCGGCCAGCCTCTCCATCTCCGAGGCTCGAGCCTCTAACGCGGCAAGCTCCGCTTCGGCTTCCCGGAGCTCCTCGAAGCGGCGGCTTTTTGCCTGCTCCTCCTGCAGGCGCTCCCGGGCTGCGTCTCTGCTCCCCTCGGCCGCTCGCCTTTTCTCCTGGAACGCGGTGATCTCCTCAGTGAGCTCCTTCTGCCGGGTCGAAAGCGCCTCAGGAGAATCCACACCAACGGAGGAGAGTATCCACTGGAGCCGTTCCTCCAGGAGCCCCTCTTTCTCGGCAAGCTCACCGGTTCGGCTCTTCAGCTTTTGCGTGAACGCCTCGTAGATGCCTGTCTCGAAAATTCGTTTGAGAATGGCGCTCCGCTCGTTGCTAGTCGCCGTGAGAAGCTCCCGGAACTTGCCTTGCGGTAGGAGCACGACCTGTCGAAACTGCGCCGCCTGAAAGCCGACGATCTCCCCGAGCCGGTCGTTTACGTCGGTTACCTTCTTTTCCACCAGGGGAGTGCCACAGTTCTCCGGAAAACTCACCGCCCCGGGGTCCACCCCGGTGGCATCGAAGAGAAACGCCTCTCCCGGCCGTTCCGTCGTCCCCTCTCCTCGCTGCTTCGCAATCTCCTGCTTCGGACTCCGACGGACGAAGTACCGTGCTCCCCCGGTCTCGAAGAGGAGCTCCACGGAGGTGAGCGTTTCGGGACCGACAAAGTGAGAACGGAGTTGATCCGCCTGGCGCTCCGCTCCGGAGGACTCCCCGAAGAGCGCGAAGGCGAGGGCATCGAGGACCGTCGTCTTGCCGCTTCCGGTGGGGCCGTAGATGCCGAAAATTGGATGGTCCGTTACACGCTGAAAGTCGAGCTCCACCCTCCCGGGAAAGGGACCGAAAGCCGTCATACTCAGTCTCAGGGGTCTCAACTCGGCTCCTCCTGATCTTCCTTTCGCGCCTCCGCTACCGCGGTTTGGAGAATCGCTTCCTGTTCCCGGGAGAGCTCTGCTACTCCCACATCGACAAGGAAGGATCGAATGACTCCCTCCGGATCTCCGAGCCCCTCCCGACTCGCTCCGACCCTTTCTCCGGAGGGAAGAATCTCCCGGTTGATCCAGTCGAGCTGCACCGCGTTCGGATAGCTCTGGCGAAGCCTGGTCATCGCATCGGGGACCGGGAGCCGGTCGGTGAGCTCGAGCTTTACGAACGCCTCCGGTTCCGCCTCCGAGCCACCGCTCAGGAGCTCGTCGAAGCTACCGCGGAGAACCCGCAGGGGCCGGGGCGGAGAGAGAGGAAGGGTGCGAAGCGTCTCCACGCCCCACCATTCGAGCTCCAGGAGAGTCACGGACTTCTCGGTCTCGATTTCGTCGAAACCGAAGGGCAGTATGGAGCCGCTGTATCGCAGGGTGCCCGACTGCAGGGTGATGTGCTGCGGTCGGTGCAGGTGTCCCATGGCGACGTAGCTAGCCCCGGCGTATCGCTCCGGGCTTACCTGCTCGATTCCGCCGGCACTCTCGAGACTCCGCTCGGACTCGCTGCCGGCGCCTCCGGCCACAAAGGTGTGAGATACGACAATCTGTCGGGCATCCTCGGGCAGGAGAGCTCGCGCCTCGGCGATCTGCGCCGCGAGAACCTGATCCGGGTTAGTTATCCCCGGCTCGCCGAAGTGATCCCGGGCGGCGAAGACCCCGGCGTAGGGCAGGGCGCTCACCGCCACGGTGCCCTGATTATCCTCCAGGAGGAGCGGGCGCGCCGAACGGCCGAGTCCGCCTCGAATCAACACTCGCCGAGGATCGTGGAGGGCGCCGCCAAAGCCGATCCGCTCCGGGGCGTCGTGGTTTCCGGCGATGACCGCCAGGGCGCACCGGGTATTTCGATAGATTCGCTCGAGAAACTGGTCGAAGAGCTCCACCGCCTCCCGGCGCGGGTTCGCCCGATCGAAAACATCGCCGGCGAGGATAAAGAGCTCCGGTTTTTCCTCCTGCACCATCTCCGCGATCTGCTCCACCAGGAGAGCCTGGTCTTCCAGGAGAGAGAAACCGTTGAAAATCCGACCAAGGTGCCAGTCGGCAGTGTGAAGAATGCGCATCAGTGGGTGAGAGTATCATAAACTCAGAGCAGAAAGAACGGCCGATCCCCGAGGAGCGGCCGGGTCGCGCATCTGATAGAGCGGCAGATTCTGACCCAACCCTAGAGCCGGCGCTGGTAGACCCGGTGTCGCTTATAGACCTCTCCGCCGAGGGTTTTCATGTCACTGAGCATCAAGTCGGTTGTCTCCGCGATCTGGGTCATCTCCGCCCAGAGGGCACGCCCTTTGAGCGTGCGCTCGAGCTCGTAATAGAGCAGCGCCGTGGCGCCGCTCTTCTGGTACTTCGGCAGGACGCCCACGCCGTTGATAATGAACTCCCGGGTAGTGCGCTTCCGGTAGAGAAGCCTGGCCAGAGAGAGCGGCGTGATTCGTCCCTTGCTCTTCTGAATTGCCGGTGAGAGATCCGGGAAGGTGAGTAAGAAACCCGCAATCTCCTCGCCGGCTCGGATCACCTTCATTATCCTCGGATCCGTCACCGTAACCAGGGAATCGATGAGCTGCTTGAGCTCCGCCTCGGTCATCGGGCAGTACTCCTCGTGATCCACCCAGCTCTCGTTGTAGATCTTGCCGATCTCTTGTCCCAAGGCACGGAGCTCGCTCTTCTTCCGGAGTTCCGGTATCCAGAAGCTGCCGCGCTTGAGCGATATTTCCGCCACCCGCTTGATCTTTGGCGGGGTCTGGTAGGCTACGGCGTCGAGAAAGGCGGAAACGAAGTCCTTATACACCTCGAAGCCGTAGGACTCCACCAGCTCCCGATAGTACGGGAGATGGTAGTTCATCATCGTCATCGCCGCTCGGCGGTCATACCCCTCTATGAGAAGCCCCGCCCCGGTCATTCCGGAAAAGCCCTGGGGTCCGATTACCCGGTCGAGCTTACGCTCCCGGGCCCACTCCTCGACCCGCCGAAAGAGCAGATGCGCCGCTTCGGGATCGTCAAAGGAGTCGAAGAAGTAGAATCGCGCGTCCTTTCTCCCCTGATACTCGTTGAAGTTTTTGTTCTCCAGAGCCGCAAGACGGGCAACCGCCCGGCCCGCTCGGCGCACCAGAAAGAACTCGCCCTCGGAGTGCTCGAAGAAGGGGTGATTACGGTCGAGGATGGAGCGCATATCCTGATGAAACCAGGGAACCCAATAGGGGTTGCTCCGGAAAATTCTGTGAGGAAGATCGATAAACTCCCCCGCGTAGGGGGAACGGGAGTCTTCTACCGTGTGAAGGGTGAGTTCGGCTGCCATGGGGGCCAATTGTACCGGGTGCCGAAGCAACTGACAACTCGGACAGGTCGAAGCCTCCGCGGAGAGGAGCGCTAATGAGGGGGGTCAAAGACGCCGTTAACTATGATAGAGGATTCTATCGTGCAAAGAACGGTGAGAACGGCACTCATCCTGGGAGGGAGCCTTTTGATCTTTACCACCCTCGGCTGTACCGGGGCGCCCGAAGCGGCGCCAACGGCGGAGCCGTCGGCGGAGCAGGCTGAAGAGGAACGGGCGCGGGAAATCGAGGCGTTAGAGGAAGAAACAGCACGTCTCAGGGAGGAGCTCCGCGCCGCCCGGGATCGCCTCGAGGCAGCGGAGAAGTCAGAGGAGGGAGAGACTCCCGAGAGCAAACTCCCCGATGAAGAGTCCGCGCGGCAGCTCCGACGGGAGAACGAACGCCTTCGCCACCTGGTAGAAGAGCTCCGCCTCGCCTTAATCGCCGCGGAGGGCGTCCAGAGCCCCGACGCCTCCGACTCCTCGGCGGAGCCGGGATCGGCGGCGCCTCCCGCGCAGCCCGAATCGCCTCCGCCCACTTCGGAAAGCCCGACCGAGCCGTTTCTTGGCCCCGAGGCGCCGGACGCCGAACAGGAGATCGCCGAGTCCGCCTCTTCGCCGATCCCGGAGCCTCCGGAGGCTGCGACCGAGCCGCTTTCCGGCGGCTTCGAACCCGTCGGGGACGTGAATGAGCCCTCCGCGACTGATACCCCGGCACAGCTCGCCTCCGAGGGCATCGAGCGGGTGAGACGACAGGATAGCGGCTATAGGTACGTGGACGCTACCTCGAACGACGCCACCGGGAGCGGCGTCTACCTCCAACTCATCCTCCCTCGGGGAGGTGAGCTCCCAGAGGCGACCCTCGAGGCAAAAACGGTCTACCCTGCCGATTCAGAGCCGCTCATCGTGGAGCGGGCGCTCTTTGAGATCGCCGGGCAGAGCTTCGATCTCGAGCCCGCAGAGGTGAGACGGCTCCGCGACCGAACAGAACGGGCCGAGACGGCGAGCTTCTCCCTCACCCCCCGGGTGAGGCGGCTTCTCACCCTTACTCAGCGCCGGCCGGAGGCGGACCTTACCGTGACGTTTCTCGGAGAGGGGGGCGAGAGCAGCCACCGGGTTACCCGGCGCGAACGCCTCGCCCTAGCGAACATGATCTACACCCTACGAGAGATGGGCGGCGAGCTGTAGAGGCGTCGGCCCGAGGGGCTCAGCTCTCCTTCTCTTGCTCCTCGGAGTCCCCGGCGGGTAGTGCTTTCGCCTTCTCCGGCAGTTGCTTGGGCTTCTGCTGCTGAGCCTTCTCCTTGAAGTAGATCTCGCTCTTGCGAGTACCGACCATAATGTGGCTTCCTTCGCCGAACCGCCCTTTGAGAATTTCGAGGGCTAAGGGATCCTCGATCTCCCGCTGGATTGCCCGTCGCAGCGGTCGGGCCCCAAACTTCTGGTCGAAACCCTCATCGATCAGGTACTCCCGAGCCTTCTTGTTCACCTCCAGGGTGATCTCCTTCTCAGCCAACCTCGTCTGAACCTCCGCGAGGAGAATGTCCAGGATGCTGGTAACCTGCTCTCTGGTGAGGCTCTTAAAGACAACGATCTCGTCCACCCGGTTAATGAACTCAGGACGGAACATCCGCTTGAGCTCGTTCATGGCGGAGGAACGAATCTCAGAGTACTCCATGAGACCTTCCTGGCTTCTAAAGCCTACCTGGCTCTCCCGGGAGATCTCCCGAGCGCCGGCGTTGGAGGTCATAATGAGCACGGTGTTTCGGAAAGAGACCTTGTGTCCCAGGTTATCCTGGAGCTCTCCCTCTTCGAGCACCTGTAGCAGAATGTTGAAGACATCGGGGTGAGCCTTCTCGATCTCGTCGAGGAGAATGACGCTGTACGGCTTGCGCCTGATCTTTTCGGTGAGCACTCCTCCTTCGTCGTAGCCGATGTAACCCGGAGGCGCTCCCACGAGGCGCGAAACGTTGTGCTTCTCCATGTAATCCGACATGTCGATGCGGACCATGTGCTCGTCACTGCCAAAGAGGAACTCCGCGAGACTCTTAGCGAGAAGACTCTTGCCCACTCCGGTGGGTCCGAGAAAGATGAACGATCCCATGGGCCGCTCCGGAGCGCTCAGCCCCGTGCGGGAGCGTCGAATGGATGATGAGATCGCCTTTATGGCGTCGTCCTGTCCGATGACGTTCTTGTGGAGCTCCTTCTCGATATTGAGCAGCTTCTCGCTCTCGGTCTGGGCGATCCTGACCAGGGGGATGCCGGTGATCTCCGAAAGGACGTAATGGATATCGTCGGAGTCGACGACGTTGTGCTCCGTCCGCAGGGTCACCTTCCACTGGTCCTTGAGCTCCTCGACCTTGTTCTTCAGCTGTCGCACCTCGTCGCGTACCGCGGCGGCACGCTCGTAGTTCTGGGAGTTAACCAGGGTGAGTTTCTCCTGGTTCAGCTCCTCGATCTGCCTCTCGAGATCGGCGATCTCCTGGGGACGCACGCTGTTGCTAATGCGCTTGCGGGAACCCGCCTCATCGATGAGGTCTATCGCCTTGTCCGGCAGAAACCGGTCGGTGATGTACCGCCGTGAGAGTACCGAGGCGACCTCCAGCGCTCCGGGAGTGTAGGAGACGTTGTGGTGCTCCTCGTAACGGTCCTTAATCCCTTTGAGAATCTCCAGGGTTTCTTCTACCGAGGGCTCATCCACTATGATCGTCTGGAACCTCCGCTCGAGAGCGGCGTCCTTTTCGATGTACTTCTTATACTCGTTTAGCGTCGTTGCCCCGATACACTGTATCTCGCCTCGGCTCAGGGCGGGCTTGAGCATGTTGGACGCATCGATTGCGCCCTCCGCCCCGCCGGCGCCGATAATGGTATGGAGCTCGTCGATAAAGAGAATGATGTTTCCGGAGGTGGTGATCTCCTTCATCACCCGCTTGAGTCGCTCCTCGAACTCTCCGCGGTATTTCGTCCCGGCGATGAGTCCCGCCAAGTCGAGGGTGAGGACGCGCCTTCCCAGGAGCACCTCCGGGGCGCTGCCCTCCACGATGTTCTGGGCGAGTCCCTCGACGATAGCGGTCTTGCCGACGCCGGGCTCTCCGATAAGAACCGGATTGTTTTTGGTTCTCCGTGCGAGAATCTGAATGACCCGCTGGATCTCCCGATCCCGACCGACCACGGGGTCGAGTTTTCCTTCCCTACCGAAATCGGTGAGATCTCGAGAAAACTCATCGAGGGTAGGCGTTGCCTTCTTCGTCTGAGTGGTCGTGGCTCCGGAGCGTCGCTTGCCCTGCGAGGAGCGGCCGCCGGAGGAACTGCCTCCCGCGGATGCCGCCGCGGAGCCGCTGGAACCGGAGAGCTCACTCACTATCTCTCGGAGCATCTCAACGCTGATGCTGAACTTGCTCAGGAACTTGCCGGTCTCCCCGCCGGGCTCACGGCTACAGGCGAGGAGCAGGTGCTCGGTTCCGATATACTCGTGCCCGAGATTTCGCGCCTCCTCGGCGGAGTCCTCGAGCACTTTCTTTCCCCGTGGAGACGGGGGTACGTCACCAAGTATGAATCCTCCCCGCTTTCGGGGAATGGAGTTCTCCAGCTCGATCTGCATCTTGGCCGGATCGATCATCGCCTTTTCAAGCGTTTTGTAACCGAGACCCCCACCCTCCTTGAGCAGAGCGAGCATTATGTGTTCGGGCAACAGCTGATCAGAATGAAAGCGCTTTGCCTCATCCTGGGCGAGTATGGTAAGGACTCGCTGGGCCCGCTGTGTCAGCCCTTTAAACATTAAGCATTCCTCCCAGCCGCTCGTCTAACCATTCACGAGCAGCCGATGCGCGCCACTTGGACAGCGCATCAGTTTGATTTGATTCTTCACTGTGAACGCGGTGCGCCTGCCTGACGTGCCCCTCCTGCAACAGTACAAAGAGGGCGGTAACGTCCGCGATGGGCAGCTCATCCACCAACCCCGCAGCGACTCCGAGTCGTACGGTGGAAACCAGATCGTACGCCTCCGTTGCTCCAACGGAGCGGGAATGGCGCAGGATTCCGAGGGCTCGGTACGCCGAGTCCTGCATCTCGTCGCCGTGCCGGCCGACTAACTCAGCCCGCGCTTCACGCTCATAATGTAGTAACAGACGGGCGTTCTCTTCAAGGAGAACGAGAGTCGCTTCATCTCCTCGGCCGAAACCGGTGCGGTTAGAGATTATGTAGATACTCCCCTTGGATATGTGCTCACTCCCGGGAAACGCCTCGAGCTTCACCGAGCTGGTGTCGACCTCCTGCATCGCCTCCGAGAGCTTCCCATTGTGCTCCAAAACCGGCAGATGGAGCATTACCGACCCTCGCAGGCCGCTGCCGGCGTTGTCTATCTCCGAGGTGAGATAGCCGAGGCGAAGGGAGACCGCGTAATCCAGGTATCGCTCCAGGTGGGAGTCGATCACGTCGCACATCCCGTATCCCTGCAGCGTCGCCAGCCCCGGAACCAGGGAGACTATCTTTACGTGGTCCTTGTCCCAGACCTGCACCGCTGCCGCCTCGTCCTCCCGAACGAAGGCCGCCGCCTCGAGATGCTGCCCCTTGCGGGGTGGAGGCAGGAGGTTTCGTTCCCGGAAGCAGCGACGCTCGAGCTCGTCCGCCTGACCCTGATCCACCGTCACGAATAGCTCTTTCGCCTCGTAGAGGGCGGACTCGATCGCCTTAAAGACCGCAATCTGCTCCTCCCGCCCCGCCGCCGGTGGAAAGGGAATCCCCGAAAGGTTTCGGGAGAGGCGACAGCGGGTGGAGATAACGACATCCTGGTCCGGGCCCTCCCGGGTGAACCAGCTCTCCTCAGAAAGGCTGGGCGTGTGACTCAGCACGAACTACTCCTCGTTGAGCTTGCTCAACTGATCTCGGAGGTCCGCGGCGGCTTCGTAATCTTCCTCTTCTACCGCAACCGCCAGGTTGCTCAGAAGACGCTCCCGCTCGATAAAGAGCGCCCGATAGCGACGGAGTCGCGGGGGCACCTTACCAGCATGAGTATAATTGCTCGATCGTATTTCGAGAAGCGTCTCGATGGTTTCCCCAAAGAGCGTGTAACACTCCTCACAGCCCACGGCGCGCTCCATCACCACCTGCTGGTGGGTGGTGCCGCACCGCTGACAGACCAGCTCGCTTTCTCGCCCCGCCAGGGAGCGAACAAAAATGTCTCCCATAAGATAGGAGACGGAGGCTGAGCCGGACCGGTGAATGTCAATGCCAAGGCGGCAGGCACGCTCCTCCGAGATGAAGTGCTCCCGCTTCTTACCGCCGAAGTACTGCACAATCCGCACTCGCCGGTCGCTATCGCCCTCTTTCATATGGATATGACTCTACCACGAATGGCTCCTCTCTCACAATGCACCATTAGTGGCGACGGAGCAACTCCAGAGGATAAACCTTGACACTCCTGCGTGCGGGAACCACCGCCGCGATGACCGAGAGCGCCATGGCCAGCGCCGCGAGCGTGGCGAGCTCCAGGGGATCGAGGGAGATCGGAACCCGTTCGAGGTAGTACTCCTGGCTAAACAGAAGTATCCGCTCCGCCCCCGCGCCTCCCGCCGGGGCGGTGAAGGATCGAGCAAGACCGGCAACCATATTAACAAGCTGCTCCAACCCCTGCAGGAGCTCGTTGACGTTAACCGCCACCGTCACCCCCAAGAGCGTACCAAGGGAGACTCCCGCCACGCCGATAATGCCCCCGGCAGTGAGAAAGATCTGCTGAATAAGCATTGGGTGAGCTCCCAGGGTCCTGAGAAAGGCGATCTCCTGCTCCTTCTCCACAACCAGCATCACCAGTGTTGAGGAGACGTTTACCGAAGCGACGATGACGATGAGCATCATAATAAAGAGCAGAAGATTTCGGCTCGTTCGAAAGGAGACGTAACGGGAGCGCTCGAGGTTGTACCAGCTGTAAACCTGCCAATCCTGGCCGAGGGTATCGGTTACCCCTCGGAGGGTATCCCCGGCGGCGCTCTCCGTTCGGTACTCCTGCAGGGAAGGGAGGGGAGAGCCAAATAGGTTCTGCTGCAGTGCGTAGGGATGCTCCATCTTGAGCCCGAGGTAGGTATCGGAGTTCTCCGGCGGCAGTACCCGAAGCCCCCTCTCGAGGTTAACAAACGCCCAGAGTCGGTCGAGCTCCTGGTATCCCGTGGAGACTACACCGGTAACCGTGAAGCGGGAGACTCGGGGTAGAAAGGATCTCCCCTCGAGAGAGCGCACCGTCAGAAGCCGTACCTCCTCCCCCGGGGAGACGTCGAGCTCCTCGGCGAGGTACCGGCCGAGTACGATGGAGCTCGGCTCGGCGATATCGAAACTCCCGGCCTCCACCGAAAGGTACCCCCCAAAACCCCTGTCTCTTTCCGGGAGATCCGGGGGCACCGAGCGCACCTGCACCCCGGACTTTCCGCCGGCGGCGGAGAGAAGCCCCACTCCGCGGTGCTCAGGAGAGACGCTGGTAATCCCCGGAACCGCAAGGAGCTCCTTCGCGGCCTGCCGGAGCCCTTCGAGTTCGATTTCCGCCCCGGGGTACGCCTGGAGGTGGTAGGTCCCGGTCTCGATGTACCGGGCGGTAATGCCGCGGATCATGCCGTCGGCCATTTCCATTACGAGAATCAGGGGCACCATCGAGAGAGCGATGCCGGCCACGGCGGACAGCGTCCGCCGCCTATTGCCGCCGCTCCTGCGCAGCAGATAGCGCGCGGCGATCCGCGCCGCCAGAACCACCCGCTTCATAGTTGGGCGAGCCCTCCGTGCTCGAGGAGGTAGCGCCGCTCGCACCTCCCGGCGAGGCGAGGATCGTGGGTTACCAGAAGCAGGGTCGTCCCGGTCTTCTCCACGAGCTCGAAGAGGAGCTCCTCCACCTGGGCGGAGTTTCCTTCGTCGAGGTTTCCGGTGGGCTCATCCGCCAAAAGCAGAGCGGGCTCGTTAATGAGGCTGCGAACTACCGCCACTCTCTGCCGCTCTCCGCCGGAAAGCTGCGACGGATAGTGGCCGAGCCGTTCCGAGAGGTGCACGACTCCGAGAAGCTCCTTCGCCCGCTTTTCCAGAGCCTTTCGATCTCTCCCGATCATCAGCCCCGGGAGGATGACGTTTTCCAGGGCGTTGAAGTCCTTGAGGAGGTGGTGAAACTGAAAGACGAACCCTACCCTCCGTGCTCGCAGCCGACTGAGCTCCTCCTCGGAAAGCCCATTCAATTGCAGCCCCTCCAGGAAGACATCTCCCCGGGTAGGTCTGTCGAGTCCGGCGATAATGCTCAAGAGGGTACTCTTGCCGCTCCCGCTCTCGCCGGTTATCCCGACGGCGAGACCGGGCTCAACCGAGAGACTCACCCCCTGGAGAATCGTCAGCTCTTCCGCTTCACTAAAGAAGGTCTTTTCGATGCGCCGAAGCTCCACTGCTGCCTTATCCATTGACTTCCTCTCTCAGAATAGTCGAAGGGGAGACGGTACTGACTCTTCTCGATGCGGCGTACCCCGCCAGCGTGGAGGAGAGTACCGCGAAGAGATAGACCAGAATCGCCTCGGATAGGCGAATCTCCACGGGAACCTCCGCGAGGTAGAAATCCCGGGATGAAAAGATCTCCACACCCGGGGCAGCGCCGAACCCGCTGGTAAGCCGGGCGAGAAAGCCGAGAACGAGGTTAATTATGAGCTCAGCCGCCTCGAAAACGCCGTTTATGTTTACCGAAATAAGGAGACCCAGGAGGAGCCCCGCGGTGGCCCCGGCGAAGCCGATCATAATCCCCTGCCCGAGAAAGACCGAGGTCACCTCCTTCGGCGTTGCCCCAATCGCCCGAAGGAGCGCGATCTCCTCCTGTCGCTCCACCACGCTCCTGTTGAGGGTGTGAAAGATGTTTACCGCCACCACGAGAAAGATAAGCCCCACCAGCAGGAGCATCATCGATTTCTCTACCCGCAAGGCGCCAAAGATGCCCCTGTTGAAGGTTCGCCAGGAAATAACCTCGGTCTGACCGGTAGCCCCGGCCGGGAGCAGCTCCCGGATCCGGTCGACGGTAGCCCGTTCCTGGTACCGGTTTCGAAGCTTTATTCCCAGGATGTCGGTCTGGATGCCGAACTCCTCGAGGGCATTGGCGTGGGAGATAAACGCCCAGCTCCGGTCGAAGTCGAGATAGCCGGTCCGAAAGACGCCGGTGACCACCATTTGCGTCTCCTCCGGTCGCCGCGCCTCGGCGGCGCTCTCTGGGAGGTGGACCAGTGAAATCGCTTCTCCTACCCCCGCACCGAGACTCCGGGAGAGCTCGCTACCGATCACCACTCCCCGAGGTCGGTCGAGATCGAAGGAGCCTTCGACGATCTCCAGCTGCTCCGCCATCCCGGGATCGAATTGCGGCAGCTCCGGAGGCACCGCCCGAAGGAGCACCGTCGCCGGCCGCTGAAAGAAGCCCCGGGCAAGAGCCTGCACGTCAGCAAAGGGCACCACGGAGACAACGTTCGGGAGCTCCCGAAGCTCTTCCACCCGCTCCTGGGGGAGCTCGTCGAGATCGGGAGCCTCCACCCGGAGGTGAAAGGAACTGACTTCTAGGATGTTTTCAATCGTGGAGCCCTGAAATCCATTCATCACCGAGAGCACCGCAATGAGGGTCATAACGCCGGCGCCGATGCCGAGAATGCTCAGCCGGACCGAGGCGTCTCCCCGGGAGTCCCCCGACCGGCCCAGGTAGCGTCGGCCGAGAAAGGTAGTCCACCAGTTACTCCTCACCAGAGTCCTCCTCTCCGAAGCGCCGCACTTCGACAATCCTTCCGTTCTGCAGCACCTCCTCCCGAAGGCGCAAATCCCCCTCGAAGTAGGTGCGTAGAAACGGCTCCCCGCGGCGAAAGCGGATTTCCACCCGCCGGTCTCCCGGCTCGTACCGGGTGCGCCGGTAGAGGGTTCCGTTGAGAAGCTCTTCCTCCCGCGTGAGCTCTCCTTCTTCGCCGTAGCTGTAGAGGAGCTCCCGGGACTCCCGCTCTTCCACCAGCTCCCTGACTACTCGCCCCTCATCGTCATAGCTCTTCTCGATACGGCTCACGAGGCGCCCCGCCTCGTACTGCTCCTCCTCCACCGGAAAGCCCTGCTCGTTGTAAACGGTCACTACCCGGCGCCGTTCCCGGGGATACTCCTCGGTGCGAAGGCGGACCGCTTTCCCGGAGAATTCCTGGGAAACCTCCTCAATCAGCTCGCCGTCCCGATATCGGCTCCGGCCAATGAGCCGTCCCGCCTCGTCGTAGCGAAAGACCGCCCGAACACGCTCGCTTTCGTTTCCCTCCTCGAGGACCTCCTCGGTGAGTCCCGCCTCCCCGGAGGGAATACCGCTCAAAAAGCGACTCTCCTCCTCGATGCCTACCACCTCCACCCCCCGGAGCCGTCGCTGCCGGTCATACCGGTACCAGCGCGCCTCTAAGAGGGTTCCCTCGGCGTCGGAGGTCGTGATCTCCCGGGGCAACCCGTCGGCTCCCTCGGTCTCGATCCGCACCCGGTAGAGCTCGCCGTTGCGAAAGAGCTCCCGCTCCGTTCCGCGATCGGAGACGGTTACGCGCATTACGTAGGTGTACTCACTGCGCTCCCCTTCGCCTATCGGCTCGATCGGCAAGAACTGCTCGTTTGAACGGTAGAGCCCCTCCTCCTGAGCGGTAACGGGAGAGAGCGCCGAGGCGAAAAAAACGGCGGTGATGAGCAGAGAAGCCCGGCGCAGGGGCTTCGAATGCGGGCTCAGGTATAGTCTCATCGATCAGCGAACATCCACGAGCTCGGCGAGGTACTCCCCGGGCTCGAAGGGGCGGAGGTCCCCGTACCCTTCCCCCTGGCCGAGAAAGGCGCAGGGAATGCCGAGCTCCCGGGCGATGGGAATGAGTACTCCCCCTTTTGCGCTGGAGTCGTACTTTGCCACTATTACCGCCTCAACGCCGACCGCTTCGTTGAAGAGCTCCGCCTGTCGCAGGGCGTTCTGCCCGGTCGTCGCGTCGACCACCAGCACCGAGCGGTAGTTCGCCCCCTCCGCCTTTCGCTTAATGATCTTGTCGATCTTGACAAGCTCCTGTACGAGGTTCGCCTTGTTGTGCATTCTTCCGGCGGTGTCGATCAGGACGAGCCGCTCCTTTCGGGCAGCCGCGCTCTCGAGGGCGTCATAGACAACCGCCGCGGCGTCGGAGCCGGTGGACTGCCGTACCACCCGAAAACCGAGGCGCTCACCGTGCGTGGCAAGCTGTTCCACCGCAGCCGCCCGAAAGGTGTCCGCCGCGGCGAGAACGATCCGTTCGGTCCCGGCGGTCCGCCGGAAATACTCAGCCATCTTCGCTATGGTCGTGGTCTTACCCACACCGTTGACCCCGAGAACCAGAAAGACGTTGAGTCGCTCCGGATCGAGGGAGAGCTCGCTCTTCTTCAGATGTGCCGAAAGAAGCTCCCTCAACGCCGCGGCTACCGCATCCTTCCCCTGGAGCTTCTCAGACCTCACCCGCTTTCGCAGCGCCTCCACGGTCTCAAAGGCGACCTTGCTTCCGAGGTCCGCCTCAATAAGCAGGTCTTCGAGCTCTTCGTAGAACTCCTCCTCTTCCCGTGAGCCGCTCCGGAAGAGTCCCTTGAGCTTCTCTCCCAGTCCTTTCTTTGCAGCCATACTGCTCCTTGCTATCGGTCGTGATACCCTTCGCCGGTTCGTATGTAGTCGATGAGCCGGTACATCATGTTGCCAAAAAGCGCAACGCTCACGCCAAGGGTGGCGTAGTAGCTGTAGAAGACCGTATTCGCCTGATTCAGCCTTCGATCCGCCTCGCCCTGAGAGAGCTCGCTTCGCGCCTGTCCATCCGGAAAAAGCGTAGAGAGATTACCGTAGATCCCGTTTAGTATAATAGGGGCCGGAAGGGAGAGTATGAACCAGCCAAAGGAGCGGTAGAAGCGGCCTCGCTTGTTTTCCACCACCGTCTCCCATTCCAGCGAGGCGGGCAGAAGCTCCCGGCTCACTAGGTTCGGTGTATCCGGTCCCACCAAGAACTGCGAATCGTAGTACTCTTCGAGAGAGAGGCGGACCTGTCGCTCCTCCGGGGGGCGCCGAACCAGATATGGAGTTACACCCTGCCAAAGGGAGTCAATGTAGATGCTTGCCCCCGGAGGGTCGGATACCACCGCCACGTAGCCGGTCTCCGGATCCGGTATCTCGATGGCGACTTCGTTGGACTGGTCACCCTGAATCCGTACGCTCCGCTCGAGCGGCGGAATCGCCGGATGCTCGATCCGCAGGGTGGCGTTCCCGAGGGGTAGAAGCGGCACCCTCACGCTCCCGAAGCCGCGAGACTCATCATTCACGAAGACCTCCGCCCGCTCCGGCTCGTAGCCGGTGATTCGCACCGAAAGTGGGGCCACCGGCCGGCCCGCTACCAACCGCTGCACCGCGCCCTCGAGCTGCCCCATGTTCTCAGGCAGTTCCTCCGCAAGGGAGGCGGTAGTTGCGAGCTCTCGCTCCCGATCCAGATGGTAGCTGTACTCGTACAGCGTAAAAAAGAGGTAGTTGTCGCTCCGCTGGAGTTCGCCGAAGAGGAGCAGGTCGCTCTCCCGCTCTTCCGCCCTCTTTCTCGGATCGTGGATCGCAGTGAACTCCGGCTCCTCGGGCAGAAAGATTTCCACCGGCTTCTCATGCTCCACTTCGATCCGGTCTTTCTCAGTTCCGCGAATTCGAGCAATCCGATCCTCGATTTCCCGTATGTCCTGAAGGAGCGCCCGCTCCTCCTCGCTTCGGGCGAGCTCGCCTTCTTCCGAGAAGGGCAGTCCGTCGAGCTCGTTCTGCAGCTCATTACGTCGGAGGAGCGCCTCCTTGAGCTGCTCTTCTAGAAGGCCCCGGGCGATGGCGTGACGTTCCGCCAGGCTCAGCTGGTGGGTTTCGACGGGTTCCAGGGCGTCGACGAGTACTCGAGGGATCCCGGTGGCTACCCCGACCAGCTCCCGGTCCGAGGGGTCCGTGCGGATACCGACGATTTCGACCCGCCATGCCTCCCGATTGTCCTCAGGGAGCTCTTCCGCGGTAAGCTGCTCTTCTAGCGGAGGCTCCTGCGCTCCCAAACCAAAGGCGAGGAACGGGAGGAGGAATGCAAGAAGAAGCCGGCGTCTAGGACTCCGCGGTTTCGTGGGTCCGCTGCCAGCTCTGTCGGAGATACTCTTCGATAAACTCATCGATCCCGCCGTCCATGACCGCCTGGACGTTTCCCGTCTCCAAATCGGTTCGATGGTCCTTGACCATCGTGTAGGGCTGAAAAACGTAGGAGCGAATCTGGTGACCCCAAGCGATATCCTTCTTCTCCTGGGCGTTCGCCGCATGTTCCTCATCTCGTTTCTGCCGGTAGTGCTCGTAGAGCCGGGACTGAAGAACCTTCATCGCCATTTCCCGGTTCTTGTGCTGGCTCCGCTCGTTCTGACACTGCACGACAATGCCCGTTTCGAGGTGCGTCATGCGGACCGCGGAATCCGTTTTGTTCACATGCTGCCCACCGGCGCCACTGGCGCGGTAGGTGTCAACTCGAATGTCCTCGGGCCTGATCTCTACCTCGATATCATCCTCAATCACCGGAGAGACGTAGACCGAGGCGAAGGATGTGTGGCGCCGTCCCCCGGAGTCGAAGGGGGAGATCCGGACCAATCGATGAATTCCCCCCTCCGCCTTGAGATACCCGTAGGCGTAGCCGCCGTCCACCTGGATCGTCGTGGACTTGACGCCGCCTTCAGCCTCCTGGAGGTCGATAATGGTGCTCTTATATCCCTTGTTCTCGCACCAGCGCAGGTACATGCGCATAAGCATGCTCACCCAGTCGCACGCCTCGGTGCCGCCGGCTCCGGAGTGGATGGTGAGAAAGGCCGAAGCGTCGTCGTGCTCCTCATTGAGTAGCTCTAAAACCCGCAGCTTCTCATACCGCTCCCGCAGAGCGTCGAGGGAGGAGCGAATCTCCTCCTCCACCGCGGTGTCCTCCTCCTCCAGGGCGAGCCCGAGGAGCTCCGAGAGGTCATCCACCTGCTGTTTGAGCTCCCGCCAAGGCTCGATTCGCTCCTTGAGGCGCTTGAGCTTGGAGAGACTCTTCTCCGCGTACTCCCGGTCATCCCAGAAATCCGGTCTCCCGCTCTCGGTCTCGATTTCGCCTATTTCGGTACTGACCCGCTCAGGGTCAAAGATGCCTCCAGGTGGAGTAGATTTCTTCTTTCAGCTCCTCAATCGGGCTGGTCAGTTCTTGTAGCATAGAGTCCTCCGAAGTGACCGCAGTATACCAGACCGACCCCGGACGTTTCTATACCGTTGAAACTGTGGACAATGGGGAATCCTGCCGATTATAGTAGTGATGAAGTTCATGAACCGTCGCATAGCCTCTTTTCTGCTGGTTCTACTGATTCTCACTCCTCTTTTGGGGGTGAGTCAGGAGAGCAGCGCCGAGACTTCCTTGGAGGACACGGACGTTTTCGCCCCCTTCGTCTCCCGAATTCGGGTGGCCGTCCGGGAGCCGCAGGTGCGTATCACCTGGCGGGACGCGGAAGAGATCGACGGCCCCTACCGCATCTACCGGCACACACGGGAGATCAGCGAGCGCACCTTTGAAAACGCCGAGCTCCTGGCTACCGTGGAAGGCGGCACTGAGACCCACCTCGACTCGCCCCCGGGACCCGGGGAGTACTATTACGCGGTTCTTTCGGAGTCCGAGGACGGGGATGTGTACGAGATCTTCATTCCCTTTCGAAACAAGACGATTCAGCCGGCAGTAATCACCGAGCGACTAACCGATGCCGAGCAGGCGGCTCGGGTCTTCAATCTGAGCGCGGCGGTCGTAGGTAACGGTATTGAGCTCACCTACGACGCCTCGAGAAACGGCCGGGAGCTCGCGATCTACCGCTCCACGGTGCCGATCCGCGGATACGAGTCGCTCTCCACGGCGACCCGAATCACCGTGGTGGAGAGTATTGAGCGACGGTACGTCGATTACCCCGTGCCCGGAGTACCCTACTACTACGGAGCCTTTGACACCGCCGAGGTAGAAGCTCAGGATCTCACCGTGGAAACCGGTGAGAACGTCCTCCGGACGCCGGTACAGGTACGTATAGGCGCCGGAGAGCCGTCGGTAGAGCTGCCACGCCGAGTCTCTCTGAGAGGAACTCCCCTGCCGCTCCTGCGGCTCGAGACCAGCTCGGTAACCGCCGGAAGCGGAGAGCTCGCCCGGATTCCCTCGCCCCGCTCCCTCGACCCACCGACGAGAGAGGCCCTGGACGAGATACTCCTCTCCGCGGGGGAAGAGCCGCCTCCCACCATGGAGCCGGTGATTCTGCCGAGCGAGCGGGTCGCCGACGCCCGGGGAACCGCGGCGACGTTGACCGAGATCATTCAGGATGAGTTTTCCGAGGGGAACTACCAGGAGTCGGCGCGGCTGCTTTCGAACTTGCTCTCCATCACCTTGGAGCCCGACATCGCCGCAAGAGCTCGCTTCTACCTCGGGCAGAGCAAGTACTTTACCGGAGAGTACCGAAACGCCTTTCTCTCCTTCTTGCTTGCGCGGCAGCGGTATCACACCGAATCGACGCCGTGGATGGAGAGGATCTTGCGCATTCTCGCGGAATCCCCCGAGAGCTCGGGATAGCCGGCAAAGTAGTGCCCGGCGGCGGTCCGGATTCGCGGCACTACGCCCCGGTCAGATCGGCTTGATCCCCAGCTTAAAGCTCGTGCTCCAGCTCCCCCCAGACTCCATAGCCACCTCGTGCAAACCCACGAGGCAGTTCGAAGCGTAGTACGCCGTAAGCCCTCGAGGACCGTGACCCCAGCTGTACACCGGAAAGCTCCAGAAGTCGCCCTTTCCTTCCGGCGAAACGGAGAGACTCGCTCCGTTGTAGAGATCGTTGAAGAGCACCTCCAGAGCACCCTCGATCTCCCGCTGATCCGGGGAGAGTTCCCTGGGCTTGCTCCCCCGTTCGCGAATGAGAAGCCTGAGATCCTCCACCTCGGAGGAACGAAAGGAGAGGTTGATTTCCGGTGCGAATCGGAGGGTCAGGTCCCGGGTGTCGTCGTTTCTCAGAAGGTAGGTTACCGAGAGCCCCGCCCGATTAAAAGCGTAGCGCTTCTCGATCGAAAGAGGTACGCTCCGCCGCCCGATCTTCACGGTACCTTCTCTCTGCAGCGTTATGGTGGCGTGATCCTTGTCCAAGTCAGTCACCGTGTAACTGCCCTCGACAAAGTCTCCCAACTCCTGGTACCGAGAGGCGGCAAACTCCTGGAGGGTTGTCTCCGGCGGAATGAAGTGATCCAGGAAGGCGCTCCGAGGATGATCATCGTAGCCCATCGCCCGGACCTCGTCGGTGTGGAAGGGCTCCGGCCGACGGCTGAGCGTATCGAGATAGTTCCACGGTTTACGCAGATGATCGAGCTCGAAGAGAGAGGCACCCCCGGTGTGCAGGTATGCGTTTACCTCCTGCCCCTGGTAGAGATACTCCTCCCGGCCGTCCATGTCGAAGTCTACTCGGACGAGGGAAGGTATGAAGATCCCTTTCTGACGGGTTGTCTTCTCCGCCTCGATGAGGGATGCGTAGGCGCCCTTTCTCAACTCATTTCGGTGGATGCCGCCGGAGGGGTTGAGCCAGTAAGCGTGGTGCGCCTGTCCCCTCCAGAGATCCTCCCGGGCGGTGAGCTTTCTGGACTTGTCGCCCCGCACCTGGTTAACCAGGACGTGGGTGTACTGCATCTTGGAGTAGAGGAGGTTGCTCTCCGGGTACATCGTGAGCATCCGGCGATAAATGGCGCTCCCGTCGGCCGCCTCCGGCTTGATCCACGCCAGGAGCTGTGCCTGGGAGCTCGTCTGGAAGTAGATCCGCCGGGCAGGGGTCATGGTGCGGTTGTAGTAGCCCGGTCGTACCACCTCGAGCCAGGAACGGCGCTCATCCAGGGCGCCGAGGAGCTTCTCGTACCACTCCAGGTCGAGGGTGTTCCCGTCGGGCATAAAGGTAAACACCGCCTGCTCCTGCCCTTGCGCCACCTCTCCGAGGCGGTCGAGAAAGAGCCCCGGCTCGATCCCTTCCTTCATCTGCTCTTCGAGATCCCGATGTATCGGAAAGACCGTCACCGTTTTCCCCTCATCCTCCGTCAGGCAGGGCAGGAGATAGCGCTTCTGGTGGCCGTCGCTTCTGAGAAAGCTCCCCTCGTCGAGAAAGGTGTACTCGATACCGCAGTTCTTGAGGTTCGAAGCGATACTTTGATCCCAGATGCCCTGGGTAATCCAGGCGCCCCGGGGACGGCGGCCGAAACGCTTTCGCAGATAGGCGGTCATACGCTCGATCTGTCCCAGGCGATCCTGCTTGGGGACTAAGGGTATAATCGGGTCGTAAAAGGCGCCGCCTATGAGCTCCACCTGCTTCCGGCCGGTCATCTCCGCGAGAACATCGGTAAACTCCGAGTGGTTCTTTTCCATCCAGTCGAGGAGTATGCCTGAGTAGTGGAGCGTAAAGCGGACGGAGGGGTAGTTGTAGAGTAGTCTGAGGAACGGCTTGTACTCTTGATCGTACACGGCCTCCACATCGCCGTCTGGAACTCCGTGGGGCTGACAGCTACTGGAACCGAGAATCAGATAGACTTTACTCATGCAACGCCAGTGAACCGAAGTCTAATTCCAACGCTCGCCGTTGTAAAGGTTACCATCCGGCGCAGCTAGTTTCCCAGGAGCTTGAGCAGCAGAAGCTTATCGAAGGCGTGGAAGGCAAGAGAAAAAAGCCCGGCGGAGATCAGTAGAATCGGGCCGCCTCGAAAGGCGGCCGGTATCCGCTCGTACTCCAGCCGCTCCCGAACCGCCGCCAGGGCGACGAGAGCGAGAAGCAGCCCCACCCCCGCGGAAACCGCGGCGAGAACGCTCTCCAGCGCACCGTAGGAGCGGTAGGAGGAAATAAGGAGCACCCCGAAGAGCGAGGAGTTAGCCGCCAGAAGAACGAAGTACCGGCGGGCCTGGGAGATAAGACGAGGACTCCATCTCCGCAGAAAGCCGAAGAGCAGCTGGCTTGTTCCACCGATGAGGAGCGCGAAAACGATAAGCTGCAGGTACTCGGCGTTAAGAGGAACGAGAATGAGGTGACGAACGGCCCAGGTGATAAGAGCGAGGAGCCCCATCGTCAGCGTGAGCACCAGGGAGAGAATGGCGGCGGTCCGACTGTTCCTCGTGGAGACGAGAAAGGGGCAGATCCCGAGAAAATAGGTAAGCACTACGTTCTCAACGAACACGAAGGTTAGTATCGTTCCCAGGTAGGTCACTCGCTGCTCTCCTCTACCTTTTCTTCCTCTTTTGCCATCATGGCACGCTGGAATGCGGCTCTCAGATACCCGAGAAGCATAAACCCTCCCGCGAGATAGCCGGCCACGCTGAGTACTCCCCCGGGGAGCAGCTGCAGGACCTGCCCTCCCGCGGCGGTGACGGAAAAGGTGAGGGATCCGAAGGCGAGAAGCTCCCGTATCACGCTGACCAGCAGGAGCGCGCCGGCGTAGCCGAGCGATCGCCCCAGACTCTCCGCGAGAACCTCGCCGTATCCCTCCCCCCGTAGCCTCGCGCTGTAGAGGATGACACAGTTAACCGCGAGAATCGGCAGAAAAATCCAGAGCTTCTCGCGGATGTACGGGTTGATAAGCTCCAGAATCCGCTGAAAGAGGGTCACGTAGGTGGCGATAATAAGGAGGGTCGCGGTGAACGCGGACCTCCTGCTCAGGAAGCGCCGCAAGGGGTAGAGCGTCGAGACCGTCGCAAGGGTCACGCCGATCATACCCACGCCGATGGTGAAGCCGTAGACGAGATGCGTGCTTACCATGAGCGCCGGCGCCAGGCCCGCCAAATGCGCGATGAGGGGATTATCTCGGTAAAGCCCTTTGGTAAACGACTCCATCTCAGGGCTCCTCCAAAACGGCCCGGGCCTCGCTAATCGCCTCAGAGAGGGCGCGAACGGTCACCGTGGCGCCCGTCACCGCCTCCGCGGGCTCCCTCCGGTTAAGGGCAGAGCGCAGAAGTTCCCGATCTCGCAGAAACCAGTCATAGGCGGGGTCTTCGCTATCCGCGAGGACGTAGATTCCCTCGACCTCGCCCTGCGGTCCGAGACGGGCCATAAACCGCAGCTCATCGCGATATCCCATCACTGAGAGCTCAACGATCTGCCCGGCTCCTGGGGACTCCAGGGGGAACACTCGAAGCAGCGGCGGCTCCCCCACTTCCCGCGGCTCCCCCACCGAAATCTCCGGGGAGAGCTCCTCCAGCGCTGAGCGGAGACGCGAATCCTGCTGCTCCGCCGCTGAGGCGGCGGTAAGCCAAAAAAAGAGAACCGTTAGAACTACCCCGCCGAGGAAGAGAGCCGCCACCACCGCGAGATCCCTATACTCTCGCATTAACCGTTCCTCCTCACTCCGTACCTTCGCGGCATGGTGTACCTGTCGATAAGAGGGACGAAGGTGTTTGAGAGGAGAATGCCGACCATGACCCCGTGCACCCCGGAGCCGTAGAGGCGGAAGAGTCCCGCCAGGGCTCCGGCAAGAACCGCGTACACCGCCATCCCCTTGCCGGTCAGGGGGGAGGTGACCGTCTCGGTGGCAACGAAGAACGCCCCTAGAACCGTCGCGCCCGTGGTCAGGTGGAAAAGGACGTCCCCCGCAAAGAGCTCAGCTCCGTAGGGAACACCGCCAAAGAGGCCGATGAGAAGCGAGAAACTCCCGAGAAAGAGAAACGGCATCACCGCTGGAAGAATGGTACATCCCAGAAGGAAGATGCTCCCCAAGAGGAGCAGCGCGACGGAGGCACCGCCGACAGTTCCCGCGGCATTGCCGAGAAAGAGGTCGGTATAGCCTCCGGGCATCCGAACGCCGAGGAACTCGCCGCCGAGGTTATTGATGAGCCGTGTAACCTGATCATCTAGGGAGGTCGTACCGAGCCCGGCGAGGCGGTGATACGCCTCCGCGAGTCGAGCGGGGGCCTCCACGCCCGCGCCCGCAAGTAGGTTGAGCGGCGATGCGGCGTCTCCCGCGGGCCCTCCGAGACTCCTGGGCACTATCCAGTGGGAGCCGAAGCTCGGAAAGGAAACCACCGCGAAAACGTATCCCCCCGCCACCGGATTGATCCAATAGGAGCCGGTTCCTCCGAAGGTCCATTTTATTACCACCATGGCGAAAAGCGTCGCGGCACCAACCATGTAGAGCGGGGTGGCCGGGGGCATCGTTGCCGAGAGGAGCAGGCCGATCATAACGGCGTTGCCGTCGGAGAGGGATCCGCGATCAAGAATTGTGGAGAACAGAAGCTCTCCGAGAAGGGCCACCACCAAGGCGGTGGCGAGCACGCCCAGGGCAGGCGCGCCGAACTGGTAGACGCCCCAGCCGAGAGCGGGCAGGAGAGCGGCGGAGACACCCCACATGATCTTTGGCGTCGTCATGGCGTCGAACTGCTGCGGCGCCGTGACGCGGGTCAAGGAGTCACTCATAGAACTCCCCGTTCCTCCGCGATTCGCTTCGCCTCGCGGAACCGCTCAACGAGCGGTATCCGGGAGGGGCAGACGTGGGCACAGACGCCGCACTCCCGGCACTCCATAAGCCCTTCCTCAACGGCCTTTTCCGTTTCCCCATGCTCGATGAGCTTATAGAGACGCATCGGGTTGAGCCCTACGGGACAGCTCCTGATGCAGCGGCCGCACTGAATGCAGGGAAGCTCCTCGGAGCTTCCCACTTCCTCCTCGGTGAGGGCGAGAATAGCTTTCGTGGTCTTTGTTACCGGAAGACTCACCTCCTCGATTGTGTGCCCGCGCATGACGCCGTTAATGACGATTCGGTCCGGCATCTCGGTGAAACCGCCGCACTCGGCGATGAGCTCCTGAATCGGCATACCCAACCGGACTTTCAGGTTCGCCGGATGCCGGATCGCTCCGCCGGCGACCGTCACGACGCGCTCGATCACCGGCTTTCGAAGAACGACCGCCTCGTACACCTCGTGGACGGTGGAGGCGTTGGCTACAACCGCATTCACGTCGAGGGAGGTTCCTCCGGAGGGCACTTCCCTCCCGGTAAGCCGCTGAAGAAGAATCTTCTCGTCTCCCCGGGGATAGAGGTGGGGCAACACCTTCACCTTCCAGCTCAGATCACGTTGCGCGATCGCTCTGCGCAGAATCCTCGCTCCCTCATGATTTCGGGACTCAAAGGCGAAGAGAACCCTTCGTGGGGCGACGATCCGCTCGAGGATTTCCGCCCCTTCGATTATCGTCTCCGGATAGGATCGTATAAGCTGAAGATCCGCCTGCATGTAGGGGTCCGATTCCAGAGCGTTAATCACGAGGAGATCGATCTCCTCCGTTCGGGCGGCGGCATACTTGAGGTGGGAGGGGTAGCCTTCGCCTCCCATACCGACCACCCCCCGATCCATCAGCGCCTTTTGCAGCTGCTCGGAGGAGTGGTTGCGCCACTGGTGTTCCCCCTCCTTCTTGCCGAGACGATCGAACTCGCCGTTGAGCTCGATCACCACCGCCTTGCTCACCGTGCCGTCATAGCCGACGATATCCCGCAGATCTCGGACAATGCCGGGAATCGGCGCGTGGATCCGGGTCTCATCGGAGCGGCCGATGAGCATCCCCTCCCGTACGGTGTCACCCCGTTTGACCAGGGGCGTGGCCGGGAGACCCACATGCTGTTTGAGCGGTACGGTACAGATTGTTGGGACCGCGGCGTTTCGGAAGGGAAGGGGCGAAGTGCGCCCTTCGGTAAGACGAATACCGCCATGCTGTAGAAGTGGGCCTAGGTTCATGCCTCTCCTCTAGTGCTCCTTACGCCGACATTGCGAGCGAGTCTGAGCCCGAATAGTACAAAGGGTGAAAAGGCGACCAGTAGCGCCCCTGCCAGCGGAGCCGGCCGAAAGTTCGACAAGTATAGTCGGTCGAAAGTGGCGTACTCAACCCCCGAGAGCCGATCCTCCGAGAGAAGAACGGTCTGCACACCTGGATAGGCCGCGCCGCCCTCTAGAGTCTCCTCGAGCCACTGCTGATCAAACCTGAGCACTGCCTCCCGGGACTCCCGGAGCCGTCCCTCGACCATCTCGTAGGTAGGCAGAACAACCTCCTCGCCCACGACGGGAACGTCGAAGGTGCCGCCGTAGAGAATCGACTCCTGAAAGGCACGGTGGGCTACGTAGCTCGCCACGTTCGGGAGGTCGCCGGACCCCTCTTCGAAGAGCCCGGCGATCTCCTCGTAGCTCACCTCCGAGAGCTCTCGGCCGGACGGCGCCGGCACCGGCGGCGCCTTGACCGGGGGCACCAGGAGGGAGACGAGCACCACCAGCAGGAGGCCGCCGGATGCCCAGACGGTTCCCGGCAGACCGGGCTTCGGCTGAGGCGCTCCGAACCGTCGGGTAAGAATCGCTGTCGCCGTAAAGGGATGGTGTTCGTAAGCGACGTACCGCCTGTAGTCCGTTACAAGGACCAGAAGTATCGCCAGAAGGGCGAGGAAGAAACTCCCGACTACTCTGATCGCCACACCCCCGCCCTCTCCGGCGGCCAGAAGCAGAATCCCTACGGATAGGAGGGACCACCCCGCGGGAACGATATCCGGTACCCGGAGCGCCCACAGCACGCGCCGATAGCTCTTCTCCTCCCGGAGCCGGAGCTCCCGTCGGCAGGACTTGAGAACATGGAGAAGCGCGAAGAGCAGGAGCCCCGCGGCCACGGTGCCCGGCGCTCCGGTAGCTACCGCCGGAAGAAAGCTAAGGAGGAGGGGGACGCCGGCGAGCCAATTCGACCGAAAGAAGAAGAGCACGCCCCCGGCCCAGAGGAGGAAGAGCCCTCCAATGAGAACCGAGTTCGCCCCGAGGGCATCCACGAAAATCCAATCCTCTCCGGTGGCGGGCCACCCACGATGGACTCCGCCGCCGAGGCGGGAGCGGAGGTGCGCGAGGAGGGAGCGGGGGGAGCGGTCCCGGTCTATAAGGAGGAGATGATACCGTTCCTCACCCCGGCGCACGGTAAAGAAGTGGGGCAACGATCGGAGATACGGATCCAGTCGCGGGTCCTCGGGATCGAGGCGTTCCGGAAGCTCTCGCACAGTGACCCCCTGGAGCTCCGGAAAACCCTGAAACCGCGCTTCGGCGTTTGCCGCCGAGATCACCCGGGGCCCGGCGGGGCCGCTGATCTTCTCGTGGATCTGCGAAATGTCTTGGTCATAGGAGACCAGGAGGGTGTACCAGTTCGACCAGATCGTCCGGTTTCCCGGAGCGCTCGTCGTTAGTGCGAGTAGTAGGAGGAAAGCCCAGAGGAGCCAGGAGAGGTAGAAGGAGATAGATCGAACTACGGAAGCGCGCATTAGAGCAGGCTAAAGGCCATTCCCAGAAAGAAGCCGAGCAAGACTCCCACGGCTACCTCCGCCGGGGTGTGGCCGTTGACCTCCTTCACCGGTTTGAACTGCACGCCGTACTCCCGGTTGAGCTGAACGCCCAGCCGATTGAGTTCCCTCGCCTGGGCGCCGGCGGCGCGGCGAACCCCGAGGGCGTCTCGAATAGTGAGCATCCCGTAGAAGAATGCCAGGGTGAACAGCGGGTTAGTCACACCGTATATGAATCCAATGGAGGTGGCGATACCGGTTACGAGGGAGGAGTGGCTCGAGGGCATGCCTCCGGTCTTCCAAACCAGGGTGGTAACTACATCCCGGGAGCCGCGATGCTCGCCCTTGACCGTTTCCACGGCGACCTTGATCAGCTGAGCCATAAACCAACTGAAGAACGCGGAGAGAAAGATTCGGCTCGTGACCATTCCATAGATGTATGAGACCGCCTGACCCCGCATATAACGGCGCATTGTCATCCGCGGCGTGACGATTTGTCAAGCTTGCCTCCATTTCGTATACTTGGTCGCGAATTACCATGCCCACACCGCGTAACGGCGCCCTGTTCACCGCGGGCCGAGATGACCACGGACGTCGACTCGAGCGCATTCTCCGGAAGCTCTTTCCCGGCGTCCCCCGTTCGGCCATTAACAAAGCGCTGCGCAAAGGAGATGTCCGCGTCGGCGGAGGGCGCGCCAAGGCGGACCACCGGATCGAGGAGGGGGATCTCATCGAGATTCGTGCCCCCTTCGCCGCGGAGGCGCGTAGACCCGCCGAGCGGGTTAGCGTAAGCCCCACCGTTGACGGCGGGGGGAGCCTGGAAATCCTCTTTCGCAGCGAGGAGCTCCTGGCGGTCAACAAGCCCCCGGGCCTCGCCGTCCACGGATCGGACTCCCTCACCGGTAGGGTCCGGGGACTCCTTGCCACCGAGGCACGGGATCCCGGAGCCGAGGGCGGGGACTCCCGCCTCCGGACGCGATCCGCCGGCGGCTCCCTCTCCTTTCGCCCCGGCCCGCTCCACCGTCTCGACAAGGGCACCACCGGCGTAATCGTCTTCGGCATTTCGCTGGAAGGCTCCAAACGGTTCTCCGCCGCCCTCAAGGAGCGTCGTCTCACCAAGCTCTATCTCGCGCTCCTCCGGGGACGGCTCCCCCGCCCGGAGCGGTGGCAGGACACGCTGGAGGTCGAGGGCAAGGAGCGGTTCGCTGACCTCTCGGTGGCGCCGATTATCTACTTCGAGAAGGCGACCCTGGCGGTCTGCGCCCCTCACACCGGCCGAACCCACCAGATCAGACGGCAGGCGGCCCTCCACGGTTTTCCGCTCCTATCGGACTACGCCTATCAGGGCCGGCCGACCACCGGCGCCGGGACCCCTCCGGGCATCCCGCGCCTCTCGGGAGGTTTCATTCTCCACGCGTTGAGCCTCTCCGCCCCGGCGGAGCTGGCCCTCGGCTTCAGCGCCATCTTCGCCCCGGTGCCGGAGAAGAGCGCCAATCGCCTGGGAAGCTTCGCCGCCGCCAACTCCGCCGTGGAGTTCGCTCTCCAGGAGGGGCCGTTCCCGGAACGGCTCGCGGGAGCGGTGGAGCGGCTCCGAGAGGAACCGGGTTCCGCCTCCTACCTTCTAAACACCATCGGCGCGGAGATCCACGAGCGCCGAGGCGCCCTCGATAAACTACACGGATGGGCGTAATGTGAGATAAATTGTCTGTATGAAGAAGTTCCTCGGAGCCCTCCTCTGGCCGTTTCGTTCGATCAAGGTCTTCGCTCTCGTCGGCAAGAGCGGCACGGGCAAGAGCTTTAGGGCTCGGCTAGTAATGGAAAAGCATAACATCGAGATGATGATAGACGACGGGCTGCTCATACGGGGGGACAAGATCCTCGCCGGAAAGTCCGCAAAGCGGGAGAGCGCTTACTTGAGCGCGGTAAAGACGGCGCTCTTTACGGAGAAGGGACACCGAAAAGAGGTCAAGGCGGCCCTGGAACGGCAGCACTTCAAACGGGTCCTCATAATCGGCACTTCCGAGCGTATGATTAAGAAGATCGCCAAGACCCTCGGCCTGCCGGAGCCGAGTCCCAAACGGATCATACAGATCGAAGACATCGCCACCACCGAGGAGATCGACACCGCCATAAACCACCGAAAGCTCCAGGGACGCCACGTTATTCCGGTTCCCACCATCGAGGTAAAGCGTACCTACCCGCAGGTTATGACCGACTCGGTAAAACTCTTTCTCCGTCGCGGCCTCAACGTGTTCAAGAAGCCGAACGTCTTCGAGAAGACCGTGGTCCGACCGGAGTTCAGTAAGAAAGGGAGCGTCTCCATTTCCGAAAGCGCCCTGAGCCAGATGATTATGCACTGCATAGATGAGTACTCTCCGGGGCTCCGGATCAGTCGGGTCACGGTCAAGCACGACCACCGGGGGTATCGCTTCGACGTCTACGTAAACGTTCCCTACAACCTACAGCTCTCCGGCAGCATTCACGGTCTGCAGCAGTACATCATCGATCACATCGAGCGGTTTACCGGTGTGATAATCGATGAACTAAACATAATCATTGATAATGTGGTGGAAAGCACCTACACTTAAGGCCGAGGTGGATCGTTATGAAGAAGCGCGTCGTACTTGTTGCACTGCTTGTATTTGCCTTCACGGTGATCAGCTTTGCTCAGAGCAACACCTTTGAGTACACCGGCGAGCACTACAGGGTGCTCTCGGAGGTGAGCGAAGAGCACGCCGAACAAACCGCGGCAAAGCTCGAGGCTACCCTCACCCTCTACAATGACTACTTTCGCTTCGACCTCGACTCGCTTCCCACCAGACTGAAAGTGCGCATTTTCGCCACCAAGGAACGATTCGACGACTACCTCCGGCGGGTCCTCGGAGGGTCTCGGGAGGACTTCGTCTATCTCCACTACAACGACGTCGCGAAGAGCGAGCTCGTCGGCTTCGAAGGGGAGGATGCGCGCTTCGACATCGCCCTGAAGCACCAGGGCTTTATTCAGTACTTTCGCGCTTTTGTACCCCACCCGCCCCTCTGGCTGCGGGAGGGCTTCGCGGTTTTCTTCGAGGAGACCACCTACGAAGACCGGTTTCAGGCGGCGATGTACCGGGAGAACCTCGCCTGGCTGGAAACGCTGAAAGAGATTATAGAGAGCGGCGAGATCATTCCCATGGAAGAGATGCTCACCATGCGGGCGAGGGACGCCCGGGAGCAGATCGACGTCTTCTACCCGCAGGCGTGGGGAATGATCTCCTTTCTGGTCAACTCCCAGGAACGGGAGGTCAACCGGCTCCTCTGGGACTCCCTGAGCGCCCTGGAGCCGGATAACACCCTCCAGGAGAATGAAGCTGCTCTCAATCGGGAAGTCTTTCGCTGGGTACGACCGGAGGAGATGGAGACCAAGTTCATCGGCTACGTCGAATCTCGCCGCTCCTTTAGGGAACTCGTCGAGGCGGGGATGGATGCGTATGATAACGGGGAGTACGAGACTGCGGAGGAGCAGTTCGTCAAGGCGTCGAAACTGCGGCCGGAAAACCACATTCCGCCCTACTATCTCGGGCTTATCGCCTACACACGGCAGAACTACTCCCTGGCTGATCATTACTATGAGCAGGCGCTGGACCACGACGCCGACGAGGCGCTCACCTACTACGCTCTCGGCGTAAACGCCTACGCGGACAACCGATTCGAGGAAGCCGTTAGCTATCTCGAGCGCACAATCGACATCGATCCCGAGGCGTACCGAAACCGGGCGGAGGAGCTACTGGTCCGGATAGAGAGCTAGCCGGCTCTTCGCCCGGGGCTCTCGCCCGGGGCTCTCTACTGAGGCTGGTTTTTCGGCTTGACCTCGAAAACACCCT
>JBKHED010000015.1:0-46521 GCA_046540995.1 Spirochaetaceae bacterium | reverse complement strand
GGCAACGCCGAGATCGACGGCGAAGAGCTGCTCTTCGGAAGCGCGAGCTCCTCGGAAGTGCCCGGGGGACTTCACGTAATCTCATACCTCCACAGCCGCAGCGCCCTCGCGGCGGTACGTAAACCGGGGCGGTTGCTCCTCCTGCTCCAGATTCTCGCGGTCGCCGGTGCCCTCGGATTCGCAGGATGGGCCGCACACACGCTTCTCGTGCACCCTCTGTTACATCTCGCCGAGCACGCCCGCCAGGTCTCCACGGGAGATTTCGCGACCAAAATCCCCCCCACGAAGAGTGTCACCGAAATCGGCATGGTGATCGACAGCTTTAACCGTATGACAGAGAGCCTCCGGGAGCACGAGGAAACCCAGAAAGAAGCGCAGCACGAGCTCGAAGGACGGGTTAGGGAGAGGACCGAAGAGCTCGAAGAGGCGTTGGCAGCGAAGACAAGCCTCATGGAGGAGCTCAACCATCGGGTTAAGAATAATCTGAGTATGGTTTCCTCGCTTATAAGCTTAAAGCAGGACGCTCTCGGCGGAACGGTCGACCTCTCGGACATACGAAGCCACGTCCAGGCGATTAGCGCGGTGCACGACAAGCTCTACCAGTCCGGTAGCCTCAACGAAATTGATTTCGGCTCCTACGTAGAGGATCTGCTGCGCTCGGTCTTTTCCTTTTACTCCGGTCCGGAGGTGACAATCGAAAACGAGATCTCCGGTGTAAGATTGCCAACCAAGACCGTCACCAGCCTCGGTCTCATCGTAAACGAGCTCGCCACCAACGCGATGAAGTACGGCTTTCGGCCGGAGGAGGAGGCGCCTCGGTTCTCCCTCGCGTTCGAGACGGAACACGACCGAGGAGACCACGTGCTCACCATTTGGAACAACGGGAATCCTTTTCCGGACAATGTGGAACCCCAGAACCCGAATAGCCTCGGACTACAACTTATATCGGCCCTGGTGGCCCAGCTCGGCGGCACCGTGGAGCTCGAGCGCCACCCCACGCCTACTTTTACGATTCGGTTTCCAGCTGAATAGGCCGCCGCCTACCACCGAATCACATTCCCGCCGTAGGTAAGGCCGGCGCCGAAGCCTACGGTGAGAATGGTGTCTCCCTTATTGAGGAGTCCCCGCTCCTCCATCTCCACAAGAGCGATGGGGATGGAGGCGGCGGAGGTGTTTGCGTAGCGGTCGAGGTTCGTGTAGAAGCACTCCACCGGTATGCCGAGGCGCTTGGCGGCGGCCTCGATAATGCGCAGGTTCGCCTGGTGGGGAACGATCCAGGTTAGGTCGTCGATGGCTATTCCCTGGTCATCGCAGAGTTGCTTGATCGTCTTGACGATGGCGTCTACCGCAAAGAGGTAGACCTTTCGGCCGTCCATGTAGAGCATGGTCTCCGCAACGGTGTGGGTTGCAGGATCGAAGGGCCTTCTCGAACCCCCGAGCTCCCGGATGAGAGCGGTGTCGCCGCTTCCCTGGGAGCGCAGGTGTGAACCGAGGACTTCGTGGGAATCCGAAGCGTCGCTGTCGAGCAGCGCGGCACCGGCGCCGTCACCGAAGAGGACGCAGGTGGAGCGGTCTTCCCAGTTGGTAATGCTCGAGAGTTTTTCGGTACCCACCACGAGAATCCGCCTGGCGCCGCCGGAGCGCATGAGGCCCCGGGCGACCTCGAGGCCGTAGACGAAACCGGTGCAGCCGGCCTGGAGGTCAAAGGCGCCGGCATTATGACAGCCGAGGCGGTCCTGAATGACGCACGCCGTGGCGGGAAAGGGCGAGTAGTCCGGGGTGGAGGTGGCGCCGATGAGAAGATCAACCTCTTCCGGGGCTATGCGCGCCTTCTCCAACGCCTCCCGTGCAGCCTCGATTCCGAGGTCGCTGGCCGCTTGGTCAGCCGTCGCAAGTCGCCGCTCCCGGATACCGGTGTGGGAGACGATCCACTCGTCCGAAGTGTCCACGGTCTCGGCGAGCTCCGCATTGGTAACCCGCCGCTCGGGAACGTACGCGGCGATCGCACTGATTCCACCCTTCATGGGTGTGAAGTGTACGCCGCCTCGCTTTATCGGTCAATAACCGACATCTTCCGGAAAGCGGCGGAGAGGGCTCGCTCCCCTCGCCGCTCCCAGACGGCGAGAAACGCCAGGAGCAGCCGCGGAATGAGAATCGCGAGGGCCGGCACGCCGAGGGCGACGAAGAGCAGCGTGTCCTCCAAGAGGCTGTGAGAGATACCGAGATGGTGATTGAGAAGATCCCCATCCGCCGTGGAGAGGCTTCCGGCCCGCACCTCTTCGACCAGAACTCCGGCGCCGTAGGCGAGACCGAGGGTGTTGCTTACGAGCCAGAGGAAGGCGACCTCCTTCGGGAGGCCGAAGAGCCTCATGAGCCCGGAGAGCCTGCGGGCGATAAGCGCGGTAAGGCCGTAACTCTGCAGGAAGGAGACGAAGGTCATCAGGAGCACCACGATAAGAAGCACCCTCCCCATGAGCGGGAGCGTCTGCCGCAGCCACCCCCTCAGAGCCGCCGAGAGGGTACCCGCGGCGCCGCTTTCGGAGAGCGATAGAGCCTCGCCGCTCTCCAGGACGCCGAGACTCTCGGGAAGCACCAGGTTGAGCAGGAACCCAGCGATAAAGGCCGCAATGGTCCGAAGCAGCAGCATCCGTAGGATCGGCGTACCGGTCCGCTTGGTCACCACGAGCTCCACGAGAAAATTGTGGGCGATGAGACAGACCACGGCGAGGATCGTAATGGCGCGGAGACTCAAGCCGAGGCCGAACATCACCCCGATCGCGGAGTAGAGGTTGAGGAGAACGGAAGTGACCACCACCAGGGCGGAGCTCCCGGGAAGCCCCATCGCCCGAAAGGGCGCTTCCATGAGTCCGGCGAGCTGGTCGACAATGCCGTAGAATTGGAGCACGGTGACGAGGAAAGAGACCGGGATCATAATGGCGGCGAGCCATAGGAAGGTGCGCACGCCTTTCGTCACGCCCCCTCGGAGCGCCTTGAACGGTTTCGATTCAATAACAGTGCTCATTCGCTCTCATTCTTAGAAGGGTGTCTCTTGCGCCCGCAACGCTTCCGGCTCGAACCGGTCGAGCTTTTCTACCACCTCGAGGGTGCCGTCCACAATTAGATCCCGGTCTCCGAGAGTAACGTAGATCGTACCTCTAAAGGGAACCGGATTTCCCTTTAGGAGACAGCGGTACGGCACGGCCCACTCACCTTGAGGAAGTCGATCGGCAATCCCGACCCGAAAGCCGTCACACTCCGCCCGGAGGCGCTCGATAAGCCCCTCGGCGGTAACGGGATCGTAGAAATCAGTTGTTACCACCTCACGTTGAATGAGCGCCTCGAGGAACTCTCTCGCAAGCTCCCCCGCCCGGGTACTCTGAGGATCACTACTGAGGCGACTGGTGGTAAGAACGCCGATTCGCGCGTCCCGGGCCCAGCGCGGCTCCTCCGGCAGCTGCGATATCCGCTCCAACGGCAGCTCCACCGGCGGAAACTCCCCTTCTCCCGCGGCCGGAGCTTCAGCCTCCTCGCCGCCTTGCTGTGTCTCACCACCTCGAGGAGCGTCCGGCTCTTCATCTCCCGAGCCGCGTCCTCGGCCGTCGAAGACGGCGCTCCGTCCATCCCGCGCTTCGGAGTCTCCACGCTCCCGCGGCGCCGCGCTCTCGCCTTCCCGGCGACTGCAGCTCGCGAGCAGCAGCGTGGTGAGTAGTAATAGAATCAGTGCGCGTTTCACGACGGTTAGAGAGTCTACGACCGGTGGACAGAGTTTGTCGAGAGCAGTAGCATGCCGATACACCTATGAAGCCCAACGAGCAGGTCCGACTCTACCTCGCCACTGCCTTTACCGAGCCGATACGTGATCCCCTTTGGAATCACATATATCTCCCTCCGGCGATCGCGCGACTCACCGAAACCGCGCCGTTTCAGCAGCTTGCGAGGATAAAGCAACTCGGCCCGACCTACCTCGTCTACCCGGGAGCTACCCACACGAGGCTCAACCACAGCCTCGGGGTTTTTCACATCGCCCGGCGCATGATCGAACAGCTTCTCGCCCAGGAGGAGGCGCCAGAGGTGAGCGAGCCGGGGATCAAGGCGTTTCTCGCGGCCGCCCTTCTCCACGATCTCGGTCACTTTCCCTACACCCACAGCCTTAAAGGGCTCCCGCTGCGGGAGCACGAAGAGCTCACCGGCCGGGTCGTTCTCGAAAGCGAGTTGGCAACAATCTTGAAGCAGGAGCTCGGGACGGACCCGGAGCTTGTGGCGGCAATCGTGGACGACGGCTTCGAGCACGCCAACGGGAAGGAGCTTCTCCTCTACCGCCACCTTCTCTCGGGCAGCCTAGACCCGGACAAGCTCGATTATCTCAACCGGGACGCGTACTTCTGCGGCGTCTCCTACGGCTTGCAAGATATCGACTACGTCCTCTCCCGTCTGAGGCCCAACGGCTACGAGGGAGTGGCGGTGGACATAACCGGCGTCTCCGCGGTGGAAAACATTCTCTTCTCCAAGTATCAGATGTATCGAGCGGTCTACTGGCACCGAACGGTGCGCGTGGCGACGGCGATGATCAAAAAGGTGCTCTTTATGGGACTCCGGGACGGCGCGATCGAGCCGACGGAGCTCTACGGCCTCGATGACGAGCTCTTCTACGGCACCTTTGCCGAGCGCGACTACCCGCCCTTACGCCTGCTGCGAGCGGTCTACGACCGGCGACTCCATAAGATTCTTATCGACGTGCCCTACGACGGCTCCCGGGAGACGCACCGGCGCCTGGAGTCGATGGAAGGGCGCTACGAGATGGAAGAATGGATCCGCCGCCGCCTGGCTCAGCTTACGGGCCGAACGGTGGAACCGGAAGAGGTTGTACTCGACCTGCCGGAGCACATCTCCTTTGAGACCTCCTTCCCGGTCTGGGATAACGGCGAGCGAATCGACTTTACCGAGAGCGGGACGGTCTTTCTCCCGGAGGTGGTGAGCCGGTTTATCCACACCCTGCGGCGGATACGGCTCAGCGTGCCCCGGGAGCTCTTCGAGGCGCTTCCGGCGCGGCGGTGGAGGGAGGAGTTCGGTCTATGAGCGTACTGCACGCCCGCGCCGAGGGAGCGCCCGATATGAGCCGCTTTCGAGAACTCTTTACCGGCTCGGTTCCCCCCTACCTTCAGCGGTTCGTTAAGGGAGTCGGGAGGACCGTAAACAAGTTCGATATGATTCCCGCCGGAAGCAGCACGCTCCTCTCCATCTCCGGCGGAAAGGATAGTCTCGTCCTCGCCCTCGCCTTGAGTCTGCGCCGCCGCTGGATGCCGGTGAGCTACGAGCTCACCGCGGCGATGGTGGAGTGGCGGGAGCATCCCCTGAGCGACTTGCAACGCGCAGCGTTGGAAGAGTACTTTGACGCGATCCGAGTCCCCTTCAAGACGATACGGGCGAGCATGTTTCCCGAGAGCTTCGACGGGAAATTCAACTGCTACCTCTGTGCCCGAAACCGAAAACGAGTGCTTTTCGATGAACTCCGGGAGACGGGCGTAAATCGTATCGCCGTGGGCCACCATCTCGACGACATCGCCGAAACCACCCTCATAAACATCTCCATGCGCGGTTCGTTCTCCACAATGATGCCGGTGCAGCCCTTCTTCGGGGGCAAGGTGACGATGATCCGCCCAATGGCAGAGACACCGGAAGAAAAGGTACTCTCCGTCCACGAGCAGCTACAGCTTCCGGCAGTAACCATCGACTGCCCCTACCGGAAGACAAACATTCGCAGCAATCTCAAACCAATTATCAGGGAGCTGAGCCGACTCAACAAACGGGCGCGGCAGAACATCTTTCGCGCGGGCTGGAATATCGATCACGAGTACGTGCCGGGTCTCGCCTCCGACGCCGATTGATACCCCCCTAAAATCTGTATTAGACTGAAAGCCGAATGAAGCACTCACGACTAATGCAGGAGCGGATTCGACGCGTCCAGGTCCTGTTTAAGGAGCTCGGCTACGCCCTTAACGAGGGGGAGTATCTGGACGACACCTACTCCACGGGGTTCGAGAGCGAAGACGGATTTCAAGGGGGGCTCTTTATAGACCGCGACTCCAAGTTCCTCGAGCTCGCCTATACCTTTAGTTTTTCCGTGGCTATGGCGGATTTTATCCGTGCCCGGATCGAAGAGATGCTTCACATTAGCTACGAGTACGGCTGCTACGTTAACCTCCAGGCCGGGGACGAGGATATCGCCTTCTCGATCTTCTCCAAAATCTACTACGCCGGCCTCAACTACTTCGCCCTAAAAGAGACTGTTCGGGATTTTCGCGAGGCCGTGGAGGCGCTGCAGGAAGTCCTCGACATCGCCGAAGAGGCGCAGGATGAGGAGGAGGCCGATGGAGATTCATAATCTGATGGAGGACGCCGTCCAGCGGGCGGTAGACGAGATCTGTGATGATGAGGAGCGAAATGGAAAGAGTCGCTACTGCACCTCCGACGAGTGCCGTCTCGACGCCATCTGCTACGTGCTCAACCGCATACCTCCTCACTACGTCACCTCCAGCCGCGGCCTCGCCCACTCCAGTTCGGACATCGAGAACGATCAGCAGCTCCAGGTAGACGTGATGCGCCTCGCCCAGGAGGGGTTGAGCAGGGTGACTTCGGTCCGGAGAAGTTACTACGCCGAGAACGCGGAAAAGGCGGCACCGCCAGGCGAGGGTCCTTGCTTCAACTTCCCGACAATAAAGGGGCGCGTCTTCAACGGCCGGAGCTTTGAGCCGATTTACGACGTGGAGGTGCTCCTGCTCCTCGATGGCGAGCCCGCCAGGATGTTCGACAGTCGCTGGCAGAATCCCTACGCCATCGTATTCAACACGCCGGGAACCTTTATCTTCTGGCCCGCTCCGATTCCCACGGAGTCCCCTGAGCAAGAGCGCACCTTTCAGTGTGAACTACGGATCGAGGACGAGGAGTACGAGGAGTTTCGTCATTTCTTCACCCTTGCGTTGCGTAGTGACGCCCGCTTTGCCGGCACCTTCACCTACAACCGGGACTATCTCCTGCAGGACCTGTACATCTTTCCCGCCAAGAGTATCGGCTAGCCGTACACCTCGCTGTGTATTTCCACATGTTCCACCCGAACCTCTCCGTAATCCTCCACGAAGGTGAGAACTCGCTGCATTACCTGCTCGCCGTGCCGGCGGGAATTGCTCACTACCGCCGCGCCGAGCTGCCCGAAGGAGAGGCTGTTGTGGAGATCGACCTCCGCCGCGGAGACCTTGTACTTCTGAATGATGCGATCCCGGAGGGATTTAATGACCCGCCGTTTTTCCTTAATGGAAGTGACCCCGTGCAGGGCCACCACCAGCTGTATCATCGAGACTACCATTTGTGAAGTAGAAGTTACTCCCGAAACATCTTTTTGACGTCGTCCATGTCGAGATTCACTACGGAGCTCTCGTCCTCGTCGGCGTTGCGGTCCTTAAGCGGGAGGTAGATCTCGTTGTAGAGCTTCGCGAGCCTGTAGACGTCGTCGTTTTCGAACCGCTTCGGTATCCGTATTGCGAGATTGTACCCCTTCTCCGAGAAGCCGCGACGCATAATGTGGATCGGGTCGCTCACGGTAAGCGCGAAGTGCGGGGAGTAGTAGAAGAGCAGCGCCAGGACTATCGCAACAATCGCGAGAAAGTAGATGATGTTTGATCGTGAGGACTCCTGATTGAGCCCTCGCAGATCGAGAAAGACTTCCACCCCCTCTCGCTCCAGGTAGCCGTAGTCCCCGAGGAGAAAATCCTGCTCGTAGGTCTGGTTATCGAACCGGTTGTAGCGCACCTGACCGCGCTCCTTTACCAACAGGAGCGCGGGATTCGCCTCTCCGAAGGCTTCCAGGCGGTTTTCGTTCTCCGGTGCCGCGAGATCCTGGTTGACGATGTAGGAGAAGCTTCCCACGTGGGTTCTGGTAACCTGCTCGTCCAGGCTCGGGGTGGGGAGAAAAGAAGCCGCCAAAGTCACCACGAGAATGGAAAAGATCATGACCGAGACGGTGACGGTGCTGATCTTTGCTACATGACGTTGCGCCATTACCGAGTCGGTGTTCTTGATCCGACGGAAAATCTTCAGCAGTCGCAGGAGCCGCAAGACCCGGGCTATGCGGATCGCCTTTACCACTTTGAGCACATTGAGCATCCCGCCCATACCGACGACCATGGTGTTTCCCGCGGCGAGGGCGAGAACCGCCGGCCCGCTGTTGAGCAGAAGAAGCGGAATCGAGGCGAGAAAGTCGAGCCAACCGCGCTGGTGTGTCATATACTCGCTCATCTTCCGGTAGCGAAAGGCGTCGTAGAGCCGCACCAGGAACTCAACGGTAAAGAATAGGTCGAAACCGAAGCCGGTAATCGTAAGAATCCGCCTACTCGTGGAGGACCACCGCAGGACCACCGCCAGGTCCTCCAGGAACGTCTGAAAGAGGACCAGAATGATGACTAGGATTACCAGATTCTCCAGCCCCTCCCGGAGTCGGGTCGATTGGGTCTCTTGCACAGTGCTCATACTACTCACCACATGTTTTCCGCTGCGATTTTGTACAACTCGTCGAGCATCTTTACGTCGAATCCGTAGAACTTGTAGTTCCGTCGTGATATCGCAAACCAGCTCTTATCGGGAGTATCCGCCCCCCGGTCTATCCGCATGTGCGGGTGATAATTCTTTGCCCGGGCGGCGAATATCGCCGCCAGGCGAGCGGTCGCCTCAATAAACCGATTCTCGTTAAAGGAGATGCAGGAGTCAACCGCGCTTCTGAGCGCTTGCTCCGGTACCGCGGAGAGGCGCTTTTTCAGGTTCTGGAACACCTTTTCCGCGAACTGCCCCTGGACGATCCCGGAGGCACGCTCCTGCTGCCGCTGGGATCCGGAGCTCAGCAGCGTTATGGAGGGACGGAGGAGGAGGGTGAAATCGATGAAGTTGCGCACCTCGTCCTTGCTCATTCGCAGTCTCTGCACCTTCGTGAGCTCGAAGTGCACATACTTCTTACGAGCAAAACTCTCTGTGAGATAGCGGTCGACGATGTTAAACTTGATAGCCGCATAGGCTCCGGTAAAGGTGCGCCGCCCCTCGGCCTTCTCCATGAGCTCCTCCAGGAGATCCGCCGTCTGCTCCCGCACCTTTGCCTCCTGGGGCTGCTGCTGTTGCTGCAAGAATGAGAGAAAGGTGAAGGAGATTCGATCGTGGAGAATCGCCTGTATCTCCCTCTTGAGCTCCAAGTCGCTCATGTCGAAAAGAGCTTTAGTGAGGAGTGAGAAAATCTGGTTCCAGTTCTTTCCTGGGAAAAACTGCCGTGAGGCGAGGGTTGGCGCGAGTTGAGCTGCGTTCGTATGGAGGAACTGGATTATTTGTTCCTCCTTTTGAAGCACCGTATACCCTTGAAGTGCTGGATTCTGCATCAGCCGAGAAATAAATGCTGACGCCTTCTGATGTTCGTCGCTCATCGCTTCAATTGTCGGCCTTCCGTGGTATCTACATTATTGCGTATGCGGGGTAAATATACTACATCCAGCCCAGGGGCGCACTCAAGACGGGCGTTGCTCTCTCTTCCACTGCTCATGCTCCTCCTCGGCTCGCTTCTGCCCTCACCACGTACCTCGGCCCAGGATCTTTACAATCCCTATCTCGAGCCGGAAGCGCCGGAGGCTCTCTTCGCAACGGATCTCGGAGATGCTGAAGCTGACCTCTTTGTCCTCGGTTCCTGGACCGCCGGCTGGGGAACCTCTTTCGGTATCGCCCTCCATCCTCCCCTGCCGGGGAGCAAGGATCGGGTGACCTACCCCTATCCTTACCCAGCCTTCGAGAAGAGAAGCTTCTATCAGCTGGTGGACCTCACCCTCTCGCTCTGGCTCTACGAGCGCTACTTCTTTGAGACCACCTTTATGGACGACTTCGAGTTCAACTCTCTTCTGCTCGGCTACCAGGGCCGGGAGGATGAGCCGGTACGGTACGTGGTCGCCGGCAACTCTACGCTGCCGATCTCCGAGTACGCCTACCTCAATATGGGGGACGCCGGAGAAAACGTTCCCGGGATGGCGGCGAAGTTCGGGACCGAGTCCACGGAGCACGAGTTTCTCCTCCGCATCGAGAGCACCGTCCCCGACTCAACCCTTTTCCACGGCCTGAACGCCGTGGATGAGCAACGGATCGAGCCGGTGGAGTACATGCGGGGACGATTCTTCGTCTTGCCCGACGAGAACGTGGCGAATCTCACGGTTTACCTCGAGGATAGAGAGGGTACGGTTCTCGACAAGAACGGGGACGCCTTCCGAGAGAGACGGTACCGCAAGATCGACCTGGACTCCGAGGCGGTCTACTCCCTCTCCGACGGTACCCTCGCCTTGCGGGAGCCCGCGGAGGGTCGGGTTCTGGTCTACTACGAGTCGGGAGGGCTCCCGGTCGGCAGCGCCGGCCTCGGTCAGGACGCCCTCGTAGCGGATGACCCGGTCTCCGGTAATCTCACCGACGGGTATCAGGATTTTTCTTTTGATCCTGCGCCGCCGGTGCCGGATGACACCTACTTCGGCCGCCCCCTAACCGAGTACCGGGTGCCCCTCTCCGACGGTAGAGACGCCCTCCTCCTATACGCCCCGGGGCGGTTTAATCCCTTCGAGCGGCTCAACCGGTACGCCGCGGAGGGCGTAACCGAGGAGGATAGCGCAGAGCTCCTAAAGCGGGGCACCTCGGAGCCCGCGGAACGCTTCGACGACCTGGTGATCACCCCCGGATCCGAGGGGGAGTACATCACCGTCTCCGTTCCCGGCGCCGACCCCCGGGATGTGGGTAGTCGTTTCCCCTTCGCCCGACCGGACCCGGAGAGCGGGAGGCTCCCTCCGGAGACTCGCATATACGGTCCCCGCGCCTCGGCGGTTCCGGCGGCATCTAACGTGCAAATCGCGGTGCAGCAGCTCTCCCCGGTGGAATCGATCACTGTCGAGGAGCGCACCGTCCCGGGAACGGTGACGGTGCTGCGAAACGGCGTTCCCCTCTCCGGGGTCTCGGTGGACTACGAGAGCGGCGAGGTGAACCTGCCGGGGACCATTCTCCCGGGGGACCAGATTGAGCTCCGCTACCGCCGGTACACCGAGGATCAGCAGTACGGGGACCTCCTCTTCGCCTCCGGCAACCGGATCACCTTTTCCGACTATCTCTCCGGAGAGCTCGCCCTCGGCGGACGCTGGAACATAAGCGACACCGACTACTCCGCACAGCAGGGTGAGAATCCGGGCTCCGTAATCCTCTCTTCGGCGCTGGACTACGAGACGGAGAATCTCCAAGCCCGGGTGGACGGAGCGCTGCAGCTCTACCAGCCGGATACCACCGGGTATCTCAGGATCGACGGCATGGATACCCGGGTGCAGGAGCTCGCAGTCGCTCCGGAGCGGCTCTTGCCCGGATCGGTCCCCCGGCCCTCGCAGCTCGATGAGGAGGTCGACGGGACCAGTGAGGACACCGGCGCCTACGACGCCCTCTCAGGTCTCACGAGGGATAACCGGGGCAAGCTCTTTTTCAAGGAGTACACCGAGACGAACGCCTTCGGGGCGGAGATAGTCAAGGAGTATGACGCCTCCATACCTTCGGAGCAGGAGTACCCCTACGAGGCGGGCTCCCGCCGAGGCCCCTATACCGCCACCGCCGCGGGCGACGGTATAGAGGGCCGCGTGGCGATTGCCGACTTCGAGCTCGCCCCGGGAGAGTGGGAGGCGATGCAGCTCTCCCCCGGAGGCACCCTGGACTTGCGAAACACTCCGGAGATCTCCTTTCACTACTCCCTCGCGCCCGCGGTGGACGGCTCCGGGCCGCCGCCGGAGCTGCAGGTGTGGCTGCAGATCGGCTACATCTCCGAGGACAGCGACGGCGACGGAACCCTCGACGAAGGGGACTCAGGGGTGCAGCCGCTCATACCCTTCGACGACGCCGAGCGAGGGATCACCCTCTTCGCCGGAGACACCAGGGCGACCTACGACCGACGGCTCACCGAGGACACCAACAACAACGGCCTGCTGGACCTGGGGGCGGAGGAGCAGTTCATCTCGAAGCAGCTCGGAAGCAGCGGTGACCAGCCGATCGACCGGTGGCGAGCGGTGACGATCGAGCTCACTCCGGAGGAGCGCTCCCGCCTCTCCGAGACCACCTCGGTGCGCATCGTCCTTCTCGAAGGGGGCAGCGCCACCTCCGCGAGCCCTTCGGTGGGCCGGCTCCTCCTCTCGAAGCTCGAGCTCTACGGCTCGGGCTACGCCACCGAGTCCGACGACCCCGATGCCGGACTCTCCGTTCGCGAAGGTCCTGATCCGCTCACCGGGAGCGAGGCGCTTCGCTCTCGGTACGCCACGGTACGGGAGATCTTCTTGCGGGAGGGCTCGGAGCAGCGTGTCCTCGAGATGACCTGGAACGACATGAGCGAAGACTCTTACGCTCGGGCGTTCCGCCCCACCCCCGGGGTCTTTCGTGACGAGTACGGAGAGCTGCGCTTCTACGCCTACATCGATGAGCTCTCCGGCGCCACCGATCCTTCCTTGCGACTCACACTCTCCGAGAATCCCCCGGAGCGGGAGGCCGGCGCCCCCAGGGGCGCGGCGATCAGCGCGGCGATCGATCTCGACGAATCGCCCGGAAGCGGTATCGCCGACGGCTGGTCGGAGATCGCCGTAGACAGCGGAAGCGGCGCGGTCACCGTTAACGGCGTGCCCGCCGGCAGCGCCGAGATTTCCGGGGGCTCCCTCACGGAACTGCGCTACACGACCATCGAGGTTACCGGCGCCGACGCCGGGACCCTCTATATCGACGAGGTCCATTTCGCCGAGCCCCAGGTGCGCCTGGATGGGGCGACGAGCGCACATGTGAGCTGGCAGCGCCCGGGAGTCATTCTCGAGGCTCGCGGTTACCCGCTCCTCGAGGATTTCGAGGTGACCCAGCGGGTCAACCTCCGAAGCCGCCGCTTCAGCGGGGCGACCACGGTTCCGGTGGAGGCGGGAACCTTTGTCTCTTCCACCGGCGGCGGTGTCACCGTGGCGGGGGTACGAGTCGAGGGAGACGCTACCGCGTCGGTCACCGAGGGAGAGACCTCCGGGGAAGCGGGGCATCGGGTCACCCTGCCCGCCGGAGAGTCGCCGCTGGTCTTCGAGGATACCTTTCGCCGCACCTTTCGCACGCTCCTGCCGCTCTTAGGACGGTCCAACTCCCTACTTCTATCCACCGAGAGCGTGGGCAACCATCGCCTCGCCAGCTCCGCGGAGCTCGAACGCACTCGGCTGAGTCAGGAGTGGACACTCTCCTCCGAGACCCCGAGTCCACGGTTTCTGACGCTATCGACCGATCTCTCCCTCTACCAGAACGCCCGGGGCTACACCCTCCGTGAAGAGGACTACGCAACCGCCTGGATTGGTGCCTATCCCCTCCTGCTTCGTTATGAAGAGGGGATCGAGGAAGAACGGCGCGGCAGGGCGGCCCTTTCCGGGCGGCTCGGAACTGAGAGCCTCGGACTCTTCCTGGAGCCCGAAGCAGCCTACAACCGCCTCCCTTCGCAGGAGCAGCGCAACGAGGCGGCGCTCCGACTTATCGGGGAGCGTATCGGTGGCGCCCCCGGAGCTCCGAGCTGGCGGGTCGCTCCCTACTATGAGCGGCGCTTCACCACCGAGGACGACGGAGTAGAGAGCGGCGACTTCGGTGAGGATCTGTGGGAGTTCGGCAACCAGAGCTCTCAGATGGGCTACCCCTACACCTCCGTCCCCGGCTGGGAGCTCTTCGTCCCGCTCGAGGAGACACCCTTTTCCGAGGAGACCGGGAAGCTCCAGGGCGCTAGCTACACTCCGGAAGCCGGGCTGCTCCTGGAGCGTCCCATCGGGAGCCGCATCACCGACCTCTACATACCCTCGGCCCTCGATTTTTCCGTGAATCGCGGCTACGCCCGGGAGGAGGACTCCCTGACGGACAAGCAGGAGTGGAGCTTCGGCGTCACCGCCGGGGCGATCAACCTCTTCGGCCGCCAAGGGGGATATCCGACCTTTGATATCTACCAGTCCGACGAAATCCGCAACAGCTTCAACCTCGGAATCCTGCGAGATCTCACCGCCGACGAGGTGGTGCAAACCTACGCATTCGAGACCAAGCTCGCCCTCTACGGAGTGGAGGAGCGGGTCTTTGACTATCGCCACCGCTTCGAGACCGAAATCGGCGAGGAGGAGCGAAGCTTCACGGCCGAGAGCGAGAGTGCCTACACCTGGACCAAGGTCCCACTGAGCGTCCTCGGAATGGAGAGCCTAACCCCGCTCATCGAAGAGGGCGCCTTTTACAGGCACACGGTGCGCGCCTCGGCGACGGTGGAGCTCCTGGAGTCCTGGAGCCTGGATCTCATTTTCGGCCACGAGACCGCTCTGGAGATCCCGGAAACCGGATCGATACGAGCCTATATCGACTTGGGGTGGACCAACGAGCCCTTCGCCGAAGGTACGAGCCGGAGGCAACAGCTTTTGGGAGTCATGTTTGGTATCGAGGGAAGCTTGCAGTTTTAGGTCGGGGGCCTCAATGAGCACGGTTGTGGACGGGGCATCTCTATGAGATACTCCATCCGCGTCCGCCCTTTTTGGGATTACCCCGAGGGAGATGTATACTTACAGGAGTAAGGAGGGCACCCCGAGATGCGCGCGATTCTATGCACCCTACTCTGTCTGCTGATAGCCGTTTCGCTTCCGGCCCAAGAAGCGGAAGAGGAGAGCGAAGCGGAGGAGCGAGAGAGTGAAACAACTGAACGGAGCGGCCCGGACCTCTCCTTCGGCATCGATCTGGGCATCGGAGTGCAATCCTTCGAGGATCCGGACAATGGGGAGACCGAAACCTACCAGTCCCTCTCGCTGATGCCCGATTTTGGGGTTGGAAGATTCGGGGTCGGGCTCGATCTCACCCTGAACTACCGCTTCACCGGTGGAAATGACGGCGACGAGTTCGAAGTACGGGAGGAAGACTGGGTGCCCGAGAACGAGGTAACCTTTCTCGAGCTCTACCTACCGAAGTTTCGCTATATTCGCTACGGTCGAAAGGGCGATCCCTTTTTCGCGCTCCTGGGCTCCTACTCCGACGCCCGACTGGGCAACGGCTTCCTCGTCTCCGGATATTCGAACGAACAGTTTCTTCCGGAGCGGCGGCAGTTCGGCTTTCAGCTCGACTTCGACGGCGCCGGGGCGGATTTCCCCTACTTCGGGGTGGAGAGCTTTGTCTCCAATGTCGCGAGTTTCGACCTCTTCGGTACGCGACTTTTCGCCAGGCCCCTGGCGGACCTAACGGTGCCTCTCCTTCCGGAGCTGCAGATAGGCGGAACCATAGTTCTCGATACCGATCCCGCCTACCACGCTGAGAAGGATCCGGACTCCCCCTACTACAAGGGAGAGGATCCCGATCCACTCACGGGCCTCCCGGTGGTGGAGAACTCGGACAACGTGATCGCCTACGGGCTCGATCTCACTCAGCCAATTCTGCGACGGGAGAGCTTTTCGCTTACCGGCTTCGGCGACCTGGCGTTCCAAAATGAGGCTGTCGGTGGCATGGTCGGCGGGGGCGGCAGCGTAGCGCGAGTGCTCGACTACACCGCCCAGCTACGGATCCTCGGTGACAACTTTATCCCCTCTTACTTCGACGGCGCCTACGATTTGCGACGAATAGAGCGATATGCAGTTTACGATGCCGAGGATACCGTGATAGAGGGGCACCTCGGCTGGTACGGCCGGCTCGGCTTGAACGTCCTCCGGGAGCTGCTGCTCTTTCAGGTCACCATGAGCGGACCCTTTACCGACGATACCGACACCTATCCGGAGCTCGAAGGGCTCTTTCGGGTAAATCGGGGTCTTATCCCCTACTTCAGCCTGGAGGCGTTCTACCGAAAGCTGGTAATCCGGGAGCCCGATGAGATATTCGAGCCGGAAGAGTCGATTATCGGCGCTCGGATACACTATGAGTCTTCGCCGGTGGTTATCTCTCTCACCTACAACCTGCGTTACGACCCCTACGACCCGGATGAGCAGTGGAAGGTCACCTCGGGGCTTCAGAGCACGATTTCCATCTACTAGGAGGCAGTTGAAATGAGTACGAGAAGAACACTGCTTATCACCGCCCTGCTGCTGGTGACTCCCCTCCTATTCGCTCAGAACAGCCCCTACGGGGTCCTCGAATACTACGGCGACGATCTGGAGCTTGCGATCTACGACGAAGACGATTTCGAGGTGAACTTCTTTCTCGGAATGGATCTCTCGCCGGGGGATCGCATCGTCACCGAGAATACGACGGTGGAGATTCGCCTCGAGCCGAACGGCTCCATTATGAAGATCGGAGAGAACACCAGCTTCACCGTGGAGGCGATTCAGGGACGGAACGAGGCGCTAACCAACCGGTTCGCCGTTTCCCAGGGAAAGCTCAGGACCGTCGCCGCCCGAGTCGCCGGCGCCGAGTATGAGGTGCGCCTTCCCGGCGCGGTGGCGGGGGTACGGGGAACGGACTTCGTTGTTGAGGTAGCCGAAGGGGTTCGAAACGCTCTGACGGTCCTCGACGGCTCGGTCACCTTTTCCAAGCCGGCTTCCGGGCAGGCGCTGGAGATCGGAGCGGGAGAGCGCGGAGAGGCGCTGGCGGAGCAGTTCGCCGTGAGCCGGGTCCCCGAGGCGGAGCTGCAGCAACTTACAGAGGAGCTCCGGTTCGAGGCTCTCGATCCCGCCGCCGTACCCACAGGGGAGGAACCGGAGGATACAACGGAGACCGAGGAGGAGCCCACGGAGGCCGAGGAAGCCCCGGCGGAGGGAGAGGCGGCCGCTGCGGAGGAGGAGGCGCGGTTTCTTTCTAACCTCGGAGAGTTTCTGGGGCTACAGATCGGCTCGGTGACCATGAACGACCAAACTTACGGCGAGGCGGTGCTTACCCCGGCTTTCGAAGCGGGCAAGCTCAAAGCGGCCTTCTACCTGCCGGTGGTCTACCAGGAGGACCTCTTCGACCCGGGAACATGGTACCGCCCCGGAGGGAATAACGAGTGGTCCTTTGGCTTCGACAAAGGGTGGACCGACGATCCCATCGATGCGGCGGCGGACTTCGGCCGGGACGTGGCGCTGAAGATTCGCTACATCCAGTGGGGCGAGCAGCGGGACCCGTTCTTTTTCAAAGTGGGCAACATCCCCTCCATCACCCTGGGACACGGTCTGTTAATGTACAAGTACTCCAATAACGTCGATTTTCCGGCGATCCGAAAGGTGGGCCTTAACCTCGGTCTCGACCGGGAGGCGTGGGGCTTCGAAGGAGTCATAAACGACCTCACCCGGCCGGCGATCTACGGCGGGAGGCTTTATTTTCGGCCCGCCCGCCCCTTGAGCAACGCCGCGGTAGGACTGAGCGCTTTGACGGACCTAAAACCGACGGACGAGCTCTCCTCCACCCGCCCCGACGGAACCTCCCTTCCGGGAGGACTTGACGCGCTCTACGACGCCACCAGAGAGTCGGACCTCTACTTCCTAAACCTCGGCATGGACCTGGACGTGCCGATTGTGGAGGGCGATATCTTTAGCCTCGTCGCCTTCGGTGACGTGGGAGGAATGATCCCCTACGTGCGCGAAGGGGCCGGCGGGGTCGGCTCCGGAGTTAAGTTCGACGCTCTGGTGGATCTGGAATCGAGCGAGCTCAAGAACTTCGGACTCGCCTCGGGGGTTCTCGGAAAGATCGCCATGGTTGACTACCGGCTCGAGTATCGCCGCTACGACGGCACCTTTCGCTACGGCTTCTACGGGCCGAACTATGACCGCCTGCGGGGCAACTACGCCGTGGAGACCCTCGCCTACCTCGATAATCCTGACTCAGAGCTCTTTGACGTGACGACCATGGGAATCTACGGCGAGGCGGGCTTTGATATTCTCGAGCTCCTTCGCTTCGAGGCGGGGTACTTCTGGCCATGGCAGGTTACCTCCGACGGCAACTGGGAAGGCTCCGATCGTGACGAGCTCAACGTCTCCGCAACGATTCAGGAGGGCTTGCTGCCCCTCGGCATCACCGCCTCCTTTGGCTACCGTCGCACCTTCTTCATACCGACGCTCTTGGGAAAGAGCGACTTCGAGGAGGCCACGCTCTTTGACGCTAACACCGTAGCCTCCGCCACGGTTACCTATCCGGTGGCCTCGAACCTCGACCTGATCGCCTCAGTCTACGCCACCGTGAATCGGGACGGCGACGGAGACATTGTCTATGACGATGACGGAGGACCAAAGGTCTCACCCACAGTGGTGATTCAGACGAAGATCGGGTTTTAGGAGTTGATGGATAGAGAAGGCGCCCGGGGCCCCGTTGCCCTCCTCCCGGAGTCGGTGGCTCGCCGAATCGCCGCAGGGGAGGTAATCGAGCGCCCCGCCTCGGTGGTCCGGGAGCTCCTGGACAATAGCATAGACGCCTCGGCGAGCGCCGTTACCGTCGAAATCAACGGGGGCGGCCTCGAGTCGATCCGAGTGGATGACGACGGGTTCGGCATGAGCCGGGAGGACCTGGAGCTCTGCTGGAAGCCCCACGCCACGAGCAAGATCAAGACCGCAGAGGACCTCGCCAACTGCCGAACCCTCGGCTTTCGCGGGGAGGCGCTTTCGAGCGTAGCCGCCGTATCCCGGCTGGAGATACGTTCCCGGGCCGCCGGGGCGGAGCGGGGGAACAGGCTCTTGGTGAGCAACAACCGGCTGGAGGCGCTGGAGCCTGCCGCGGCGAGCGAGGGGACCACCGTCACCGTCCAGGGACTCTTCTACAACCTCCCGGCGCGCAAGCGCTTTCTCAGGCGCCCCCAGAGCGAGGGACAGCAGGTGCGAAGGGTACTCCTGGAAAAGGCGCTCCCGGAACCGGAGATCCGGTTTCGTCTCCTGAGTGACGGTAAGGAGCGCCTCCTCCTCCCTCCAGGGACCCTGGAGGAGCGCGCTTCGGCTCTCTTTGGCGACAAAGTTCCCCCGCACTCCCTCCATCGCCTCGAGGGTAGTGGAGAGGGTTTTACCGTTACCCTGGTTGTCGCGGACCCAACTGAGGTGCGCCGGGATCGGAAGCAGATACACCCCTTCGTAAACGGCCGCCGGCTCAAGGAGTTCGCCCTGGTCCAGGCGGTGGAGTACGCCTTTACCGATGTCATGCACGGCGGCCTCTACCCCTACGCGGTGGTGCTGGTGGAGGTGGACCCGGAGCTGGTGGACTTCAACATTCATCCCGCCAAGCAGGAGGCGCGGTTTCGAAACCTCCAGGAGATTCACCACCGCACCGTGGAGATTATTCGAGCCTTTCTCCGAAGCTACGAGCAAAAGCGGCTCTCCGGCCACCACAGCCCGGGACTGGAGGGTTTCGATGAGGGGCAGCCTGGGACTCGTATCCGGGAGGGCGAGGATTCCCGGCGCCAAGCCACTCCGCCACCCTACCTCCGGTCCCCCTCCCGCCCCGTACCGAACAGACCGAACGGGACCGGCACCCCCTTTCCCCGGCAGCGTAACCGGGCTCCCGGCGGAGAGGCTCCCACGCCCTTCGATATCGAGGAGGTGCGTCGCCGCTTCGGTCTCGATCACCGGGCCGGTGAGCCGGGCGAGGAGGCCGAGGCGCGGGAGCAGCCGGCCCCCTCGGCTCACGGCGCTCCGGCGGTGGAGGGCAGGATCCAGGGAGACTCGGAGCGGGAGGAGCTAACCTACTTCGGCCAACTCTTCGATCTCTTCCTCCTGGTGTCCCGGGGAAAGACCCTCTATATAATCGACCAGCACGCGAGCCACGAACGGCTCCTCTATGACGCATTTCGCGGAAATCGAGCGGTGCAGCAGCTCCTGGTACCGGTGAGCTTCGAGGCGACCGAGGATGAGAGCGCCGCCCTACGGCGAAAGGTGGAGGCGTACCGGGAGATAGGCATTTATCTTGCGGAAGTCGAGCCCGGAAACTGGGAGATTCGGGCTGTGCCTCAGGCGTTCAGAGAGGAGTCCGAGGCGCTGGTAGAGACGGTATTGGAGCTCCGGGGACTCTCGGAGGAGCTGGACCGCCGCTTTACCGCTGAGCTAGCCTGCAAGGCCGCGGTAAAGCGGGGGGATATTCTCGACGAGATATCCGGGGCGGAGCTCGCGAGGAAGGTCCTCCGCCTGGAGGTCCCGCGCTGTCCCCACGGTCGCCCCCTCTGGTTCTCCCTCAGCGAGGTCGAGCTCTTGCAGCTCATCGGCCGCGTCTAAAGCCCGTTCAGCAACTCCTCCACCTCCCCGCGACGGGAGTACTCCGGGTTCGCGTTGAGCAGCTGCTCGAGCACCTGGCGGGCACTCTCCGAGTCGTCCTGAGCGATAAACACCTCACCGAGCTTCTGATACGCCTCCCAGTAGGTGGGCTCGGTTTTGATCACATCCTCGAGCCGCGCCTGGGCTACTTCGAGCTCATCGGTCTCGATGTAGGCCAGGGCAAGGTTGTACTGAGCGGTGGCGGCGTTGGGCCGCGCCTCAATAGCGCGCTCGAAGTGGTCGACTGCCCGACCGTAGAGCTCCTTGTGCAGGTAGACGTTGCCGAGGTTGTTGTTTACCGCAAACTCCTCCGGCTCGAGCTGATACGCCCGGTCGAGAAATTGGAGTGCCTGGTCGTACATCCCCTGCTCGTCGAGGATCCGACCAAGGTCTACCATCGGCTTTACATACGAGCTGTTGAGGGAGATCGCCCGAGAGTGAGCCTCTATCGCCTCGTCCAAATTGCCACGAGCCTCCTCTATTTGACCGAGGGTGTAGTAGTAGGTCTCGCGACTGTCGTTCACTTCAATGGCGCGCCTAATGAAGGTGCGCGCCTCCGCCGCCTTGTCCAAGTCGAGCTTCACCAGAGCGACGTTGTAGTTGTGGGTCGCGTTCGACGAGTCGAGCTCCGCGGCGCGCTCGAAGGAGCGCTCCGCCTCGGAGAGTTCCCCGGCGCGGTAGTGGGCGCTTGCGAGACGGGAGTGCGCGTTCGCGTCCCGGGGATCCTCGTCAATAGCTTTTCTAAGCGCCTCCTTTGCCCCGGCGAGATCACCTCGGTCGAGGAGGATCGTTCCCACCCGGAAGTACGCCGCTCCGGTAGTCGCCTCCACCTGGGTGGCAAAGCGGAACGCCTCCAGGGCCGCATCGGGATCTCTGAGCTGCAGGTTCGTAATACCGAGATTGTAGTAGGCGCTGCGATAGTAGGGATCTATCTTTACGCAGTTCTCGTAGGCGCCCCGCGCCTGCCGGAACTGGCCGGCACGGTAATAGCTCCTAGCGAGCTCGTAGAGAATCGCCGGGTCCTCGGGGTCGAGCCGAGCCGCGGCTTCGAGCTCTTCTATGGCGTCGTTGTACCGCTCGGTCTCGTAGTAAACCTGCCCCAGGGTGAGGTGCGGTTCCGCCAGGGAGTCGTCCAGGGAGATCGCATCGTTCGCATGGCGGATAGCCTGCCTCCGAGCGTCGGAGCTGTCCGGGTTCTCCTCGAAGTAACTGCGCGCCATCTTGGAGTGCGCCTGGGCGTGAAACTGCGCCTCCGCCTCGTCGTTCCGCAGATCGATGCTCAAGACATCCTCCAGACGGCTCCGGGCGGCCTGGTAAGACTCCCGCTCCAAAAGGCGGCGCGCCTCGGCAAGAAGGGAGTCGATTCGCTCGTTCTTCTCCCGCTCCTCCTGATTCATCCGCTCGAGCTCCGCCCGGCGCTCCTCCTGACGGCGCCGCTCCTCCGCGGCTCGCCGCTCCTCCTCCGCCCGGCGCTGTTCGGAGAGCTGTTGCTGGATAGCGAGCTCAGCCTCCCGCTGTCGCGCCTCGGCCTCCCTGGCTCGAGCCTCCGCTTCCGCCCGGGCGGCCTCCGAGTCGAGATCCTCGTCGCTCCGCTCGGCGGCCCGTTCCTCTTCTCGGCGCCGTTCGTCCGCCTCCCGCTTCTCCGCCAAGACTTCCTCTTTGAGCGCCTGGGCCTCTTGGTTGTCACCGTCCTCTATGAGAAGCTCATCGAGCAGGTCCAACGCGCGTTGGTACTCCTCCGCCTCTGCGTAATCCCGCGCGAGGCGCAGCATATTCCGTTGCCTCCGCTCAGCGTCGGAGAGCTGCCCATCTTCCCTCGCCGGCGGCGCCTCCGTCCCTCCGCGGGTTGCGAAGTAGACCCCCGCTCCGCCGCCTAACAGAAGCAGCAGCGCCGCTCCTCCTATGATCATGTTTCGTTTCCGTCTATCTATCATCTCCCCTCCCGACTAATCAGCGATATCGAGTTCTTCCTCGTAACTCTCCAGCTCCTCCGGTCCCCCAGTGGCACTCTCGGTCTCGGAGCTCGCACCTTCCAGCGAATCGAGGACGGAGTTGAGCAGTCGCTGCCGCCGTTCCTCGGCAACGCGCCGTTCCTCCTCCTCTCTCTGCCGACGCTCTTCCTCTTCTCGGCGGCGCCGTTCCTCCTCTTCCCGTCTTCGCCGCTCCGCCTCTTCCGCGGCGATGCGCTGCTCCTCGATAATACCTCGCAGCGCCTCCATCATCCGCTCGATTTCCGGCCTCTGGGCGCTCTTCGGCTCCAGGGCGAGGTAGGCGGAGTAATCCTTGAGGGCGCCCTCGTAGGACTCGAGAGCGACCCGGCCGTTGGCCCTATTGAGGTACGCGGGAGCGTAGTCGGAGTTCGCCTCCACCGCCCGGCTGTACGCTTCCTCGGCGGCCTCCCGATCCCCGAGGTGGAGATAGTTGTTACCCATGTTGAAGAGCACTCGAGCACGGTTGATACCAGGGCGCTCCAAGGCGCGCTGATAGAGCTCTACCGCCTCTTCGTACCGTTCGAGCTGCTCATATACCACCCCGAGATAGTAAAACGCCTTCGCCGGAGGGTTACTCCCTTCCACGACCTGCTCGAGCAGAGGTCTCGCATCGGAAGGCCTGTTCTCCATAAAGAGCTGTTCACCCTCTTCGAGGAGGGACTGAGCGGAGAGCACGGAGGTCGGTAGAAGGCATAGGAGGAGGCCGAGAAGCAATACTTGCCGAAAGAGTGGCTTGTTCGCATAATGAGGGTGCATGGGATTAATCATCCTTATAATCATTCTCGGTGTTGTTATCGGCTTTACGACTTTTTTCCTTATTAAGAGCATCCTTGCTCCGAAAAGAGTCGCGCGGCTGGCGACGCTGGTAAAACAGAAGAAGAGCTCCGCGGCGGTTCGAGTCGGCAAGCAGATCGTCGCCCGAGAACCGCGAAACGGAGACGCCCACTACTTTCTCGGGCTCGCATATCTCCAGGATAACAAACCGGAGCTCGCGCTCATGGAGCTGAAGACCGTCAACGAAATCGGAAATTTCGACGGTATGGTTCCTGAAATCACCTTCCGTGAGAGAATAGCAGACCTCTTCGCGAGGTTCAATCAGCCTGAGGAGGCGCTGAAGGAGTACCTTCTCCTCATTCAAAAGAACCAGAGCAATCCGGAATACTACTTCAAGGCGGGCAAGCTCTTCGAGGCCCGCGGCAAGGGAAGCCGGGCGGTCGCCTATTACAAGAAGGCGATCGATTACGAGCCCTCCCACGACGAGGCGCATATGCGCATGGGCACCCTCCTCTATCGCGCCAAGCGCCCGGCAGAGGCGAAGAATTATCTCGAGAGGGCGGTACGGTTTCAGCCCGATAACTACGAGGCGCACTTCTTCCTCGGAAGGATCCATAAGGAGAACAACGAGTACCGGTCCGCCCTCAGCTCCTTTGAGAGAGCGGCGAAGGCTCAGGAGTTCAAAACGCGAGCCCTGATGGAGCGCGGTGTCTGCTACATCAAGCTGAACGACTTGGGCCGGGCGATTTCGGAGCTCGAGCGGGCGGTAAAGCTCGCCGCCGATGATCCCGGAAGCGGGGAGGCGCTCTACGCCCGGTACTACCTCGCCGCAGCCTACGAGCAAACGAGAAAGATTGAGCTCGCCGTGGAACAGTGGGAGCAAATCTACAAACAGCGGCCTAACTTTCAGAACGTGGCGGAAAAGCTGAGCCAGTACCAGGATCTCCGGGAAGACGACCGGGTCAAGGACTTTCTTACCATGGGGCAGGAGGAGTTCCGGGAAACCTGCGGGAGCGTCGCCCGGTCCATGGGTCTCCGGGTCCAAGACGTCACGGATATCGACCAGGGATGCGAGGTCCTCGCCTACGAGGCGCAGTCCAAGTGGAGAAACGCCCGGCAACTGCCGAAGCTCCTCTGGTTCGTCCGGATCCCGGAGCTCATCGATGAGGCTCGAGTCCGGGCGCTCCACGAAGCGATGAAGAGCCAGAACGTCAATCGCGGAATAATGATCTCGAGCTCGAACTTCTCCCGGGTAGCCATGGACTTCGCGGAAAGCCGCCCCATAGACCTCTTCAACAAGGATAAACTCCAGGAGATGTTGAAGAGGAAGGCGTGAAGATTCTCTGCGTAGCGGATCACATCGATCCCCTGGTGTACAGCGCTCAAGCCAGGGAACGCTTCGGTGATATCGACCTGGTCATTAGCGCCGGAGACCTCCCGATGGAGTATCTCGGATTTCTCGCATCAACCTTTAACATGCCCGTGGTCTTTGTCTTCGGAAACCACAATCTGGAGGCGCTCCCCCTGTTTCGAAAAACCAAAGATCCCACCCGGGTTAGCGGTCTCACCGTGAACCTGCAGAACTACTACGGCTCAACCTACGCCGGCGACAGATTGGTACGCGTACGCGAACTGCTAATCGTGGGGCTCGGAGGCAGTATGAGATACAATAACGGGCCACACCAGTTTACCGACAGGCAAATGCTTCGGCGGATCGTGCGGCTCCTACCGAGACTTCTCTGGAACAGGCTCGTCCACGGTCGCTTTCTGGATATCCTTCTGACCCACGCTCCCCCCCTGGGTATTCACGATCAAAACGATCCCACCCACCGCGGTTTTAGCTCCTTTCTCTGGTTTATGAGGACCTTCAAACCGCGCTACCTTCTGCACGGGCACATCCACCTCTACGACCTCAACGCCCGAAGGGAGACGCAGTACTACGATACTAAGGTTATCAACGTCTACGACCATTACCTCCTGGAGTTCGATGAAGGAGATCAGGATGAGTAGCTTTATTGAGAACGAGGCGAGAGAAGACTTCAACCGCGCTCGGATGCAGGAGGTCTTTTCGAGCATTTTTCACATCCTGAGCCCCGAGAAGCAGCACCTCCTCTCCCTCGACGAGGTGAAGGAGGTAGTTCGTCCTCAGGGCGAAACGTACCGTGGCATGCAGACCGTCCCGATCGACAAGATCGTGGGAAGCGAAGGACGATATCGGGACTTCAACAAGGGGTTTCTCCCGAAGCATGAGCGACTGCGGGGGCGATGGACCAGCATTGACCGGGCCCACCTGCAGGATGTGATCCTCCCGGCGATCCGTCTTTATGAGATCGGCGGAGTCTACTTCGTCCGGGACGGGAACCACCGAGTCTCGGTGGCAAAGGCCCAGGGTGTCATGGCGATCGACGCGGAGGTGACCTCCCTGGACTCGGAGATCGAGCTCTCCGAGAACCTCACTCGCGATACTCTGCGCCGAGCGGTTATCAATCATGAGAAGAAAGCGTTCCACCAGCGAACGGAGTTTGACAAGATCGTCCCGAATCACAAACTGGAGTTCACCGCCACCGGGCGATACGACGAGGTAATCACGCACATACTGGGTCACAAGTACTACCTGAGCCTCGATCTGAACAAGGAGGTCAGCTTCGAGGAGGCTGCCTACAGCTGGTACGAGAACGTCTTTCGTCCTATCGTCGACATCATTGAAAAGGAGCGGCTGCTCTCCCGCTTCCCCGGAAGAACCAGCGCGGACCTCTACATGTGGATCGTAAAGCACTGGGACGAGCTCAAGCGGCGTTACGGAGCGGGGTTTTCCATGAAGGATGCGGCAATCGACTTCTCCTCCCGATACGGCAAGAGCGTCTGGGCACGCTTCCTGGAACGGCTCCGCCGTCTCTTTGGCAAGGATTAGTCCCTAACCTCTCCTGAGAGCCCGGAAACCAAGTCGTGCAGGGGCAGAAGCAGTAGCGGCCCCGCCTCCCCGGCCTGAGCTCCCACATAGAGCCGTCCGGACTCACCGCCGATCTCCTCCAGAGTCGAAGCGAGAAGCTCCTTCCGCTCGGTCTGCCGAAGAGATCCGAGACGTTCGAGGTTGAGCAGCTCTCGCGGGGCTTCCCCTCCGGCGGGGAGGAAGAGCAAGGCTATCTCCCTCAACGCATCCGCTCCGGGCAACTCCTCCCGGCCCCTCTCCTGAGAAGCTTCTTCCCCTTCCGGCGGTCCGAGTAAACGCTCGTTGAGATGCGCTCCCGCCCGCCGTATCCGTTCCTCCAGCACTTCCATCTCCTCGACCTCCGGTAGCAGCGGGAGCGTAAAGCTACCCTCTCCCGATCTTCCGCCGAGGTCGAACAGCTCCAATCGGTAGCGTCCCCTCGGAAGGGGCTCGCCTCTCGGCGAGGCGAGTCTGAGAACCCGTATCTCTCCCTCCTCCGGCCGAGTCTGCCAGCTCTCCGAGGGGAGATCCCAGAAGAGCTCAGCCGCATCATGGACGACGTAGAGCCGGTCGAGCTCGCTAAAGCCGTCCTGGTCGCGTGCCTCGAGTTCTAGGAGGAGCTCCTCCGAGCGTCCTCCCTCCTCCGAGAGATATCGTAGTTCCAACGTCGAGATTCCGAGCACCTCGGGCTCGTAGGCACTGCAGGCGGAGACGAGGAGGAGGAGAAGTAATGTCCCCGTGGGCGGGGTAAGAAAAAGGCGGTGCAACTGTCCCTGCACCGCCTCGCATATCGTCGTACTTTTAGTACTGCTTGGAGTTCTGCATCTTGCGAACTTTCTTCGCAATCTTTCGCTCCAGAGCCTTCTTCTTTCGGTTTCGGATGGTCGAGGGCTTCTCGTAGTACTCGCGCTTTTTCCACTCGCGAATAATGCCCTCTTTCTCCACCATCCGTTTAAACCGCTTGATAGCTTTTTCGAGATTTTCGCTATCATCAATACGGATATAGGCTATTGAAATCACCCCCCTTCGGTTTACTCAGATAGTGCACCCATTCCGCCGGAAGTGTCAACAAGAGGTGTCTCGAGAAAAAGGCCCGGGTCAACCGAGACACCCCCCACTCTCATCTCCCAGTGGAGGTGGGGACCGGTGGAAACACCGGTGCTCCCAACGGTGCCGATGGAAGTGCCCTTTTCTACCAGCTCTCCCTGCTCTACGTCGATCCTGTCGAGATGGTAGAAGAGGCCGTACACCCCGGGAAAGTGCTCGAGCACCACGGTTTTGCCGGTGACGATGCGATCCTCCGCGAAGACCACTTTGCCCGCCCCGGGGGCGTAAATCGGGGTTCCCGTGGGCGCCGCAAGATCGACGCCGTTGTGAATTGCGTGCGCAATCTCCCCGTCGGCGTAGATAAATCGGCGCCGATCGCCGTATTGAGAGGTACGCCGGTTGCTCTCTAGAGGCATCGAGAAGCTACCGGTCCAGAAGGTGGATTCCCGGCGAAAGCTGTTGGTCAGGGCTAACATTTCCAGCGCCTGTTCCCGTTTTCTCGGGTCTTCATCCCGACGCAGTTCGGTCAGCGTCTGGGAGAGGGGGATATCCTCCTCCACGAACTCCCGCGCGGTGACCTCCACGTTTCCCTCGTAAGAAGGAGCTCCCGGAGCGCCATCTACGACGACCTCATACTCACCGGGCCGAATAGTGCTTACCACCCCGAGGAGGACAACCCATCGCTCTCTCCCCTCCTCATCTTCCTCAAAGGGCACTCCGGAGTTGTCGGAGAGCACCCGGCCCCCGTCGGAAAGCATCGCGGAGAGCTCCTCCAGGGGCTCTGAGCTCTTAACGGTGAGAAGGAGCACTTCCCCCGGGGCGACCCGCTCGGCGTGCTCCACGGAGAGGGAGCTCTCGGATTGCGCAATCGCCGGGCCCGTAAAGAGCGTGAGCAGCAGTATCAAGGCAGGGAGCGCCCGCCACGGAGCTCTGCCGGGAAGAGACGCTTCGCCCCGCCGAGTCGGCACCGGGGCGGTCCGGTAACGGCGACCTAACCGGTTCGGTTTACCGCTCATCCGCCTCTCCCTCCCGGGCCATATCCACTACGCTGAGTTGCAGCGTCGCCTGGCCGTTGAAGTGATTCTTGTCGAGCTCGAAGACCACGTCCACGCTGTCCCCGAGAGCAAAGTCGCGGTTAACCCGCTCCGCGGCGTTCCAGTAGACCGAGGGCCATTTGTAGCTGCCTCCCCGGAGAAGCAAACGGAGGTGGTTTTGCTCCTTGCCGATAAACTCGATCTCCTCCACCGCCATGCCACGCTTGAGGAATCGGATAATCGGGTTTTCTATCCCGTAAGGCTCGAATCGGGCGATCAGTTCCTCTAGGTCGGGGCTCATGTACCGATCAGGTAGCTCCGCATCAACCTGAATGGTTTCCACCGCCTCGTCGAGGCGGATCCGCTTCGCTGCGTCCCGAATCCTTCCCAGGAAGGCCGGAAGATTCTCCGCGGCGAGATTGAATCCCGCGGCGGCATCGTGCCCGCCCCAGTCGATGAAAATGTCCTCGAACTGCCGTAGAAACTCCGTAGCCCCGAAGCCGCGCACGCTCCGCATAGAACCGACGAGTCCGCTCTCCACGGCGGTGACCACCGCCGCCGGAGCGCGAAACTGTCGGCTCAGCCTCCCGGCGATGATTCCGGTTACCCCTCGGTGCACATCGTTGTCATGGACGAGAATGAGCCGCTCCTCGAGCTCCATAAAACTCTCGTTCGCCTTCGGAAGCACCCTGCGCCACGCATCTTCGCCCACCTTCTTACGCTTCCGATTGAGGGATACAACCCGGTCCGCCAGCTCCCTGCGCTCGCTCTCATCTCGGCTCAGCAGCAGCCGTACCGCCGTCTCCGGCTCTCCCATTCGGCCCGAAGCGTTAATGACCGGAGCGATCTGCCAGCCGATGGCTTTTGTGCTGATCGGCTTTCCCAGGAGGTTCTGCTTCTCCAGGAGGGTCCGAATCGGCGGCGAGGGCTCCACGTTGAGCTTTCGTAACCCCTCGCGAACAAGAATGCGGTTCTCATTTCGCAGGGGCATCATATCCGCCAAGGTTCCTATGGCGACAAGATCCGCCACGGAACGATACGCCTCTTTGATCTGCGGAAATCGGCGCATAACGAAGGCGCGGTAGAGCTGGGCCAGAGTGTCCACCTCGCTGAGCTCACCCTCGGTGTACTTGGCCAGCCGCGAGCTGTCCCGCATCCGGAGGAGCGTCTTGTTTCGAAGCACCGGAAAGGCGTCCCAGATCTCCGGGGCGAGGTCAAAGAGGTGAATTTCGACGCCCGAGCCAAAGACCTGACGAAAAAGGCGCTCCTGACCGGGGGCGTCGTAGACAAGGAGCTTCTGCCCCAGGAGGAAGTCCGCCAGGCGGCTGTGCTCGAGATCCCCGAGCTCCGGCACGAGAGCCTCGGAGATCCGGTCCACCTCGATAAGGTTCTCCAGCTTAATGGCGTCGACGATGACCGTATCGTTTCCCGGGCGGAGATTGAGAAGAGAGACCTGCTCCCGAAAGAGATCGGTTCGCGCAAAGGCGAGGGCCGAGCGGACCTTCGAGGTGACCCCGCAGGCGCAGAGCCCCTGAAAGGGATAGCCCCCATCGCCGACTTTCGGGTTTATGATCGCCGCCGCCGGAGGCAGCTCATCTTGTGGATTGTGATGATCCACCACAATGGTATCAACGCCGAGCTCCCGCCCCCGAGCGATTTCCGCGACGTTGGTGGTCCCGCAGTCCACGGCAACAATAAGCGTACCGTCTCGAGAGGCAAACTCCTCCACCAGCTCCATCGAGAGGCCGTAAGAATCATCTCCCATGGGAACCTTCCACTCCGGCTCGAGCCCGAGCTCCCGAAGCGTTTCCACCATAACCGCGGTACTCGTAATACCGTCCACGTCCCGATCGCCGAAGACCAAGACTCTCTCCTCCTCCTCCGCCGCCTGGAGCAGCCGCTCCACGGCGTCTTCCATCTCTTCGAAGAGAAAAGGGTTGTGGGCGTACTGCAGGTCCTCCTCGAGGTAGAAGAGGACCTCATCGCTTTCGGTGACGCCCCGGCGGACGAGAATCGAGGCGCTCAGGAGGTCGAGATTGTACCGGTCCACGATCTCCTTTACCCGCTCTTTGTCGAGGCTCGCCTTTTCCCAGGTCATAGAGTCGATATCTCCTCCAGAATCATAGATGGCTTTTCTCTTGCCCCGGCCACGCCCTCTATGGTAATGCCGTCCTGAAAGATCTTGAGCGCCTGGGCGAGATGCTCCTCTTCGTCGGCGTAGATCCGAGCCACCGAGTCTCCCGCCTCCACGGGCTCGCCGGGCTTCTTCAGAAGCTCGATGCCGACGTCGTAGCGTACCTTGTCCTCAGCGGTAGAACGACCCGCCCCGAGATAGACGCCGGCCATGCCGGTCTTATAGGCGTCAATACCGGTGAGCACCCCGGAGACCCCCGCGGGTACCTCGTAGTGCAGCGGTGCCCGTCGGCTTCCGAGCTGCCGCTTCAGTTCCGCCGTGTCCCCTCCCTGGAGCTCAACGTTCTTGAGAAAGGTCTCCCAGGCGCGGCCGTTCTCGAGGTTCTCCCGGCAGATCTTCTCCCCTTCCTCCACGGAGGCAGCCTTACCTCCCGCAAGCAGCATCCACGCCGCCAGGCGCAGGGTCACCTCCATGAGATCGTCGGAACGGGAGTCTGAGGTGAGCGTTCCCTTGGCCGAGCTACCTCCGAGAGAGGCGCAGGCCTCCTCGACCTCTACGAAGTTACCCACCATCGAACCCAGGGGCGCATCCATGCGGGTAATGACGGCGACCGTATTCTTACCGAGGCTTTTTCCGGTTTCCACCAGGGAGGAGGCAAGCTCCCTCGCTTCGTCGATGCTCTTCATGAACGCTCCTGCACCGCACTTTACGTCGAATACCAGTGCGTCCGCTCCCTCGGCGAACTTCTTGGAAAGGATGCTGCTTGTAATGAGTGGGACCGACTCCACGGTCCCAGTCACGTCTCGAAGGGCGTAGAGGAGCCGATCCGCCGGAACGATCTCCTTGCTCTGTCCGGTCATTCCGTAGCCACACCGGCGTATGGTGGAGGCGAACTCCTCGGCGGTGATAACTGACCGGTACCCGGGAATCGAGTCGAGCTTGTCCAGGGTACCCCCGGTGTGTCCAAGGGCCCTTCCGCTCATCATGGGAACCTTAACGCCCCCCGTGGCGACCAGAGGAGCGAGAATGAGGGAGACTTTGTCGCCAACGCCACCGGTGGAATGCTTGTCCACCAGTGGCCCCGAGACGGAGGAGAGGTCGATGGTCTCACCGGAGTCGATCATAGCTTGCGTGAGGTATCCCGCCTCTCGGCGACTCATTCCCTGAAAGTAGACGGCCATGAGAAAGGAGGAGACTTGATACTCCGGGATCTCACCGGCAACGTACCCCTCTATGAGGAACTCGAGCTCTTCCTTGGAAAGCTCGCCTCCCTCTCGCTTCTTGATAATCAGATCCAGTGCGCGCATTGATCGCCTCCCGTTTCGAGAGTAACATGATTCCATTCTTATGACAGCATAGAAGGGGTTCTCGCTTCAGCTAAGCTTGACAGCGCCGGTGTGGAGTCGATAGCCTCCTGGCAGTACCAATGGGAGCCCTCTTCGTTCTACTATCCTCACCCGAATGGGCGCGCCTTCTCCTTGTAATCATTCTCGGGATCTATCTCGGCTGGACCCATCGGATCTATCGGGTGCGATCCGTCCAGTGCCTGGCGGCGGCGCTGCTGGTGCTCGCGATTCGGCAACCTGCTTATCTCTTTTTTCCACCGCTCCCCCTGTTGCTCGCAACCGAAAGCCTCCTGCTTCTTCTCTACACTCGCTGGCTCTCCTGCTTCAACCGAGAACCGTCGATCTTCTACGCTGCCCACGCCGCCGCGGCGGCGTCTATCTCCGCGGCTCTCGGCGTCTGGTTAACCGAGGGAGGGATGCAGCTGGGGCTCACCATAGCAGGGATATTCCTCTTTCTCGGGCAGGGGGCGCTTCTCTTTGCCGCATCCCTCTACGTCACCAAGTACAACAGCGAGGAGGGGGAGGTCATCGCGCTCCATAGAGTTCGGTTCGTCAGCTATCCGATCCTCTTTGTCCTGGCGCTGATTATCTTTCCCGAGGAGGGAATCTTTTTCCGCGCCGTCGTGCTTCCTCTCTTTCTCTCCTACCACGCCTCCTTTACCCGTCTCTACCACCGGTTCGGCAGGAGCCGACAGGAACGGGAGCGCCGCTTTACTCGGCGCTACCTGGACTCCACCTTCGATTTCATGCGGACCATCGGAACCGCCATGAAGGAGCGGATCGAGGTAGACAACGTCCTGGACTACGTGGTGAGCTCCCTGGTGGACTCGACCGCCGCGGATGCGGGAGTGATCTACCTCCGAAACGACGGAGAACGCAAGCTCTCGGTTCGCAGCGAGCGGGGCTACTTTCCCCCGCCCTACCACGTCTCCCCCTCGGTACGATCGAAAGTGGGCGGGGTGGACCAGTATTTGCGGGCCACTCCGATCACCCTCGGAGAGGGAATCTTCGGCGAGGCGGTAGCCGAGAATCTGGAGATCCGCCTGGAAGATGCGAGCGAGGACAGCCGCTTTCGGGAATTGATGGAGGACCGAGCAAGCACCATTACATCGATTTACGCCGTGCCGATTCAGGTGGGGGAGGAAGCCCGCGGGCTTCTCTCCATTGCAACTACCACGCCGAAGAAGTACCTGGGCCGGCAGGACTGGGACCGCTGCAAGGTCTTTGCAACCTACTGCTCTCTCATGCTCGAAAGCCTCTTCAACTACCTGCAACTCCTGGAGAAACAGGAAATGGAACGAGAGGTGGATATTGCCGCCGCCATACAGCGGGGGCTCCTCCCCCGAAGCATTCCGGAGCTCCCGGGGGCGCGGGTCGCCTGCTTCACCTCCGCGGCCAAGGGAGTGAGTGGTGACTACTACGACCTGGAGAAGGAGCCGTCGGGACGCCTCTTCGGTCTGGTCTGCGACGTCTCCGGCAAGGGAATACCCGCCTCCCTGATTATGGTGGTTGTCAGAACCATAGTGCATATGGAGCGGCGACGGGAGTACTCCCTGAGCCGGCTGCTCTCCTTGATTAACCGCGGCATCGCCGAGGATCTGGCGGTGGATCGCTTCGCCACGGCGTGTATTTTTGCCTACGACCCCGGAACACGGAGTTTCCTGTTTGCCAACGGAGGACACCACCCGGCCCTCCTATTCCGGGCGGCGGAGGGGCGCTTCCAGGAACTCGACACCCCGGGAATACCCGTGGGGATCGATGAGAGCACGATCTACGAGGAGACCTCCACCCGCCTCGAGCCCGGAGACCTTGTAATTCTCTATACCGACGGTATAATTGAGGCGCAGAACCGGGATGGAGAACGGTTCCGGGAAGAGCGCCTCCGGGAAGCGATTCTCGTTAACGGCGGGGCGGAGGCTGAACGAATCGTCGAGGGGATAACTGAAGCGGTGAGGCTGTTCGTCGACGGGGCGCCTCAATACGACGACCAGACGCTGATCGTCCTAAAGGTAACCGAATAACAAAATGGACATAACCGAAGAAGCACGGGGAGCGGTAACGGTTCTCCGCCTCTCAGGAGAGCTCGACCTGTTCAACGCAAAGAACCTCCGGCAGAAGGTTCAGGAGCTCCTGGAGTCGGGGTGGCGCAAGATTATTATCGACTTTGGCGGAGTGAGTTACATGGACAGCTCCGGGGTGGGGGCCCTGCTCCACGTCTACGCCAGCGCTCGGGCTGAAAACTTCGAAACTCGGTTCGTCAACTTCCAGAAGCCGGTTGCCCGCGTCATTGAGCTCACCAAGCTGACCGACTACTTCCCCCTCTCGGATAGCGTGGAAAGCGCCGCCGAGGAGCTGGAATAGCGCCTCGGTCAGAACGCCTCGGTGCTCCGATTTCTTCCGTCCCTCTTCGAGCAGTAGAGTGCCCGATCGACCCGATCAATCAGCATGTGAGAGGTCTTGTCTACTTCAGGCTTATACGTTGCCACGCCGATGGAAATCGTAACGGGAATCCGGTTTTCCTCATACTCAAAGGTGGTAGAAGCGACTCCCTTTCGTACGCGCTCGGCGATCGCCATGGCCCGACTGCCCTCGGTACTCGGCAAGAGAACGATAAACTCCTCCCCTCCGTAGCGAGCGGCGAGGTCGGTCCGTCGCACCTTGGTTAGAACCACATCGGCCACCTCCCGCAGCACATCATCCCCAAAGAGGTGGCCGTAGGTGTCGTTAATTCGCTTGAAGTTGTCCAGGTCGAGCATCATAACTGAAAGGGGCTCCCCCAACGACTGCGCCCGCTGCATCGCTTCGGCGAGCATGGTGAGAAAGTAATGGCGCATCTTGAGCCTGGTCATGAGGTCCGTGTTGGTTACCTCGAAGAGAAAGGCGTTGTGTACCGCGATACCCGCCAGAAGAGCCACATCCAGGAGAAAATCCTTCTCCGTATCGCCGTACTCGGCCTTGCTCCTACCATCCTGCGGAATCTTCTCTCCCAGGACGATAACGCCGTTGATCAGGTTCCGCGACCTAATCGGAACAAGCAGGCTCGGTTGAAACCGATTAAGCAGCCCGAGGTCCGGCGAGCCGGGAAGCGTTTCCTCTATCTCTTCCATGGTGTAGCACCTGTACTGCTCCAAAAAGAGGCGGAGGAGGTCGCTCTCCTCCGGAATCACGTGGTGCTCCTTGGCAACGTCGAAGCCAATTAGGTTCCGGTGGAGGTGAAGGTCCGCCCGGTGCACCTCGGTCCGGGTAAAGACCGCCGCCTGCAGGACCTTTGCCTGGGCCATACAGGTGTAGAGAATCGACTCCAGCAGCTGGTTGAACTCCAGGGTGCTGTTGAGGCTCTTGGATATTTCCAGGAGCTGACGAAGATCGAAGATTTCCTTTTCGTACTGAGCGATGAGCTCGTTCTCTCCTGCCTCGGCGGACATCGCATCTGTATCCTAATGGAAGGAGTGGCGTCAGGCAATCGATCAGAGGGCCACGCTGCCTAGAGGATACCCTCACCGCTCCGAATACTCTTGAGCTCCCGCTCCGTGGACTCCTGCACCAGGCGAAAGAGAAGCCTCTTGAGCTCACCCCCCTGATTCGGAGAGAGCGTGATCCTCAGCGCTTCCTCGAGCTTTCGGGCGCCGGAAGCGGCGAGATAGGCAAGGGAGCCTCCTTGGACGGTGACGCCTCCCTCCCGGCTCTCCTCGCCGGAAAGCTCCTCTCTCGGGGCAAACCGATGCTCCTCTGGGAGGTAGCGATACCTCCCCCGAGGCTCCGCGGGCAGCTCCGGCCGGGTCCCGAGAAGCTCCAGAAAGCGCCAGAGAAACTGCAGGTTCGTCGCGTCCGTCGATCTCTCATCCTCCGCGGCAAGGAGTGAGAGGCCCCCCCTCAAGAGGGACCAGAGCGCATCTCCCTCGCTTCCGGCTGCGTAGGAGTAGAGAACCAGCTCCGCCCAGAGGGAGGCGACGTAGAATTTCTTGAGATTCTCTCGAATTTCCGGGTGGTACTCCCGAATCGAGAGTTCGGTAATCTTGGCGCTCCCCTTTACCGGATCGGTGTAGAGATAGCAGGTGCCCAGGGCGAAGGGAACAATCGAGCCCCGGAGGCTCCCTTTACGGGAACGGGCGCCGTAGGCCATAGCGTCGAGGAGACCGGAGTCACGAGCGAGCATTTGCACCGACGCGTGAATTTCCCCGACGGGACGGACACGAAGAATTACGACCTCTTCCGTGGAGTTACGGGACACGTCTGGCATAGTAAAGGAGCACTTGACGGCTGTCGACACTCTCCGTACTTTCTACGCCGAATAACCATGACACAGCAACACGATATACTGCCGGCGGGACAGCAGCTTCCGCAGAAGCTCTCTTTGATACCGTTTACGGGCAAGCCGATCTTCCCCGGCATTTTTACCCCCATTATGATAACCGACGAGAACGACCTCGATGTCGTCAACAGCGCCATGGAGCACGACAGCATGGTCGGTTTCGTTCTCACCAAGGACGCCGAGACCGATGCACCTCCGACGGGCGAGGACCTCTACCGGATCGGCACGGTGGCTAAGATCGTGCGGCGCATTAACTTGCCGGACGGCGGGGTCAACATCTTCGTCTCCACCCTCAAGCGATTTCGGATCAAGAAGTTTCTCCAGGAAGAGTCTCCGCTCGTGGCGGCGGTGGACTATCTCGATGACACCGACGAGGAAGGGACCGAGGTGGAGGCGCTCACCCGCTCTCTTATTAGCGAGACCAAGCAGGTGAGCGAGAATAATCCCCTCTTTTCCGAAGAGATGCGTCTCAACATGGTCAACATCGACCAGCCCGGGCGTATCGCCGATTTTATCGCCTCCATTCTCAACATCGATCGTAGCGACCAGCAGGATGTGCTCGAGACCTTGAGCGTGCAGCGGCGGCTCGAAAAGGTTCTCATGTTCATTAAGAAGGAGCAGGAGCTCCTGAGGATCCAGAAGAAGATCCAGAAGCAGATGAACGAGAAAATCGAAAAGAGCCAGCGAGAGTACTTCCTCAAGGAGCAGCTCAAGGCGATCAAGCAGGAACTCGGCATGCCCACGGACTCCAAGAGCTCCGACTACCTGCAGTTCAAGGAGAAGATCGAGGAGCTACCGCTCGATGATGAGGTCCGGGAGCAGGTGGAAAAGGAGCTGGAGAAGTTTCAGCTCCTGGAGCCCAACTCTCCGGACTACGGTATGACCCGGAACTACCTCGACACCATTGTCTCCCTCCCCTGGAAAGACCCGGAGCCCGCGGAGTTCGACCTCTCGAACGCTCAAGAGATCCTCGACAAGGATCACTACGGTCTCGAGGATGTGAAGGAGCGCATCCTGGAGTTCCTCGCCGTACGCCGGCTCAAAGGGGACTTCAAAGGCTCGATCATTTGCCTCGTTGGTCCGCCGGGGGTTGGCAAAACCTCCGTGGGCAAGTCCATCGCCCGGGCCTTGGGAAAGGAGTTCTTTCGCTTCTCCGTGGGAGGCATGCGAGACGAGGCGGAGATCAAGGGTCACCGTCGCACCTATATCGGAGCAATGCCGGGCAAGATTATTCAGGGGCTCAAGATCGTCGGCACCAAGGACCCGGTCTTTATGATCGACGAGATCGACAAGCTCGGGGTGAGCTACCAGGGAGACCCCTCCTCGGCACTCCTGGAGGTGCTCGACCCGGAGCAGAACGTAAGCTTTCGGGATCACTACCTGGACCTCCCCTTCGACGTCTCGAACGTTCTCTTTATCACCACCGCCAACACCCTGGACACCATACCGAGCCCCCTTCTCGACCGGATGGAGGTCATCCGTCTCTCGGGATACATCGACCAGGAGAAGCTCGCCATTGCCCAGCGCTACTTGGTGCCGAAGTCTCTGGATAAGAACGGCCTGAAGAAGTCCCATGTGCGCTATACCAAGAAGGCGCTCCTCGAAATCGCCAACCGGTACGCCCGGGAGGCGGGGGTGCGAAACTACGAGAAGCAACTCGACAAGATCCATCGCAAAATCGCCCGCAAGATGGTTCTCGAGGAACCGGAGACTCCGATACGGATAAAACCCGAAAACCTGGAAGAGTACCTCGGCAAGCCGATTTTTCCCGAGGAGAGTCTCAAGCGGGTAAGCGCTCCCGGAATGGCCGTGGGACTCGCCTGGACCCCCTACGGCGGAGACACCTTGCTTATCGAAGCGGTCTCAAATACCGGCAAGGGTGGCTTCAAGCTCACCGGCAAAATGGGCGACGTAATGCAAGAGTCCGCGAACATCGCCTACACCTTTGTTCGCCACCTCGCCCCGACCTTTGGGGTAGACTCCGCCTTCTTCGAGAAGAACGAAATACACCTCCACATACCCGCCGGGGCGACCCCGAAGGACGGTCCCTCCGCGGGAATCACGATGGCCACGGCGCTCCTCTCACTTGCCCGGGGCAAGAAGATCAAGAACCGGGTCGCCATGACCGGGGAGCTGAGCCTGGTGGGACAGGTGCTCCCGATCGGCGGACTGAAGGAGAAGACCATCGCCGCCAGGAGAAACAAGATCAAGGAGATTATTATCCCCTCGGAGAACGAGAAGGATCTCGCGGACATTCCGGAGCACATCACCGAGGGAATAATCTTTCATCCCGTGACTCATATGGATGAGGTGATAGAAAAGGTCTTCTGAGGCGTGCTACACTCCCAGCCGTCATGAGGATCACCTCCCTCCTCCTTCTTTCCGGTTTACCGATACTGCTCCTCGGATGCGGGCGTCGTCAGGACACCCCACCAGAGGCTCCCGAGGTCGGTGGCGTTACCGGTGAGTCGGCCTCCGTCGCGGAGCAGGAAGAACGGATACATCCTGAGTTCTCCCTCACCCTTCCGGCGCTCGAACTTCTCCTCGAGGATCTCCCCCCTGCTCAGCGGGAGCGGATCTTGGACGAGCCGCGTCAGTTCCTCGAGCTCACCGCAGAGCTCTTAGAGACGCCGGAGGAGCTCCTCTGGCTCGTGGACAAGGAGCACCCCCTCCCGGCGGAGTACGAGCCGCGAGATCTGGTGGAGCTCGACACCCTGGAGGAGCGGCTCACCCTTACCCGAGAGGGGCTGTCCCTTCGCCGGCTTGTCCTCGAGGACCTCCTTGCAATGGTGGGGGCCGCCGGGGAAGAGGGAGTAGAGCTACCCATTTCTTCTACCTACCGCAGCTACGACTACCAGGAGTGGCTCTTCGACTACTGGGTGGAAGAGCTCGGTTTGGAGGAGGCCGAGCGAAGTTCGGCCCGTCCCGGTACGAGCCAGCACCAACTCGGTACCACTATCGACTTCGGGAGCATCAGCGACGCCTTCGCTGAGACCGACGCGGGGGTGTGGCTCGCCGAGAACGGCCGGCGTTTCGGATTCTCCCTCTCCTATCCGAAAGGGTACGAGGAGCTCACCGGCTACAAGTGGGAGAGCTGGCACTTCCGATATCTCGGCAGGGCCGCCACGGAGATGGAGCTGAGGTTCTTCGGCGGCATACAGCAGCGTATGCTCGAGTTCTGGAGCGCCCGGCGGGATGAGCTCGCCGAGGCGTGGAGTGGTGGGCCGTAGCATGGAGCTCCTCTCGCCGGCGGGAAATATCGAGAAGCTCCGCTACGCCTACCAGTACGGTGCCGACGCCGCCTATATAGGATTACGAAGCTTCTCCTTGCGCGCTCGTGCGGATAACTTCGACGGCAGCGAGCCGGAGGAGATACGGCGCATTAAGGGCGGGAGAAAGCTCTACGGCGCCCTGAATATCTTCTTTCATCAGCGGGACCTCAAGGAGCTGGAGGAGCAGCTCGAGCTCATCGGGGCCTACCCCTTCGACGCCTTCATTGTGAGCGACATCGGTATCGTTCCGATCCTCCGGAGGCGATTCCCGAACACCCCGCTTCATCTCTCCACGCAGGCGAACTGTGTCAACGCCTCAGCCGCCGCTATCTACGGCGACCTCGGCTTCTCCCGGATTATCCTCGGCCGTGAGGTGAGCCTCCGGGAAATCAGCGAGATTCGAGAGGCGCTGCCGGATATGGAGCTTGAGACCTTTGTTCACGGCGCCATGTGCATCGCCTACTCCGGACGCTGCCTCTTGAGCTCCTACATGGCGGGACGCTCGGGCAATCGGGGTGACTGCGCCCACTCATGCCGCTGGGAGTACGCTCTGGTGGAGCGGAAGCGCCCGGAGGAGAGCTTTCCCGTAGAGCAGGGAGAGAACTTCACCACCATTCTCTCTTCCCGGGACCTCAAAATGATCGATCATCTCGGAGAGCTCGAGGAGGCGGGGGTAAACAGCGTCAAGATCGAGGGACGCATGAAGTCGGTCTACTACACCGCCGTGGTCACCAGGGCGTACCGGAAGCAGATCGATCTCATCGAAGGAAGGATCACCGACCCCGAGGTGGTTCGTCCTTACGTCGCCGAGCTCGACGAGGTGAGCCACCGGGAGTATTCGACGGGCTTCTACTTCGGGCGAGAGGAGATGGAGCAGCACGCCGACGGCGTCTACCGACGCCCCTACCTCTTTCTCGGGACCATCGGTGAGGAAGTGTCTCCGGGGCGTTTCCGCCTGGAGCTCAAGAACAAGATTCGGACCGGGGAGCCGGTGGAGTACATCGGCCCGGATCAGCCCGGAAGCAGGGACCGCCGGTTCCTCCTCTACGATGAAGAGGGTAACCCGGTGGAGGAACGAGATCACGGCAAGGAGACCGTTATCGAGCCCTCCCTACCGGTCGAACCGGGCTTCATCCTCCGAAGAAGAAAGGGTGATCCCTCCGTCCAGCGGACGGAGCGGTAAGAGGGTCGCCTGGAGCCGGGAGGCTGCTCGCTCCGCAGCCCTGGCCGGTATGAACAGCAGCTCCGACTGCTCCGTTAAGCGCCCAATCGGCGTTCTCGCCGCCGCAATCGCCTCCCGAAGCTCATCCATCGCCTCCGTGAGCCGGCGCCGGAGCACCACTCCCTCCGAGAGCGGCGCGGGGTCTCCCGCCGCAGCGGCAATGAAGAGCGCGGTTTCGAGCTCTTCGCCCTGTCGCACCAACTCCCAGATCCCGCCGACCGCCGCGGATAGCCGCTTCCACGCCGTCGCCGCCTCCCCCTCGTCAAAGAGCGAGACGAGCTCCTCCCTGCACCAGAGAGGAATGGTGCCGAGGAGGAATTCGCTTCGCTCTCCTTCCAGAGAGCCCTCGTACCGGTGCGCGCCTCTTCGATCGCCGGAGCGGCGCAGCCCATCGCCGATGAGCGGAAACTCTCGCTCGAAGAGCCCAACCACTTCTACTCCCTCCGCCTCGACTCTGCTTTTCAGGGCGAGGTAGAGGCGCTCCTCCGTCTCCCGCGGAAGGGCGCCGGGAAAAGAGATGAAAAGACGGGAAACCTCACCGAAGAGGGAGCGGAGATCCTCGAGGAGCCCCAAGAGAAAGAGGGCGTAGGAGGAGGCCTCACTCTCATCGAGGCTTCCCTCGTCCATCATGGAGACAAACCTGCCGTAGAACGTGTTGATCTCCTCCGTACCCCGGATCATGCCGTACCGCCCGAGGCAAATCTCCAGTGGCTGCCCCTCCTCCCGGAGCGCCTCGGCGTAGCCCACCAGCGCCTGTTCCGGGTAGACCCAGCTCGCGCGGAGCCGCCCTTCCTCGGTCCAGGGAAAGCGCGTTCCCACCTGGAGTACCGGCGCGTACCCCGCCCCTATGAGGAGTCCCGGGAGCCGGGAAAGCGTGTTGAGACCGGGAAGGTCCCGGTCGAGATCGATCAGAAGGCGAGATTCCATGGCACCTTCCACTCTACCTTGCCGTCGAGACCAGTTCAATATACCCTTCACTACCATGGAACTCGATCAGCGACTCTCTCGACTCGGTCTAAGGCGTCCGGACATTCTCCTTCCCCGGCAGGGAATAGACCTGAAGCGGTGGGCGGTTATCGCCTGCGACCAGCACACCTCCAATCCCGGCTACTGGGAAGCCCTGGACGAGGAAATCGGGGAGGCTCCCAGCACCCTGCGACTCGTCTTTCCCGAGGCGTACCTCGAGGAGCGATCGGTCGCCGCGGAGGCCGAGGCGATCGGCAAGCGGGTGCGTTCCTATCTAGAACAGGGAGTCTTTCAGGAGCATCCCGACACACCGGTGCTGGTGCTACGCAGAAGCGAGGATGGAGCCCTTCGGCCGGGAATACTCTTCGCCCTCGATCTCGAGCAGTACGAGTACACTCCGGGGGCCACCACCCTAGTACGGGCGAGCGAGCTCACCATCGAGTCTCGCCTTCCCCCGAGGGTGGAAATTCGGGAGCGTTCGCCCCTGGAGCTCCCGCACATCCTCGTGCTCATTGACGATGCGAGCTCGGCGGTCATAGAGCCCCTGGCCGAGCGCTTGCCGAGGGAGAGCGCGCCGCTCTACGAGACCGATCTCCTCGCGGGAGGGGGGAGCGTTTCCGGGTACCCCGTGGGCAGCGAGGCGCTGGAAGAGAGCTTTCTTCCCGCCCTGGAGAAGCTCGCCGAGAAGCGGCGTTCCTTTCTCTACGCCGCCGGCGACGGGAACCACTCCCTCGCCGCGGCGAAGGAGGTCTGGGAGCGGAGAAAACGAGCCGGTGCTTCCATGGACCACCGCTCCCGCTGGGCGCTGGTGGAGCTCGTGAACCTCTACACGCCGGGGCTCAGATTCGAGCCGATACACCGCCTTCTCACGGGCGAGGGAATAGAGGAGGTTTCTCGGGCGATCGCGAATGTGGCCGAGACGGTTTGGAGCATCGACTCGGGTCTAACGGCACTCTCCGAGCGGGAGCGGCGCGCGGCCGACCAGCTGCGTCGAGAAGTTCTTATGCTCGGCGCCACCGGGGGCACCGGTTTCACGCTTTCCGAGTCGGACATCCTGCCAATCGGGGTAGTAGACGACGCGATCTCCGACGCCTCGGTAGCGGTGGATTACGTTCACGGAGAAGAAGAAGTTCTGCGCCTCGCGGAGGAGCGCGACGGTGCCGCGATAATCCTACCGCCTATCGACCGAGGCCTACTCTTTCCGACGGTAGCGCAGCGGGGCGTACTTCCGCGCAAGGCGTTTTCCCTCGGCCACGCCGAGGAAAAGCGGTACTACATGGAAGCGCGACGAATAGAGTAGGCCTCTTCCTGATCCTCTCGCGCCTGCTCCGCTACTCTCCGGCGACGGCGCCGCGTTTCGGATGGTTCCCTCCAGTGGAGAAGGATAAAGGCAAGAAGGGCCGAGCAGATCGATATGGTGCGAATCGCCCCGCTATGGTCCGGCAGCTCCTGTCCGGAACGGGTGACCGAGCCTGCTACCCACGCCTCTCGGTCCGGTTTATCCGCTCCATCGATTCGGAGGAGGCGCTCGCCGGTGTCGAGGTATCCAAGGGAGCGAGCTTCGATTCGTATTCGCTCCTCGTTCTCCAGCAGAAGCTCTCTTTCAGTTTCGAGTTCTCCCCGGCGCACCTCGAGCATCCCGACGTGGGAGTCCAAGCGGCTACGGTACCGCCGGAGCTCCTCGTAATTGAAGACTCCGTACTCCCCGAAGAGCAGCGTAAGCAACAGGTAGGTAGCAAGACCGGTGACCAGAGGAATCCAGAGCTTCATTATTCAGAGTAACGGCTCCCCTTGGTCCGCTCTTTAGACGATTGAAAAAGCTTCCGTCGGAGGCTACACTCTAGGATTAACCGTAATGCGGATTCTGCCGACACTGTTAGCGAGAACTTACGTTAGCCGCAGGAGTTTGAGATGAGTGAGCAAAGAGAGCCTCAGGAGCTCACGGAACAAGATCTGGAGAAGTACGGCGTCTGGGTAAAGGCGGGACCGGAAGACGTTGTGGACGAAGTCGACAGCGGCGACACCGTCTCCCTCTCGGACTACGAAGCCGAAGAACCGGGAGAGTCGGACCTCTCCGGCGAAGCAGAGCTCCAGGATGCAGACCTCGATATCGATCTCGACGATCTTTCCCTCGAAGCGGACCACGGGACACCTGCGGTTGACGATTTGGGCGAGTTCGACAACCTGAGTTTCGACGATGAGGAGACGGAGGCCGAGGCCGTTGAGCTCGAGACCGCCTCCCCCGCGGAGGAAGCCCCCGCGGATCTCGGCGGAGAGGTCCTCGATCAGGAGGAGCCGGGAGCGGAGGAGCTCGAGGACTTCAGCCTGGAGGACCTCGATTTCGAGATCGAGGAAGAAGGGCGCTCCGAGGAAGCGGAAACGATCGATCTCGAGGAGGAGCTCGCCGCGGAAACCACCTCCGAAGAGGAGGAGCTCACCGGCCTGGAGGCGGAAGAAGACGAGGAGCAGTTCGACCTCGGTGAAGAGGAAGATTTCGCAAATCTGGAGGAAGAACTCCAGACGGAAGAAATGGACCTCCAGGGCGAGGTAGTAACCCTCGACGATCTCGGAATAGAGGAAACCGAGGAAGAGACCGATCCTTTCGCCGATCTTCCGGAGGACGAAGAGGAGGAAGCGGAGGAAGAGCCCGAGGAGATTGGAGAAGTCGATCTCTCCGAACTCCAGGAAGAGGAAGAAGAGCGTCCGTCTGAGGAGAGTATCCCCGGCATGGAAGGCGATTTCGAGGATCTCGCCGTAGAGGAGCCCGAAGAAGAGGAGAGCTTCGATGCCGAGGAGCTACCCGAACTGGAGACCGGCGAGCACGATTTTACCCCGGAGGACGCAGGTATCGACATCGAAGCGCCGGAAACTCCGGTGAATCGCCTTACCCCGGAAGAAGAAGATTTCTTCGAGGGGGAAGAAGAGGGCGAAGGTTTGCCAAAAGAGGCCGCCGGTGATATACATACACCAGCAGGTGGCCAGCCAATGGATGCACGGGACCGAGAAGCCCTACAAGAGATAACCAAGGAACTACACGAAATCCGAACCGAACTCGCCGACCTGAAACGGGTTCTCTCTACTGGAGCCACCACGGCGGATGCGGCAGCCACGGCGCCTTCGGTCACCGCGCCGTCCGCTCCGGAGGTCGAAGGGGAAGAGCAGGAGACCCCGGCGGGCGGATTCTTCGACGAAGAGGATGAAGACGAAACCATTGCCCTCACCGGAGATGAGCTCGACAACATTCTGAACACTGCCGAGTTCACTGAAGAGGCTGGACAAGCTGCGGAATTCGAGGACGAGTCGGAGCTCTACCTCGGCGGGGAAGAGCAGCCCGAGGCGCAGGCTCCCGCGCAAGCGGCCCCGGCGGTGAAAGAGCCTGAGGCAGCAGAGGAGGAGCCTCCGGTAGAAGAGATCACCCTCGAGGAGATCGACGAGGAGGAGCCCCCGGAAGCCGAACTACCGGCCGAGGAGGCCGAGGAGACGGAAAGCTCCCTAGAGTTCGGTGACGAGTCCCAGGTAGACCAACTCGCCCAGCTCGACATCGAATCGGAACTCGCCGATGTAGATGAGCTCAAGGATGAGGAAGAAGAAGAGGAAGAAGAGGACCTCGGAGAAATCGACTTCGACGAAATAGAGCTCGGAGAAGAGAGCGAGGAAGAAGAGGGGGCGGAGGCGCCTGAAGCTGAAGCCGAAGCCGAAGCCGAGGAAGCGCCTCAAGCCGAAGCGGAACCCTCCGGGTTCGGTCCCGAGGGGGTTACCGAGGAGGACCTGCTCGAAGAGGAGGTGCCGGAGGCCGCCGAACCCTACGAGATGGAGGAAACTGAGGAGGTTCCCGCCTCTCCCGAGGAGTTCGCAGCTCACTTCGACCAAATGGAAAAGCAGGAAGCTGCGGGGGGGGGCCTCGAGGAAGAGGAGGAGCCGCCCGCCACTTCTCCGGAGAGCACGCTTTCCGAGCTCCCTGACAGCCTAAAAGCCGAAATCCGGTCGGTTCTCACCTACATGGACCAGCTGCTCGAGGCGTTGCCGGAGGAGAAGATCCAGGAGTTTGCGGAGTCGGAGCATTTTGAGGTGTACCGACGACTATTTGAGGAATTAGGCATCGACACCTGATATGGAGCCGTCCAAGAAGGGGGCCAAGCGGTTTCTTGCCCGGGCGCGAGAGCTTCGGAGCGAAATCGCCGACGAGGTGGCCGGGGAGATAGCCGTCGCCACCGACAGGAGCGAGGAGCTTCAGCCCGAGGTAGCGGTCCGGCGGCTGCTCAAATCCCTCGGCGAATTAGAGAGCTCCCTCGAGTCTCCCGGACGGCTCTTTGAGCAGCTCGTCGAGCATCTGCGGCTACGGAAGGCGGCACTCCTTCTGCCGGACCATCAGAGCGATCGCTTTCTCGTCTGGTCTGCCCTCGGAATCGATAAAACCACCCAGCAACGAATGCGACCTCGGGAAGGAGAGCTGGAGGCGATCTTTTCCGCCCGGGGCGAAGATGTTCTCATTATCACGAAGGACGAGCTCGGAAGCCTCTCATCGTATCTCTCCTACCGTGAGCGGGACGCCCTCGACCGGGTAGCTCTCTTTCCCTTCCGCCACGGCCGTCAGACCCTCGCGGTCCTTCTCATCCTCGACTCTCCCTATCTCTCCCTGGACCCTGCTATCTTGCGAATACTCCTTGCCGCCCTGGCGGATATGTCCGGCCGACTGCTTTTCTCCAACCGGGACATCCCCATCTCCCGGGCGCGCAAGAGCGTTCTTTTCAACCGAGAGGAGATCGCCGAAACTATCGATCGCCTCGCTACCACCGGCGACGGAACCACCGTGGCCACGGTTCTCAGGATCGATCTCGCCCCCTCCCGGGAGAAGATTGTTGCCGAAAACCAGCTCCTCGACCCCTACCGGGTCACCCAGGATATCGTGACTATCATATCCGCCTTTCTCGCCGGAGAGGGATTCGCGGGCATGGAGGACGGCGACACGGTAATCGCCGTCCTCCCCGGAGAAGCACGAACGGACCGGGAACTTCTCGTTCATCAGCTGCGTCACTCCCTTGTTACCCTCTTTCGGGAGCTCACGGAGCCTCCGGAGCTCTCCTTCGAGGAAGTGACGGACCTCCCGACGTTTGTCGAACAGCTCCGACACTAATGCACCATTTCGTTGACTCGAAAAACGGCGAGCCTACGGTCCGCTTTCGGGGAACGCTTCTGCACTCGAGCTACAACCCATCCCGGGAAGCTCGCCGGTTCGCGGAGCGGGCGCCGGAGGCCC
>JBKHED010000014.1:0-46751 GCA_046540995.1 Spirochaetaceae bacterium | reverse complement strand
CTCGCCGGCTAGACCTCGCCGGACGCGGCGGCGGTTGCGGCTCGGCGGAGTGAGGAGTGAGAATCTTGTGAGAGAAGAGACGATTGTTTCGGACATCGGAACAGGCTCGGTAAAGAGCGCCATCTTCGGCAGTACCGGGGAGCTTCTCGGCTCCGCCGTGGGGGAGTATGCCGCGGGCTCGGAGAGCCGTGGGGAAATTGACCCGGAAGTGTGGTGGACCGCCTTTACCCGCTCTCTCTCGGCCCTCGGCGAGGTCCGTTCTCTTTCCGACACCGGGCGAATTATCCTCACCGGCCAGATGCAGAACCTCATTCTCCTCGACAGCGAGGGGCGTCCAGTGGCTCCGGCGATACTCTACTTCGACGCCCGTGGAGAGGGTGAGCTCGAGACCCTCTTTGAGCGGGTGAGCCGATCCCGGATCGTCGAGATTACCGGAAATACCCCCGACGGCGCGGGTTTTCCCGGAAAGCTCCTCTCGGTGGCGGAGCGCACGCCGGAGCTAATCGAGCGGACCGAGACCGTACTGTGCGGAGCGCACGACTACGTCGCCTACCGCCTGACTGGAGTGGCCAGGAGCGATCGGACGACCGCCGGAACTACGGGCCTTCTCGATCTTTCCAGCGGCAGCTGGTCGGCGGAGCTCATCGAAGCAGTGCCGATCGATCCGGCGAACCTCCCGGAGGTCTGTTTTGCCCAGAGCTCCGACGGCGTGATCGAAGGGGACCTTGCCCGGGAGCTCGGTCTTCCGGAAGGGGTAGAGCTTCTTCACGGCGCCGGGGACGTGGGAGCCTCGGTCCTCGCTTCGGAGCTCTCCGGAGGACGGGTCGGCTGCTATCTCGGGACCAGTGGATGGGTACTCGACGAGGCGGCGCCGGACCGCCGAGGAGACCCGGAGCTGGGGGTCTTCAACCTGCCCCATCCCTCGAAGGAGCGGATCGTCCGAGTCGCTCCTCTTCTTACCGCGGCGGGAGCTGCGGAGTGGTTCCTCTCCCTCCTCTCGGAGGATCCCGATGAGCGCTCCCGCCTCTACGAGGAGCTCGGGAGAGTCGCGGCGGAGCGTGATGAGCCTACGGGGATCGTCTTTCTTCCGCATCTGGCCGGGGAGCGCTCACCGTTCAAGGATCCCGAGGCGTCGGGTGTCTTTCTCGGACTTAGAAGGGAGGACGGCCGGGCTAAGCTCTTTCGGGCGGTTCTCGAAGGGGTGAGCTGCGCCATACGCTCGGTCCTCGAGCCTCTCTCCGAAAGCCGGGAAGAGACCACGGAGCTCCTCCTCAGCGGCGGCGGCGGACAGATTAGAGGCTGGCCGGAGATTCTCGCCGAGGTCACGGGGCTGCCGGTACGTATCGCCGGAGACGCCCGGTTTGCCGGCGGACGGGGGATGCTTTCTCTCCTGGACAGCGACGCCTCAGTCCCCGGCGCTTCGGGGGCCGAACAGCGGGAACGCGTTGTGGGGCCTCCCGAGCGGAGGCGCTACGAGGCGCAGTACGAAACGTTTAGGAAAGTGTATCCACGGCTCCGGGAGCTCATGCATGAGCTCAGAGACGCGGAAACCGCATAGATCGAAGGAGGGTTCCGTATGAGAACCGTACGAATGAAGGGTATTGCCCTGGCACTGTCGTTACTGACGATAGCAACCATGGGTTGGGCGAGTGGAGCGGCGGAGTCCGAGCAGTTGGACATCGCCGTGGTGACACCGTACATGGCCAACGCTACGACGGCGCAGGTTATCAACCATTTCGAAGAGTATGCTGACGAAGAGGGGTGGCGCGTAACCGTTTCGGACACCGCTGGTGACTTCGGCATGCTCGTGAGCCGAATCCAGGACGCGGTCACCCAGCGGGTGGACGGTATCGTTCTCGGTATGGGCGACCCCGCGCAGATGACCGCCGGACTCTCCGCGGCGGCGGAGGCGGATATTCCGGTCTTCGGCTTGGATGCGGGTCTCACCGACGGAGTCTATCTCAACGTCACCTCCGACAACGCCGACCTCGGTCGCAGAGCTGCAACCGCCCTTGCCGAGGCGATCAACGAGGAGGGAGAGATCGTCCTCTTCACCCATGATCCTCACCCCGGTGTTCGTGCCCGTGCCGAGGGCGCCCGGGCGACCTTTGAGGAGTATCCGGAAATCGAGGTTATCCGGGAGATCCACATCGAGGTTCCGGGTCCCGTCGATTTCGCCCGGAGCGCAACGGAGGATCTCCTCACCAGCTTTTCCGAGCCCGGGAGCGTGGCCGGAATCTGGGCCGGCTGGGACGAGCCCGCCTACGGCGCGACTCAGGCGATTGAGCGGGCCGACCGAACGGAAATACGGGTGGTCGGCGTGGACGGAACGGACTTTGCCAAGGAGGAAATCGACTCCGGAGACGTTTTTGCCGCAACGGTCATTCAGGACTTTGACGGCATGGCGCACCGTCTGGTGGAGCTCATGAGCGACTACTTCGGCGGGAACGAGCCCGAGAGCAGGGTCTACCAGATTCCGGGGATGATCTACGACTAACCGAAGAGAGGGAGCGGGAGATAGTCCCTGTCCTGCCCGTGTGGGCCGCTTCAGTCGCTGGGGCGGCCCTCTTTCACGCTTTCCGCCGGACCGATGGTAAGCTCGATGCGAGCCTCCTCGTCCTCGGTTCTCAGAGCCCGCACCAGACCTACCACGGTTTCCTGAAAGAGATCTTGCACGAAACCGTTGAGCTTCACCTCATTGCCATCCACGGTGAGATGAACATCCCGGGGCGCCGAACCGCGCTCCGTCTCTTTCTTACCCGGCATTCTTTACTGCTCCTTTCAGTGCGTTCAACACCTGCTCTTTCGCCCCGTCGAAATCCTCCGGCCCGGCGAGCACCCTGTGCTGCTTTTCTAAGGGGTACTTCACCGTGCCGGTTTCCATATTGCGCATCTGTATGGTCATCGCCCCCGGGACCGGGCGCCCCTCAAGGAGTATCAGATCCCGGGAGAGGATCCCTTCCAACAACGCTCGCGGAAGAGCCTCCTGCCAGCGCTTCGCGAACTCCTCTCGACCGGGAAGCGGTGTCGGCGACTTCCGATCTCGCTCTCCTTCAATGGCAATCCCTTCTTCCGTCCAGAGGAGCACCGGATCCGCTCCTGCAAGGGAGAGCCTTCGGCTGTCCGGAACCGCGGGCTGCGCCGCCCTGGCCAAGAGCTCCCGGTCACGATCACCATGGGAGAGACGCCCGGTCTTGATCGCCGCCACCGTTAGACCCTCGGCCACAACGCGCCGGATGAGGCTCTCGGCAAAGGCGGTCTTTCCCGATTTTCCGTACCCAACGATTGAAACGATGATTGCCAAAACGCTCACCCTTTTGCACGTATCGCAGCGAAAACTGGATAGTTGGAGGAACAGTCGAAAAGATGCGCGCGCAACCAGCTTAAAAAAACCGTAGCGTCCCTCATTGCTACGCGCCACTCTGCTTCCAAGGATCCTTTGTCTTCTCCAAGAGCCGTATCTCCCCGATCTCCATCGCCTTGTCTACCGCTTTGCACATGTCGTAGACCGTAAGGGCCGCGACGCTCACCGCTGTAAGGGCCTCCATCTCTATTCCGGTTTTGCCGGTACACCGCGCCAGAGATTCGATCGCCACCCCATTCTCTTGTAGCGTAAGAGTAACGTTGAGCTCCTCAACTTCGATCAAATGAGAGAGCGGTATGAGCTCGGAGGTCCGTTTTCCACCCATGACGCCGGCCAGTTTTGCGACGGTTAGGACGTCGCCTTTCTTGATACCGTTTTCCCGAATGAGCTCCACGGTTTTCGCAGCGAGTTTAATAAAGCCGCCGGCCCGGGCGGAACGGTGAACCGGTGGCTTTCCGGAGATGTCCACCATCTTGGCCGAGCCGCCGCTATCTACGTGGGTGAGGTGATCCGATTCGGTCACTGCGCTATCCCCCTATCTCCACCATAGAACGATTGGTGCAGACAGTGCCATACTCGGGCTTCGAGAGGATCGCTTTCTTGAGGCTCTCGGTTATGTTGTTGAAGTCCACCGGGATCTCTTGGTCCGAGTGGAGGCACGGTTTGAGCACCCCCGTTGAAAGGAGACGAACCCGGTTGCACTCGGAGCAGGGGAGGGGACGCTCAAACTGCATGGTGTCACGCTTTTCCTCGGAGAGGGAGTACTCGGCGATACGCTGGAGCTCGAAGCCGTGCTGATCACAGAACGCCTGGAGGGCTCCCATCTCATCGGCATGGTACTCCGCCTCGGTGACAACCGTATTCACCTTAATCGATTCGAATCCCACGCTCTTAGCCTCCATGGTTCCGGCCAGGGCGTCCTCGAGTCTGCCGCCCCTGGTTACCCGGGCGTACACCTCCGGGTCGAGGGTGTCCAGGGAGATGTTGAGATGGGTGAGTCCCGCCTCCCGGAGCGGCCGGGCCATCGTTCTCAGCAGCAACCCGTTGGTCGTCATGGCGACTCTATCCACTCCGGGCACCGCGGCGATCTGCCGGACGAGCTCGACGATTCCCTTTCGTACCAGCGGCTCCCCGCCGGTGAGACGGATCTTCCTGATGCCGAGCTCCGTGGCTGCCTCCACCACCTGTACAAACTGCTCAACTCGAAGAACATCTCCGTGCCGCTTCTGTGCGATCCCGGTGGCGGGCATGCAGTATCGACAGCGAAGATTACACTTATCGGTTACGGAGATTCGAAGATAGTCGATCTCCCGGCCGAATGAATCGCGCATACACCTCTTCTCCCGCGGCTACCTCCCTCACACCCCGGTCGACGCGAAAGAGAAGCTCCGCGTCCGCCAGAGCGCTGAGATGGCCGGATCCTCTGTAGCTGATCTGATGAACCTTTCCGTCGCGGTAGTACCCCGGCAGAAACTCGTGCCGGTCCGCGTTCTTTCGCCGAAACGGGCTCGCCAGGGGAACCCTCGCTTCCCGCGGCGTATAGACAAGCCCCTGCAGAGCGTGGAGGGCGGGGGCGATAAGCATCTCGAACTGCGCCGCGGTGGAGACCGGATTGCCCGGAAGCCCGAAAATGAGGGTCTTCTCCAGCGTGGCGAAGAGCGTCGGCTTTCCCGGCTTGACCGCCAAGCCGTGAAAGTGAATCGACGCTCCCAGATCGGCGAGGGCGGCGGGCACAAAGTCGAGATCCCCCATGGAAACCCCGCCGGAGACGATAACCACGTCGCTCTCCTCGATTGCCCGGGCTAACGCCTCGGTAATCGCCGCCTGATCGTCCCCGAGCATACCACGGTTCTCAGCCACCGCGAGATTCGCCTCTGCCAGGGCGGTAAGTTGAAAACTGTTGCTGTCGTAAATTGCGTAGGAGGGGATCTCCTCTTTCTCCGGAGAGTAGAGCTCGGTGCCCGTGGAAAACACCGCTACCTGCGGGCGACGATAGACCGCCACCTCCGCGTATCCCTGGCTTGCGAGAATGCCGATATCCAGGGCGGTGAGTCTCCTCGGCGAGAGGAGAGGCTCTCCGGAGCGGATGTTCTCCCCCTCCTCGGCGATGTTGGTTTGCTCCTCGAATCGTTTCCGGCGGAACCTCGGATCTTCTGCGGGCGACGTACCCGCCGTCACCGTTTCGGTGTATTCGAGTCTGAGGACTCGCTCGATATCGGGAGGGACCACCGCACCGGTCATAATCCGAAGCGCCTCCCCTGACGAGAGATTGGACGGCTTTCCCGGAGTGCGTTCCTCGCCGGCGACGATGGATGCGACAACCCGGAACGGCTCATCCTCCTGGCCGGGCAGTACTCCGTATCCGTCCACCGCGCTCTTTCGAAAGCGCGGCTGGTCGATCCGTGCCGGGAGTTCCCGGGGGAGCACCCGGCCGAGAGCCCCTCGGAGGGCAACACTTTCCTCCGGTAGGGGCAGGAGCTTTGACTGCAGAATATCGAAAGCTTCCTCTAGATCGAGAAAGGTCGTCGGCCTGCTCATGTTGTCTCCGCGGATGTCCCGTACCGTTCTGCTGCAACTGACATCACGATATGCAACTTCCCGCATATTGCGTTCTCTGTCAACAAAAATCTGTTCGAACTCCATAATACGTGCTGATCCGGAAGCCGGAGGGACCCCACGGCGGGCTCTCCTGGGGTATAGTGTCCGAAGGAGGAATAACCGTGGAAGAGAACCGATATGTGCGGCACCGCCCGCTCCTCAGTGACTCCGCCTGGAGGCGGCTCTGCGAAACCTCGGTGCTCCTTGCCGGCGTCGGAGGTCTCGGCTCTCACGTTCTCGAGAGCCTCTCCCGTCTCGGGCCGATCACCTTGGAGCTCTGGGACCCGGGAGTACTCGACATGCCGGATCTCAACCGGCAAATCCTCTACACCGAGGCCGATCTCGGCCGCCCTAAGACGGAGGCCGCGGCGGAGCACCTCGCCGAGATAAACCGGGAGCTCGCGGTTCGACCGGTAAACCGACCCTTGAGTGCCGAGCTCTTCGACGCTGAGAGCACCCTCTCCACGGGCCCGTTCGTTCTCTTTGACTGTCTCGACAGCTTCGCCGCCCGGGGGGAGCTCGAGAAGATCCGAAAGGCGAGCAAGTGTCCGGTCTTTCACGGCGGGGTCGATGGCTGGTTCGGTCAGGCGACCACATTTCTCGGAACCGGCCGCGGGTACGAGGATGCCTTTGGCCCTGAGTTCGCCTCGATCCCACCGGGCCCGAGGCCGATACTTCCGCAGACCGTGGCGGTGATCGCCGGTTTTCAGGTCTCCGAGTTTCTCCACTGGTGCGAAAACCCGGACACGACGCCCCTCAGTTCGGCGATGCTCATCTACGATGGCGAGTCAATGCGTGTTGATAGAGTCGAGCTAACTTGAGATGATGGAGTCCTTATGAGCAGTCGGGAACTGGAACGGTCCACCACTGCAATAGAGGTCAAGGTTCTCCCTTTCGGACCCTTGAGCGAACTCATATCTCCGGAAAGCACTCTGCAGCTCTCCTTCCCGCTCCCGGTTGCGGCGCTTCGGGAGTCTCTGGTTGCCCGGTTTCCCGTCCTGGAGGAGCACACCTTCCGCATCGCCGTGGACAGGCGGATGCACCGGGAGGAGACGGTGATCACCGAGGCTGAAGAGGTCGCCCTGCTTCCCCCTTTTGCCGGAGGCTGATCGTGGACATCGAGATAACCCCGGAACTCCATCTGCACTACGGGCCGCTGCCTGTTGAGCGCATCTCCCAGGTGCTCTCGCGCTGGGCCGAGGATAGCCGGATTGGCGGGGTAACAAGTTTTGCCGGGGTCGTTCGGGCGGACAAGACCGAGGATGGGAAGGTGAGTTCCATTGAGTTCTCCGCCTATCAGGAGATGGCGGAACCGGGCATTCGCGCAATGGCCGAGCGCATCGCGGCGGAAGTCGTCGAGGAGCACGGCGGCCCGGTTCGGCTCTATGTCGAGCACGCCCTCGGACCGGTCCGAATCGGCGAGATACCGATTGTCATCGTTGCCGGCGCCGGTCACCGTCCCGCGGCCTTCGAGCTCTGTCGTTCCGTTCTGGAAGCGCTAAAGAGCGAAATCCCGATCTATGGTAAGGAGCTACTCGAAGAGGCCGGGCACCGTTGGAAGGAGAATCGATAGTCCGAGTCTCGCGGTATGCGGGCACTACTGCTCCGGGCGCCTTGCGTGTTTGGGACGGAACGCGGTCATCCGCTCCGGACGGGTGTCAACCCATCCTCCTCCGATGAGATCCACGGCGTAGGGAACCGCCGGAAAGACCGCCTCGAGAGAGTCGGCGATGGCAGGGGGGTTCCCCGGCAGGGTAATAATGAGACTCTGCCCACGAATCCCCGCCTCCTGCCGAGAGAGAATCGCCGTGGGTACCACCTTCAGCGAGGCTCGCCGCATTTCTTCTCCGAACCCCGGAAGGATTCTGCTGCAGACCGCCTCTAGAGCCTCCGGGGTCACGTCCCGGGGAGCGGGGCCGGTGCCCCCGGTGGTAAGGACTAGGGAGCACCCCTCCCTATCCGCCAGCTCCCTCAGAGCCGCTTCGATTCTCTCCTGCTCGTCCGGAACGATCCGGTAGATCCCCCGCCAAGGGGTGGAGAGAACATCGTCGAGCCACGTCCGTATGGCGGGGCCGCTCTCGTCCTCGTACGCACCGGAGTACGCCCGGTCCGACACGGTAAGTATGCCGATAGTCGCCTCATCCTTGCTCGCTGTCATGGCTCCGTTGTACGACGGCTCCCGATCCCGGTCAACAGGCCCGCTCGTTGACACGTCTGCCAGGCGAGACAATACTGGCGCCACTAACCAAGGAGTACTTCCGTGAGTGACGATCTCGAGTATTCCGGGTCCGAGAGCCCGGTACTGGTCATAAAGCCCCCGAAACGTTCATTTTACCCTCTGCGGCCGCGGCCGCCGGAACTTGCCGTCGAGGAACACGCCGTGAGCGGCCCCGGAGAGATGCCGTTTGCCGATGCGGCAACGGGTGAGCGCTGGACTCTCCGGACCGTGAGCTACGGAGCGGGCCTGCTCCGGGGGCAGCTTGTTCCGGAGACGCCCCGCGGAGATCCTCTTCCTTCCCGCTCCTGGGCGGTGGAGAAGCTGCCCGACGCAGTCGGCACCGGGGAGCACCGTCTCACGTCCGCCGGCGATATCGTCGCGCCGCCTCTCACGATCGGAGGGTGGCGGACGCACCGGGAGGCGCTTCGCTTCACTCTCTCCTTCGATCAACCGGTTCAGATCTACGGTCTCGGCGAAAAGATGGGGCGTCTGGAGCGGTCGGGAAAGGTGTGGGAGATGTGGAACAGCGACGATCCCTTTCACCTTCCCTCCAAGGATCCCCTCTACGTCTCGGTGCCCTTCGCCCTCTTTGCCATCGGGGAGGAGTGGGTCGGGTTCTTTCTCGACGCTCCCGCTCGGCACTACTGGGACACTCGCACCCCGGGCCAGGTGACGGTGGACGTAGAGGATGGGTACCTCGATTTCTACGTCTTTCGGAGTGAGGGACCAAAGGCGATCGTCTCCGCTTACACCGACCTGACCGGACAGATGCCCCTTCCGCCGATCTGGGCCCTTGGCTATCACCAGAGTCGCTACAGCTACTACCCGGAGGAGAACGTCCGGGAGTTGGCGCGTCGATTTAGAAGAGAGGGACTCCCGGGGGACGTGATTCACTTGGATATCGACTACATGGACGGCTACCGGGTCTTCACCTGGGACGGCGAGCGCTTTCCAGATCCAAAGGCGCTTATCGAGGAGCTCCGGAACGAAGGGTTTCGAGTCGTCACTATCGTGGACCCCGGGGTAAAGGTGGATGCGGCCTACGAGATCTTTCGGGAGGGGAAGAGAGAAGGCTACTTCTGCCGCTATCCTGACGGCAAGCTCTACATAGGCCGAGTCTGGCCGGGGCAGTCGGCCTTTCCCGACTTCTCCCGCGAGGAGGTGCGGCGCTGGTGGGGGCGCTCGCACAAGGCGCTCTTCGACGCGGGAGTCTCAGGCATATGGAACGACATGAACGAGCCCGCGGATTTTAGCGGGGATACTGAGTATCGGCCGGAGTTTACGGTTCCCTCGGCGCTGGTGGCGGAGACCGATGGTGAGGCGGTGAGCTTTCGCCGCTTTCACAATCTCTACGGCTCCGGGATGAACGCGGCGACCCGCTTCGCCTTTCGGGAGTACCGAGCGGAGGAGCGCGGGTTTCTCCTCACCCGCTCCGGCTACGCTGGGATTCAGCGGCGGGCGGCAATTTGGACCGGAGACAACCACAGCTGGTGGGAGCATCTCGCCGCCTCGGTGCCGATGCTCTGTAACATGGGCATCTCCGGGCTTTCCTTCGTCGGCGCCGACGCCGGGGGCTTTCAGGAGAATGCTTCCCCGGAGCTCTTTGCCCGATGGATCGCCGCCGCTTCCATGACTCCCTTTTTTCGGGGACACTCGGTCTGCGGCAGCGACCCCCACGAGCCGTGGTCCTTCGGTCAGGAAACTCTCGAAATCAGCAGGAAGTATCTGCGGCTCCGCTACGAGCTTCTTCCTTACATCTACACCGCCTTCCGGGAGGCCGCGGAGTCCGGGATACCGATAATGCGACCCCTCTTTCTCGACTGGCCGCGGGACAAGCGAGCTCGAGTCGCTAACTACGAACACCTCTTCGGCCCGGCGCTGCTGGTGGCGCCGGTAGTGCTGCCTGATCAACAGGTGTGGCCGGTCTATCTGCCTGAAGGCACCTGGTACGACTTCTGGACGGAAGAACAGCTCTCCGGGCCCCGGGATCTGCTCACGCCGGCGCCGCTGCACAAGCTTCCGCTCTACGTCCGGGGCGGCTCGATCATTCCTCGGGAAAACCCGCGCCTCCACACCGGGGCGGAGGCCGGCGGCTCGCTCTACCTCCATATCTATCCCGATGCGGAGGGCTCCGCCGCCGGAGAGCTCTACGAGGACCGCGGAGAGGGGTGGGACTATCAGCAGGGCGAGTATACGCTGATCCGCTTCACCTTCCGTGCCGGGGAGCTCTCGGTGGAGGTGGATCGCTTCGGCTACGAGCCCCGATGGAAGGAGCTCGCGGTCCGGGTTGTCGGCGCAACGGAGGAAAAGCGGTTTCCCTTGGCCCGGGAGAGCGTGCGTCTCACGCTCTGATCCGCGGGGGATTGGTCTTCTTGCGCTCTCTAGCGTAGAATTTGGGTATACGCTATGGGGTTTGAAGCTTACTCGCCTCTTATTCTGGAATGGCTCCTTCCGAGAGGCCCTGTGATTCTCAAGTTGCTTACAGCGCTGCTCTTCGTCGGTGTCTACGTTTACGGGCGGGTTATGCTCTCCCGCGCCATGGTGGGATCGACCTTAACAGTCCAGGCGGTAGCGGCGGAGCTCGGAGTTGCCACGATCGGTGTCTCCGCCACGCTGCTTCTCTGCCGAGTTCACCCGATTCTGGGCGGATTGCTGTCCCTGCTCCTCGGTTTGCTCCACGCGGCGAATATGGAGATGGTCCTCGCCCTGCAGACGGTGGTCCGTTTAGAGGTAGCTAGCTACGGCGTGGAAAAGACCTTCCTCAGAGGGAGCGGCCTGCAACCCACTTTCTTCTGGTACGGAATGACCCTTATTGGTTCCGGAGCGCTCTTGGTGGCACTCTGGGGTAACGCTCCGGTTTCGCGAGCGGCGGTGCCCGCGGGGCTCTTGGCGGCGGGACTCTTACTCGTTCTCCTGGTGACCCCGCTTCCAATCTACGGTCGATCCTGGTCCGACGGGAGCCTCGCATGGCGCTCGGTAACCAGAACGGTGCTGGATCGTACGGTGGTGCCTCCGCCGCCGGCTGAGGCCGTCGAGGTAACCCCTCTTCCCGGTGAACCTGTAGGAAGGGAGGCGAAACTACCTAAGGTGCTGCTTCTGGTTCTCGAGGGGATCCCCGGGGCGTATCTTTCTCAGGCTCAAGCGGCGACGGACGTTGCATACCCGGTAGAGATGGAGCAGCTGAGCCGGATTGCCGAGGAGTGCCTTCTCTTCCCAAACGCGGTGGCTCCAAATCAGCAAACCGTTCGGGGGCTCTACTCCCTTCTCACCGGGGACTATCCCCATCTCGATATGTCCACCCCAAAGGCGTACGGCTATCTCGACCGCGAGCCGAGTCGGCGGCCCCGAGGACTGCCGGAAGCGCTCCGGGCTCGGGGATACCGCACTCTCTTTCTCGAAGCCGCCCACCTCGATTACATGGCGAAAGGTCGAATCATGGAGGCCCTTGGCTTCGATCGCGTCCTCGGCGCCGGCTACTTCGACCACTCCTACGCTTCTTCCGGCTGGGGGCCCGATGACCGCGCCTTCTTCGAAGGCGCGCTACAGTTGCTCGAAACGATGGAGGAGGAGGGGGGCCCCTGGTTCCTCACCTTTCTCAATGTGGGAACGCATCACCCCTACGTCCTTCCCAGGGGGGGTGCCGGCGGTTTCCGGAGCCGTAAGCTCGCCACGGTGGCGTACCTTGATCGAAGCGTGGGCTGGTTCTACGAATCCGCCAAAGCCCGGGGGCTGTTGGAAGATACGCTCCTGGTTATAGTTTCCGACGAGTCCCACGGGGTGGTGGGAGAGCCATTGGGAGAGTACTGGCCGGTGCTGATGGCCCAGGGTCCGGGTATTGAACCCGGGTTGCGACGGTATCGTGTCGGACAGATCGACGTGGCCTGGACCATTCTATCCTATCTCGGCCTTGCCGAAGGATCGGGGATGATTGCCAGGGAGAACATCCTCGAGCAGGCACCGGATCGTCACTTCTACTTCGGTCCGTACGTATCCGCCGAACCGGGCCTGGTCTACGAGCTCTTTAGGAACGGGATGGTCCGGGAGTATCGGGCACCGGGGCCGCTCTACGCTCCAGAACACGTCATCCGTCCCCTCTCAGCAACCGAGTCCCGAAGGACCCTGGAGCGACTTCAGCGGGAGGAAGATCGCCCCAGGAGTAGAGTGCCGGGGATAACGGTATCTGAGCCACTTCGGTTCCGGCGGCGGTGACTCATCTCGGGGTGATTCGCAAGATTTTGTCGTCCCCCTCCCGGGGATCGCCCCGGCCGTCCCTATTGCTCGTAAGGACGTAGAGGGCGCCGTCCGGCCCCTTTACCGCAGCTCGGAGTCTGCCGTAAACGCCGTCGTAACGTTCCCCTGCAAAGAGCCCCTCGATGGAACGCACGTTGTAGCTCCCTTCCTCGCGAACTACTTCTATTCGCATCAGCGCCTCGCTGCGAAGGGTGGAGAGGTAGAGAGCTCCGTTCCAGAAAGCCATGCCCGCCGGAGGAGTCGCCGGGACCCACATAATGAGCGGGTCTTTATACTCCTCCAGGCCCCCGACACCGACCTCTCGGGGCCAGCCGTAGTTCTCTCCCTTTTCGATCACGTTGACTATGTCGTGTCCTTCCAACCCAAACTCCCCGGAGGGGCCGTGCTCCGAGGCGAAGAGGTCCCCGGTCTCCGGGTGCCAGGCGAGCCCCTGAGGATTGCGGTGTCCGTAGGACCAGATCGGCGAGTCCTCAAAAGGGTTGTCCTCCGGGATGGAGCCGTCCGGAGCGACACGGAGGATGCTTCCCGAGAGTACACTGCGGTCCTGAGCTCGGGACGCTTCGAAGTTTTCGCCGAGGGTGATGTAGAGCATCCCGTCCGGGCCAAACTTGATTCGTCCCCCGTCGTGGTACCGGGATCCGGGGAGCTCGTCGATGATTACTCTGTCCGACTCAGCCCCGCCACCATCTACCACAAAACGCTCGACTCGATTGAGAAGAGCGGAGCCGCGCCGATAGGTGTACATGAGGTAGATGTACGGCTCTCGCGGATACTCCGGATGTTTCTCGATGCCCATGAGTCCCCCTTCTCCTACTGCCGCTGCATCCAGTTCGAGAAAGGGTTCCTCCGCCAGTCTCCCATCCTCGATAAGGCGGACCCGTCCGGGCCGCTCGGTTACCAGGGCCCGCTCCTCAGAGAGGAAGGTGAGGGACCACGGGACCACGAGTCCTTCGATCCACGGTTCAACCGAGAGTCCCGAAGGACGTTCTACAAACTCCGTCTCCACTTCCTGAGGAGCCTCTCCGACCACCGGTTCTTCTTGAGCGAAGCCGAGGCATCCGAGAAGAGAGAAAAGTAAGAGTGTCAGAACTACGGTTCGCATACGCGCCTCCTCAGGTATACCGTACTAAGAGAAGAGGCGTGTCGTCCTCCCCTTCACACCACGGGCTCCTATGGTAGAATACGAGATTGCGGAGACAACTCCCGAAAGCGAACAGGAGTAGCAGTATGAGCAAGAGCAATGGACGTGAGTATGATCCGACTGAGATCATTAAGAGTGGGAAAGCGGTACTCGGGCTTGAACTCGGATCGACGAGGATAAAGGCGACCATAGTCGGCCCCGACAGCCGACCCTTGGCGGCGGGCTCCTACGGTTGGGAGAACAAGTTCAAGGACGGTGTTTGGACTTACGACATGGATGACGTCTGGACCGGCCTCTCATCCTGTTTCGGCGACCTAATCTCCAATGTCGAAACGGAGTACGGAGTGACCCTTTCCACCTTTGGAGCCGGCGGGATAAGCGGCATGATGCACGGCTACCTCGCCCTAGACAAGGATGGGAAGCTCCTGGTTCCCTTCCGAACCTGGCGAAATAACATAACCGAAGAGGCCGCCACCCAGCTCACGGAACTCTTCAACTTCCCGATTCCCCAGCGTTGGAGCATCGCCCATCTCTATCAGGCGATTCTCAATGGTGAAGCGCATTTGCCCAGAGTTGCCCGGATTACCACGCTGGCGAGCCTGGTTCACTCCAAGCTCACCGGTGAGCACGTTATAGGGACCTGCGAGGCCTCGGGTATGTTTCCCGTGGATCCCGCCACCCAGGACTACGACGCCACGATGGTGGACGCCTTCGACAAGAAGATCGCCGACAACGGCTTTCCGTGGAAGCTCCGGGATCTCCTTCCGAAAATCGTTCCCGCCGGCGAGACCGCCGGCCGTCTCAGCGACGAGGGAGCCAAGCTGCTCGATCCAAAGGGGAGAATCTCATCGGGAATCCCCTTTGCTCCTCCCGAAGGAGACGCGGGTACGGGGATGGTCGCCACAAACAGTATTCTGCCCAGAACCGGAAACGTCTCAGCGGGGACCTCGGTCTTCGCAATGCTCGTTCTGGAGAAGAGCCTTTCCGCCCTCCATCCGGAGATCGACCGGGTCCTCACTCCAGACGGAAAGCCCGTTGGCATGGTCCACTCCAACAACTGCACCTCGGATCTGGACGCCTGGGTCTCGCTTTTCCGACAAGCTCTGGAGCTCCACGGCGTGAAGGTGGATCAGGGGGAGCTCATCGGAACGCTCTCGAAGGAGGCGCTCAAGGGTGACCGAGACGCCGGAGGGCTTCTCTCCTACGGTTACATCTCCGGGGAGCACGTAACCGGCTTCAGCGAGGGACGTCCCCTCTTTGTCCGAAAGCCTGATGCCCCCTTCACGCTGCAGAATTTTATGCGCTCCCATCTCTTTTCCTCCCTCTGCGCGCTGCGCATGGGGCTGAATATCCTAACCGAGTCCGAAGGGGTGGAAGTGGAACAAATCTGTGGCCACGGCGGCTTCTTCAAGACCGAGGATATCGGCCAGCGGGTGATGGCCGCGGCGACCAAGAGCTCCGTTAGCGTTTTGGAGACCGCCGGTGAGGGAGGTCCCTGGGGGATGGCGCTCCTGGCGGCATACGTGGTCAGGGAGGACCGGACTCAGTCACTTCCGGGCTTTTTGGAGCAGATCTTCGCGGATACTCCGAAGAGTGTCGTTGAGCCCGACCCCGAGGACGTTAGAGGCTTCGAGGAGTATTACAAGCGGTACGTTGCCGCCCTGCCGGTAGAGTCGACGGCGGTGGAGAAGCTGCAGTAGCGCCTCCCCCAATCTGTACACGACCTTCCGGGGCCTGAGCCTGACCCCCCGGCGTCCTGCCGCATAAGGATCTGTTCCGCGCCGATCTCCACCGAGAACTCCCGGGGACCCCTGTTCACCAGACGGTAAGGCACTGCTCTTCGGTCAGACCGCTCCCCTCGAGCACCACCCCCTCCCTGGACCGGTAGATGCGGGAGAAGTGCGGCGCCACTTCTGATCGAGGACCCGGAGCTGACCGGAATCAAGCGATGGCTCTTGGCCACCAGAGACGCGTATAGCTTCCGTGACCAGTTCGGTGTTGGTGCGCTTGCTCATCCTGATCGGACAATGGAGTTCGACCGTCGATGATTCGTCCCCTATCCGGCACGTCGCGCGATAGGCAGGGCATACTCACACCTCTCGACGCATGCAGACTCGACTACCCTTCGGAAAGCCGTACCGGCTTTCCTCTTCCCACATAACCCGAAGCTCCGCGGTAAACTCCTCGGGGCCCAGGGCGCGAAAGCCGAGCCGTTCGTAGTAGGGGGCGTTCCAGGGGATATCACGGAAGGTGGTGAGGGTGATTGCAGTTCTACCGTTGCTCCCGGCCCAATGTGCGAGCGCTTCGATCAGGCGTCGACCCACGCCTCTTCGGGCGTGATCTGGATGAACATCGATTTCCTGGAGGTGCACGGTGGTCTCAGTTGGATAGAAAACCGCGAAAGCCACGGGATGATTCTCGGAGCTCGTTGCGACCCAGACTCGATCCCGCACCAGGTTGAGAGAAGCCGTGTAGGGCTCCAACTCCGCGAACTCAGCGTACCGGGTTGCGTCGAAGAGCGCCGCCGCGGCCCGCTCGATTTCCATCAGGATCGGCAGGTCTCCCTCTCTCGTGGGACGAACCCGGTATGCGTCACTTCCCATGCCTTAGATTACCCCGACCTCGGTGTCTCCCGGAAAGGGCGGTTCCATGGGTTCATAGGTTGCCCGAAAGCAGGAGAGTATGAGAGCTCGGGTATCGCCAATGGTGCCATCGAAGTCGAAGACGACTGCTGGAGTGGACCTTCTCTGAGACATGCTGCTGTTTGACTCCTTTGCCCCAACGGTGGCAGCTTGGGTTCTCCAATACTACCGACATCGAGAGAACGAAATCCAGTCCGTGGAACTTTTCCGTGGCGTAAACCTCGGGGTTCTTTTTGTCGAGGGATTGATCTTGATCTATTGTTGGTCTATATTTGGAGTAGTCAAATTCGGAGGTTGGAATGATGCGTTTTTCACGCTCCTGTATGCGGACAGCACTGCTTCTGGCGATTCTCCCCTTCGTGCTCCTTCTCAGCTGCACCGGTGAACAGGAGGCGGGCGTAGGCGGTTCCGTTGCCTCGGAGGAGAAAACTTCTTCGCAGGTTGGCGCCACCAGAGGCGACCCTCGGCAGGATGACCTCTTTCGCATAGTCGCTACCACAACCCAGGCGGCGGACCTTCTCGAAATTCTTACCGACGGTGTGGCGGAGGTCGAGCTTACGGCTCTCATGGGACCCGGCGTCGATCCCCATCTCTACCAACCCACGGAGGGAGACATATCGGCGATGAACGCCGCGGATATGGTCGTCTATAGTGGCCTCCATCTCGAAGGGCAGTTCGACACCGTCTTCGAGGCGCTCCGGGAGCAGGAGGTGCTCATATACGCGCTCTCGGCTCCGGTGAAGCGCGCCGGTTTTGTGATCGGGTCATTTGATGAAGAGCTCTCCCAACTCGGTGCCGACGATCCGCACTTCTGGTTTGATCCGCGAAACTGGGAGGTTACCACTCGCGATCTCGCCGAGACCTTGGCGTCTGTAGACCCCGAGGGGGCTGCCCGGTACACCGCCAACGCCGAGGCGTATGCCGAGCAACTCTCGCTTCTCTACGACTGGGCCGATCGAGGAATGCGAACGGTCCCCGGGGGCCAGCGGTACCTCGTTACTTCTCACGACGCCTTCCAGTACTTCGGAGCGGCGTTTGGATGGCGGATGGCTGCGATTCAGGGCATTAGCACCGAGGACGAGGCGGGAGTCGGTGACGTTCAGCAGACCGTGGACTTCGTGATTGAGAACGAGATACCGGTGCTTTTCGTGGAGAGCTCCATCCCGTCAAACACCATCGAGGCGGTGCAGGAGGCGATCGACGCCGAAGGTGGAGAGGTCAGTCTCGGTGTCCGGGAGCTCTACTCCGACGCGATGGGCGAGCCGGGAACGTTTGGCGGAACCTTCGTCGGAATGATCGCCGAAAACGTGCTGACGATTCTTCACTCTTACCGATGCGCCGGTGTGAATCTCGAGATTCCCGACTGGCCCGAGGGACTTGCCCCGGAGCCGCCGGAAGAGCTCATTCATGCAAGCTGCGAGTAGGAGAAAAGCGAGATGTCACGTCTAAGAGTCAACGAAATCGCTCCCCCCGCGGAGGCAGCCGAGGAGGCTATAGGCGATCTAACTCCCGCGCTGAGTTTAGAAGATCTCACCGTCGCCTATCAGAGCAAGCCTGCTATATGGGACATTGATCTGCAGGTGCCCCAAGGAGTCCTTATGGCACTGGTGGGACCGAACGGGGCCGGAAAGAGTACCCTCCTCAAGGCGATCCTCGGCCTCCTGCCGAGGGCCGCGGGAGCCGTCTCGGTCTTTGGCAAGCCCTATGAGAAGGCACGCCGCCTCGTGGGCTACGTCCCACAGCGCGGGAGCGTTGACTGGGACTTTCCCACGACGGTCATCGACGTCGTGACAATGGGGCTTTACGGGCGGCTCGGTCTTCTGCAACGACCGGGTCGCAGGGAGTATGAGCGTGCCATGGACGCCCTGGAGCAGGTGAAACTCGAGGACCTTGCTCATCGCCAGATTAGCCAACTCTCCGGAGGTCAGCAGCAGCGCACCTTTCTTGCCCGGGCTCTTGTTCAAGAAGCGCAGTTGTACCTGATGGACGAGCCGTTTGCCGCCGTCGATGCGGTTACGGAGCGGGCGATCGTTACGATCCTCAAAGCGCTGCAGCGCGAAGGGAGAACGGTGGTCGTGGTGCACCACGACCTGCAGACGGTAACTGACTACTTTGACTGGGTTACCCTGTTGAACGTGGAAATCGTGAGCAGCGGTCCAATGGAGCAGGCGTTTACCGAGACCAACCTACGAAAGACCTACGGCGGTAGCATCGCCGCCGTCGGACGTATCGGCGGCCTCAACGGCGGCTCGGTGAGGTATTAGCTGCGTACTATGGTCTCCGCGACGTCTCGGAGTAACAACCACGAACGAACGGGCAAGGAAGAGAGCTGCTTCTTCGGTATCGAGAGGAAGGCGGCGTATGTAGGCGGTGCCGTGCTGGTTCTCCTGATGCTCTTTCTCCTCATCAGTGCCACGGCTCTCGGTGTGAGATACACCTACACCCTCCGAAGCGTTGCCTTTGGCGGCGCGCTCCTCGGGGCGGTTACCGGCTTCCTGGGAAGCTTTGCGGTTCTCCGGAAACAGAGCCTCCTCGGGGACGCTATCTCCCACGCGGCGCTGCCCGGTGTTGCGTTGGCGTTTCTAATCGCCGGGAGAGAGACCGGCGCGTTGCTTATCGGTGCCGGGCTCGCAAGCTGGCTCGGGGTTGGCTTCATACGTCTGGTTACCAGAACCACCCGTATCAAGGACGACGCGGCGATGGGTATCGTCCTGGCCGGCTGGTTCGCCGCCGGTATTGTGGGGCTCACCTATATTCAGGGGCGGTCCGACGCGAGCCAAGCGGGGTTGGACGCTTTCATTTTCGGCCAGGCAGCTTCGATCGTACGAAGTGACATCCGTCTTTTGTTCGGAGTCGCCGCCGGCGCAGTCGGGGTGGCGGTGATGTTCTGGAAACAGTTTAAGCTCGTCACCTTCAACCCGGAGTTCGCCGGAGCCAACGGCTTCAACGTTTCCTTCTGGCAGGGGCTTCTCTCCGGCCTCGTCGTGGTGGCCATCGTTCTCGGTTTGCAGCTTGCCGGCGTGATTCTCATGGTCGGCATGCTTATCGCGCCCGGAATCGCCGCTCGACAGTGGAGCGACCGCCTTGGCGGCATGGTGGCACTGGCAGCCCTCTTTGGCGCCACCTCCGGCATCATAGGGGCGGTTCTCAGCGCCGCCGACGCCGACCTACCCACGGGACCAATGATTATCGTGGTAGCCTCGGTTCTGGTAGTTGTCTCCATTACGATTGCGCCTGGTCGCGGGGTGCTCTGGCTGCTATTGGGCAGGCGGAGAGACGCGCGCCGGTTCGCCCTGCGAACCGTCCTCACGGACGTCTATCACTACGCCTACGATCACGGTGGGCCGAAGAGCGGCGTTCCCGAGCGCTTTGTTGTCGGCGTGCGGCGCCGGTCGGGACGGCGAGCGCTGCGAAAACTGCTAGCCCGGGGATTTCTCCGCCGGGAGGAGGGGGCGAAGGAAGGGGACGAGCATGAAACCTTCTGGTACCTCCAAGAGAGCGGACTAAGCCTTGCCCGGGCAGATGCCCGGAATCAGCGACTCTGGGACCTCTACCGGCAGCTCGGTGACCAACTGGGTCTGCCGCCCTTTCCGGAGGAGCGGGAACGGGATATACGGGCCGTCCTTCCGGAGGAGAGCGTCACGGCGCTCGAAGCGTTCCTCGGCGATAAGGGGGAAGAGCCACGTGTTAGGCGTTGAATCGATATTGGTCGATCTGGCGATACGCCTCTTTGAAATCGAGGCGATTAACGCCTTCTTTCGAGACCCACGAACTACCGCTCGGATAGTCGGCATTTGTATCGCCCTTGCCGGTGGTACGCTCGGGACCTTTCTGCTCCTTCGGGGAATGGCCCTGACCAGTGACGCAATCAGTCATACGGTGCTGCTGGGTATCGTTGTAGCCTTTATGATCATGAGGGGGCTTACCGGCGCCGAACCGGACCTCGCCTCTCCCTGGCTCATTATCGGCGCCGCCGCGGCGGGAGTGGCGACGGTGATTCTGACGGAGCTTATACACGCCTCGGGCCTCATGAAACAGGACGCCGCGCTCGGTCTCGTCTTCCCTCTTCTCTTCGCCCTGGCGGTAATCGGAGTCTCCCGGTACGTAGACGACGTCCATATGGACGAAGACTCGGTGATGGTGGGAGAAATCGGAGTTGCCTGGGCGAACACCAACAGCCACTGCCTCGGGGAGTGCGAAGAGATCACAATTAGGCCGGAGGACCCCCGGGCCGAAATCTCCCGACAGTGTACCAACTGCGTGGAAGAAGGCATAAGTCCGAGGGACCCGAGGGCGGAGTTTACCGAGATCTGCACGAACTGCGGCACCTACTCTCCCGGAGAGGCGTGGCAGGCGGGGCTCCTCGACCGGCGTCCCCTCCTTGTCTACTGGCCGAAGTCGATCACCGTAACCGCGATGATGGCTGTTCTGACGATCCTCTTTATTGGTCTACTCTACAAGGAGCTCAAGATTTCTACCTTCGATCCGGGTCTCGCCCACTCCCTCGGTCTCAAGACGAGGCCGTTGAACTACGCGCTCATGGTGGTCGTAAGCTTGGTGGCCGTGGCCGCTTTTGATGCCGTCGGCTCGATTCTGGTAATCGCGTTCTTCATAATTCCGCCGGCAACGGCGTACCTTCTTACCAGTCGTCTTTCGATTATGCTTCTTCTCAGCGGCGTATTCGGTGGTGCCGGGGCGTACTGGGGTTACGATCTCGCCCGGGGCCGCCTCTTCGGTACTTTTGATCTCCCCGGGGAGTGGGATACCTCGATTTCTGCCTCAATGGTGCTCATGATGCTGCTCCTGTTCGCGGTGGTGCTGCTCCTCTCACCCCGTTTCGGGGTTTTCTCCGCGGCTCTGCGGCGGGTGCGGCAGCGCGGCGCGTTCATGGAGCTTCTTCTTTTGGGGCATCTCCTTCACGAGGGAAGAGCAGCGGCGATCGGAGAGCTCCGTGACGCCACCGGTTGGAGCGACGAGAGACTCAAACGGGTGGTCGGTCGGCTCTCCTGGAAGGGGCAGCTGCGCCTCGAAGCCGAAGAGGTACGACTCACGACGCAGGGGCGAGGGCGGGTTGAACGGTTCAGGCGGGAGCAGCTTGCGCAGAGAGTCTAAAAACTCTCTTGCCAACTCCGGCCATAATCGTGCTAAAATTATAGATACTGACTGGATGACCGACGGGGCTTGGCGGATACGAATGCCCACGGTCATGAGCTCTGCGCGCGCACCTGATAGGCGCATACACCCGTACCCGCAGACATCCAGTCCCGCCGGTCGTTGCACATCGCGAGTCAGAGGAGACGAGTGGTGATGCACCCGCGACTGTTCAATCCGAACCCCCTCATTCTTCTGTCTCGCTCGACCTACGAACGGAGGTGCAGATGATGCGAACTGAAGAACCCTGGAAAGCGTATCCCCCGAAACGTGAGAACCTTCTCTCCATGCTCCATGCGGCGCAGAAGGCCCACGCAGAGACGAGCCACATCCCCACGGAGGAGTTGGCGGCGATCGCGGAGTATCTCGACATACCCCTTGCGGAGTTGGATGGGGTCACCAGTTTCTACCAAGCCTTCTCACGAGTTCCTCGGGGTCGGCACGTGATACGTCTGTGCGACTCGTTGAGCTGCCGGGTCCGGGGATCGGTGGACGTCTACCGCCACATCAAAGGGCGGCTCGGAATCGGCAGAGGAGAGACAACCGGTGACGGTCGCTACTCCCTGGAAATAGTAAACTGCCTCGGAAGCTGTGACACCGCTCCTAACGTAATGATAGACGACCTCCTGATCACCGAGGTGACCCCGGAGCGTTTCGATAGCGCCCTCCGGGAGATCGATGCCGAGGAGCTCGAGGAGGTGCAGTGATGCGCGTGACAACCTACCTTACATCCTTCGCGCAGGCGAAGAATCCATTGAGCATCGAGGAGTACGAAAGCGTCGGCGGCTTTGAGGGGCTAAAGGCCGCCCTCGGGATGGCCCCGGGGGATGTAACGACGGTGGTAAAGGAGGCGCGCCTTGCCGGCCGGGGTGGGGCTGGCTTTGATACCGGAACCAAGTGGAGCACCATTCCCGACGAAGAAGAGGTCTACGTCGTCTGTAACGCCGACGAAGGAGAGCCGGGGACCTTTAAGGATAGATTTCTCCTCGAGCGTGCACCGTTTCTGGTGATCGAGGGGTTGGCAATCGCGGCCTACGCCGTAGGCGCCCGGAAGGCGTTTATATACATTCGGGGTGAGTATCCGGTGGCGAGGGAGCGAGTGCAGTCGGCGCTGGACGCCCTCAAAGGGGCGGGATTCCCCGCTTCCCTTGGCCACAATGGAGACTTCCAGCTGGAGATTAGCGTCAAGGTGGGCGGTGGATCGTATGTCGTCGGGGACGAGACCGCCCTGCTCAACTCGCTCATGGGGAATCGGGGCTATCCACTGCTCAAGCCTCCCTTCCCCACGGAGCAAGGGCTCTGGGAAAAGCCGACGGTGGTGAACAACGTCGAAACCCTCGCCTGCGTGCCGCTCATTATGGCCCGAGGAGCGTCGTGGTTTGCCGAGATCGGTTCCGAGAAGAACCCGGGACCGAAGCTCTACTCCGTGAGCGGACACGTGGCAAAACCGGGAGTCTATGAGCTGCCCATGGGCGCCACGGTAGGAGAGGTGCTCGAGGTCGCCGGCGGACCGGTAGGCACCCTCAAGGCGGTTCAGATTGGTGGTACCGCCGGACCCTTCTACACGCCGCGGGCCTTGGGTCTTTCCCTCGATTTCGCCTCCATGCGGGAAGCAGGCGGGAGTCTCGGTTCCGGGGCGGTGGTGGTAATCAATAGCTCCGTCAGCATGATCCAGGTGCTTCAAGTTACGGCTCGATTCTTCTCCGAGGAGTCCTGCGGGCAATGTTTCGCGTGCCGGTACGGCACCCGGCAGCTCGAGTATATGGCCAACGAAATAGCCGCGGGCCGGGGCAAGCTGGAGTACCTCAGACGCATACGGGAGACCGCGGAGGTGATGGATCACTCCTCCTTCTGTCCCTTTGGGCAGTCGGTCAAGCTCCCCATCTATACCCTCCTCGACAACTTCGGTGAGGAGATCACAACGGCGATAAAGGAGCATGAGTTCCTCCGGGAGGTTAGCTGATGATTCACCTGACAGTAGACGGAATCGGAACCGCCGTTCCCGAGGGCGCCACGGTCCTCGAGGCGGCACAGGCCGCGGGAGTTGAGATACCGACGCTCTGTAGGCACGAGGACCTCGAGCCAACCGGCGCCTGCGGAATGTGCGTGGTAGAGATGAACACCCAAGGCACCCTCAAGCGCGCCTGCGTAACCCCCGCCCGGGAGGGGATGGAGGTACGGACCAATACGGCGGCCCTTCGGCGGATGCGGCGGACCCTTCTCGAACTAGTTCTGGCGGCCCATCCGAAGGACTGTCTTCAGTGCATTAAGCACGGCGGGTGCGAGCTCCAGGAGCTGGCCGAACGGCTGGAGGTTCGCGAGCTCTCCTACGATACCTACACTCGCGGCCTGCCGGTGGACCGCAGTTCTCCCGGGATAGTCCGGGACATGAACAAGTGCATCGGCTGTGGTCGCTGCGTGGAGGTGTGCAACGAGGTGCAGAGCGTAGGCTCGATTTTCTTTCGCGGCCGCGGCTCGGATACTATCGTCGCTCCTCCCGAGGGGTTCGGTATGGGAGAGAGCGCCTGCGTAAACTGCGGACAGTGCGTGGTCTACTGCCCGGTGGGAGCTCTCTACGAGCGGGAGTACATCGAGGAGGTGTGGTCCGCCATAGAGGATCCGGAGCAGACGGTGGTGGCTCAGATCGCCCCGGCGGTCCGGGTTGCCCTGGGAGAGGAGTTTGGCATGGCTCCGGGGACGCTCTCCATCGGGAAAATCTACGCCGTCCTCCGGCGGTTGGGGGTCAACAAGGTTCTCGACACCAACTTTTCCGCGGACCTGACGATCATGGAGGAGGGAACGGAGTTTCTCGAGCGGCTGCACAGCGGAGGAGCGCTCCCGCTCATCACCTCCTGCTCCCCGGGGTGGATCAAGTTCGGAGAGACCTTCTTTCCGGAGCTCATGGAGAACGTCTCATCCTGCAAATCTCCGCAGCAGATGCTCGGCGCCCTCATCAAGAGCTACTACGCCGAGAGCCGAGGCTTGAATCCGGAGAGGATCACTTCTCTCTCTATCATGCCGTGTACCGCAAAGAAGTACGAGGCGAGTCGCCCGGAGATGAGCGCCTCGGGCTACAGAGATGTGGACTATGTGCTCACCACTCGAGAGCTCGCCCGGATGATAAAGGAGGCGGGCATCGATTTCGCGGAGATCGGTGAGGAGGCGCCGGACCCGATGATGTCGAGCTACACCGGAGCGGCGACAATCTTCGGAGCAACCGGAGGTGTCATGGAGGCGGCGGTGCGCACCGCCTATGAGCTGGAGACCGGTAAGCCTCTGGAGAGTCTCGACCTCCAGGCGGTGCGGGGACTCGATGGCGTCAAGGAGGCAACTCTCGACGTAAACGGCACCCCCGTCCGTGTTGCCGTAGCCCACGGCCTCGCCAACGCCAGAGGTATCTTGGAGCGAGTACGCGCCGAGGCGGCGGAGGGGAGGCGGAGCTACGAGTTCATCGAGATTATGGCGTGCACCGGAGGCTGCGTCGGGGGTGGCGGCCAGCCGATACCGAACACGCTCTCTCAGCGACGGAGCAGGGCTCAGGGGCTCTACCGGGAGGACACCGGTCTCGAGAAGCGAAAGTCCCATGAGAACCCCGAGGTTCAATCGCTCTATGAGAAGTTCCTCGGCAAGCCCGGTGGCGAAAGGGCTCACCATTTGCTCCACACGGAGTACGTCCAGCGCCGCCCCTACACCGAGAAGTTCCAGACCGTCAAGAGCTGAGCTCGGAGCGGTCAACACGCCCACGGGGCCACTGGTGCGCCAGCCGAGGGGCGGCGGCATCGCCCGGGCCCTTCGTCGTTATCTTTCCACCCATCGTTGACAAACCCGGTTCCTCGGATTATACATACAAACGAGATTGTAAGTAAAATGCGGAGAACCAAGGAAGAAGCTGCACGGACACGGCAGGATATATTCGAAGCGGGACTCAGGGTTTTCTCAGAAAAGGGATTTGCCGCGGCCACCATGAGCGATGTGGCGAGGGAGGCGGGCACCACTCGCGGCGCGATCTACTGGCACTTCCGAAACAAGGAGGCGTTCTTCAAGGAGATCCTCGACCGCCTCTCGCGGCAGTACAAGGGGTTCATGGCGGAGGCCGCGGAAAGCAAGCTACCCTTTCTGGAAGTGCTACGAAACGCGATCAAGACGCTCCTTCGCCAATTTGCGCAAGACCCGCAGTTTCGGGCGATGCAGGAGCTAACGATACGCTCCGCGCTCAACCGGGACGGAATGATTACGCCGGAGACTCAGTTCGAGCACGACTCGATGGGGTACGAGGTCATTCAGAGAGCGATGAAGGAGGGGAAGGTGTTTTCGCGTTGGAACGGCGCTACCGCATTCTTCGCCCTCACCGCAGTGATCTCCGGGGCATTCATTCAGATGATCGACCTAGAGATGAAACCTACTGAAACACAAATAGAGGAGTTGGCGGATTTCGTCGTCCGGGGATTTCAACCGGCCTCCTCGGGGTTAGATGAAGGGTAGAAGGGGCACGTGTATGAATAGAGCAGTTGCGCGCGGCGGGGCGATCCTGGTGGGGCTTTTCGTTCTTGTTGGCTGTTCCGGGACCGAGGAAGCGGGAGGCCGGAGCATCTCGGAGATCCACGAAAGCGAGGGCGTTCCGGTCAACATTCGCCCCGTGGAGGAGACGGAGTTTCGCACCTACCTCAGATTTACCGCGACCTTGCGCGGGGCGGAGGAGTCCGCAGCGACCTCCATGCTTGCCGACGAGGTCGCCTCGGTGCGGTTTCAGGTGGGGGAGTATGTAGAGCAGGGCACGCCGGTGGTGCTTTTCCCCTCGGACAACCCCTCGCTCAATTACGAGCAGTCGCGGGTGAGCTACGAGAGCGCCCGGCAGGCGTTCGAGCGGGTGAGCAAACTCTACGAGGAGGATGGCGTCTCCCGGCAATCCTTCGACGACGCACGCACCCAATTCGAGATTGCCCGGGCCAACTGGGAGTCCGTACGCAGCATGGCTCAGGTGGCCGCGCCGATTTCAGGGTACATAACCCGCATTAACGTATCCGAATCGGACAACGTCAATCCGGGAGATCCTCTTTTTACGATCTCCTCCTTCGAGGAGCTCAAGAGCACCGTCTGGCTAACGGACCGGCAGGTGGCGCAGGTACGAGGGGGACAGCTCGCCGGGGCGGAGTGGCAGGAGCACCGACTCCCGGGGGAGGTAGTTCAGGTCGATATGGCCATGGACCAGGAGCGGAAAGCCTTTGCCGCAAAGCTGAGATTTGAGAATCCCGACCTTCGGGTACGAAGCGGTGTCACCGCCACCGTGGAGATCGTTACCCACCGAGACCAAGCGCTGATCGTGAGCGAGCCCGAGGTGAGGGAGGACGCCGAGGGACCGTACGTCTACCTCTTTGACGGAGAGCGGGCGGAGCGCCGCCGAATCACCGTCGGACGACGACAGGGCCTTTACCTCGAAGTTGCCGAAGGGCTCGATCCCGGAGATCGCCTCGTAACCAAAGGGATCGACCAGGTGACGGAGGGCGCCCTTCTGCGGGTTATAGAAGAAGAGCCGCGACTGGTTCAGCGGTAGGAGAGAAGAGCAGATGTTTCTTTCGCGACTCTCGATAGAGCGCCCGGTTCTGATGACAATGGTTCTCGCCGCGCTTCTCCTCTTCGGCGTGATCACGTTTCTCGGCCTCCCTCTGAACCTGATGCCCGACGTGAACGCCCCCTTTGTTACCATACAGACCGTCTATCCCGGGGCGGGACCGGACCAGGTTGCCTCCCAGATAACCCAAATCATCGAAGATGAGATCAGCACCGTCAGCGAGATCAAGAACCTGCACTCCTACAGCCTCGACAGCGCCTCTCTCATCGTTATCGAGTTCGAGCTCTCCAAGGATCCCGATGTGGCAAACCAGGAGATCAAGGACAAGGTGGACCTCATTCTGAACGAGTTGCCCACGGATGCCGAGACGCCGATCGTCGAAAAGATCGACATTACCGCCTTTCCGGTGATGAACCTCGTAGTAAGCGGCGACGTGGATCCGGTGCAGCTGAGCGAGTACGCCGAGACGACGGTAAAGGATCAGCTCTCCCGCATCGCCGGTGTGGGGCGGGTTTCCATCTCCGGAAGCCGGGAACGGGAGGTCCGTGTAGAGTTCGAGAATCGGGTCGTATACGAGAACCAGATCAGCCTCGCCCAGGTTGGCCAGACTCTCGCCGCGGCGAACCTGGACATGCCCGGGGGCAACATGCAGGTCCAGGGACAGGATTTCGCCGTCAGGCTCGACGGAGAGTTCGCGGCACTGGAGGAGGTGGGAGAGCTCGACATCCCCACCGCCGGCGGAGCGAGGCGGCTCGGCAGTATCGCCACGATTCGGGACACCGGGGAGGACGTTCGCAGTCGCACCGTCTTCTTCGACAACGAGTCGAAGCGGCGGGACGAGAACACCGTTCTCGTGGGCATTATCAAGAGCCCCGAGGGGAACCCCGTGGAGATCGCCACCGCCGTCCGAGAGAGTCTGCCTGCCATTGAGAGCGCCCTCCCTCGGGAGGTCACTGTTACCATTACCAGCGATGACTCCGTGGCGGTAGACGGAACGGTTAACGATACCCTTTCGAACATTCTCATGGGTATTGGTCTAACCGCGCTCCTCCTCCTTCTCTTTCTCCACGACCTCAGGTCGACCCTTATCGTCGCCCTGGCGATGCCGATGTCGATTATTCCCACCTTTCTGGTAATGACCTTCTTCGACATGTCATTGAACCTGATGTCACTCATGGGCATTTCCACCGCCGTCGGTGTCCTTGTCATGAACTCCGTGGTTGTTCTGGAAAACATCTTTCGCCACAAGGAGATGGGCCACGACCGAAAGACCGCCGCCGACCGGGGCACCGCGGAGGTGACCGTGGCGGTCGTCGCCTCCACACTGACCAACATCGCCGTCTTTCTTCCGATGGCGACTATGAGCGGTCTCGCCGGGCTCTTTCTCAGGGAGTTCGCCCTGGCAGTCTCCTTCGCCACACTCTTCTCCCTCCTCATCTCCTTTACCCTGACCCCAATGCTCGCCTCGAAACTCCTACCGGATCACGATAGGAAGAAGCACCCCATCGGCGACTGGCTCGAAGCTCGCATCCATCGCATGGAGAAGGGGTACGCCGTTGTTCTCGAGAAGGTGCTCCAGAGCAAGCCGAGAAGCGCCCTGCTCATCTTCGGAACCGTGGCGCTCTTTGTCTTTGCCATGACCGGCTTCTCGCGTATTCCCTTCGAGTTTCAGCCCGCCATGGACCAGGGCGACGTTCGCATCGAGGCGGAGCTCGCGCAGGGGAGCGAGCTCGATCAGACCGCCGAGGTGCTGCGGCTCATCGAGGAGCGAGTGGCACGCCACGACGAGGTCGCCACCGCGGTCACCAGTCTTGGGGACCTCGGGTTTACCGACACCGGGACCAATCTCGGCGCCATGGACATTAAGCTCATCGACAAGACTCTGCGGGACTCCAATACCGTTGTCGCCGCCAGGATGGCTGAGGAGCTGGCGGACATTCCCGGGGCGACGATCCGTGTCTCCTCAGTAAGTGCGCAAATGGGAGGAGGCTCGGCGGTCACGTTCTATCTCCAGGGAGAGGAGACCGAGCGCCTCGCCGGCTATGCGGGGGAGCTCCGAGAACGTCTGGAGGAGATACCGGGGATCGTGAACCTCGATACCTCCAGCAAGCCCGGAAAGCCCGAGGTCATACTTATGCCGGACAGGCTGAAGCTCAACGACGCGGGGCTGACGGTTCAGGATCTCGCCATGACGATGCGTGCGGCCGTGGAGGGCGTGGTGATGACCACCTTCAAGCAGGGTGGAGAGGAGTACGACATTCGCGTCACCCTGCGGGACGAGGACGTGGCGGGATACGAGGAAATCGGAAACATAGTTGTGCCGACCCGGGCGGGGCTCTTTCCCCTGGCGCACTTCGCCGAGGTTGACCTCGGCGAGGGAGTGAGCCAGATTCTCCGGGACGACAAGATTCAGTCGATCGAGTTTACCTCGGACCTCGATCCGGGATACGTCCTCGGAGAGGTAACCGGGCCCATCGAGCGGGCCGTGGAGGATATGAGTCTTCCCCCCGGGTACCAGCTCTCCTGGGGAGGTGACACGGAGCTCCTCAACGAGACCGCCAGGGAGTTCCTCTTTGTCTTTATTCTCGCGGTAGTCCTCACCTACATGCTCCTGGCGGCGATCCTCGAGCGCTTCGGCCAGCCGATTCTCATACTCTCGACCATCCCCCTCTCTCTGATCGGGGTGATCGCGGCGTTCCTGCTCACCGGCAAAACGATGAACATCGTCTCCATGCTCGCCATCGTTATGCTTGTCGGTCTGGTCGTGAACAACGCTATTCTGATTCTTGACTACGCTAACATGTTGCGACGGCAGGGGAAGGGCGTCCGGGAGGCGCTCCTGGAGGCGGCCCCGACCAAGCTCAAGCCGATTCTCATGGCAAATATCGCGACCATGCTGGGAATGCTTCCCATGGCCCTCGGCATCGGCGCCTGGGGCGCCGAGATGCGGCAGCCCATGGGTATCGTCAGTATCGGTGGTCTCCTGGCGGCGACCTTTCTCTCCCTCTTTGTCATACCCGCCTTGGAGAACCTCATAGAGTCCAAGAAGGAAAAGCGTCAGCCGCGGCCAACGAGGTAGCTGGCCCTGGGCCAGCGCCGACGGTTGAAACATAGAGCCGATAGACAGCACACCTTGAGAGGAACAGAGTGAAAAAGCGAACAACCACCATAGTATCGATTGTTGCGTGCCTCCTCCTCGCCCCGGCACTCTGGGCGGAGGAGAGAGAAGTAGATCTCCGGAGCTTTCTCGAGCTGGTCGAGACGAACAGCCTCGACCTGGAGAGAGCGAGAACCGATCGCTCCCTGGCGGAGGTGCAGGAGCAGCTCGCCCGGACGCAGCTCTATCCGAACATCGCCGGCCAGCTCGGGTACAACAGGAACCTGCTGGACATCGAACAGCAGCTGCCTATCGGCGCGATCGATACCGGAGATGGGTCGGGATTCTATCCCCTGCAGACCGAGGAGATGGACGTCAGTAACGATAACGAGTTTACCATGGGCTTCTCGCTGCAGCAGAACATTTTCGATATGACCGTCTTCCGTGCTCTCGAGGCGAGCGAACAGTTTACCAGCCTCACCGGGACCGCTTTCGAGGTGGCGAGACAGAGCATTTTGACCGAGGCGAAGCGGCTCTTCTACCAGACGCTGCTTCTGCAAGAGGTGCTCGAGGTGCGTCGCTCCTCCGAGGAGAACGCCCGGGACAATTACCAGGAGACCCAGCGGAGGTTCGAGAACGGAGTTGCCTCGCGGCTGGAAGTGCTGCGGGCGGAGGTGAACTGGAAGATTACGCAGCCGGACACGACCCAGGCGGAGCGCAATCTGCAGGTGGCCCTTCAGAACATGAAGAACCTCGCGGGCCTTCCTCAGGAAGTCGCTCTCTCCCTCCGGGGCGATCTGGAGAGGTTCCCGGAGCTACCCCGATTCGCTCTACCTTCGGAAGTCCAAGGGAGTCGACCGGATTACCAGCTGCTGCTCAACGAGCAGCGCCTTCGAGAGCTCAACGTCGACGCCCAGCGCGCCGCCTTCTACCCCTCTCTGAGCGCTTCGGTAAAGTACGGCTGGCAGGCAGCCAGCGACGAGTGGGACCTGAGCGACCCGACCGATACCCTCGCTCTTGGGCTTTCCATGACGATTCCAGTTTTCTACGGCGGTAGCCGCTTCGCGACGCTCGAGCAGGCGAAGCTGGAAGTACGACAGGTAAACACCCAGATCGCCCAGAAGCAGTCGGATATCTACACCGAGCTCGAGAACATCCGTCTTACCCTCCAGGAGGCAAACCAGCGAATCGACTCCGCCCGGCAAACCCTAAACACCGCGGAGGAGGCGTATAACGTCACCGAAAGCTCGGTAGAGAGCGGCTTGGCGACGCAGTTGGAGCTCAAGGATGCCCGGGTGAGCCTCGAGGCAGCACGGCTCAGCTATCTCTCGGCGGTCTTCGACTATTTGAGCAGTTACTTTGAGTGGCAGCGTGCCACGGGGCGGGGAGACCAGCTGCCGGGGTGACCGGTGGGGATACTTCGGGTCGTCGCTTGAGGTAGCGGCGTCCCTGGATTATAGTTCTCCCGAAACCAATGTCCGATAGGCGCAGGAACGTCCGGGTCAGTCACCAGAACACCGTCCGGTTCGAAGGTGAGAGCGGAGTCATCGAAGGCCGCTCCGTAGATATAAGCCGCTCGGGGATGCAGATCGTTGTCGATCTACCCGGGACTGACGCCCAAAATATAACCTTTACCCTTCCAAATGCCGATAGACCGGTGCGTATCCCGGTCCGAATCACCCGACAGGATAGTGAGTTGGCCGAAGGATATCGCCTGGGGCTGGAGTTCCAGTTCGAGGCGGCGGAGCAAATGCGCCTTATCGATCGGTACATCCGGGAGCGGAAAGAGCGGGAGATCGAAAGCGGAACCCGAACCGGTGAGGCGCGACAGATCCCACGCTGTGACTGTGACATAACCGAGGTGCGAGTCTCCGGCCTAAGATCTCCGAGAATTGCAAACATCTCTACCGAAGGGCTACTCCTAGAATATACCGGAGCCCTGGAACCCGGGCGAGGATTGGAGCTCTCCTTCTTCCTTCCGGAAGAGAAGAGGGAGACTACCGTGCAGGGAGAGGTGGTCTACGTTGTCCAGGAGGGCGTCTTCGATCGATCAGTGGCGGGAGTGCGGTTCACCCGGGTCAAGGAGGTTGATAGAGCGCGAATCCGCAACTTCATTTTAGGTGCAACCTCGACCTCCGCGGTACGCTCTGTTCATCTCCATGTGCAGAAGGAGTCGGAGTTTACCGTTACTGACTCCTCCCTTATCAAAGGGATTCTGAGAGATATGGGGAGGCGGAAACGGCCGCTCCACCTGCTGCTCGGCGAACAGCGGCGCATACGCACCGCCTACGTCGGAGGAGCCGGAGAAGAGGAGGAGCGACTGCCCGTAGAACTGGAGGAGTCAGTCGACGAGACCCCGCCCCCGGGGACGACGGTATACGGAAGCTTCCACCATCATCGGGGGAGTTATCTCTTCTCCGCTTCGATCCTCGATTCTTCAACCTCCTCTCTGACGGTTACCTTGCCCGATCGCCTCTATCGCACCGAGAAGCGATCCTATCAGCGAAAGGTTCTCGACCAGCCTCGAGAGGTGCGTTTCGCTCACGGCTTTTCCGCAAGCCTCGTGGACATAAGTTGGCGCGGGTTCCTCTGCACGGCCGAACTCCCGGAGGGTCAGGAGCTGCCCCTCCGGGAGGGGGATTCGGTCCGCTATGAGGTAGACGAGGCTCTCGGTCTCGACAGTCACGGGCAGGTGCGTCATCTCTCTCTGGTTACTCGGCGCGATGGAACGAGGGAGGTTCAAATCGGCGTCGAGGCGGGGGTTCGTCGCTGCTCCTTCAGCTTCACCCGGGTCGATGAGTCCGAGTGGGCAGGGGAGGAGCGATTCCCCGCCGAGGAGGCCGTGGAACGCGTCTCCTTCGAAAGCACGCCCATTCTCATTACGAATCCGGAGGGTAAGAGAATCGTCGCCCTACTCAACTCCACGGGCCGCCGGCGCGCTCCGGTGGTGCTCATTCCACCGGCCTTTGGTAAGAAGAAGGAGACCCTCGCCCCCTTAGCCGCAACACTCCTCGCCAACGCCGCTCACGCCGGGGAGGATCTCATCGTCCTGAGGTTTGACGGCATAAACCGACCCGGGGAAAGCCATAACGACAACCCGGACCGCGCCCGAGGCTACGAGATGCTCCATTACCGGCCAAGACAGGGAGTAGAGGACATTGCCGCGGTGATGGACTACATCTATGACAATCCCTACTTCGAGCCGGAGGGAGTTGCGCTGTTCACCTCGAGTATGTCCTCCGTGGACGCTCGGAAGTTTCTCATCCGAAAGAGTAATGGTCGAGTGCACGCCTGGGTGAGCCTTATGGGAGTGCCCGCGGCGAGGACCACATTGAGCAACATTCTCGCCGGCACCGATATCATCGCCAACGCCAAGATGGGCATTCGCAACGGCATCCGAGGGATGCTCGGCCACCTGGTGGATATGGACCTTCTCGCTCGAGACTTGATCGAGGAGAAGTACGCCTATCTCACCGATGCGCGCTACGAAATGGCAAACCTCGCCCTGCCAATTCTCTGGATCTACGGCGCCCACGATCGATGGGTAGAGTCTGAGGAAGTGGAAGACCTCATGAGTATCGACGGCGGTGCCCGTAGGGAGCTCGTGGAGGTCCCTACGGGCCACAATCTCCGGGGGAGTCGAGATGCGATCGAAGCGTTCAAGCTTGCCACGCGGTTTCTCTTCGAGACGCTCTTGGGTCGATCCGTAGATCCCGTCTCTCCGCCCAAAGAGGCCACGGTGGAGCTCGTTACCCAGGAGCGAGAGCGACTCGAAGAGGAAGAGGTGCCGGAGATGTCCTCCTACTGGCACGAGTATCTCATGGGCAACGAGCGGAACGAAGAGGGCTACGACTTCTACCGCAACTTCGCCGAGTTCCGGGAGTTTATGCGGTTTCAGGTGGAGCTGCTCCGTCTGCGAGAGGGGGAAGAGGTTGCGGATATGGGGTGCGGTACCGGGGTGGTAACCGAGGCTATCCTTCAGCTTGCCGGAAGCAGAAACTTTGCCCTTCCGCGCCGAATCGTGGGGGTCGACTTGGTGCCGGCGGCCCTCGACCGTGCCCAAGAGAAGTGTGAGGAACTCCAAAAGGCCCATCCGAAACTCCGGCGCTGCGAGGTCGAGTTTGTTTCCCGGAACCTGGAACCCAATCGCCTCATTCCGATACGGGAGTTCATCGCGAGGGGGGCGGCGAATCCGGAACTGCTGCGAAATCGTGTGGAAGGACTCACCAGCCGCCATATCGACGCGATTCGCCGGATTTACGATCCGGAGGTCAGGGCCTTGCTCAGAGGGGAGCCGGAGCCACCGGGGCTCCTGCAACGGTTGCGGAGAACTCTCGAGCCCGGGGAGCTCGAGACACTCCTCGACCTGCGGGCGGTGGCTCGGTACCTAAAGCGGCGCGGTGAGAGCGACTCGGAAACCGGAATTGGGAGGCGCGGCGACTCCCTGAGCCCGAAGCGGCTCAAGCTCGATCACTTCGAACGCGGTATGGATCTCGGCTTTGCTCCTCGGAGTTTTGACAAGATAGTGGCGAGCCTCTTCATTTCCTACATTTTCAATCCCGACTACTTGGTCGCGGAGTTCCGGCGACTCCTCCGGCCCGGCGGGGCTATCGTCATTTCCTCCATGCGGCCGGATAGCGATGTTTCCACTATCTTTACGGACTACGTCAGCGAGGTCCAGGCAAGCGACTACGGTGGCGGGAGCCGCAGAGTCGAACTCGAGGGCGCCCAGGCGATTCTGAGCGAAGCGGCCGCTCTCTTTGAGCTCGAAGAGGAGGGGTACTTTCACTTCTACACCGAGGAGGAGCTAACGGCCCTTCTTACCGATGGCGGGTTCGAGAGGGTCGAGATCTTTCGCTCCCTCGGCAAGCCGCCGCAGGCGGTAGTCGCCCGGGGGTTCGCACCGTGAGACCCGCGATGCCCGAGGGGTCACGATGAACGTCCTCGACGAGACGGTGACCGAAGCGCTTCGCCGGTGGCGCTGGGGTACCCTGGCTACGGAGCTTTCGGGAACGGGAGAAGAAACGGCCGTCTCTGCCCCTGAACTGCTCGAGGGGATCGAGGGAACTGCCCGGGTGCTCCGAAGGGCCGGAGTGCGAGAGGGCGTCCTTGTCGCGCTCTTCCTCGAAAACTCGGTGGATTTTCTTCTCATCCTCTTCGCCCTCTTTCGACTCCGGGCGGTTGCCGTGATAGGAAAGGTTGAGTACCGCTTCCTGGAGCTTCGAGAGATCTTCGCCAACGCGGACCCGCCGGTCGTAATCGCGGAGAAAGGGGCGACTCCGATTCTTTCGCCCTTTCTTTCCGGACGTCTCGTTCTCGAGAGGGGCGAGCGGGGGCTCTCAATCGGTCAAGCCGGCACCGATGCGCCGGAACGCGCACCGTTCGATGGCTCTCTCGCCTCAATCAACTACACCTATCGGGGCCTCGGTTATCCCCTGGGGGCGATGATCACTCCCGAGCAGTATCTTCACGGCGCCAGAGTGCTTCAGGAAGGGCTCCAGGGAGAGGAGGGGGATCCGATGCTCTTCGCGATTCCGATGACCCACATATTCACCCTTGTAGGTTGCCTCCTAGTTCCGATCCTCTACGGTATGCCGATGGTCGTGGCGAGGACGCTTCACCCGAGGCGAACCTTCGACGCGATTGAGCGGTTAGGGGTGTGCCACATTACCGCGGTCCCCGAGCTCTACAGACTACTCCTGCGCACACGAGATCCGGACCGGCCGCTTCCCACGCTCAAGAGCTTCGTCTCCGGGGGAAGCTACCTCGGAAGCGAGGAGTACCACGCTCTCTGTGACGCCTTCGACATCGAGGTGCTCCACGGGTACGGCCTTACTGAGTTCACCCCGGTTAGCAGGAACAGCCGCGGCGACTCTCGGCCTGGGACCGTTGGCCCTATCTGCGACGGTGTGGAGTGTCAGGTCGACGGAGACTCCTCCGGGGAGATAGTGCTGCGAACCGAAACCATGCGGGCAGAGTACTACCGCCGTCCCCGGGAGAGTCGGGATGCGTATCGGGAGGGGTGGTTCAGGAGCGGGGACGCGGGCCATTTTGCTGAAGGCCATCTCGTTTTCGACCGAGAGATTAAGCGAACCTGCAAGGTAAACGGGCTCCTTGTGGATTTGGTCGAGGTGGAGGGGGCTCTTGCCGCGATGCCGGGGGTTCGGAGCGTTGAGGCGAGCTTCGTCGACGGAGCCGTGACGGCTCGGATCGAAACCGGGAGGTCCGAGACGGATCGGGAGCTCACCGGGTGGGTTCGGGACTTCTTGAGCGATCGGCTCGCTGCATATAAAATACCCAAGAGCGTTACTTCGAAAACGTAAACGGAGGGCTGCGTAACATGAGCGAACTACAGAAGGGCGATTTGGCACCTGCGGAACTCCGTGAACGAGTCGAGCAGATCGTCTCACGTGTTTCCCGGATTGACGCCTCGGAGTTCGAAGACGAGGTGCTTATCCGGGAAGAACTCGGTATCGATAGCCTCATGGCGATGGAGATCATCGCAACCTGCGAGAAAGAGCTCAGTATCCGGATCGACGAGACCCTCTTCGCCTGCGTGGAGAGTGTAGGCGATTTTATGTCGATTATGCATGATCTCTACGAAGATCAACGGGCTTCCTGATTGCGGATACTTCTCATTTCCCCGAAAGGAGAGTTTCTCTGCCGATCCGACGCCTTCGCGGAGTTTATGGAGAACTCTCGAGAAATGCGTACGATCTTGCACTTCTGGAACGGCATCGGCGTGGGACTTCCTGCGCTGGCGGGGTGCACTCCCGGGAAACACGAGATCCTCATTGTCGACGAGAACCAGGAAGAGGTGGACTTCGACGGCGTGTACGACCTCGTCGGAATAACCGCCATGACCCAGCAGGCGCCGCGAGCGTACGAGATATGCGACGCCTTCCGCGATCGGGGCGTGTACGTCGCTCTGGGTGGAATACACCCCACGGTCATGCCCGAAGAGGCGGCAGAGCACGCGGACACCGTTTTTGTGGGAGAGGCGGAGAACAGCTGGCCCGAGTTCGTGCGGGAGTTCGAGGCGGGTCGGCCGCGGGCGGTCTATGATTCCGCGGAGTATCCCGATGTGGACATGAAGAGCCTGCCGGTCCCTCGATTCGATCTTCTTTCTCGGTACAAGTACCCGGTGGTCTACGTGCAGGCGACCCGGGGATGCCCCCACGACTGCGAGTTCTGCGTTGCCTCGAACGTCTACGGCCGCCACTACAAGTACAAGCGGGTAGAGCAGGTGGTGGAGGAGATAAGAGAGGTCAAGCGGTACTGGAAGTTCGCCCAGATCGGGTTCGCCGATGATAACCTCTTCGTGAACAAGCGGTACGCCCGGGAGCTCATCGCGGCGTTTAAGGAGATGAACTTCTCCTGGTTCGCGGTCTGCGATGTCTCGATCGCCGACGACGAGGATTTCCTCCGGGAGCTTCACGAGAGCGGGTGTCGGACGGTTCTGATCGGCTTCGAGACCACCTCCGAGGGCAACTTACGTCAAATGAACGAGAGCCAGTGGAAGCTCAAGCAGCTCTCCAAGTATCCCGAGTCCGTTCGACGGATTCAGCGCTGGGGCATCGGGGTCTACGGCTCTTTTATTCTCGGACTGGATGAAGACACGAAGGGTACGCCGAGGGAGATTGCCGATTTTATTAACCAAAACAACCTGCTCGGCGCGCAGATTACCATCCTTACGCCGTTTCCGGGTAGCAGGCTTCGGGACCGCCTAGAATCGGAGGGTCGCATTCTCCACGACGACTGGCAGTGGTATACTGTCTGGAATGCGGTAATCCGCCACAACAACTTCACCCCTAAAGAGCTGGAAGATGGCCTTTTGGAGGTGTACCGCGGGATTTACAATCCGATAAGTAATAAGAGGCGGTCCGAGCATTTCAAGCAGGTTTGCAGAGAGCTCGTTAGCCGCACGTAGACCTATGGCGGCAACCGAAGAGGCAACACGTCACGATCTCATCTCAGGGTTCCGTCATGAGACGATCGAAAAGGCGATTCGTGATGCTCGGCAAACAACCGTGGTCGCGAGCATCTTTTTCGTGGTCTTTGCCGCCCTCGACTACGTTCTCTACCCTGCGCAGTTCCAAGTACTTCTCCTCATACGATTTGCCGTAGTACTTCTCAACATGGCCGTGCGGGCAGCGCTCAGCTCGGGATTCGGCAAACGGTATGTTTTGGAGCTGGCGATGCTGGAGTACCTGATCTGCGGCATCGCGATCGCAACTATGGTCCATCTGGTTGGCGGTTACGGGAGTCCCTACTACGCCGGAATAAACCTCGTTCTCCTCGGCTTCATAGTGATTCTGCCACTGGACTTGACGAGAACGGCCATAGTCTGCGCCATTATCTACGCCTCTTACGCCGTGCCGATCCTCTTCCTACAGGAAATCGACGATTACGGCATACTCCTGAATAACCACTTCTTTCTACTGGTGACCATGGCGCTGGTGCTTATCAGCGCGCACCTTTCGAGGCAGATCCGGTTTCAAGAGTTTTCCGCCCGCTTCGACTTGGCCGAGGCGAACGAAGAGCTCAAGAAGCTAGATGTGCTGAAGTCTCAGTTCTTCGCGAACATAAGCCATGAGGTGCGCACTCCCCTGACCTCTATTATTTCGCCGATACAGAGCCTCTACCAGGGGGAAGTCGGCCGCCTTTCAAAGCATCAGCTCGAGCTGGTGGAGCAGATGTACCGTAACTCTCTCCGGCTTTTGGACATGATTAACCAGATGCTCGACTTCGCGAAGTTCGACGCCAGGAAGATGGAGCTCCGGCTCTCAGACCTGCGTCTGGATGAGCTCGCGGAGCAATCCGTGACCATGTTCTCCGAAGTCGCCGCTCGAAACGGCCTCGATCTCACCTGCGAAGTGGAAGACGAAATACCCACGGTGCTCCTCGACCGGGACAAAGTGGAGCGAATCCTCTTTAACTTGATTCGGAACGCCATCAAGTTCACCGAAGAGGGGAGTATCACCGTCACCGTTGGCTGTGAGGAAGAGACCCTTTACATGTCAGTCTCGGACACCGGCATCGGTATACCCGAAGAAAAGCTGCCGGTCGTTTTCGAGCGGTTTCAGCAGGTGGATGGCTCCTCCACCAGACGGTACGCGGGAACCGGGCTGGGACTCGCCATCGTCAAGGAGGCGGTGGAGCTGCAGAAGGGCAAGATCTGGGTTGAAAGCGAGCCGAACGAGGGCACCTGCTTCACCGTCGCCTTTCCGACAAACCTCGAAGAGCTGACGCCGGAAGCTTTCGTGGAACGGAGAGGAAGGGACCGAAGAAAGAGCGATAGTCCCTTTAGCGGGCCCGACCGGCGCCGACGGCCTCGGCGCAAGGCGGATGTCCCCGAGATCAGCGCCGAGGAACTCCTTATTATGGAACAGAGGAGCGGCGTGGATCCCGAGGACCTGGAGAGGGAGGCGCCGCTCGTAGAGAAAGAGGGGTATCGGGTTCTCTATGTGGAGGACAACGAGGACCTGCGCAACTACATATCTCGAATGCTGCGGAGCTTCGGTCACACGGTGACCGTCGCGGTGGACGGCGCGGACGGATGGGAGAAGGTCCGAACTGCGAAACCGGAGATTGTCGTTTCCGACGTAATGATGCCCCACGTGGACGGCCTGGAGCTCCTTCAGCGTATCAAGGGAGAGCGCGCGACACAGCGCACCCCGGTGATCCTCATTACCGCCAAGTCCGAAATCGACTCACGGATCACGGGATTGCAGACCGGTGCGGATGACTATCTTCCGAAGCCGATCAATCTCCGGGAGCTCGACGCGAGAATCCGAAACCTCGTCACTTCCGGGAAGTTGCACGAGGCTGCGGCACGGGCGAAGGAGCTGGAAAAGCGGATCAAGCAGCTAACACGGAGCTTTGCGGAGTCCCTGGACCTCCGGGATCACTACACCGCGGGTCACTCACGAGACGTCCTGGCATTCGGCACGCTCATCGCCGAGGAGCTCGAGATACCGGTGGACCACATCCTCCAGGAAGCGCTGCTACTGCATGACATTGGCAAGATCGGCATTCCCGACCATATCCTCCTCAAGGAGGGGCTCCTCGATGAACGGGAGTGGGAAGTGATGAAAACCCACGCGGAACTCGGCGCTCAGCTCCTGCGGAAGTTCGCCCACTTCGAGGAGGTGAGCGAGGCGGTCCACGCTCACCAGGAGCATTACGACGGCACTGGGTACCCTCGGGGCCTAAAGGGCGAGGAAATCCCGATCCAGGCGCGCATAATCGCCGTCGCTGACGCCTGGCACGCTATGACCGAGAACCGTCCCTACCGAGGCGCTCTGGCCACCGCCGTCGCCGTGACGGAGCTCGTTAAACACAAGGGCAGCCAGTTTGACCCCGCTGTCGTCGACGCCTTTGTCCGCGGCATGCTCCGCCGGGGAAAGCTCGCCCCGGAAGAGCTGCCCGCCGAAGCGCAGGAGCCGAGGAGCATCACCTAAAGAGCTGGCCGCGGGAGTGGGGCCTTTGTCTCCAAGAGTGAAAGCGCCGGTCGGATCAGGAAGGTGCTTCTCGATCTATCTCGGAACAATTAGCACAAACGTGCAATAGTGCGCATCTTGACCGGCGTGTAGGCTACGGTATGAGGAGTAGCCTTTGAACCTAGAGCCCGCCACCGTCGTTGACAGTCCGGATACCAGAAGAAGCCTCCTAGGGTATCTCAAGACCCCCGCTGTGCTTGCCCACCTCTCTTCGGGAGAGGTTCGCCTCCTTCTCCCCTCTCCGGAATCCGGAGTTGAGGAAGAGCAAGTCGCCTCCGCGGCGGTGGCGGAGCTCATTCGTACCTGTCATCAGAATCAACAAGGTTTCGCGACGATTCCCGTGGAAGTGAGCGGCCTGGAGAGCACGCCTCTTGGAGGCCGGGAAGCGGAGTACGTTCGGCTTTCCGATGAGTACGGTCTTCTCATAATGAGTTCCACCCGCCGGTCCGGGGGATTTCTATCTCGACTGCGACAGCTTGCGGCGCGACTTCCCGTGGGAGTACTGATAAAGGAAGCGGAGGGGGAGTTCCGCTATCTTTACTGGAACGAGCGCATGGAACGGATCTACGATCTCACCTCTGAAGAGGTAGTTGGTAAGGGGGACCGTGAGCTCTTCGAACCGGAGATCGCCGAGCTCGCCCGAAGAGAGGACGAAGAGACGGTGAGACGAGGCGGTCGGCCACTCTTTGGCCGGGCCCGACCGGCGGGTAAGAATAACCGGAATCGATATGCCCAGCACGCCAAGTTCCTCATCGAGGACGAGGAGCGCAGCCTGATAGTGAGCTTCGTCACCGACGTCACCCGGCTCATGGAATCCCGGCGCGCCCTCACCACCGCAAATAGTTGGAAGAATCTGATGCTCTCGGTAGTCTCTCACGACGTTCTCGCTCCGCTGCAGGCGATGGCGCAGGCAATCGAGGACTTGGCGAGACACCACAACGAGATGGACCCCGAGAGCCGAGAGCAGGCGCTCTCCTTTCTCCGGGCCGGTTCAGAAAAGACCGCCTCTCTCCTCGAGGACGTGCTGCTCTGGTCCTCCTCGGAAGATGGAGTACTCGGTGGAGAGCCGGAGCTAATCGAAGCCACGGAGCTTGTTCGGCAGGTTGCTCTCAGGGCGGGAGTTATCTTCGGAATAACCGTGGAGTTGGCGGTGCCGCCATCGGCGGTTGTGCACAGTAGCCGGCCCGCACTGCAGACCATCCTGCGAAACCTGGTAAGCAACGCCTGTGAGCACGGCGGCGGCGGGCCGGTGCGCTGTAGCATCGCCGCTGAGGAGGGACGGACGGTTTTTACCGTCGCCGACTCCGGTCCCGGCATGCCTGAGTCCTACCTCGGAAGTCTCAACGACGGGGTCCTCCCCGAGGAGCTGCAGTCGGGGAACCACGGTCGCCGCGGCATCGGTCTCCAACTCTGTCTTTCCCTTGCCGCCCGAGTGGGCGGTCGTCTGAGCTTCGAACTCCCGGAAGGCGGCGGTACGGTCGCCCGGCTCGAGGTTTCCGCATAGAGCCCCCGAGCAGCACCTCCGGCGGCGCGGTTAGGTCTGCTTAACAGGCATGAAGATCTCCGTTTGGATCTCCTCCGGTGAGACCTCATCGGGGTCGTTGAGGTAGAACTCATACATAAAGGTGTCCATTTCGAGCCCCCGCTCTTGCAGGGCAGCGAGCATCCTGTTGTAGGTCACTTCCATGGTGTCGTAGGGGCCGAGGTGCATATCCACCGCCACCGTTCCGGCTGGTATGGAGCTCGGTCTGACGATTTCGTTTCCAGGCACCCTTTCGTTAACTGGAAAGCCCATTTCCACGTCGAGGTTGCTCATGTCCATGTTGTGATAGAGAGCGTAGGGTGGACCGGCAGGCTGCACCCCTTCTGAGCTCAGGTAGTCCATAATCTGCCAGAAGCTCTTTCCCATCACCTGCGGAAGATTGTCCGCCGGCGTAGTAGTACGAATGGAGAGCGTGGCTCGTTCAGGTGCTTCGCGCAATTCCATAGGCGCTCCTTCTGTCTCGGAGATTGGGATAAGCATAGTACGAACTGTCGGTTGCTACCAGGAAGCGCGCCGGCGGGGCGAGTCTGTTACCCGGTCGGAGCGAGCTACGCCAGGATGCTGTATCCCCCATCGACGAAGAGTACTTGCCCTGTGGTGTTCCGGGAGAGATCGGAGGCGAGCCACACCGCCGCGTCGCCGACGTCCTCGGTGGTAATGTGCCGGCGCATCGGGGCGGTCTGGGGGAACTGGTTGTACATATCCTTGAAACCGCTCACCCCCGCGGCGGAGAGGGTCCTCAAGGGGCCTGCGGAGATCGCGTTAACTCGGATCCCTCGGGGGCCGAGCTCCGCGGCGAGGTAGCGGGTGGAGGACTCCAGGGCGGCCTTCGCCACTCCCATGACGTTGTAGTTCGGAGCGACTTTTTCTCCACCGTAGTAGGTGACGGTGATGATCGACGCCTCTTCGGCCATGTAGGGAAGGGCGTGGCGGGTAAGGGCGATAAAGGAGTAGCAGCTCACATCCATAGCGACGCGAAAGCCCTCGCGGCTCGTCTCGCTGAAGGCTCCGGAGAGATCCTCCTTCCGGGCAAAAGCGACAGCGTGCACGAGAATGTCGATTCTGCCTATCGCTTCCCGCGCTTGATCGATCGCGTACGCTATCTCTTCGTCCCTGGTCACGTCACACTTAGTCAAAACCTCCGCACCGACCTCCTCGGCGAGAGGCGCTACATGGCGTTCGAGGCTCTCCGCCGCGTAGGAGATGCCGAGCCGCGCTCCGTGCGCCTTGAGCTGCCGGGCGATACCCCAGGCTATGGATCTGTGGTTCGCCACTCCGAAGACCAGGGCGGTCTTTCCTTCAACTATTCTCATCTTCTCCTCCTCTTTCAGCTCCGGGCTGTTGCATCTACCAGGCAATCTCTGTCAAAATCGGTCAGCGACCGATAAATAGACTTTCATGTCGGTCTAGTCAACCCGGGGGTTAGTCCCTCGACGGAGTGGGGAGGTAGAGCAGATGGCCGGCAGAGTAGTTATCACGGGACTGGGAACCGTCAATCCCGTGGGAAACAGCGTTTCCGAGACCTGGGACTCCCTTCTTGCCGGCAGGAGCGGGGTCAGCCGCATTACCGCCTTCGATCCCGAGGAGTGGGGATTGCGGACGCACATCGCCGGCGAGGTTCAGGGAATCGACCCCGCGGAGATCATAGGAAAGAAGGAAGCCCGCAGGCTGGACAGGTTTAGCCAGCTCGCTCTCTTAGCGGCTCGGGAGGCGATCGAGCAGTCTGGCCTGGAGCTCGACGACGAAACCCGCTACGACGTGGGGACCGTGGTCGCCTCGGGAATCGGCGGCGCGACGACGCTGACCGAGCAGGCGGCCGCCCTGCGGGACGGCAAGAGAGTCAACCCCTTTACCGTGCCAATGCTCATGCCGAACGCCGCCTCCGGATTGATTTCGATTCAACTCGGCGCCCTCGGTCCCGGCTTTGCCACCGTCTCAGCCTGTGCCTCCGCCGCTGACTCCGTGGGCGTCGCCTACGACATGATTAGAAACGGTCGGGCCAAGGCGATGATCACCGGAGGCTCGGAGGCGGCGATTCTGCCGATCTGCGTCGCTGGATTCGAGCAGGCCCACGCCCTCTGCACCGACTCCAACGACAACCCATCGAAGGCGTCTCGGCCCTTTGACGCCACCCGCAGCGGTTTCGTCCTCTCCGAGGGCGCAGGTATTCTTGTGCTCGAAGACGAAGAGTTTGCCCGCAAACGGGGTGCCGAGATTCTAGGGGAGCTCGCCGGGTACGGCGCTGCCTCGGACGGCTATCACATAACCTCGCCGGATCCGGAAGGGCGGGGAGCAACACGGGCGATTCGAATAGCCTTGGAGAACGCCCAGGCTGAGCCGACTGAGGTGGGCTACATCAACGCCCACGGAACCTCCACGAAGCTAAACGACCAGATGGAGAGTCTTGTCATAAACCGGATTTTCAACGACAACGGTAACTCCGTGCCGGTGAGCTCAACCAAATCGATGACGGGCCATCTCGGAGGAGCAGCCGGAGCGTTGGAAGCGGTAATCTGTGCCAAGGTCGTTCAGAGCGGATGGATGCCGCCGACGATTAACTACGAAAACCCCGATCCCGAATGCAATATCAACGTGATCGGCAGAGAGCCTCAGGAGCTGCCGGCCGGCTTGGTGCTTTCAAACTCTTTTGGATTCGGCGGTCACAACTCCTGCCTCGCATTCAGATCCCACGGAGGATAGTTATGAGTGAATACGTATATGAGCCTTTCGCGGATAGCCCGGAGTATCGAGAAGTCAACGAGATGATCGTCCGTCGATGGATGCGGATGATTACCGAAACCGGGACCCGACAGATCGACCGCCTTCTCGACCTCGCCACGGGGGTCGGCACCATGGTCGATGTCTTTCTGAAGAATCTTCCGGCGGGACTAAAACAGCCGAGCGTCCTCTGTGTGGATCAGAGCTCCCAAGCTTTGGAACAGACTGAGCGCCGACTCAAGGGACGGGTGCACGATCTTCAGCTCAAACAGGGACTTATCGAAGAGCTCGACCTCCCGAAAGAGAGTGTTGACGTTGCCATGTGGGGTAACGGTATTCACTATCTCGATGAAGAGGCGCAGTTTAATGCACTCACTTCCGTTCGCCGGGTACTCAAGCCCGGGGGGTGGTTCTTCTTCAACTCCGCCTTCTACGCCGACTCCCGACCGGAGGAGACCCTCCCGTTCTACCGGGCGCAAATCGCTAAGGCGGTGAGAAAGCTCAAAGCCCTTGGCGTCGGCCGTGACTCCAAAGAGAAGAGAGTGGAGGCGAGCAACTTTCTCGACCAGGCGTACTATCAGCGACTCTTGGAGCAAACCGGTTTCGCGGTGCAGGAGATGAAGAAGATCGCAGCGCGGCTCTATCGATCCGCCTGGGAAAGCATTAGCGGCTTCTCACAGTACGCCGCCGGAGCTCTTCACGGCTATCCGGTGGATCTGGCAGCGGAGGTTCTCAGCGAGGCGGTGGAACCGAGCCTGGAAGAGCACGGAACCCGCGACGAGAACGGAGAGCTTTACATTCCCCGCAACTGGCTCTCAGCGGCGGCGCGGGTAGAGAAGTAGCGATACTCCTTTCACGCCTGCCCGGGTCGGGGCGAGTTCTCCGGGCGCAGACCGCCCGGCAGTTTGCGACGCGCCGCCTTCTCAGCCGGGAGAGAGATATTACCCTTCTTCGCTGCCCATGAGCCGCCGAAGTAAGAGCGGCACTAGGAGGCAGGTGGCAAGGACCACCAGGAGCATCCCCCCAAAGAGCTCCTCGCCAATCCCGATAGCCTCGTTTCGCAGGCCGTGTTGCATGATAATCATGGACACCTCCGCCCGGGGTATCATGCTCACCCCGATGAGCACGGCGTCCTGGGAGGATGCAACCCGGAGCGAAGGTAGCCAGGAAGACAGAAACTTGCCCCCCACCGCCGCCAGAAGCAGTATTGCCCCGGTTCCAAGGGAGCGGCTCACCGCGGAGGGAGAAATCGAAATCCCGATCCAGATAAAGAAGAAGGGCATAAAGAAGTGATAGAGGTTCTCGAAAGAGCCCTCCATCCGTACCGCCTCACGATCCTGGCTGAAGATTATACCGGCGAAAAAGGCGCCAATGGCTACGGAGAAGCCGAGGAGCCCCGCTAGAGCCGATATGACGAACGTGACCCCCACCATAGTGAGCATCGCCAGAGGCCCTCGGCCGGCGCGGCTGACAAACCGAGTAAAGGGGCGCTCGAGATACTTGAGAAAGAGGTAGCCAGCCAGCAGAAACGCCGCAAGCTTGAGTAGGACGAATCCCGCGGTTGAGAGAAGCTCTGCTGTTCCTATGTCGGAGTTGGAGCCGGCGGCAAGCATCGGAGTGAGGCCGAAAAGAATTGCCATCATGATGACGCCGCTAATGTCGTCGAGCTCAACTACGTCGAGAAGAAGCGCCCCGGTGGGCGTGTCATGTCGCCCAGTCTCAATCCAGACCCCGAGACTCACCCCCACGCTCGTGGCTGTGAGGGCAATCCCCACAAAGAGACTTGGCAGAAACGGTTGGGATAGAAGCCAGTACGCCGCGCCGAAGCCCAGAAAGCCGCTTCCGAGAACGCTCACGATCCAGACTACCGCTGCGGAGCGGAGCTTTTCCACTAACCCCATAAGATCGCTCTCCAAGCCGATTCGAAAGAGGAGGACGATCACCCCGATCTTTCCCA
>JBKHED010000013.1:0-48717 GCA_046540995.1 Spirochaetaceae bacterium | reverse complement strand
AGCGACTATGCACGCCGGGACTTGGCGGCGGCATACCAACACGCTTGTTGATACTGCAGATCCCTTGCTGCCACTCTCACTCCGGTGGATTGCTCTTCTCCAGAACGCGGATCATTTCGTCGAGTTTGGCGAAGTTCGATGAGCTAATCGAATCTCCGTAGTTGTCTCGTAAGAGCTTCAGTCCCCGAAACTCAGGATCCGTGAAGACAAAGCTCCCATCGTCGTACCCCCCTTCGAGGAACCGCAGCACCGTAATGCACGCCTGCTGAGCGGACTCGAGGGGCATCCGGGTCTGGAGCTCTCGAAAGAAGGCGGCTCCCGCCTCGGGTGACGGAAAGGAATGGGCGAAGAGCGTTTCCGTCTCCGCCGCCATCGCTTCCAAGTATCGACGGTTGATCTCCTGAACTTCAGCCGTAAAGCGGCCCGCTGAACTCATGGCCCCATGCTATACTAGGGCGAGGTCGCTATTAAAGGAGTTTGATAGTGAAAGCGAACCGTTTCTTGCTTCTTCTGCTCATCGGAGCGATCGTAGCCGTGACCGTTTTGCCGGCCCAAGAGGTGGGTGGCGGGATTTCACTTTTTCTTCCTCTTTCCACCTTCGAGCATCAGGAGGGGAGCCTCAGCGTGGAAACCGCCTTGGAGAGCACCATCGGCCTCGGCCCGGTGCTTTCCCTTCCCTTCGGGATCGCCTACAACCAGGTTTGGGGGCTCACGCCGCGAGGCGACGACGGAACCGGCGACCCCATCGATGTTTCGGCTCCCTGGTTCTACGCCGATGCCCTCTCGCCCTATTTGATGGTTCTCGTCCGTGTCCCTGCGGGCCCGCTCTTTCTCGATCTCTACGGCGGGGGCGTAGTCAACTTCAATCTCACGCTCCGGCCGCTGCAGGGCGCCATGCTGGAGGATTTCGAGACCCTTCGGCAGGCCAACGGCGGCGAGGGGAGCGAGATTGTCGGAATAGACGATCTCTCCGTGGACTCAGGGGTAGGGTACGGCTTTCTCGCCGGAGCCGGGGTCGGTATGCGCTTTCCTCCGGTGAGAATCGTCCTTTCCGGCACCTATCGCCATCTCATGCACCCTCTCATCGTATCAGGCAACTACTACGACCGGGACGGCGATAGCTACCCCTTTTCCACCGACGACTCCGGCAGTCCCCTCTACATCGAGGAGCTCGAATTGCTGCTCAGAGGCGTCGCCATTGGCATAAACGCCTCAGTGGAGATGTAGCTCTCCTGCCGCGGGAGCCCTCGCCCCCGGGTTTGCACACCTCTTCGCCCTTCGCTACCTTCTTTTCATGAGTCGACGAGATGAAGCCCTCGCCTATCACGAGGGAGAACGACCGGGAAAGATAGAAGTAGTTCCCTCCAAGCCGATTTCCACGCAGTATGACCTCTCCCTCGCCTACTCTCCGGGAGTGGCCGAACCGTGCCGGGCGATCCAAGCCGACCCGGACGCCGCCTTTGCCTACACCGCCCGGGGTAATCTCGTCGCCGTGGCGACCAACGGTACCGCGGTTCTCGGACTAGGGGCGATCGGTCCGGGAGCTTCGAAGCCGGTGATGGAGGGAAAGGCGGTACTCTTCAAGAAGTTCGCCGGAATCGACGTGTTCGACCTGGAGATCGACGCAGAGGAGCCGGAGGCGTTCGTGGAGACCGTGGCGCGCCTCGCGCCCACCTTCGGTGGCGTCAACCTGGAGGACATACGGGCGCCGGAATGCTTCTACATCGAGGAGGAGCTCAAGAAGCGCATCGACATTCCAGTGATGCACGACGATCAGCACGGAACCGCTATAATCTCCGCCGCGGGCCTCCTAAACGGTCTCGAGGTGGTGGGCAAGCGCCTCGAGGAGCTCTCTATCGTCGTCATCGGCGCCGGGGCCGCCGCGGTGGCGAGCGCCCGGTACTACTGCACCTTGGGCGTCCGGAGAGAGAACATAGTGATGATCGACGCTGACGGGGTTATCGACGCCGAGCACCCCGGGACGCTCCGAGCTGAGAAGCGAGGGCCCCGGAGCTTTCCGGCGGCGGAGTTCGCCACCGGGCGCCGGCTCAGCGGGCTAAGCGACGCCCTCCGGGGAGCGGACATGCTTCTCGGTCTCTCCGTTGGCGGCATTATCACCGGAGAGCAGCTAAGACTAATGGCGAAGAAGCCCCTGGTCTTCACTCTGGCAAACCCGGAGCCGGAAGTTTCCTACGACGAGGCGAAGGCGGCGCGACCGGACGCGATTATTGCCACCGGCCGGTCGGACCACCCGAATCAGATTAACAACGTCCTCGGTTTTCCCTACATCTTTAGAGGCGCTCTGGACGCCGGAGCGAGACAGATTAACGAGGAAATGAAGATAGCCGCCACCCGCGCCATCGCCCGACTCGCACAGGAGCCGGTCCCGCAGACGGTGAACCGCGCCTACGAGCACCGAAGCTTCGAGTTCGGTCCGGAGTACCTCATACCGAAACCTCTCGACCCGAGACTCATAACCGCAGTGGCTCCCGCGGTTGCCAGAGCGGCTATCGAGAGTGGGGTCGCCCGCCGCAGCATTACCGACTGGCCCAACTACGAGGCGCGGATTCTCGAGCGGGTTGGCTCGGGGCAGAAGATGATCACCTCAATTATTAACCAGGCCCGGAAGCAGCCGAAGCGAGTAATCTTTGCCGAGGCGGATGACTACGAGGTGCTCAAAGCCGCGCAGATCGTCCGGGAGCAGGGAATCGCCGAGCCCATCCTCCTCGGGCAGGACGGGCGGATCGACGAGCTTGTCGAGAAGAATGAGATACGCGGCCTCGAGGGTTGCCGCATTATCGACCCGGCGAAGGAGGAGGAGCTCTGCCGCCGCTACGCTGTGTATCTCTACCGGCGAAGGCAGCGGCGCGGGGTCACCTACAGCGACGCCGTTCGTCTCATGGGGGATCGAAACTTTTTCGGGGCGGGGATGCTCGCCGCCGGAGAGGGAGACGGTCTCATCTCCGGGCGAACCAAGGAGTATCCGAAGATCGTGCGCCCGGCGCTGCAGATTATCGGTACCGAACCGGGGGTCGGCCGGGTCGCGGGAATGTACATGGTGCAGACGAGACGAGGGCTCTACTTCTTCGCGGACACTACGGTGAATCTTTCGCCCACGGCGGACGAGCTCGTCGAGATAATCGGCCTCACCGCCCGGGTGGTGCGCTACTACGGGGTGGAGCCGGTGGTGGCGGTACTCTCCCACTCGAACTTCGGCTCAGCCGAGAGTGAGGAGTCGCTGCGGTGCGCCGAGGCGGTGGAAAAGGCGAAGGCGGCGTATCCCGAGCTGGTTCTCGACGGGGAGATACAGGCGAACGTCGCCCTCGACCGGGAGCTCCTCCGGGAGAACTACCCCTTCAGTAGACTGGTAGGGCAGCGGGTGAACACGCTTATCTTTCCCAACCTCTCCGCGGGAAACATCGCCTACAAGCTTCTCGGCGAGGCGGGGGGCGGAGAGCTCGTGGGGCCCATACTGATGGGAATGAGAAAGCCGGTTCACGTAGTGCAACTCGGTACCACCGCTCGGGAAATCGTCAACATGGTGGCGATTACCGTGGTGGACGCCCAGCGGCAGGAGCGCACTGCCGGTGAGTGAATTCGCGTGCCCGCGAGCGCCGGCGAGAGTCACTGCCGTAGAATGTCCGCGTACTCCTGGAGGGTTGCGTCGTTCATGGCGAGGTCGATAATCCGACGGCCGAGGTCGGATAGCTCCTCGGTCTGGTACTGCTTGAGCTCCTCCTTGAAGAAGTCCACCAGGATCCTGGCCCCGGCGTCGTACCCTTCCTCGCCAACTTCGAGCTGCTCGTAGACGTTGAGCAGCCCCTTCGGAATCACCTGTCCGTTGACCCTGATCTGCCGGAGGCTCCAACCGAGAAGGGGGCAGCGCGCCTCGATCACCTTATCCGACGGGAACTTGGCGCTTCCGCGGCGGGCGAGGTACTCCCGGCTGATCCACTCCGGCTTGAATCCGACGTGGTACGCCCCGATGTACTGGTTGGGGATGAGGACGAACCGGGTCTGCGGCGTTTGCTGAATGAGATCGAGGAGCAGGTTCGCCTGGGTAACCTTTTTGCCCGTGGCGAAGGGCCAGTAGGACCCCACTCCCTCGCTCGACAGCCCTTCCCTGGTGACGATGCTCGGGTTGGAGTGACCCCGGGGGGCCACCAGCCGCCAGAGCCACGCGAGCGCCGGGGGCAGGATGTGGAGCATTCCGATAATGCCGTAGTTCGGCTTTTCCCTGGTACAGGGTGGGGTGCGAACGCCGAAGCTCCGCACATCCACGGAAACCGGACCGTCCACAACATCCGGAATGAAGCGGCGCGGCATAATAACCCGGGGGTTGGGACACGGCTTGCCGGGCTCGTCCTCGGTATGCTCCCAAATGAGGGCGGTGGCGCCGGGCTTTCCGTCGATATTGAGAAAGATGAGAGGCTCCGGGGGATTGATGCAGAGCCGCTCGAGTTTCGGCTCCGAGCCGTACTGCTTGAGATGATCAACCCGGAGAAACCAGCCCGCCTCGGCGTCCTCGGCTCGAAGCCGCTTGCCGGGGGTCTGAATGACCGGATGGGCCAGGGCCATGTCGTCGGTTACCGGGTGGAGCCCACACGTATCCATGAGCTCGAGGTAGTGGTCCTCCTCGGTGACAATGCTCTCGGCGAGGAGAATCCGGCCGTCTTCCTCTCGGTGGATCGCCTGGGTCATCTCGCTCTTGCCCCCCCCGGAGGCCCCCTCGTGCATAATAACGAACTCGTTGTCATACGGGGTAATGAGCCTTACCGCGGAGCTGTGCAGGGTGGTCCACTCCTCCTGCTCGCCGATAGTCAGCAGTATTCCGTAAACCCCCTTTTTCGCGCTCGGACCGGGGTAGAGATTGTAGCTGAAGAGCTCATGCATTCCCGGTAGGCGATTGTGAATAACCACCTGTCTCCCCTCGAAGTGGGTATGTCGGAAGGGCGGGGCGAGGTAGATCACCGCCTGGGGCGTGAAATCCTCGGGAATCTGCTCTCGAGGAATAAACCCCTGCAGGTCCGCCAGTCCGGCGACAAAAAACCCGGCATTGTCCGGAGAGACGAGGAGTGTCGGGTAGCCCGCGTCGCTCCCTCCCGAGTAAAATGGGAGTACCATGAGGCGGCCCTGATTCTTCAGCCACTCAAAGGTCTCGCTTCGAACCGGGTCGAAGGAGCCGCCGAAACGGTCGGCGTACCGCCGCTTGTCCGTGGGACGGTTGTCCGCGATTACCATCGCTTCCGGGTCCCGACGGCGCATGTACGGCTCCGGGTAATTGACGGCGGCGCCGTTCTTGCAGCGGGCGACGGTAGCCTCCACGTACCGGCCCTTGCCGGGAACGTCGTAGGCGACCTCGAAAACCTCAGCATCCCCCTCCCCAAAGGCGAGGGAGAGAAGGTGAGCCCGGTCTTCGGGAAAGATGACCTCTACGGCCGAAAGAACCTCCTCGAGTTCCTTCGGTACTCTCAGGCGAGTAGCCACGGCTGATGACATGTTAAGACCATACGACAAAGCTGTATACTTATTCAAGGACCGATTCTTCAGGAGCAGAATCATGAAACGGCTTATCACGGCGATTCTCCTTTTCATCCTTCTACCTCTTTCCCAGCTTCCGGCGCAGCTCGCTCAAAGAGGGCTCTACACCGACCACGCGCTGGGGGGCGGCATACACCCAACGGCCCTCGCCCTGACGAGCCGCCTCTGGTACCGCATCCCGCTCCAGGAGCAGCGAGGCATTCTCTGGGATCCGGCAAAGCTCGACCTCGGAGCGCGTAACCAGCTCTCACCGGCCTTCGAGGAGATAGGAGCCTACCTCTACTGGGAACCTCTCGCACTCTTCGACTTCACTGCGAGCGTGGCGGCGCGGCGGACGATCACGGCGTTCGACTCGGGCTTCTACGAGGTGGAAGGCTACGATGCCGAGTATGCGGAACTCTCCGGGAGTTTAGAGGACGAGGCGACAGCGGGGTTTCGGTTTACCTTTGCCCCGAGGCTCAAGGGGGCCTACGCCGGGTTCGTACTGGCCAATGAGCTCAAAATCGACGTGTTCGATTTCGGCAGCAACGTGAGTAACCCCGGCGAGCGGTTCTTCTATGAGCCGGCGTATGACACGGTTATCGCCTTTCGGGATACGGTAGTCGCCAACACCTTGACCGTCCTCTACTCAGTGACCCCGGACCTGCTGCTCGGGGGCCAGTACTACCTGCGGCATGTGGCGGAGGCGGATGTGACCAACCACCGTCTCAACGGCTCGGGTATTTACACTCGAGAGCTCCGGGAGAATCTCTCGTTCTTTGCCGCGCTTCTCGGTGGAAGCTACCTCGATGACCGCTACCACACCGGAGAGCTCTACCTGGCGGGGCAGCTCGGCGTTCAGGCGCGCCTCACCGGTCCCGATATACGGGAGTAGGATGGCGCCGTTCAGGAGGTGAATCCCTCGGCCAACGCCGTCGCCACCGCTTCCGCAGTGGGCAGCTCCGGGGAGTTACGCTCCTGAGTCTCGTAGGGAAAAACCTCCCGGGCCGCTCTGAGTCCAGCGGTTTCCGGGGGCTCTCCCTCGTCTCGGAGTTCCTCGTACCGTCGGAGCCACCGCTCCAGACGATGTCGATTCGGAACGTGGACGAGTCCGTACTTCCTCTTGAGCTCCATTCGTCCGTTCACGTTAATGTGCCTCCTTTCACTTTTTTCACGTCATGTTTGACGAAAAGGCCTCTTATAGTGCAATATATAGGAGTCGGGTAGAACGAACATCCGTCAAAATCCCTATATGAAAGGAGCAACGCATGAAGGCAACCGTTGATCCTGATCTTTGTATCGGCTGTGGTGTATGTCCTAACCTCGCTCCGGACGTCTTCGAGATGAACGACGACGGAATTGCTGAGGTTAAGGTCGACACCGTGCCCGCAGAGTTCGAAGATGTCGCCAAAGAGGCGGCTGAGGAATGTCCCGCGGAAGCGATTAAGATCGAAGAGTAACCGCGGCACTCACCAGAAACAGGGCCGGCGACTCCTTTCCGGGAATCGCCGGTCGTCCTTTATCCGAACTCCCCAAAGAACTTTCCGCGCAGCTTCTTGATCTCCTCGTCGCTTATGGGAACGAGTTTTCCCAGAGGGCGGCTCTGGTTGAGAGATCGGGCGCTGAACTCGAGCACTTCGAGACGATCGAAGGTCTCAGCCACGGATCCTCCGGTCACCAGGAGGGCGTCATTTTCCAGGAGGAGAATCGGTCGCTTCTCGCTTAGAGAGGCGGAGACCTCCTTCCCTTCCCGAAACTGGTCACCAAAGGGAAGCAGCGGGATATCCCGAAGGAGAATATAGCTCTCCGGAATGGTCCGAGTGTCGAGCTCCGCTCCGACAACGGCGTACGCCGTGGCGCTCGGCGCCTGGGCGGTAATGACCGCGCCTATTTCGGGGTGATCCCTGTAGATACGCTGGTGGAGGCGGACGGAGCGGCTCGGGAGCTTTCCCGGCTCCTGTCCGCGGCGATTCACGTGTACCAAATCGCGGCGGTCGAGCAGATATCGGTCCTCGCCGTAGGGGGTGACGATAAAGGCGTCATCCGCAATCCGAGCAGAGAAGGTGCCGTAGGTACTAATGATGAGGCGCTGTCGGTAGGCGCGGCGCACCATCTCGATCATGCTGCCCCGAAGGGCGAGTTCTTTCGCCGACGGTGTGTGGGGCTTTCGCTCCGCAAGGGGGCGGGGCTCCTCGCTCATGAGGCTGAGCTGTTCGGCGGTGAGACCCTTCGGCTCGCCGATACCCGCCGCCTCGATCTGTATGCGGGCGCAGAACTCGAGGGTCTCGAAGCGCTGAAAGCAGTGTCCGAGGTCGCTCCCGGCTACCACGGTCCCGTGGTTCTCCATGATCACCGACGTCGCCCCGGAGCGGAAACTCTCGGCGATGCTTGCTCCCAGCTCCCTGCTCCCGGGAAGCTCGTAGGGGGCGTATCCCACGTCCCCGCAAAGCTGGTGCGCCTGGGGGATTATCGTCGTGTTCGGTACCTGCCGGACTATGCTGAAGGAGACCAGGGCGGGGGAGTGTGCGTGTATAATCGCCCCCATTTCCGGCCGGGCTTCGTAGATCGCCCGGTGAAAGGGGAGTTCAGAGGAGGGCGGATAGGGGCCCTCGACGGTACCGTCGGGAAGCACCGTGGCGATCTCCTCGGGTCGTAACCCCCCTTTGTCTACCGCGCTCGGCGTGATCCAGATCGTGCCGTCCGGCTCCCTGATGGAGATGTTGCCGCCGCTGGTGGTGGTCATCCCAAAGGTGTAGATGCGGTGCATCGTCTCCGATATCGCCTCTCTCGGGTGCAGTTCCCGTAGTTTCATAGATCTCTCCCGTTCCATGCTTCTATCATACTCCAAACGTCGGCAGCTGAGTACGCTACTGCTCAGCCCGGGTCGCTCCGACCTCTATCGAGGGCTTCCGCAGGAGCTTCTCCGGCGGGTCGAACCCTACACCAGTGAGAAGCTCCTTCCACCAGCTCGGCAATCCCGCGAAGGCCCTCACCGTTTCTCCGCTCCGAGGGTGCGGAAACTCGAGACTCACCGCCCTGAGCAGGAGCTCCCCCACGCCGAAGCGCTCGGCGAAGAATCGGTTGTTCCGGCTGTCGCCGTGCTGCTTGTCGCCGATCACCGGATGGGCGACGTAATTGAGATGTCGTCGAGCCTGATGGCGCCGGCCGGTCTCCAGGTCCATTTCCACCAGGCTGAACCACCCTTCCTCGTAAGGACCGATCGGTTCGGGCACCACCGTCGACGATAGAGGCGTAACGTGGGTAACGGCATTAAACACTTTCCCGTTCTTCTCTCGAAGCGGCGTATCCACCGTCCGTGGCTTGTCGAGATGGCCCCGAACTACGGCGATATAGCGTTTATCCACCAGCCGATCACGAAACGCGTCGGCCACAGCCTTGGCGCTCTCCTGGGAGAGGGCGAACACCAGCACGCCGGAGGTTCCCCGGTCGAGCCGGTGAATGTTGTATACCCTCCGCTGCACCATTCCCGCCAGAGCGTTTACGCAGGTAGGAGAGTGAGGATCCCAGGCGTTGCGATGGACCAGCATGCCCGGAGGTTTGTCCACGATGAGGATATCTTCGTCCTGAAAGAGGATGGTTAACTCTCTCCGCTGCTCCATCTACCGTCTCAGCCCCCTCCGGACGCTCGGCAAACTCAGCGGTCGCGGTTCGCCTTGGCGTAGCAAAAGAATACCGCTGTCCCTTATGAGAGGGTATCATATGCGGCTCATGTCAAGACAGGCGTCGATCGCCGGGCCCGGTTCATTCAACCCGACTCCTTGCCCCTCGGCGATCACTCTAGGATGATAAGAATCGGATGAGTAAGCGGAGCTTTCGTCCCGACGAACGGGACTGGCAGATAATCTCACTTCTCAGAGGCGGCGTAATATCCAACAGCGCTATTGCCAAGGAACTCGGTGTCTCCGAGGGGATGATCCGACAACGGATCAAACGGATGAAGGATCAGGGAGTGCTCTCCCTGAGGGGGCTGATAAATCCGGAGATCCTGCAGGATCGGCAGGTGGTCTGGCTCGGAATCAACGTTGCAGCCACTCGGCAGCTCGAGGAGAAGGCTGAAGAGCTCTCTAAGCTTCCGGACGTACTCTCGGTCTCCATCGTTGCGGGGCGCTACGATCTCGTCGTTGAGCTGCTTCTCGACTCACACCGCGGGCTGGTCTCCTTTCTCACGGAGCAACTCGCCAGTGTAGAGGGGATAGTCTCCACCGAGAGTTTTGTAACCCTCCGGAACTACTCTAAGTTCGTCTGAGTCACGGGATGCGCCCAAGGCTCCCCGACCCGCTCAGCGGCCTCCCTTATCTTCGAATCGCGCCATGTAATCCTTTACAATCGATACATTTGTATCGATTCATTACGAAATCCGTAAGTCTTCCTTGACGGCCTACGAAACTCGTGGGAATCTGTAAGGAATTCCCCAAGAAACAAGGAGGCAAACGATGCAAGTCGGATGCGTAAAGGAGATCAAGCGGCACGAGTATCGCGTCGGTCTTACCCCGGGTGATGTGCGCGCCTACACCGCAGAGGGTCACACCGTTCGGATCGAAGCGAAGAGCGGTATCGACGCGGGCTTTGACGACGAGGAGTACAAGGCCGCGGGAGCCAAAGTTGTGGCCGATCGAAAAGAGATCTTCGACGCCAGTGACATGATCGTCAAGGTGAAGGAGCCCCAGCCGGAGGAGTACGACCTCTTTCATGAAGGCCAGGTTCTCTACACCTATCTTCATCTGGCGGCGGAAGAGAATCTGACTCGAGAGTTGATGAAGCGAAAGGTGAAAGGTGTCGCCTACGAGACCGTGGAGAACAAGGACGGCTCCCTGCCGCTTTTGCGCCCGATGAGTGAAATCGCCGGCCGCATGAGCATCCAGGAAGGAGCGCGGTTCCTAGAACGGCCTCAGGGAGGCCGGGGAGTTCTTCTCGGTGGCGTCCCGAGCGTCGAGAAGGGAAAGGTCGCAATCCTCGGCGGCGGCGTCGTCGGTACCAATGCTGCCAAGATGGCCGTAGGTCTCGGGGCGCTCGTGACGATTCTCGACATTAACATCGATCGCCTCGAGTACCTGGACGACATGTTCTCAGGTCGGCTCACCACCCTTTACAGCAGCAGAGCGCACATTGAGGACGTTCTCGAGGAGAGTGACCTGATCGTCGGGGCGGTACTCGTTCACGGAGCGAAGGCTCCCCACCTCGTAAGCCGGGAAGACCTGAAGCGGATGAAACGGGGTTCGGTGATCGTAGATGTCGCGGTTGATCAGGGTGGATGCATCGAAACGACCAAGCCCACCACTCACGACGACCCGGTGTATACCGTTGAGGAGGTCGTGCACTACTGCGTGGCCAATATGCCGGGAGGGGTTTCTCGCACCGCCACCCAGGCACTCACAACCGCGACCTTGCCGCACGGCCTCGCGATCGCGAAGCACGGTCTTGAAGCGGCTGCCAAAAAGTACGAGCCTCTAGCGAAAGGAATTAACACCTACGGGGGCAAGCTCACCTATCCGGCGGTAGGAGAGGCTTTCGGGATCGAAACCACGAGCATCTACGATCTGATCTAAGAAGTGATGTAAGAGGATCGGAGGGCTTACGCTGTCCCGGTGGTAGCAGAGTGAGATAAGGAGCTCGGAAAATGGCGCAACTACCGGAACGCAAAACCAGGGCCGAGGTGGACCTCGATGCCCTATCGTACAACATATCCCTTCTCAGGGAGAGAGCCGGGGGTACCCCGGTGCTGCTGCCGGTAAAGGCGGACGCTTACGGCCACGGCCAGATTGCCGTGGCCGGGCGAGCCGTCGCGGAGGGGGTGGCCTTCCTCGCCGTTGCCAACGCTCAGGAGCTCGAGCGGCTTCGGGACGCTGACATATCGCATCCGACCCTTATACTCGAGGATCTCTTTCCGGATGAGCTCGACTGGGCGGTTAGAGATCGAGAGGCACGGTTCAACGTATCGAGCGTCTCCTACGCCGAAAAGCTCGCCCACGTCTCCGGGGGTGACCGGAAGGTTCGGGTCCACGTCAATCTCGACACCGGCATGGGGCGAATGGGACTCCTCGCTCCGGATCCGGTGGAGGCGATTCTTCGAATCAGCGAGTTGCCGGGAATCCAAATAGAGGGCGTGTTCAGCCATTTCCCCGCGGCGGACGAGGAGGACGTCTCCTTCGCCCGAAAGCAGATCGCCGATTTCAGCGAGACCTTAGAGAAGCTCGAGCAGCGCGGCGTTTCTCCCCGGTACCGTCACATTTCCAACAGTGCTGGGATTATGGTCTTTGGGGAGGAAGGCGCCTTTGATCTCATCCGTCCCGGGGTCTCCGCCTACGGTATGTTTCCGAGCCCGGAGGTGGCGGAGAAGGTGGGCGCGTCGATCCCCTTGCGCCCCTGCATGCGGGTCCTGAGCGCTATCGTCAAGATAACCGAGTACGACAGGCCCTGGACGGTGGGCTACGGAAGAAGCCATTCCGTGGGGCCCGGGAGCAGAATCGCCGTCATACCGGTCGGTTACGGCGACGGCTACCGCAGAGCTCTCTCCAACGGCATCGGCGTGGCGGTGGTTCACGGTCAGCGGGTACCGGTGGTCGGACGCGTCTCCATGGATATGATCACTCTCGACCTCACGAGTTTGGAGGAGCCGGCCGAGATCGGCGACGAGGTCGTTCTTCTGGGTGAGCAGGAGTGGAAGGGGCGCAGAGCTTCGATTTTCGCGGAGGAGATGGCGAAGCAGGTGGGGACGATCAGCTACGAGATCACCTGCGGTTTCACTCCCCGGGTACCGCGTCTCTACTGAGCCGAGGACACCATCTTTCTCCGAGCACTCGGGGCGGGAGAACGCTATTCTTACCTATCAATAGGTTTGTTACAGGCAGAGCGAGCAACGAGCTTGCTGATGCCAAAAGCGATTTGCCATCCTCACGCTCCTCTGAGTAGCCTAGAGGCATCCGTATCAGCGGGCAGATAGGAGGTAGGAGTATGAAGGTAGCGGTTGTGAGTGACATTCACGACAACATCTGGCACCTGGAACACGCCCTACGCCGCATTCACGAGGAAGGGGCGGAGGTACTGCTCTTCTTGGGGGATTTCTGCGCTCCGTTCACCCTGGCGCAGATCGGCGATAGCTTCAGCGGGCCGATACACGTAGTCTTCGGGAATAACGACGGCGACACCTTTCTCCTGAGCCAGATCGCCGCCAAGTATGCCCAAGTCAACCTACACGGACACCTCGGAGAGATCGAGCTGGAGGGCAAGAAGATCGCGATTAACCACTACCCGGACATTGCGGAACGACTGGCCGAGAGCGGCGCCTTCGACGCGGTCTTCAGCGGTCACGATCACAAGAAGTACCAGCACGCCAAGGGGCGCACCCTCTGGGCAAATCCGGGTGAAGTGATGGGGCGGTTCGGTGAGCCGAGTTTCGGTATCTACGAAACCGGCTCCGGCCGCTTTCGCCACATAGACCTGTAACCCGCCCCGGCTCTCAGTATGACATTCTCCACCGCCATGGCTACTGCAAAGGAGATCGCGGCGGTGAGGGTGCCCTCCATGGGGAGTAGCAGCGGCAGCAGCCAGACCAGTAGCAGCAACACCACCGTATGGAGCGAGACCGCCCAGGCGAGGACTCGAGTCCGCCCCAGATGGACCAGCTCGCCCCGATACCAGGATTTTCTCGCGACCAGGAACGGCACCGCCGCCAGTAGCAAGAGAGGCGCTTCCGTGAGCTCCAAGAGGCCCGGTCCGAGGCCGGAGACCCCGGTGAACCATAGGCTGCCCAGAGGAGTTATCCCCGCCAGAAGAAAGACCCCCGTGAGCAGGAGCCCCATATGCCAGGCGAAGCGGTCCATGACGGATCGGTTCTCCCGGTTGCGGGCGAGCAGAGCGACCGCCGCTTCCTGATAGGAGAGAGCGACGGAGTTAAAGAGAAAGAGAAAGCCCTGCAAGACCGGCCAGACCGCCAGGGAGGGGAGGGGGAGCAGGGAGCGTGCTATACCGAAGGTGAGCACGGGCCGGGCGGCAAGAAAGATAATCGAAGTAAGCGAGAGGGGGACGTAGAAGGAGAGCAGCGAGCGCCAGCTGAGCTCCTCCTGCCCGGAGTTCTCGGGAATCTCCTCGGCCACCCCTCTCCGGTAGAAGAGATAGGCGCTCACGGCACCCGCCACGACCCCCGCCAGTAACGCCACCGAGGCGAGGATGTTGCCCGGAAGGAGATCAAAGGCGAAACCAAGGGCCAGCACCGCGGTGGTTGCCAGGAGGCGGGAAATCATCGTGAGGGGGACCGCCCCGGTTCGTCCGAACTTGATAAGCACGCCCTGCCAGAGGCGGCGATAACCGACCGCGGCGGCAAAGGGTGCAAGGGTCAGAAAGGCGACTCTGCTCGGCTCGATGACTTCTTCCGGCACTCGCAGAATGATACGGGCGAGAGCGCCGAAAAGGGGCGTGGCACCGAGAACAACATGAAGGAGCGTCAGACCCGCCGCTGAGAGGTGCATGAAATGGAGCAGCCGCCGGTACCGTCGGCGATCATCGGTCAGCGCCGTTGCCGCGGAGAGAAGCTGCAGTATGGGGCTTTCAATAACCAACGCCATGGCGAAGGCAACGCCAAAGGCTGCAAGGTTTCTCGTGGCGTCGGACATTCGCGCGATTACCGCGGTCATTGCCGGCTGCTCGACCCCCATAATGAGCCACATCACGGCCAAGGGCAGCCAGAAGAGCAGTATCTCCCGGTAGGTAACGGTTCTCTGATCGATGGACAGGCTTTTGTTCACGAAGGGCGCAGCTTACCACTCCAGTTGGGAGGTTGCCAATATCACGAAGAATTTTCTCTCGGTGATGCAATGTGTTACACTTATGCTTAGCTTATGGAGTTCGTCATCGGAACCTGCAACATCCGCTACGCCGCGGATGACAGCGAGAACCACTGGTCCAGCCGACTCCCCCTCTTGGCGAAAGCACTTCGCGGCGCCGCTCCCGCGCTGCTCGGCACCCAGGAAGGGTGGGAGTGGCAGCTGCGGGAGCTAGAGGAGAAGCTCCCGAACCACCGTATTGTCGACGATAACCGGTACTGGATGGAAGAGCGGATGTATCCCACCCTCTTCGTCTCCCGGGACGTGGAGGTCCATAAGGGCGGGGACGTTTGGCTCTCGGAAACACCGGACCTCCCGGGCAGCCGCTCCTTCGGAAGTCTCTACCCGCGGCTCATGTGCTGGGCTGAGGTGTCCGTGGGAGATGCTCCACCGTTTATCTGCGCGAACCTGCACCTCGATCATCAGAGCCCGGAGACCCGGGTAAGCCAAATCGATGTGGCCCTTACGAGACTGGGCGAGCTCCTCCGCCCGGGAATGCCGCTCTGCCTCCTCGGCGACTTTAACGATCCTCCGGGAGGCGCCGTAGCTCGCGCGATCATACGAAGAGGCTCCGCCCTCGGCGTGCATCTCTATGATCCGTGGCAAGAGCTCGAGCTTCCAGAGAGCTCCTCATACCACGGCTACGGCATGGCCGAGGAGGATTGGTCGCGAATCGACTGGATTCTCCTGAGCGACCAGTTTGAAACCATCGACATAGACTACGAGCGCACCGCCGAGCCTCCTCTCTATCCCTCCGATCACTACCCGGTTATAGCCAGGGTACGGCTGAAGTAGCGCTCCTCCTCCCGCCGGTGCGCCTTACGCCCGTTGCGGACTTGCACACCGGGGAAGCCTGGCGGAAACTAAAGAGGTCCACACCTTGAGCGGAGAGGAGACTTCCATGGCTTACGATCTCACGCATCCCCGAGCCCCACGACTATCGGGCGCTCTACTCGAAGCGGTAGCGGCACTTCTCGAGCGGCCTATACTCGGTAAGCCGATAGCGAAGAAGCTGCTCACAGCTTCCGGGATAGACCGCTTCCGACATCTTCACGTCCCTGAGCCGCCGAGAATGCACCCGACTGTGGAGGTCGGCGAGGCGAAGCTCGGCGAAACCCCTTCGGATGCGGACTTGGCGACGATGTTTTCCGGGGCGAAGGCAACGGGTTTCCGCTTTCCTTCGGTCAGCGATTACGCCGAGGCGTACCGGGAGGGCAGGATGACTCCCTCGGACGTGGCGGAGCGGATAATCCGGACGCTCAACGAGCAGGATCGAGGCGACCCGCCGCTCTACCTCTTTGTCCGGTGGAATGAGGCAGAGATTCGTGCCCAGGCGGAGGAGTCGTCCCGCCGCTACCGCGAGGGTAATCCCCGATCCCTCCTCGAGGGGATTCCAATTCCGATAAAGGACGAAGTCGACGTTGCCGGTTATCCCACCTCCCTGGGGACGAGCTTTCTCACTACCAAGAAGGCGGAGAAGGACGCAACGGTGGTGGCACGCCTGCGAGCGGCGGGGGCGATTATCTTAGGAAAGGCGAATATGCATGAAATCGGGATCGGGGTGACCGGACTCAACCCGAACTACGGTACTCCGATCAACCCTTACGCCCCCTGGCGCTATCCCGGGGGCTCCTCCAGCGGAAGCGCCGCGGCGGTCGCCCTCGGCCTCGTCCCGGTAGCGGTAGGCGCCGACGGCGGAGGCTCCATTCGCATTCCCGCGGCGTTTTGCGGTATTGCCGGACTCAAGGCTACCTACGGAAGGGTAAGCGGACGCGGTGCTGGTCCGCTGGTCTGGAGTGTCGGCCACCTCGGACCCTTGGCGGCATCCGTGGCTGACCTCGCTATCCTCTACGCACATATGGCCGGCCCTGATGAGCTCGACCCCTGGACCCTAGGACAGCCTCCCCTGGAACTCGGCGCTGCCCCAGCCTCGCTGGAAGGGATGCGCCTCGGGATCTATACTCCATGGTTCGAGGACGCCTCGGAGGACGTCCTCGTGGTGGCCCGATCGGCGGTACAGTCGCTAACCGACGCCGGGGCTCAAGTCGTGGAGATCGACATTCCGGAGCTCGAGAACTTGCGGGTCGCTCACCTCCTTACCATCGTTACCGAGCAGAAGGCGGCGATAGAACGGTACTACGAGGACCACAGGACCGATTTCGGAATCGAGACGAGAACGGCTCTCGCCCTGGCGGGCCGGCTCACCGGCAGCGACTACATTAAGGCGCAACAGGTCCGGGAACGCGGCTTGCGGCAGTGGCGAAAGATCTTCGCCTCCGTGGACGTCGTGGTCACGCCGACGACGGCGGTTCTTCCACCGAAGGTGCCCGAAGACAGGCTCCTCTCAGGGGTCTCGGATCTGAGCTCTCTCTCGGAGATCATGCGCTACACTCCCGTGGCGAACCTGCTCGGCTTTCCAGCCATCTCCGTTCCCGCGGGATTCGTGACAGCCCACAGCAGGCATTTCCTCCATACCCAAGAGGAGCGTGACCACGAGGGGAAGGTATACTCGGAGGTTCCCGTGGGGCTCCACTTTATGGCTCCCCACTGGGAGGAGGGGAGGCTGCTCCGCCTCGGAGCGGCGATGGAGTCAATGTTGGACCGGCCACGGCCGAGGGTCTACTTTCCAACCGTGGTAGAATAGAGGAATGGCGGAGCTAAAGAAGGACCCCCGGGTCCAGGAAGAGATCGACGGCATTCTCGATCGGGTCAAAGATCCGGAAAGCGGACTCTCCATTGCGAGTATCGGCCTGGTTCGGAGGGTCCGAGTGAGCGAGGAGCATCGGTACATCTACCTCGACGTTCCCTTCGACGACCATACTCCCGGTTGTCTCGCCTGCGCTGGGATTGCGATGGCTATCGTCGCCTCCATCCGACGGGAATTGAAAGCGGCTTTCGAGGAACGGTTTCCGGGCTACACGGTGGAGTTCATTTAGATCCTCGATTCTCGAGGGTCAATTCTGCCGCCGCGGCGGCGCAGACGTGATAGAGTACCCCTATGGTTCGCGGGATACCTCCATCTGCGGTCTTACGGGAGGTCGCGCTTATGTGCGAGGGGCGTCGGTGCCGGAGGGGCGACCGATGAGATCCCTCTGGCGCAGCCTGAGCCTGCAGAACAAGCACCTCCTCTTTTTCGGAGTGATTATTCTCGTCTTTGCGGCGCTCATGACCTACGTCGTCTATACCGCCACCGAGTACACCGACGTCTTTCAGGAGAACCTGGACAGCTACTTCACGATTCACCAGTTTCAGAGAAATTTGACAGAGAGCCGGGATTACCTCTCCGAGTATATGCGCAGTGGCAACGAGGAGGCCCTGAAGGCGTACGGAGCCTCTATGCCGAAGCTCTGGGATCTTCTCAATCGGTTGGAGAACGAAATTGAACCCACCTACCCGGGCAGATTTCACATGACCGCCACCCGCTACGGCTTGCACGCGTACGGTGCCGCCGCCTCCAAGGCGATCAGCGAGAAGACGGAGGGAGCGAAGGGCTTCTACCTCACCTACGAGTGGGCGGTGAGAGTTTCTCGTTACGTAGATACCTACATTACCGAGCTCTTTCGGCTCAGCCTGGCCGAGGGGAGCGAGAGCTACTCGGTCTATCGCGCCCAGGCGGAGCAGGTTCCTCGAACTGCCGCTCTCGGGGTAGGCGTGATCGCGCTGCTCCTCATAGGGTTCGCCCTCCTCTTTTCTCGGACCGTCACCCACCCGCTCCACGAGCTCGCCATCGCCTCTCGTCGCATGGCCGCCGGGGAGCTCGACCTTCCCGCGGTTCGCGTGCCACCGGGAGACGAGGTGGGGACTCTTACCGAATCCTTTAACAGTATGAGCGAGAATATCCGGAGGCTCGTGGCGGACCTCAAGGACAAGCAGGAGCTTCAACGTCGGCTCCACGAGGAGGAGCTCAAGAACGTCTCCATGCAGCGCTCTCTCAGGGAGGCTCAGCTCATCGGGCTGCAGACCCAGATTAATCCCCACTTTCTCTTCAACACCCTCAACGCCATCGCTCGCACCGCCACGGGAGAGAACGCAACGCAGTCCGCCGCGCTTATTCGCTCTCTCTCCAAGGTCTTTCGCTACCTCCTTCGGAATCCCGCCTCCATGGTGAGCCTCGCCGCGGAGCTTCAGCTGGTTGAGGAGTACATGCAGATCCAGATACACCGATTCGGAGACCGCCTCACCTATCGCCTCGACTGCGAGGTGGAGGCCGAATCGATCGAGGTACCGGTGCTCATCCTCCAGCCCCTCGTCGAAAACGCCGTTCGCTACGGGGTAGAACCGAGCGAGGAGGGGGGTGAGGTGGTCGTTTCCGCTCTTCTCTCCGGGGAGGACCTCCAGCTCTCGGTACGTGACGATGGCGTTGGTATGACAACCGCCCGTGCCCGGCGGCTCATGCGGTACGAGGAGTCGGCAAGCAGCGCCCAGCAGGAGCCGGAGAACAGGAGCGGCATCGGGATACAAAACGTGCTCCACCGTCTTCGGTTGACCTATCAAGGGAGGGAGAGCTTTCGCATTTCTAGCGCTCCCGGGAAGGGAACCGAGGTGGAGATCCGGCTACCGATGAGGGAGGAGGAGCGTGTATCGTTTGCTCATAGCTGAAGACGAGCCTCTGGAGCGTGAAGGGCTCCTGAACGCGGTGGAACGCCTCTCGCCGGAGATCGGGGAGATCAGGGTCGCCGAGAACGGCCGACAGGCGGTGGAACTCGCTGAGGAGTTCGGACCGGACCTCGCGATTCTAGACATAAAGATGCCGGGCATCGACGGCATTGAGGCGGCCCGACGGCTGCGACAACGCAACCCTGAGCTCCAGGTCATTTTTCTCACCGCCTTCGACCAGTTCGAGTACGCCCGGCAGGCGCTTCGCCTTCAGGCGGCGGAGTTTCTCGTAAAACCCGCGGCGGATGAGGAGGTTGCCGATGCGCTGCGAAAGGCGGCGCATACGCTGGGAGAACGGAGGGAAGCCGACGCCTCCCAGGAGGAGCTTTCGCGAACGGTGGAGCTTCTCACTCCCCTCGCGGAGCGACAGCTTATAGAGAAGCTCTTGTTGGGGGATGAGAAGTCCCTAGAGAGCGTTGCAGCGCTTCTCGGTAGCCGGAGGGAGGCGGCGCTTCTGGTGCTCCGTCTCACGCCGTCGGCCGCGGAGCAGCTCTCCCCGGTCCCCGGTCGCAGGGAGGCGAGGCTGCGAAGGCTCCAATCCGCCATTCATTCCATCACCCGGCGCGGTGGGTACGAGATTCTCCCCTACTCCCGGGGGAGTGAGCTCAGGATCGCACTCTTCCCCGGCGAGGGGGCGTCGAACGACGGTGAGATCTTCGATGCGATGGAGAAGGGGATTGCAGAGTATGCGCGCCAGGAGGGAGTAACGGTAAGGGGAATTATAACCGAGGCCAGCTCCCGCGCCTCGGTGCTTGCGCGGTGGGCCACCGAAGCCTCCATAATCCTCGAAAGGAACGACTCCCAGGAGGCGCTGCTTTCACACCTATCGGAGGATAGACCGTTAGGGGACGACCACTACGCCTTGGAGCGTGCCCTTCTCGGGGTGCTCCGGCGAGGAGACGGAGAGGAGGTTCGGCGGGTGGGAGAAGAGCTTCTTTCCACTGCCGAGTCACCTCGAATGCTCGCGGAACGGCTAACCTATCTCGCCCACGCTCTTCGGGTGCCGGCGATCGCTATCGGAGAGGAGTTCGGCCAAGGCCGGGAGCGAGAGCTCTTTCTCAGAGGGCTCGAGGAGCTGCGCCGACGGTACCAGGAGAGGGGCTTCGAGGAGCTCTCACCTCCGGTTCGTCGGGTTAAGGAACATATCGACCACCACTATATGGAGGATCTGACCTTGGAGTCTCTCGCCAAGGTCGCTTCACTTTCCGCCTACCACCTGAGCAGGCTTTTCAGAAAGGAGAGCGGGCGGACCGTGGTAGGCTACATCACCGAACGGCGCCTATCGGTGGCCAGGGATCTCCTCTCCGAGGGAACGCTCTCAGTTAAGGAGGTGAGCGCCCGGGCCGGGTTCGCCGATGCGAGCTACTTCGGCCGCGTCTTTGCCCGAGCCGAGGGCGTTTCTCCCGGTGAGTACCGCCGTGAGCGCATTACTCCGTAAAGAGCCGGCAAGAATGTCCGAGAAATAGCAAGAATCTACACATCCGCCATTCCCACGACGGGGTAACATGGTTGCAGAACGAACCTTAAAGGAGGGAGAGATGAAGAAAGCTCTCGCGATTCTACTCGTCGCTATTCTTGGTAGTGCCGTGCTCTTTGCGAGCGGACAGCAGGAGATGGAAGAGGCTACCGAGGCCGAGCCGGAACAGATTGTCATGCGCCTGGCGGAGACACACGCGCAGGACTATCCCACAACTGAGGGCGACTACGAGTTCGCGCGACTCGTGGAGGAGCGCACCGATGGTCGGGTTAAGATCGAGGTATACCACTCCTCGCAGCTCGGTGAGGAGCGGGCCGTCATCGAGCAAGTGCAGTTCGGCGCCATCGACTTTACCCGGGTGAGCATTTCGCCCCTGGCGGCGTTCGCGAACCAGCTGGATGCGCTGCAGATGCCCTACCTCTATCGCGACGCCGACCACATGTGGAAGGTTCTTCGGGGAGAGATCGGGGATGAGATCCTCTCGAGCCTCGAACCCTCCGGCTTCGTCGGACTGGCGTGGTACGACTCCGGGTCCAGGAATTTCTACAACTCCGTACGAGAGATCACCAGCATAGAGGACATGGAAGGACTCAAGATCAGGGTCCAAGAGAGCGAGCTCATGGTTGGGCTCGTCGAGGCTCTCGGGGCGGTGGCGACGCCGATGCCCTTCGGCGAAGTTTACAGCGGTCTGCAGACCGGCGTTATCGATGGTGCGGAGAACAACTGGCCGAGCTACTACTCTACCAGCCATTATGAAGTGGCCGAGTACTTCACCCTGGACCAGCACACCCGGGTTCCGGAGATTCTCGTCGCCTCGAAGATGAGCATGGACCGGCTTTCCGCCGAGGATCAGGAGATTATCAAGGAGGCCGCCCGAGACTCCATCGACTTTCAGATCGAAAAGTGGGCGGAGTTCGAGCAGGTCGCGGAGGAGGCAATTCGAGCCCACGGGAACACCATCACCGAGCTCTCTTCTGACGCCTACGCCGAGTTCCAGGAGGCGATGCAACCCCTCTATGACAACCTGAGCGATGAGCTCCAGGATGTCGTGGCTGAGATTCGAGCGGTCGAGTAGAACCTGTCGTAAACTACAAAGTAGCAAACCATACTCCCGCCGCGCCGATCGAAAGGCGCGGCGGGCTGTTTAGAGGAGGGACACGGTGCGACTCCGCCTATTCCGCTGGATCGTCAAGCTCTTCGATACCCTTTTTTTCATCGCAATCATGCTCGCCCAAGCGTTGCTTGTCATGATGACGCTCCTTATCGGTGCGAACGTCTTTATGCGGTATTTGCTGAACTCGGGGATTCACTGGGCCGAGGAGATCTCCTTGGTCATGGCGGTCACCTTCGTCTTCATTGCCATGGCCCTGGGGGTGCGAAAGAAGCTCCATATCAGCCTTCACCTCTGGCGCCGACCAATTCCGAAGCTGGACACCGTTCTGGAAAAACTCGCCGACCTCGTGGTGCTCTTTGTCGGGATCGTGCTCTTCATTTACGGGCGAATCCTGATCCAGTTCACCATGCGTTCCATAATGCCCGCCACGAAGCTTCCCTCGGCGCTGCTGTATATGGTCGTTCCGCTGGCGGCGGTGCTTATGATCTACGAGGCGATTACCGACCTTATCGGTTTCGACACCGACGCGCATGCCCAGTTAGGCGGCGACCAGCACGAAGTGGGAGGAGACTCGATCATCCTCACGCCGGAACAACTGGGAGAGCGGGGCACTCCGGACGTGCCGCCAAAGGGAGACTTCTAAATGCCGGACGCCAATGTAGCAACAGCGATCCTCCTGGGGAGTTTCGCTCTACTTCTCATCCTCAAAGTCCCAATCACCTTCTCTCTCGCAGCATCTTCGATCCTGACGGCCTTTTTCCTGGAAATTCCCATGATGGCAATCGTCCAGCGGATGGTGCAGGGGGTCAAAGTCTTCTCCCTCCTGGCGATTCCCTTCTTTATCCTCGCCGGGGAGATTATGAGTCGCGGTGGCATTTCCAGGCGGCTCATTCACTTCTCAAATCTGATTGTCGGAAGAGTCCGGGGAGGGCTCGCTCAGGTAAACGTCTTGGCGAGCATGTTTTTCGGCGGTATTTCCGGCTCCGCCGTGGCGGACGTCTCCTCAATTGGAACCATTATGATCCCCATGATGAAGAAAAAGGGGTACGACGGCGATTACTCCGTGGCGGTTACGGTAACCAGCGCCTGCCAGGGAATCATTATCCCTCCGAGCCATAACATGATCATCTACTCCCTCGCCGCGGGCGGCGTTTCGGTTGGGCGGCTCTTTCTCGGGGGTTTCATACCGGGGGTACTTCTCGGCATTGCCCTGATGATTCTGAGCTACGTCATCGCGGTTAGACGGGGTTATCCGAAGGAGCAGAAGTACACCATGAAGGAGGCTGTGCAGCTTACAAAGGATGCAATCCTCGGTCTCCTGACGGCGGTGATCATTATCGGCGGCGTTATTTCCGGCGTCTTTACCGCCACCGAATCCGCGGCAATCGCCACGATTTACGCCTTCGTTATCACCTTCTTCGTCTACCGGGAAATTCCCCTCAAGGCGTTTCAGGCGATTCTTTTCTCCTCGCTAAAGACCCTGGCGATGGTGATGTCCCTCATAGCGGCTGCGAGCGCCTTTGGGTGGCTTCTGGCGTTTCTGCAGATTCCCGCTATGGTCACCCAAGCGCTTCTGGCGATAACCGAGAGCCGGGTGGCGCTTCTGCTGCTTATCAACTTGCTGCTGCTTCTCCTCGGCACAATTATGGACATGGCGCCGCTGATTCTCATCACTACGCCGATTCTGTACCCGGTGGTGGTGGGAGCCCTCGGAATGGACCCGGTGCAATTCGGCATTATGATGATGCTGAATCTCGGTATCGGGCTGGCGACTCCGCCGGTCGGATCCGCCCTCTTTGTCGGGTGCGCCGTGGGAAAGACATCGATTGAAAACGCCACCAAGGCGATGCTTCCGTTTTACGCGGTCATGATCGTGGTCCTTATGCTCATTACCTTTATTCCGACGGTGGTGATGTTTATCCCCAACCTCATCATGGGGTAGGATAGGCGGTGTGGGCCCCGCCGAGGAGCGCGGCGGAGTCGAACCTCCGGGGCCGAGACAACACCGCCTGAGCTGGAAAGGAACGATACTCATGAAGCCCTTTATGGACGACAATTTTCTCCTGTTGAGCCGCACGGCAGAACGGCTCTACCATGAGCACGCGGCAACCATGCCGATCTTCGACTATCATTGTCACCTCTCCCCGAGGATGATCGCCGAGGACCACCGGTTCTCGGATATTGGTGAGGCGTGGCTTGCGGGGGATCACTACAAGTGGCGCGCCATGCGGACAAACGGCGTGCCGGAAGCGTACGTGACCGGAGACGCCCCGAATCGTGAGAAGTTCCAGAAGTGGGCGGAGACGGTACCCTACACGGTGGGAAACCCACTCTACCACTGGACGCATCTCGAGCTCAAGAAGCCGTTCGGCATCGAGGGTATCCTGCTTAACGGGGAGAGTGCCGAGGAGATCTGGGAGCGAACGAATGCGCTCCTGAAAAAGCCGGAGTTCTCGGTGCGCGGGCTTCTAAGAGAGGCGAAGGTGCGCTACGTTGGGACTACCGACGATCCGGCTGATGATCTGTCCCACCATCGCGCGATCGCCGAGGATGGAAGCTTCGATATCACCGTCTCTCCCTCCTTTCGCCCCGACAACTCCTACGCCGTGGACAAGCCGGCGGAGTATCCGGCCTACCTCGGAAAGCTCGCCGCCGCCTCCGGCCGGGACCGCATCGGCAGTTTTAGGGAGCTCCTTACAGTTCTCATGGAGCGGATCGATTACTTTGCAGGTCACGGCTGCAAAGTGTCCGACCACGCCCTTACCCTGCCGGTCTACCGCGAGGTGGGCGGTGAGGAGCTAGAGCGGATCTTCCGGGATGCCGCGGCGGGGCGGGAGGTCTCCGGCGAGGACCACGCCGCCTTTGCCACCGCTCTGCTCAAGGAGCTCGGGAGAGAGTACGCCCGCAGGGGCTGGGTCTTCCAGCTCCACATCGGAGCGCTGCGAAACAACAACAGTCGAATGTACGAGGCCCTCGGTCCGGATACCGGCTTCGACTCAATGGCTGACGGTGCCATCGCTCTTCCCCTATCGAAGCTCCTTGATTCCATGGAGAAGAGCGGGGAGCTGCCGAGGACGATTATCTACAATCTCAACCCTCGGGACAACGAGCTCTTGGCAACGATGATCGGCAACTTCCAGGATGGGAGTGTCCCGGGAAAGATGCAGCTCGGCTCCGGCTGGTGGTTCAACGACCAGAAAGCGGGAATGGAGTGGCAGATGAGAGCGCTGGCAAACATGGGACTCCTGCGCCGTTTCGTCGGGATGCTGACCGACTCGAGGAGCTTTCTCTCCTTCCCCCGACACGAGTACTTCCGGCGCACTCTCTGCAATATGCTCGGTAGCTGGGTCGAGGAGGGAGAGGCGCCCAACGATATGCAGCTCCTGGGAAGCATGGTGGAGGAAATCTGCTGGCACAACGCCGTAGAGTACTTCGGTATCGACCCCGGTATGGGTTGAGGCCGCCGTAGCAGCGCAGGGTCGGTCCGCGAAACCTACAGACTCAGGAGAGACGATGAAAGAGCTACTAGCACGAATCGAAAACGAAGCGCTTCTGACGATGAGTCAGGAGGAGCTCAATCGGTGGAAGAGGGGCAAGGCCCCAGGATACGAGAGCGCCGGGGAGTGGGCGTTTTATCCGAGCTCCTGTTACACCAGCGGGGGCATACTTCACACAATTATTCGCTCTTTGGAGGGAAAGGCGTTACTCCTCCTCTCCCGAGAGAAGATCAGCTCTCCCTTCGATGGAGCGGAAGAGCAGATCGGAGAGCTGCACACCTCGGTGGTCCAGTGCAGCACGGAAAACGCGACCAAGCTTCAGAAACTCTTTCCCTGGACACGGCCCGTTTCCCTGCGGGAGCGGCGAACGACCATCGGGCTCGGCGACCGTCTCGGGCGCGCCACGGCGGGGCACATTCGCGCCGTCCGTAAGTACGACTGCTCCCCGGTCCTTGCGCAGCAGAGCATCCGAGAGCTCGAGTTCACCGGCCGCACCTTTGCCGACGTGGTCGCCGACGCCTCCTGGATGGTGTTTCAGGAGGGGTACGAGGAGGGATACGGTGCCGACGGTGATCACCTCAAGAACATTCCCTCCATTAAGAGCGCTCTGAAAGAGCAGATGCCGATGGTTACCCTGGACCTGACGGAGGTGATGAAGCCGGAGGTGGCGGACTGGTCCTCCGAGAAGGTCGACGGCGCCTTTGCCGAGCTTCCGGCGGCGCTGCAGAGGAGAATCGAGAAAGAGTACTTCGGCAGCGAGCTGGCGGCAGGTTCCCAGCGTATCGTACTGGACCGTGAGACCGCGAAGCGCTGCGCGGTGATGTACGGCTCCGCCCTCGATCTGGCGGTGGAGGTCGATCAGTATCTGCGAGGGCAGCGTGGAGACGCGTACGATCTCGAAATAAGCATCGACGAAACTTCTACCCCCACCCTCCCGGAACACCACGCTTTTATCGCCCGGGAGCTGCAGCTTCGCACGGTAACCGTCAATAGCGTGGCGCCCCGGTTCATCGGTGAGTTCCAGAAGGCGATCGACTACATCGGGGATCTCGACGAGTTCGAACGGCAGTTCAAGGTGCACTGCGAAATCGCCCGGGCGTACGGGGGATACAAAATCTCGGTTCACTCCGGCAGTGACAAGCTCAGCGCCTATCCCGCGGTGGGCCGCGGAACCGCCTTACGCCTCCATCTCAAGACCTCCGGCACAAGCTGGCTCGAGGCGTTGCGCGTGATTGCGGAGAAGGAGCCCGCCCTCTATCGGAAGCTGCACTCCCGGGCGCTGGAGCACTATCCGGAGGCGCTGAAGTACTACCACATTACCGCGGACCTCAGTAGGATCGCCCCTCTCGAGCGGACGAGTGACCGAGAGCTTCCCAGCTACCTCGACCATCCCGATTGCCGGCAGATGCTGCACATCTCCTACGGAGGAATTCTCTCCACCCAGGAGTTGGCGGATCAGTTGTTTGCGGCGCTCCATCTCCACGAGGAGCGGTACAACGAGCTGCTCATCGGTCACTTCACCCGCCATCTCGAAGCGCTCGGAGTGCCGAGGAAGGGGTGAGTCTCCCGGCGCCGGGGTTACCGAAAGCGGACCGCTCCCTCTCCCACGAAGCGAGGGAACAGCAACGGGTAAGGAGAAGGAAGATGAGCAAACCGCAACTCAAAGCCGGTCTCTTAGGATCCGGATTCGCCGCCTCATTTCATTTCGAGGCGCTGAAGAGAGTTTACAGCGTTGAGGTCGAACTTGTTGGCGCATACTCCCCGACTCGAGAGAACAGGGATCGCTTCGCGAAAGAGCGGGGCATAAGAGCGTTTTCTTCCATGGAAGAGCTGATAGAGGAGGCCGACGTAATCCACGCCTGCGTCCCCCCCTCGGCCCATGAGGCGGCGGCGGTGGCGTGCCTCGAGGCGGGAAAGAGCGTCATTGTCGAAAAGCCGTTCACCGGCTACTTCGGCGACGGTACGGACTCCTTCAGCGGGGACACCTTCGATCGTGAAACGGGGCTCGAGGAGGCGATGAGGAGCGTTTGCGCCATTCGGGACGCCGAGGTGGCGGCGCAGAAGCGCGCCCTCGACATCGCCGAGAGGGGGGGCTCCGGTGTACCGGGTCCCTGGCTCAAACCGCGGGTTTTCTACGCCGAGAACTGGGTATACGCTCCGGCTATCCAGAAGGAACGGGAAATCCTCGAGAAGACTGGAGGTCAGATACTCTGGATTCACGGTGAGGAGGCGCACCACGGTTCTCACTCCAAGTTTTACGGCATTTGGAAGTTCTCCGGGGGCGGCTCAATTATGGGCAAGTCCGTGCACCCCCTGACCGCGGCGCTCTACCTGAAGAAGGTGGAAGGCCGCGCTCGGAACGGCAGACCGATCCGCCCCGCCACGGTATCCGCTAGGACCCACGCCATTACCCGGGATCCGCGATTCCAGGATGCGGGATACCTGCGGACGACCTACACCGACATCGAAGACTTCGGAGCGGTGCACGTCACCTTCGAGGACGGTACCTTCGCGGATATCTTTGCAAGTGAGCTGGTTCTCGGGGGTGTACATAACTGGCTCGAGGTCAACGCAAACAACCATAGAGCGGTGTGCAACATAAACCCGAACAGCTCCATGCAGACCTACAATCCTAAGGGTTCTCAGTTCGATGACATTTACGTGGTGGAGAAGATCGGCACAAAAGAGGGTTGGGCGTTTACCTCTCCCGATGAGGAGTGGTTTACCGGCTACCAGCACGAAATGGAGGCGTTTTACCGCGCCGCCGCCGAGGGAACGGCGCCGGAGTCGGATACGCAGCTCGGCGCCGATACGATCGCGGCGGTGTATGCCGCCTACCTCTCCGCCGCCCGAAAGGGGCAGGAGGTAGAGGTGCCGCTCATTTAGGTGACAAGTGTAGGCTACAAGTGAAGCCGTTTGTGAAAGAATGCGTTTAGGGTGCGGTTGTGCTCGACGGCGTGGCACGCCGCACCCGCAACTACTACCACCAGAAGCACGATTACCGACCAGAGACTGAAACCGTCTTTCCCTCGGAATCCGCGAATCGCGAGGTCGATCCCCGCCGCCGCCACGCCGACGCCGTAGAGCACCGCGGCCGCGCGGTCGACGCCGCCCACCAGTCCGCGCCGAATTGGAAAGAGCACTCCGTAAAAGGCCAGGGTTAGGGAAAGCACGATCGGGAGGGCGAGCTCCACAAACCACGGAGCTCCCGGGGTCACCGAGTCGAGAATCGCCAGGTAGACCGCCGTTGCCACGAAGTCGATAAAGGCAGCCTTTTCCAACCGGTTTTCCTGCCCGAGTATTCCGGGAAGCCCTCCGTAGATCCAGAACAGCACTACACCCCCCACCGAATACCACGCCCAGCCGCGACCTCCGCTATACCAGTCCAGGAGGGACAGAAAGAGCCCGACTGCCAGTACATCGATTGCGAGAAGCTTAGCAAAGCGATGCGTACGCAGGAGGAGCGGGGGTACGACGAAGAGCCAGAGCAGGGGCAGCGCTGTCAGGGGAAAGAAGGACCACGTTATTTGCCCGGTAATACGCACATCCACAAGAACCGAGATAACCGCCGGCAGAACAGCGAAGGCGGTGGCGATGAAGATCGCCGTAGCTGAGAGTCGGCGACGCTCCTCCGGCTGGGCGACCTTTTCAATCGGAACCTCCTGCGGATAGAGCGGATGGAGGGGTTCGCCTCCGGCCGGGAGCTCCGGCCGGGCACCGCAGATCGGACAGTAGGTGAGGGTGGGGCGGAGGGTGACTTCGCAGTCGGGGCAGCGGTTCGGCTCCCGCTGTACTCCGATTAGCGGGGACTCGTCATTGCTTTCCAGGTGTACAGAGATTCCCTCCTCCCGCAGCTTGCGAAAGAAATATCGCTCCACTCGAGTTCCCTCGATGAGCCTTCCGAAGGTGAGGTAGAGATTCCCATTGAAGCTCACCGCGGTGGCTCTGGTCTTGTTGACCGGACCGGGACCGGGGATGAACTCAAAGCGCTCCACGTGCCGTGCAAGCGCCTCGGGCATGGTGATAATACCGAGGTTGGAGAGACTCCCGGAGTAGAGGTTCTCCCCCATGGCGCGATAGATAATCGGGGCAAAGAGCCGTTTGAGGAGAAGCGGGAGCGCTCGTATTAGGGGATTCCGCTCGCTGCCTACGTTTCGGCTAATCTGTTGTCGAATGGTCTTTTCGTTGAGGTCTCGCCGCATGGCGTGGTGCACCTGTTTGAGAATCTCCGGGAGGTCGTACTTGCCCAACCTCGGGTCGACACCGGGCATTAGAAAGAGGGAGAAGTTGCGTAACGGGTTAACCCCGAGAAGCTTTCGCAGGTTTATGGGAACCGAGATCCGCACCGGACGAAAGCGCTTCGGCGGCCGTTCATCCTCCTGGGTACGCTCGAGAGCCCAGAGATAAACCGCCACGAGATACTCCGTCACCGAGACCCCGGCGGACTTGGCGGCAGCGACCACCTCCGAGGCGGGGAGAATGGAGGTCACCAGATAGTACTTGCCCGGCCCTATGAGCGCTCCCGCGGGATGATAGGCCGGGCTCGCTTTGGGAGGCTTCGGAAGGTCCTCGGTGTGAAAGTGAGAGTACGCATCCTCTCCCTCTTCCGTCTTCGGCGTCTCGTCGATATCGATGACACCCTCTTCGTTCGGTATTTTTACCCCTTGGAGCCGGAAGTAGACCGCCAGGAGAGTCCTCAAAAAGAGCGTGGCTCCGGTTCCGTCGGAGAGGACGTGGGAGAACTCCAGGGCAACGCGGTGGTCATAGTAGCGAACTCTGAAGAGAAACTCGTTGTTCCGCCGGTGATGGATGCGCTGGCAGGGGTAGATGGAGTCCGGTCCGACCTCGGGGAGTTTGGGGTTGTGATCGAGGTAGTACCAGAAAAGCCCCCGTCTGAGGCGGACCCGAAAGTAGGGAAATCGAGGAATCGTGCTCTCCAGCGCTTCCTGGAGTCGCTGTGGGTCCACCTCCTCGTCGAGAGTTGCCGAGACCCGAAAGATGGTGGTTATACGCACTGACTCGACCGCGGGAAAGAGCTTAGCGGCGTTGTCCAGTCGATACCAACGGGGCTCCATGGTTCTCCACTATAGACCTTGGAGAGAGGCGTCTCAACCGGACTCGCTCAAATCGGAGGGACCTGTTATCCTCTCCGCATAACACGCCGATTTTTCTTATCGCGATGAGCGTAGCTGCCGTCGGACTGCGGTCGAGTAACCCTGGGTGTTCGGTCCGGCCCCATTCATTCGACTTTCCAACGACTTCGTTTCCTTCGGCCGTTAGCGATTACAAATCTGTAATCATCCTTGAAACGGAGACACGTTATTTTGTACCTATTCTCACACACCTATAGTGACTTGAGACGAGGAGAGAGATGGTACACTTCGACTCCGTCGCCAAAGAGTACGGCGACGTAAAGGCTCTGGAAGACGCGACATTCTCCATCGAACGGGGCGGGATCGTCGGGCTCCTGGGCCCGAATGGCGCGGGTAAGACAACCACCATGCGGATTATGACCGGCTATCTCGAGCCGTCCCGGGGAAGCGTGACCATCGACGGCAAGCCCTTTGACCCGGACTCGGTGGAGGCGAAGAGAACGATCGGGTATCTCCCCGAGTCCGCACCGGGGTACGGTGACATGCTCGCCTACGACTACCTGGTCTATGAAGCGCGGGTGCACGGGGTGGATCCGATCGAGCGTGTCCCGACGGTGATTCGACAGTGTGGTCTCGCCGAGCAGGCGCACAAGCCGATTCGGGAGCTTTCCAAGGGGTATAGACAGCGGGTCGGTCTCGCTCACACCCTGCTCCACGACCCGGAGCTCCTCGTTCTCGATGAGCCTACCAGTGGTCTCGATCCGAACCAGATCATCGAGGTCCGCCGGCTCATCAGGGAAATCAGCAAAACTAAGACCGTTATTCTCTCCACCCACATAATGCAGGAGGTCGAGGCGCTCTGCGACCGGGTGATAATTATCCATCGAGGGAGGATTCGCTTCGACGGTCCCATGGGAGAGGTCGGCGGCTCCCTCCGGGAGCGACAGCTCCTTCGTCTGACCGTGGCCGGCGGAGCCCCCGAAGAGATCCGCAAGAGCTTATCCGCTCTCGACGGTGTTGCCGATTGCCGTCTCGTCGATGGGGAGCCGGGGCTAACCAGTCTGGAGATTCAGGCGCCGGGAGATCTGGAGCTCCGGCCGGAGCTCTTCAAGCTGGCGGTCTCCGAGGATCTGACGGTTTACGAGCTGACCAGGGAGCGGACCTCCGTGGAGCAGCTCTTTCAATCCCTTACGCAGGAGGAACGGAATGGAATCAGCGAAGAGGTCCGGTAGTAGAGGAATGTACGCCCTCTTTCGGAGGGAGCTCTCCGCCTACTTTCAAACGCCTGTAGCCTACGTTGTGGCGGTGGTGTTTCTGGTGGCGACGTCGCTGCTCTTCTTCTCCGTCTTCTTTCTCTACGATAGTGCGGAGCTGCGCCGCTTCTTTTCGACCCTGCCCCTGCTCCTTGCGGTCGTAATTCCTGCTCTCTCCATGCGACTCATCGCCGAGGAGCGCCGCCGGGGAACCTACGAAATTCTGGCGACGCTACCGCTGCGGACAATCGACATAGTGGCCGGCAAATTTCTCGCGGTCTGGGTGACCTCGATCTTTCTCCTGGTACCGACGCTCTTCTACGCGGTCACCGTCGGCACTATCGGACGCCTCGACCCGGGGCCGGTGGTCGGCGGCTACATTGGGGCGCTCCTCCTTGCGGGGGCGTACGCCGCGGTCGGAGTATTTGCCTCCAGCATTTCCCGGTCGGAAATCGTCGCCCTTGTCGTCGCCCTGGTGATCAGTCTCGCCCTCGCCTTCGTGGAGAGCTTTGTGGTGCTGATGCCCGCAACGGTCGCGGGGTTGGTGCAGTTTATGAGCTCTACCTATCACTTCAACGGCTTCGCAAGAGGTGTGGTGGATTCCAGATCGGTGATCTACCTGCTCTCCATTACCGTCTTCTTTCTGATGCTCTCTCACAGAGCACTCACCGCCAGGAGGTGACCAGATGCTTCCTAAGCTGAACAAACACACCGTTGCGACCGTTAACGTGGTCTTGGGAGTCTTGGTGCTGGTTGCCCTCAATCTGGTGAGCAGTAACCTCTTCTTCCGGGTGGACATGACTTCCACTAACGCCTATAGCCTCTCCCAGGTGAGCCGGGAGAGCCTCGCGATTCTCGAGGATCCCCTGCGTGTGAAGGTCTTCTTCTCTTCCGATGTTCCGGCGCCCTACAACACCGCCCGGCAGTATCTCCTAGACCTGCTCAGGGAGTACGACCAAGCGGAGAACGACCATTTCGCCTACGAAGTAGTGGACGTCACCACCGATTCCGGGAGGCGGGAGGCAGAGCAGTACGGTATACGGCCAGTAGAGATTCAGGAGGTCCGATCCGATCAGTTCCAGTCCAAGAGTGTCTATATGGGCGCGGCGGTGCTCTACGGCAACGCCGTGGAGCGTGTAAACGAGCTCACTGACACCACCGGCCTCGAGTACCGTCTCACGATGGCGATCCGATCCGCGGTGACCCAGGTCGACACCCTCGCCGGCGCCGCGGAGCCGGTTGAGATGACCCTCTACGCCTCACCCGCTCTCGGAGATCTGCAAATCGAGGGATTCGATGGGATCCGGGAGACGATCCGAGAGGTCCATCAGGAGCTCAACGAGGCGAACTACGGAAAGCTCGAGTTCAACTACGAGGAGCTCCGTACGCCCGCCGAGATCGAAACCGTGGCAGAGCGATTCGGGATGAATCGCATCACCTGGGATACCGAAGAGGGCGGCCGGCAGGAGGCGGTTCTCGAGGTGGTTCTCTCCTACGGCGAGCGGTTCGAGCGAGTGCCGGTTCGAATCCTCTCAACGCTCTTCTCCGGCTACCGGCTGGAGGCGGAGGAGAGTCTGCGGGAGCGAGTATCCGAAGGTTTGAGGGGGCTCGTCTCTTCGAGCCCGGTGGTCGCCTACGCCACGGGCCATGGCGAAAAGGCGCTCGACGATGGACAGCGCGGCGCCCTTCCCTTTCAACAGCTTCTCGACCCCCGATACCGGATCGAAGAAGTGGACCTCCGGGAGATGAACGTGCCGGAAGGCGTCGATACGCTTATTATCAACGGCCCCACCGAGGAGTACGGCCGGGAAGCGCTCTACAGAATCGATCAGTTCCTTCTTCGAGGCGGATCGCTCATGGTTCTCCTGGACAGTCACATTCAGCAGGTTCCGCCTCAGCAGGCCCTCGCCCAGGGGGCCAGTCCCTCCTGGGCTCGAAACGAGACCGGCCTCGAGGAGTTTCTTACGCACTACGGCGTTACCGTGAGCGATCAGCTCGTCCTCGACGAGGAGAGCTTCGTGGCGACCCAGGGCGGTCGACGTCAGCAGATCTTTCAGGCGCCCCTGCTCCAGGGAGACTCCCTCAACCGGAATAACGTCATTACCCGGGAACTGGAGGATCTAATACTCTTCAATACCGCGGAGCTCCTCACCGAGCCGGTGGAGGAGGAACAAGATCTCACCGTGCTCTTGCGAAGCTCTCCGAACGCCTGGACCGTTGGCGATCCCGAAGAGTTGGGCCCCTGGGTTCAGGGAGCCCCGGAGGGCGCGGAGAGCGGTGTGAAGAATCTCGCGCTCCTCCTGGAAGGCCCCTTTTCGAGCTATTTCGAGGAACCCGTCGATCTCGATCCGATCGGCAACGAGCCGGAGGAAGAAGGGGAGAGCGGCGTTGTCCTGGAGCAGAGCGAGGAGTTTCTTCTCGAAAGCGTCGGCGAGGGAAGGCTCTTCGTTCTCGGGAGCTCTTCTGCAACGACAGCACAGCTGCTCGATCCCCGGAGCCGGACCCCCAACGGCACCTTCCTCTTCAACGTCGTGGACTACCTAAACGGAAATCCCGGCTTCGCGGAGCTGCGAAGTAAAGGGCTCGGGGTGGCGCGCCTGGCGCCGACGCCCGCCTCGGTCCGGGCGATCATTCGGGTGGTTAACACCGTCCTCCTGCCGGTGCTTGTTATCCTCCTGGGCCTTGTCATCTGGGCCCGCCGACGGGCTCGCCGGCGTCGCATCAAGGAGCACTTTTCCAAAGGAGCAGCGTGATGTATCGAAAAACCGTTCTGCTTGCGGCTCTGCTTGTGGTCCTCTCCCTTCTCTTTCTCTTTCAAGAGACCCGGGAACTTCGCGGAAACACCGTGGAACTGGCTCTCCCACCGGAGGGAGTCGACACGATTACCATCAGCCGGGGTGAGGAGAGTCTCACCCTCCGCCGGGAGGGCGATGGTTGGCAGGTGGGAGCCGAGCGGTATCGCGGAGATCGGAAGGTAATCGAGGAGCTTCTGAGTTCCCTTCGGGAGCTGGAGGAAGTGGATGTCGTCTCCGGCCGATCAAACTACGAACGGTACGGACTGACGGAAGCCGAGGCGTATGAGCTCTCCCTCGAGCAGGAGGGCACTGAAGTGCTCAAACTGCGTCTCGGCGCGAATGCCACCGCCGGGGGCACCGTTTACGGCAGGGTGAACGATCGCCCTGAAGTGGTGCTGCTTCCGAGGCGGCTCAAGGAGCGTGCCGGAGTGGACCCCGGGGAGTTTCGAAATAAGCTCATGGCGTCGATCGAAGTGGAGTCCATTCGAGAAGCGACGATTGCCGGATCCGGCGTCGAAGCGTTTACCCTGCGGGCCGGTGGAACTCAGAATACCCCCGCGGACGCCACTGCTCTCGAAGAAATCGACGCTACCTGGCAGAGTGAAGGGCCCGAGCGTGTGTCTCCGGAGCGAATCCAGCAGTTTCTCCAGGAGCTGTCGAGCCTGCGGGCCCAAGAGTTCCTCGACAGCAGGCCGAACGGTACGCCTTTCGGCACGGTCACTCTCGACACCACCAATGGGCAAGAGCGCTTCGAGCTCTACCCGCCGGAGGAGAACGACCTCTACCCCGTGGTCGCCTCGATGACGGAGGACGTATTTCTCATTCCGGAGTGGCGGGCACGAAGGCTTCTGCTCGGTATCGACGGGTTCTTCGAGCCGTTTCAGGACGGAGGCTAGAAAGTATCAACGAGCCTGTTGCAGCCGCGCAGAGCAGCTCCTTATCTTAGATGGAGATAGAGCGATTTCGGAGCCGGAAGCGCACTAAACGGATTCCGGGCGTTACAACTCCAGCCGGGCTTTGGAGTTGCCGCGGCCGGGAGCAACACGCTCCTTGACACTAGAAGCGGCGGCTTCGGAGGGCGTCGGTATAGGCAACCCAGCTGGTAATATCTCCCTCCAGAACGTAGCCGTCATCATGTAGGCGGAGGCGCACGTTTCTGACGCTTGCGTCGAGTCGGGCAAGAGCAGGGCCGGCGCCCTCATCGGGAGACTCGAACTCAAAGGTGATGAGATATTCTTCCGGCCGCTCCGAGGGGTTGAGCTTGTAAAACTGAGCCGGGATCTCGTCAGATTCCGCCGGGATTGGGGCGGTACCCCCAAAGTCTACGCTCTCGTTCTCGCTCTCGCTTTGGAGCGTGATCTGCACTTTGTCTTCCATGACGGAGATTCGAACTCTCTCAAAAGCTGATTCCAACGGACTCCTCCTCTGCTACTTCCAAGACTCTCACCCGCGGATTACAGGAGCATTGCCGAATTCTTACAGAGACGTAATGTGGACGCTTCTGTTGCACCCAACGGGCCGTGACGGTAGAGTACGGGTACATATGGACCGATCGATCCAAGACGAAGTTCGGGATGAATTTCTCCCGCTGGTTAAGAACGTTTTTGGCGACCGACTCACCTCGGTGGTTCTCTACGGCAGTGGCGCCGACGGAAGCTACCGCCCCGGGGTGTCGGACGTCAACATTCTCATACTCCTCGATGAGCCGCAGCCGGAGCTTCTCGAGCGTCTGGCGAAGGAAGGCCGGCGCAGGATGAGGAAGCGCCGAATCACGCCGATGGTCATTTCCGAGGAGGAGTACCGAAGAGGAGCGGATGTCTTTCCTATGGAGTACCTCGACATCCGCGATCGCCACGTTACCCTCTACGGGAGCGATTTGACCGGGGAGCTCCAGTTCTCAGACGCTCACCTGCGCCAGCAGCTCGAGCAGCAGCTCCGGGGCTCCCTCTTTTCCCTCCGACAGCTCATACTGAGCGCCCGGGGCCGAAAACGGGTGCTATCGAAGGAGCTCCCCCGCTGGTACGGGAGCCTGCAAGCGCTGTTCAAGGGGCTTCTCCGACTCGTCGAGCCCGGGAACAAGCCACGCAGCGGAGAAGCGGCGCTGCCGATACTGGCGGAGCATTTCTCCTTCGATACCGCCCCCTTCGAGGAGCTGCTCGCTCTCCGGGAGGGAAAGAAACCGGAGGTACGGGGACTGAGTCACCGGCTGGTACTGGAGCTGGCTACCCTCGTCCGAGGCGTGGACAGGTGGGAAGCTCCATGAGTAGGAACGTCCGCCCCTTGGGACGGCTCCTGATGCTACTTCTGTTCACCCTCGCGGTAGGGGCAGTGGCTCTTGCTCAGGAAGATCTTCCCCAACCCCGGGGATATGTCAACGACTTTGCGGGAGTCCTCAGCTCCGCCGAGGAGCAGCAGATGAGTCGGCTGGCGGAGGCTGTGGAGCGCGCCACCGGGGCGCAGCTCGCCGTAGCGGTTGTGGAGTCCATCGAGCCCTATGGCTCAATCGAGCAGTACTCAATCGCCCTGGCGGAGAGCTGGGGCGTCGGTTCCGGGGAGGAGGACAACGGAGTCCTTCTCGTTCTCGCTATGGCGGAGCGGCGGGTGAGATTCGAGGTCGGTTACGGTCTCGAGGGGGCCATTACCGACGGAACCGCGGGAGCGATTCTCGACGAGGCGGTGCTGCCCGCTCTGAGGGAGGAACGGTACGCGGCGGGCCTGCTTCGCGGTATGGAAGCGGTGAGCGCGGAAATAGCCGAGGCGTACCAGGTGGACCTGCGGGAGTACGGAGCCACGGAGCAGCCTCGGTCGCTCTCACGGTCCCGTGGAGACTCCGGAGGCCTCGGTCGCATCGTCTATCTGCTAATCTTCCTCTTCTTTTTCGGGGGAGGGAGGATCTTCTGGCCTCTCCTCTTCCTAACCGGTGGTAGAGGTTTCTATGGCGGCGGCTTCGGCTCCGGCGGTCCCTCCGGCGGTCCCTCCGGAGGGTTTTCCGGGTTCGGCGGCGGCGGGTTTGGCGGCGGCGGGGCTTCCCGGGGCTTCTAACCGTCGCGGTCGGATCAGAGGATGCAACGGAGAGCGTGGAGGTAACATGGCAAGAGAGAATCGGTTCGTCTGGCTAATCGTACTCGGGATTATTATTCTCGGCTTATTCATGATCGGATCCTGGTACGTCAGGACCCGAAACAGCCTGGTGGCAATGGAAGAGCAGGTAGAGTCAGGCTGGTCCGAAATCGACAATCAGCTCCAGCGGAGGGCGGACCTCATTCCCAATCTGGTGAACACCGTCCGGGGATTCGCACGGCAGGAGGAGGAAATCTTCACCCGCCTCGCGGAGGCGCGTTCCCGCCTCGCCGGTGCCCAAGGCGTCGAGGAGACCGCAGAGAGCTACGGTGAGATGCAGTCCGCGTTGAGCAGGCTCCTGGTGGTGGTGGAGAACTACCCGCAGCTACGTTCCAATGAGAATTTCATTCGCCTGCAGGATGAGCTTGCCGGAACCGAGAACCGTATTGCCGTAGCCCGACGCCGGTACAACGAGGCGGTTCGAGAGTTCAACACCCGGATTAGGAGCTTTCCCGCCTCGGTAATAGCCGATTCCCTCGGCTTTGAGCAGAAGGAGTACTTCGAGGTTCCCGAGGAAGCCCGAGAGGTCCCGGAGGTGGATTTCGGCGAGTAGAGGCGGGAAGGGCGCCTACCCTCCTCGCTCGGACAACCGCGGAGAGCAGGGCAGCGTGATCGATGACGGAGCGGTTGGCGGCCAGGGCGATTATCATCGACTTCTCGGGCCAGTGAAAAAGGCTTGCTCCGAATCCCGGGATCGTTCCGGTGTGCCCGTAGAGGATTTCCCCCTCTATCTCTACCACCCGCATTCCCAGGCCGTAGCCAATCATCTCCGGCATCCGCTCTTCCCGGGCCTCCGCATAGGCGGTCATCCGCTCCACGGTGGCTCCTGTGAGGAGTCTCCCCTCGAAAAGCGCGGAGAGAAACCGCGCCATCTCCCCCGGGGTGCTCACGACGCCGCCGGCGGTAAAGGCCCAACTCGGCCACGCCCCATTCTCGGGCCGGACGCGGTGATTCCCTAAGGGGAGGATGTCGTAATCATAGCCGGTAAGGAGCTGCTCCTCCTCGGCGCCGTTGTCCGGGGCGAGGTAGGTCTCGGAGAGTTCGAGGGGCGCGACTATGTAGCGATGTAGGAGCGCGGGAAAGCGCTCCCCGGTTACCCGCTCGGCAATAAGACCGAGGAGCACGTAGTTGCTGTTGCTGTACCCGAAGCGAGCTCCCGGCTCGAACTCCGGACGGCGCCGGAGGATCCGGCGGAGTAGTTGCTCCCGTTCCCAGTGACGATGGGGGCGCAGAAGGGTCCCGAGAGCCGAAAAGAAACTCGAGGTGTATTCGCCAACGCCGCTGGTATGCTGAAGCAGATGGCGAATGGTGATCTTCTCCGCCTCGGGGAGCTCCGGGAACCAGCCGGATACGCTCTGATCGAGCCGGAGGCGACCCTCCTCCACGAGAGAGAGGACGACCACCGCGGTGTAGAGCTTGGTGACGCTGCCGAGGCGAAACTGAGCATCGACGGTGATGAGCTCTTCTCGGCTTGGTCCTCCGGTGCCAAAAGCGAGCTCGATACGCTCCCGATCCCCCAGCAGAGCGACCCCCAGGGCGGGAATACCCTGACGCTCCACTTCCGCATTGAGTCGCTGCTCGAGACGGGCCTGCATGGAGCTGGTGCTGACGTCATCATAGAATCGCCCTTGCACCTCCGGTTCCGATCGCAGTTCTTTCGGGGCGGAGACGCAGCCCGGAAGGAGCGGCATCAGGAAGAGGAGTATCACCGGGACCGCACGCCGGCGCATAAGGAACTCGGGGCTTCCCGGAAAGTTACTCAACCGGCTGACCTTCGAGATAGGCGAGTAGGGCGTCGAGATGGAGGTGGCTTTCCCGCAGGAGGTACTTATCAGCGCCTTCGAGGATCTGCCGCGGGCTCATTTGGTATCGCCCCTGCCCGATTTCGGAGGCGCCGTTCTCCACCAGGGCTGCGATGCTATCGGGTGTAGACTCCAAATGAAACTGGAGCCCAAGCACTCGCTTGCCGTAGCAGAACGCCTGATTCGGGCAGGTCGCGCTGGATGCCCACCTAACGGCGCCGGGCGGGAGGTCAAAGGTCTCGCCGTGCCAGTGCAGTACCTCCAGACTCTCCGGTAGAGCCACCGGCACCGCCGAATGAACGAAGACGGGAAACCAGCCGATCTCCTTCTCCCGGGCCGGATATACCCGAGAGCCCAGGGCCCGGGCGATAATCTGCGCGCCCAGGCAGACTCCCAGGAGTTTTCGCCTCGAGTCGATGAGACGGCGTGTCCAGAGGATTTCCTCTTCGAGCCAGTCGTAAACTGCCGTATCATTAACGCTCATGGGACCGCCCATGAGGACCGCCCAGTCGACGTCCTCGATAGACGGTAGCTTCTCCCCGCGATAGAGGTGGATCTCTTTCACCGCGTGCCCCCGGTCCGCCATCCACTTCCCGATGCGACCGGGGCCTTCGAAAGGAACATGCTGGACCACCACGCAGTTAAAGGAGCGCATACCGCTAAGGTTAACACATTGGAGCGGATGGGGGGAACAAAGAGCGCATTCACGCTTTTCAGGATGACCGATAGTCGATAGGGTGAGACGGCGCGGCGACCTGAGCATTGACAGAGGCGCAGCAAACAGGCGACTCTCCGGTTCTGGCCGGTTGTGCACCACCATGGAAGCCTGCTACCATACTCTTCTTACATATCTGGCCTTTCGTTTACCTCTAATGGAGTTCCGAATATGAATATACGTGGTAAGATGCTCCTTGCCTTTGGAGTGGTGCTCTTGCTGCTCGCAATAACCGCCGGCACCGCGGTTTCCCTCTTCTTCTCTCTCAGCGGCAGCGTGAATCGACTCACCTCAGAGCTGTTCCCCGGGGAGACCGCATCTTCCCGGATGCGTATCGAGGCGACTCGAGGAAGTGTGGAGCTTATGCGTCTGCTTTCGGGTAGCCAGGGGGCGTTTGCACAGGTTGAGACGCGATTTGACGGCGCGGAGCGGCACCTGGCTGAGGTAGCCTCACTCTTTGAGTACCTTTCGAACCGGACGGATGACGCTTCGACCGAGAGACGGTATCAGGATCTCATGGCTTCTCTTGAGAATGACATGGCCGCCCTCCGGCAGCTCGCCGAAGAACGATACGAAGCGTACGAGCGAACCGGCGAGGAAGAGCAGAGTCTGACCTACCGCTTCGAAGGTGCCTATGCACGCTTCGTAGACAGCGGAGACCGGGTGGCGCGAATCGTTACCACCGTCATCGGGGAAGAAGAGAATCGGGTGACCGACCAGGTCCGGCTGGGCTCTCTTTTTGTGGCAGCGACCGCCGGGGCGAGCCTCCTAATCGGCGTTCTTCTCGCCCTCACCTTCTCTCGTCGGATTGTCGGACGGCTGCGGAGCATTCAGCGGTTTACGGAGTCCATCGCCGAAGGCGACCTTACGGAGACCGGCAGTATCGACAGTCGGGATGAGTTCCGGGAGATTACGGAGAGCTTCAATCGTACGGTGGTGCAGCTGAGGCAGATAGTCCGAGCGATTCTCGATACCGGCGAAAGCTTGGAGAAGCAGGGTGAAAGCCTCTCGGCCAACATGGAGGAGACCTCCTCGGCGGTAAATGAGATCTCGGCGAACATCGAAAGCGTCAAGCAGCTCACCGAACAGCAATCCGGGAGCGTGGAGCACTCCACCTCCTCGGTGGAGCAGGTTGCCCGGGCAATCGAGGCGCTGGACGCTACGATTCAGGAACAGGCGACCAACGTCAACCAATCCTCGGCGTCGGTGGAGGAGATGGTTGCCAATATTCGCGCGGTGAGCCAAAACGTCGCCCGAACCGAGGAGGTATTCAAGAGTGTCCGCGACGCCTCCGCCCGGGGTCGGGAGACGCAAGGGGAGGCGAACAGTCGGATTCAGGAGGTCTCGGAGCTCTCCGGGAATCTTCTCGAGGCGAACAAGGTGATCGCCGAAATCGCCGCGCAAACAAACCTCCTCGCGATGAACGCGGCTATCGAGGCGGCGCATGCCGGCGATAGCGGCCGAGGCTTTGCGGTGGTAGCAGAGGAGGTGCGCCGTCTTGCGGAGCACGCCCAGCGGCAGTCCAAGAACGTCCAGGAAGAGCTCAAGTCCATTAAGAGCGCCATCGATACCTCCGTCGCTTCCTCCGAGGAGAGCTCCGAGCAGTTCAGCAAGCTCGACGCCCTGATCGAAGAGGCCGCGACTCTTCAGAGCGAGGTGCGCCAGAGCATGGAGGAACAGAGCGCCGGGAGCAAGGAGGTCCTGGAGGCGCTGTACCGCATTAACGAGATCACCTCCAAAGTTGTCTCAGGATCAAGAGAGATGAAGGAGGGCAACAGCTCGGTCCTCGGGGAGACCTCCAAACTGAGCGACCTCACTGAGCAGATTCGAAGCAGTATGGAGGAGCTTGCCCAGGGTGCCAGAGAGATCAACGAGGCCACGAGCTCCGTTACCGAGATAGCCCAGGAGAACCGGGAGCTCAACCGGCGTCTCCTCGCGCAAACCCGGGTCTTCAAGCTCGAGGCCGAGGAGAGAGCCGAGGAAGCTGAAGAGGAAGAAGTCCCGCCAGGCGGGGAAACTGTGGAGGAGGATTTCGTTCCGCCGAGGGAGTAGACGACCGCTCACCGGTTACGCTGCGGGGCGGGGTTACCACGCATCCCTGTTCGGCGGGCTCTCCGCTTCCGGGAGAACGCGCTCGCCGTAGAGAAAACGGAGCACCTCCTTCCAGCGCAGTTGCTCCTCCCGGGAGAGCTCCGGCCGGGCTCCGGTGGTGGCGTTGGCGTACGCCACAAAGCGGGCAATGTCGGCGCTCAGCTCTTCCGCTTTCTTCCGCTGCAACCGCTCCAGCCACGCCGGGGGCCGTCGCTTTCTCACGAGGCGTCGGTAGTGGGGAAGACAGAGCCCGCCGGACTGCTCGAAGGCGGCTCGGAGCTCCTCCTTCTCCCAGTGCCGGGCGATTATGGAAAGATAGTGACCTTCGGCCTCCGACTCCCGGTCGCAGGCCGGGCAGTTTCCGCTTACCTTGAACCCGCGAAACCGGCGTCCGCCGGGGCGCACCGCGGCAAGCCGTTGCTGCAATCTTGTTAGGAGTCCCTCACGCTCCATCGCCTCTCTCAACGGCGTCTCATAGAGCAGCGAAATCGCGAGCCCATCGGAGAACGCGGCGAGTCTTCTCGCGTGGTCGCGGCAGAACCCACCGGCGGCGTCAAAGGCCGCCCGGAACCGGCGATCGGTTATCCGCCCGTAGAGCGTTCGTCGCAAATACTCGTCCAGGGAGCCCTGCACCTCCCTGCATGCGGGGCACTCTGCCCCCGGTAGTGTCTCCAGGACTCTTAAGTAGTACCCCTTTCCCTCATCCGCCATGGAGCCATCCTACCGGCGCCCTTCATGCAGGTCGAGCCGAAAGAGCGAAAAAGGATCAAATTAGTGACCATCAAGATAGATTTGACCTTTGATAGGGGGTAGATTACCGTAGAGAGAAGAAAGATAGAGCGACGCAGTCCACCTCTCTGGAGTTCTGGACCTCCGGAGCCTATACTACGTCTTACGAGGGGGTAAGCGATGGCGAAAAAGAAGAAGGTCTACGAGAATAGGGAATCAAAACGGGGCGTATCGATCCAGATTCGCGGCTATGACAGCGAAGGGAAATACGAAGGCGACAACCCGGACGATCCGACTACCATCACCATAAAGAACGTGACCGAGCAGGAGGTTCACGACTTCCTCGCCCAGAAGCTCAAGGAGAAGTTTGGGGAGCCGAAGGAAGAAGAGGCCCCGCGGTCGACCAGCAGTCGGCGCTGAGCACTCCGAACATGTAGGCCCGTCGGTCCCGCATCGTCGGGCCTTGCTCCGGCTCGTCTCTGGCGCTATGCTGGAGCATGTCCGCCAAACGCCACTTCAGTTACCGACAAATACACAAGACCGTACAGAGTCTCGCCGAGCGAATCACCGCCGACGGCTACGATCCGGATGTAATCGTCGCCATCGGGACCGGTGGCTTTATCCCGGCGCGGATGCTCAAAACCTTTATCGACCGTCCTATTCTCACCGTGGGTATACGGCTCTATGACGAGAATAACAAACCCGCCGACCGCCCCCAAAAGGTACAGTGGATCGACGAGGTCGAGAAGAAGCTTGCCGGCCGCAAGATTCTGCTTGTTGATGAGGTCGACGACACTCGAACCACCTTGCAGTACTGCTTGCAGGAACTGCTCACCCACGGGCCCGCGGAGACCGCCGTGGCGGTGCTCCATCAGAAACGGAAAGAGAAGCGAGGCACAATTCCGGCCGAGGTCACCCGGTATTACGCCGGAGAAGAGCTCGATGACATCTGGATCGTCTATCCCTGGGATGCTCTAAACATCGATGAGCATTGCGCGATTGCCGAGGCGGGTATTCACGAGCAAACGTAAGCCGGCAACGCAGACCGTCTACTTCGGGTTCCGAGAGAGGGCGTAGCGGTTCTTAGAATGCCCGTCGTTTGACATCCGGCGACCTCCGTGGTCATCTATGAGTAAGGGGATAATCAAACATGAACTACCGAATCTATGGAAACACCGGTCTCAAGGTATCGGAAATCTGCTACGGGACTATGCGCTACGCCTCCAAGGACGGAGAGATGGACGACCGGAGCAAGGCGGGGGCACGAGCTCTGGAGGAGGCGGTCGACAGCGGTGTCAATTTCATCCATTCGAGCGTTGAGTACGGCACCCGCTGGCTAACCGGGGAGGTCTTGGGCAAACACCCGAAACGGCACGACTTGCACCATATCATTAAGGTTAACGTTCCCGACTGGGGCGAACCGGCCTTCGACAAAGAAAAATTCCGGGGCCAGATCGAAGACGCCCTCCGGGAGCTCAACACCGACAGAATTGCCATTGTGCAGCATCTCCATCGGGGAACCCTAGAGCGGGAGCTCGGGTACTGCGTCGAGGGAGAGCCAAAGCGGCTTTCGGAGTATGAGGAGGTTACCGAACCCCTGAAAGAGGAGTTTGCTCGCCTACGGGAGGAGGGTAAGGTCGGTTATTTGGCCACTTTTCCCTACACTGTGGGCTACGCGCGAAAGGCGGTGAAGTCTGGAGACTTCTCCGGAGTGGTTGCCTACTTTAACGCCCTGGAGACCGAAATGTTCGAGCTCTTTGCGGAGATGGAAGCGGCGGGAATGGGCTTTATCGGGATCCGGCCCTTCGCGGCTGGACTCCTAACCGACAAGCGGGTTAATCGAAACGCTCTGCCCGACGGCGACAGAATGAGAGACTCCCAGTTCGACCGTTTCTACGACCAGCTCGAAGACCTGAGAAAGGCGATCTCCGGGGAGCCTGCCTCCTGGAGCTCTTTTGCCATTCGATTCTCCCTGGCGGACCCGAGGATCGCGAGCACTGTAGTGGGCATAAACAGCTCCGAGCAGCTGCGGGAAACGCTCGAGGCGGTGGAACAAGCGGCGCCGGACGCAGCCCTGGTGCGCAAGGCCCAGGAGATTTGCTCCGACTATCGAGAGCGTTTCGGAGTGAAGGGCAATACGGCGGGGGTTCCTGTCTACTGAGGCGGGTGAGACGGTTATTGCCGGCCCCGCGGCTGCAGGCTTAGGTGCGGACGCCTGGCCCGAGACCTATTCTATATCGATACGCCGGCTCTTGTTCATGAATGCCTCATCGAGAGCTATCGTCTCGGCAGGTAGCGAGGCAGCGGTGCTTATCGGCTGGATCACGCAGAAGGCTGTCGAGCGAGGGCACAGTGAAAAACAACGAAGCCCGCCCTCGTTTCGATGTACAGCGAAACGGGCGCGTAGCTCATGGGAATACGGATCCAACCCGGGACCGACGAGAACGGCGGGGGTGGTGATTCCGCCGTTCGGATGAGGCGCGCGTCTTAGTTCTTCGCATGTTTGACGGGACCAAACTGGTTGGTTAAACTGGTTGTATGGCAGAGATTATCGGCGCCTTCGACGCCAAGACCCATCTTTCCGAGTACCTCGAAAGAGCTCACAGGGGGGAGTCTTTCGTGATTACCCGGCGTGGCAAGCCGCTGGCGCATCTCGGACCCGCTTCCGATCCCCGGGAATCCTTACGAAGCCTCCTCATCGATTGCGCCGCACTACGGGGGCGGGTCGCCGCGGAGTCCGGTGTGCGCCGTTTTTCGGTGGCCGCCATGGTTCGGGAGGATCGCGATCGCGACGGAGCGCGCGACGATCCCGGCGACGAGGGAGACTCTGAGGGTGAATAGTGTCGTTCTCGATTCTTCCGCGGCCATCGCGCTCGTGCTTCCGGACGAGGCTTCCTCGGACGTCCAAGCCTTCTTCGACGGATTGGACCCGGGAACAACCTCCATACTCGTTCCGGCGTTGTGGTGGTACGAGTGCGCCAACGTTCTGCTCACCGCGGTCCGTCGCGACCGCCTGACTGCCGCCGACGCCCGGGAGGCGATGTTTTTGCTCTGGCGCTTACCGAGGCGTACCCAAGGCGCCTCCTCGCCGGTGGACGCGCTACACCTGTTTCACCTCGGTCTCGGTCATCGCCTTACCACGTATGAGGCGGCCTATCTCGCTCTCGCCGAACTGACCGGCGCCACCCTGCTCACTCTCGACCAGCTCCTCGGGAGGGCGGCGCGTTCACTCGGAGTTGCGGTCGCTTTGGTGTAAGCAGAAAGATTGGGAGGCGGCCGGGGTCCCTCCGGGGCGATCACGGCTTTTGGCGAGAGACCCCTTCTGGAATCCGAATCGTAAACACCGGATAGGGCCGTTTCTGAAGCTCTATCGTTCCGCCGAGTTGGTGCACCAGGCCGGTTATCAACTGAAGTCCCAGGGTGTCCGCCCCTTCTATGTCGAGCTCCTCGGGAAAGGGGTTTCCGGTATTGGAAAGGACGAGGGTGTCGCCGGACTCTCTCTTACCGGTGGCCAGGGAGACGGTGAATCGCGCCTCCTCCTCCGGCCGGAAGCCGTGCTTTATGGCGTTTGTGGCTACCTCGTTTACGATGAGTCCAAGGGGCACGGCGATATCGGGGCCGGTGGCGATATCTTCGACCTCGTTCACGATGCGGACTTCCCGGGATGTGAGGGAGGAGAAAAGCGCTTCCAGTAGGTCCTGCAGATACTCCCGCACCGATATGAGACGCAGCTCATCGTACTGGCGGAGCTTCTCGTGAACGAGGCCTATCGCGTCTATGCGGAGTCTGATGTCCGAGAGGTCCGCCGCGCTCTCCGTCTCCTTCAAGCTTACAAGCGAGGAGAGTATGTTGAGGTTGTTCTTGACCCGGTGATTCAGCTCCCTCATAAGGGAGTCCTTGCTTCGCAGTGCGTCCCGGAGACGCCTTTCCATTTCTCGGTAATCGGTGACGTCATGCATTACGATAACGGCGCCGACGCTCTCTCCGGCCTCGTCGGTAAGCTGGTTTCCGTTACACCGCAGTACCCGCGGGGTGCGCCCCGTTGGCGAGACGATGATTTCCGCGTTTCGTACGCGCTCTCCGGTTACCGCCCTGGCGAGGGGGATCTCGTCCGTCGGGAGCGGCGTTGTGCCGTCGGCCCTGTATAGGCTGTAGTACTCCGCCCACCGGTCGCTCGGTATCGGCCGCTCCGGCAGCCCGTGGAGTCGGCGAGCAGCCTCGTTGAACCGGGTGATCCTGCCGCCGGCATCGCTGACTACGATGGCGTCGTCTATAGTATCGAGTATTCTGGAAAGAAACTCTCGTTCCTGGCTCAGTGCCTCCTCCGCTCGGGTGCGCTCGGTGATATCGTGGGCAACGGAGCCAATGGAGCGGAGCGCGCCGTCGGCACCCAGGAGCGGAAAGAGCGTAGTGATATAGCGAGCGCGACCACCGTCCGTCTCTACCGTGTCTTCGACGTGGACCGGTTGCCGCGTCTTCTGAACGATACCCACCCGACCTGCGAAGAGTTCGGCGAGCTCCGGGGGAAGCACCTCTCGGAACGTCTTTCCCTCGATCTCGCGAGGGGATGCTCCCAGCACCTCTGCGAGCGCCGGGTTCACCCGGAGATAGCGACCCGCCGCGTCGATCTCGCTCATTAACAGCGGGCTGTGCTGCAGAAAGGAGTTCAGCCGCTCCGCGCTCTCCCTGACCCGGCGCTCACTCTCATACGCTTCGCTCACGTCGCGAAAGACGAGCACAACGCCTTCGATTGTCCCGTCCTCGTTTTCGATGGGGGCCGCGCTGTCGGCGATCTGATACTCCGATCCATCTCGGGCGATGAGCACTGTGTGGTTCGCTAGACCCGCCGTGCGCCCGGTCTCCATAACCTTCGCCACCGGATTGGCGACCGGCAGGCGGGTATCGGCGCTGACGATACGAAAGATCTCGGGAAGGGTGCGCCCCACAGCCTCATCCTCCGGCCATCCGCAGAGCTTCTCCGCTACCGGATTTATCCTAACTACGCGACCCCGTCGGTCGGTGGCGATCACTCCGTCGCCGATCGAGTTGAGCGTAATGCGGAGGTTTCGCTCGCTCTCCGCGACCCGCCGCTCATGCTCCTTTCGCTCGGTGATGTCCCGGGCGACGCCGAAGAGATACTTCCTCTTGTTCACTTCGAAGAAGATCCCGTTCACCTCAACGGGAATGCGTGTTCCGTCCTTGTGCCGATGCACCGTCTCGAAGAGCACCGAGGTGCCCTTCGGCTGCTCCTTCCAAAACTGGTAGAAGCCGTCGGCGGGGTAGTTCGGGTCGATGTCGGCGATACTCATGGAGAGAAGCTCTTCCCGGGAGTACCCGATCATTTCGCACCCTCGTTCATTTACGTCGAGGAATCGGCCCTGCTCGTCGAGCAGCTGCACCGCGTCGATGCTGTTCTCCGCGAGGTTTCGATACATCTCCTCCCGTTCCCGCAGGATCTCCTCGGTCTCCTCCACCTGCACAAGGGTAGTCCGGAGTTCTTCCTTCTGCTCCTTGAGCCTCCTATGGGCGTCGTAGAGACGAAAGGCCATCCGGAGCGAGGCGAGCAGTACGGTCTCTCCGGAGTTCTTGACGATGTACCCGTAGGAGGTGATCCCCTCGGTCCTTTCGACCACCTCCGGCTCGGTGTGGGAGGAAAGAAAAACGACCGGCAGATCGTGGCGCGCGAGAATCGTCTCCGCCGCTTCAGTTCCGTCCATTCCCTTTCCGAGATCTATGTCCATGAGAATTAGTGAGATCTCGGGATCGGAATCCACCGCCTCGACTGCTTTTCGCCCGGTGTAGGCGGTGGCCACCCGGTATCCGTGCTTCTCGAGCATCTTAGCTTCCGAAAGGGCAATGATAGCTTCGTCTTCGACGAGAAGAATCTTTTTAGACATACCGAGACACCGACCCTGGTTTTTAGGCTTTGTTACGAATTATGGACCTATTTGGAGCTGCTTGTAAATGAGGGTCACGGTTTGGTGCCGCGCCTAACGAACTTATGATGCAACGCTG
>JBKHED010000012.1:0-49956 GCA_046540995.1 Spirochaetaceae bacterium | reverse complement strand
CTACCATTTCGGCAGCTTCTACACTACCATTACGCCAAAGCGTGCCCCCGGACTTCTAACCGACTCCGTTGTTGCTGCCCCCTTGAATACCCTAGTATACTAATAGGACTATAAACATACTCAGAAGCCTTGAGAGGAGTTGACCTTGGTACACGAATTCGACGCACTCATCGTCGGCGCAGGAGGCGCGGGGCTCTACGCGGCCCTGGAAGCGAGCCGAACCGCAAAGACCGCGGTAGTTTCCAAGCTCTACCCGCAGCGAAGCCACACCGGCGCCGCCCAGGGGGGTATAGGCGCGGCTCTCGGAAATGTCGAGGAGGACAGTCCCGAGTGGCACGCCTACGACACGGTTAAGGGAGGAGACTACCTCGTCGATCAGCAGGCGGCCAAGATTTTGGCGGAGGAGGCTGTTCAGGCGGTCTATGACCTGGAGAATCGGGGCCTTCCCTTTAGCCGAACGGAAGAAGGGAAGATCGCGCAGCGCCGATTCGGCGGCCACACCCACCACTTCGGCAAGGGACCCGTGCACCGCTCCTGCTACGCTGCTGACCGGACGGGCAATATGATTCTTCAGACCCTTTACCAGCAGTGCGTAAAGAACGACGTGCAGTTCTTCAATGAGTACCAGGTGGTCGACGTGATACTCGACGGCACCACTATCCAGGGAGTGGTTACCTTCGACCTCTCCACTGGGGAGATTCACATCTTCAAGGCGAAGGCGGTGCTCTTTGCAACCGGCGGCTTTGGCCGGATGTACAAGATCACCTCAAACGCGCTCGCCAACACCGGCGATGGTCCGGCGATTCTCGCCCGGGCGGGGATCCCGATGGAGGACATGGAGTTCTTCCAGTTCCATCCGACGGGAATTCTCAACATGGGCATCCTTATTACCGAAGGTGTCCGGGGCGAAGGGGGCATCCTCAAGAACCGTGAGGGCGAGCGTTTCATGGAACGCTACGCGCCGACCATGCTCGATCTCGCCCCGAGGGACATGGTCTCCAGAGCGATTATGACCGAAATCGCCGACGGTAAGGGGATTCGGGGGGACCGCAAGATCGACGACTACGTGATGCTCGACGCGAGCCACCTCGGCAGAGAGAAGGTGGAGAGCCGGCTTCCGGACATCGCGGACTTCTGCAAGACCTACCTCGGTATCGATCCCGCGGAAGAGCCAATGCCGGTGCAACCCACGGCGCACTACGCCATGGGGGGTATTCCCACGGACGTGGACGGTCGAGTAGACACCGGGTCGCAGGTATACGACGGCCTCTACGCCGCCGGCGAGTGCGCCTGCGTCAGCGTCCACGGAGCCAACAGGCTCGGCACCAACAGCCTGGTGGACCTGATCGTCTACGGCCGCCGAGCGGGCAAGCACATCGCCGAGTACGTAAAAGGCGCCGATTCGCCGAAGGTGCCCGAGGGCGCCGACGAGCGAGCCCGCACGATGATCGAGGGGCTCAAGAGCCGCAAGCAGGGTCACCATCCAGGACCGCTCTATAAGAAGATGCAGGAGAGCATGATGTCCAAGGTCGGCGTCTACCGGGAGCAGACCGCCATGGAAGAGGCAATGAAGGAGATACAGGCGCTTCGAGAGGAGTTCAAGGAGGTCTCCGTTGAGACCAGTGTGGAAAACTTCAACGCCGAGGTGCTCCACGTCCTGGAGTTGGAGAATCTTCTCGACCTCTCCCTGATCACCGCGGCCTCCGCGGCCAATCGCACCGAGAGCCGCGGCGCCCACTCTCGCGAGGACTTTCCCGAGCGGGATGACGGGGCGTGGCTCAAACACACCCTGGCGTATCTGAAAGAAGGAGAGGTATCCATCGACTACAAGAAGGTGGATACGAGCATCTGGGAACCCAAGCCTCGAGTCTACTAAGGGAAGGAGCCATCATGGAGGTAATTCTCGCCATACAGCGATACAACCCGGAGAAGGATAAGGAGCCGTACGTCAAGGAGTACACCGTCACCGCCCAGCCCACCGACAGGGTCCTCGACGCCCTCCTCGACATAACCCGGAACCAGGACGGCACCCTCGGCTATCGCCGAAGCTGCGCTCACGGTGTCTGCGGCTCCGACGCGATGCTCATTAACGGTCGGGAGCGTCTGGCGTGCAAGACATTGATTAAGGACGTTGTGACCGGTCCTGACTATGTCAAGAAGCACGCAGACTCCGCGGAGGAGGTTGCCCGAGACAACGACCGCGCCTTCATTTCCATCGAGCCCCTCAAGCACCTGGAGGTGCAGCGCGACCTTATGGTTGACCAGGGCCCCTTCTTTCAGAAGTTTCGGTCGGTGAAGCCCTACTTCGAGCCGAAGGCGGCGCAGCCCGGGGGTCATGAGTTTATTCAGAGTCCCGAGGAGCGCGCCCTCTTCGACGAGGCGACCAAATGCATCAACTGCGCGGCGTGCTACTCAGCGTGTCCGATTCTCGACAAGAATCCGAAGTTCATCGGTCCCGCGGCGATCGTACAGGCAGCCCGCTTTGTGAACGACAGCCGGGACAAGGGTCTGGAAGCGCGGTTGGGCATCCTCGACGACCCTAACGGTGTCTGGCCCTGTGAGAGCAAGTTCGAATGTACTCGGGTATGTCCCCGGGACATCAAGATCACCAAGCTTATCAACCAGTCTAAGCGGCAGATAAAGAAGTACCGCCAGGAACGCGGTGAAAGCACACATGAGCCGGCCAAGGAGTAGAAGAGAGTGAAGATTCACGAGTATCAGGCAAAGGAGCTCTTTGCCCAGGCAGGAATCCCGATTCAGGAGCAGGAGGTGGTCACCACGCCGGAGGCGGCGAGAAAGGCCGCCGAGAAGATTGGCGGCACCGTCGTCATCAAGGCGCAGGTCCTCGTCGGCGGTCGTGGCAAGGCGGGGGGCGTCAAGCTCGCCAAGAGCCCCGATGAGGCCGAGGTGAAGGCGAAGGAGATTCTATCCCTGACGATCAAGGATCTCCCGGTGGAGAAAGTGCTGGTCACTAAAGCCGTCGAGATCATTCGGGAGTACTACGTCGGCCTTATTCTGGACCGAACCTCCAAAAAGATTATTCTCATGATGACCAAGGAGGGGGGCGTTGAGATCGAGGAGCTCGCTGAGAAGGAGCCCGAGAAGATAATCAAGTTCCCCATAGAAATTACTACCGGTATCGACCGGGTAGCTCTCAAGAAGGAGCTCGAAAAGGTTTTCGAAAAAGCGGCCCTCGTCGCTCAGGCGGAGGAGACGATCGAGAAACTCTACAAAGTCTTTCTGGAAAAGGACTGCAGCATCGTCGAGATCAACCCGTACGCCCTGGTGGACGACGACACTCTTCTCGCCCTAGACGCAAAGGTCAACTTCGACGACAACGCTCTGTACAAGCACGAGGACGTTCAGAAGCTCTGGAACCCCGAGGAGTCGAGTCAGGACGAAATCGACGCCAAGCAGCACGGGCTGAGCTTCGTCAGCATGGATGGTGACATCGGATGCATCGTAAACGGCGCCGGGCTCGCTATGGCGACCATGGACATCATTAAGCTCTACGGCGGCAATCCGGCGAACTTTCTCGACGTCGGCGGCAGCTCCAACCCGGAGAAGGTGCTCAACGCGATCAAGATCATCCTTCGTAACCAGAAGGTCCGGGCGATACTGATAAACATCTTTGGCGGGATTACCCGATGCGACGATATCGCCAAGGGGTTGATCATGGCAACGGAACAGATCGACATCAAGGTGCCCCTGGTCATTCGGCTGGTGGGAACCAACCAGGAGGAAGGGCGCGCCATGCTCGAGGAAAAGGGCTTCGAGGTGGCCGACCAGTTAGGAGACGCGGTGCAGAAGGTGGTTTCCCTATGAGCATACTGATTGATGAAAAGACAAACCTGCTTGTACAGGGTATTACCGGACGGGACGGCTCCTTTCACGCCAAGCAGATGAAGAAAGACGGCACCAACGTCGTCGCCGGCGTGACCCCGGGCAGAGGGGGCCAGGAGGTCGAAGGGATCCCGGTCTACAATACCGTGAAAGAGGCGCAAGAGAATCACAAGATCGACGCCTCGGTGATCTTCGTTCCGGCGAAGTTCGCCACCGCCGCGGTCAAGGAAGCGGCGGACGCAGAGGTCCCCCTCATCATTTGCATCACCGAGGGTGTCCCGGTCCTGGAGATGCTCGACGCCTACCACTACGTTCGGGGCAAAGGCTTGCGGATGATCGGCCCCAACTGTCCGGGGCTCATCTCCCCAGGGAAGTCGAAGATCGGCATTATGCCCTACCACATCCACAAGCCCGGCAACATCGGCGTCATTTCACGGAGCGGCACCCTCACCTACGAGGTTGTTTACAACCTCACCACCAACGGCCTTGGGCAATCCACCTGCGTCGGAATCGGCGGTGACCCGGTAATCGGGACGAACTTCATCGACGCCCTGGAGCTCTTCGAACAGGATCCGGAGACCGACGCGGTGGTGGTAATCGGCGAGATCGGCGGCGAGGACGAAGAGGCCGCGGCGGAGTTCATAAAGAACGAGATGAGCAAGCCCGCGGTGGCGTTCATTTCGGGGCGCACGGCCCCTCCCGGAAAGCGAATGGGACACGCCGGGGCGATCATTTCCGGCGGCAAGGGAACTCCCGAGGCGAAGGTAGAGGCCTTTGAGGCAGCGGGAGTGAGAGTGGCAAACAAGCCTGATGAGATCCCGGGACTGCTCAGGGAGAAACTAAAGTAAATGAGCGTTTCGCTCATAAACGTTTCGTAGTATATTGGTTGGGTCGATCGTCCTCGGGGGGCGTCGACCCTTTTTTTCGTTTGGAGTAACCGTATGGAGAATAACTCGCTTGATGTCGTCAACGTGCGGTACATCGATGAGATGTACCAACGATGGAAAGAGAATCCCGAGGATGTGCCGCGGGAGTGGCAGCTCTTCTTCAAAGGGTTCGAGGCAGCACTGGGCCAGGCCTCCGCGGAGATTCCCGGTGCTCACGGCGTCGGCGGCGCCGCCCCGAGCCGGGAAGCCGGAGAGCCGGACAAACAGCAGCAGGTCAATCGGCTCCTGGACGCTTACCGTTCTCTCGGATACGTCTATGCGAACCTCAACCCCCTCGGTCGGTACGAGACGCCGGAAATGCGCTACATGCGCATTACCGTGGAGGGGAACTACGACAGTCTCTCCCTGCGGGAGTACGGTTTGAGCGAGGAGGATCTGGAGACGGAGTTCGAAAACGGCACCTACTTCGAGCCGCGCCGCGCTCCGTTGAGAGAGATCCTCCGGCAGGCAAAAGCGATCTACACCGGCACCATGGGGGCGGATATTCTCCACGTCCTCAACAAGCCGATGAAGCGGTGGCTCCTGGAAAAGATCGAGAGCCCCCACAGTCGGCGAGAGTGGAGCCAGGAGCAGAAGATTCGGATTCAAAAGGACCTCATTAAGGCCGAAGAGTTCGAAAGCTTCCTCCAGACGAACTTCATCGGCCAGAAGCGCTTCTCCCTGGAAGGGGGGGAGTCACTGATCCCGGCGATTCACTACCTCATCTACACCGCCGCCCAGCACAATCTCAAGGAGATCGTTCTGGGGATGGCGCACCGAGGAAGGCTGAACATCTTTACCAACGCCCTGCGCAAACCTGGCGTGGAGACTTTCAGCAAGTTTATCGACAACTACAAGCCCCATACCTACGGTGGCACCGGGGACGTTAAGTACCATCTCGGCCACAGCTTCGACTACCACGACAAGGAGACGGGAAAGGACATCCACATCTCCCTGGTGGCCAATCCGAGCCACCTCGAGGCGGTAGACCCGGTGGTAGAAGGAAAGAGCCGGGGAATTCAGCGCCTTCGGGGCGATCGAAACCGAAAGAAGGTGATGCCGGTTCTTATTCACGGAGACGCGGCGTTCTCCGGCCAGGGAGTAGTGGGAGAGACTCTCAACCTGAGTCTCCTCAAGGGGTACCGCACCGGGGGGACGGTGCACATTATCCTCAACAACCAAATCGGTTTTACTACGGCGAGCCGGGACGCCCGGTCCACCTTCTTCGCCACGGACATCGCCAAGTCGATGCCGATACCGATTTTCCACGTGAACGGCGACGACCCGGAAGCGGTGCTGCGGGCGGTGGACCTTGCCATGCGATGGCGGCAGAAGTTTGGCTACGACGTAGTGGTGGACATTCTCTGTTACCGCAGGCTCGGGCACAACGAGGCGGATGAGCCCTCCTTCACCCACCCGATCATGTACGAGATCATTAAGAATCACCCGAGCGTCTCCGCCCTCTATGGCAGGAAGCTCATCGACTCCGGGGAGTACTCCGAAGAGGCCCAGGAGGCGTTCCGGGAGAAGTACCGCAACGTGCTCAAGGATGAGCTAGAGAAGGCGAAGGATGGCTACAAGCCAAATATCGACGACGCCTTCGAAAAGGGGGAGTGGAGTGGTTTCCAGCGGGAGTACTCCTTCGAGCCGGTGGAAACCGGGGTGGAGGAGAAGCTTCTCCGCCGGGTGGGCGAGAGCATCACCACCGTCCCCGAAGCGTTCAACATTCATCCGAAGCTCAAACGGCTGCTGAAGGCGCGCCGCGAGATGATCAACTCCGGCGAGGGGATCGACTGGGGACTGGCCGAGGCGCTCTCTTTCGGCTCCCTCCTCTTGGAGGGATATCCGATCCGCTTGAGCGGAGAGGATTGCGCCCGGGGCACCTTTAGCCATCGCCACGCGGAGTGGTGGGACGTTGAGGCGGAAGTGCCGAGGACCTACACTCCCTTGCAGAACCTCGGGGATGACCAGTCTTCCTTCTCGGTCTACGACAGTCCCCTCTCGGAGTTCGCCGTACTCGGCTTCGACTACGGCTACTCTCTGGCGCAGCCCAACATCCTGGTCATCTGGGAGGCGCAGTTCGGCGACTTCGTAAACGGCGCCCAGGTGGTGATAGACCAGTTTATCTCCGCGGGCGAGCGAAAGTGGTTTCGCTCCTCCGGGCTCGTTATGCTCCTTCCCCACGGCTATGAGGGACAGGGCCCTGAGCACTCGAGCGCTCACCTGGAGCGCTTCCTGCAGCTCTGCGCGGAGAACAACATTCAGGTGGTCAATCCTACCACCCCGGCCCAGGCGTTCCACGTGTTCCGCCGGCAGATGAAGCAGAACTTCCGCAAACCCCTTATCGTGATGAGTCCCAAGAGTCTTCTCCGCCACAAGGGAGCGGTATCCACCTTGAGCGAGCTTACCAGCGGCCACTTCCGGTACGTCTTGGACGACCCCGCCGGCTACACCGAGGCGACAAACCTCATATTCTGCAGTGGCAAGGTATACTACGACCTCGAGGCGAAGCGGGAGGAGCTCGGGGATGAGTCCACCGCCATCGTTCGGGTGGAGCAGCTCTATCCCTTCCCGGAAGAGCAGCTCAAAGAGGTAGCGGCGCGATATCCGAAGGCGGAACGACTCATGTGGGTCCAGGAGGAGTCGCGAAACCGAGGCGCCTGGCGATTCATTCAGAACCGCCTCGCTCGAATCGTCGGTGTAGAGAACATCGAGTATGTCGGACGCCGACCAAGCGCCTCCCCCGCTACGGGATCTTTTAATGAGCATCAGGAGGAACTACGAGAGTTCCTAAACGAAGCATTTGCCCACGCAAGAAAGGTAGCCCACGCATGAAACAGGTAGAAGTTCCACAGGTTGGAGAGTCGGTCTCCTCGGGTATTCTTGCCGCCTGGCTCAAGAAAGATGGCGAGATGGTCAAGGAAGGGGATGAGATCTTCGAGCTGGAAACGGACAAGGCGACCCTCCCGGTTCCCTCCCCCTACTCCGGCAAGCTCTCCATTAAGGTGCAGGAGGACGAAGAGGTGGAAATCGGCCAGGTCGTGGCCGAAATTGACACCGAGGCGGAAAGCGGCGGCCCAGGCGTATCCGGTCCCGCGGAGTCCGGCGCCGAGACCACGAAGGCTGACGAAAGCGCCGCCGCATCCCCGGCGGCCGCATCCCCCGCGGGAAGCGCAACCGCTTCAGGAAAGCTCAACAACGGCGTTCTCTCTCCGGCGGTACGGCGCATGATCACCGAGCACGACCTCGACCCTGCGCGCATCGAGGCAACCGGCAAGAACGGTCTCATAACAAAGGCCGACGTGCAGCGCGCCCTCGAGTCGGGTGAGGCCGGCGGCGGGGGCGTAGAGGCGCGGCCGGGCGCGGGAGGGCCAAAAGAGGCGGCCAAGGCGGCAAGCGGCGCCGAGCGCAAACCCGTAGGCAGCGCCCAGGGGGCGGCTCCCTCCCAGCACGCCGGTGACCGGCAGCGCAGAAAGCCGATGAGCAAGCTCCGGCAGCGAATAGCGGAGAACCTCGTGAGAAGCAAACAGTCCGCCGCGCATCTGACTACCTTCAACGAAGTGGACATGAGCGAAGTTATCGCCCTGCGCAAGGAGTACAAGGAGAGCTTCGAGGAGACCCACGGGGTCAAGCTCGGCTTTATGAGCTTCTTTCTCAAAGCGGCCGAGAAGGCGCTGGAAAACTACCCGGAGATAAACGCCTACATCGACGGCAACGACATCGTCTACAACGAGTTCTACAACATCGGTGTAGCCCTCTCGAGTGATAAAGGGCTCATCGTACCGGTGGTCCGGGATGTCGACCAGAAGAGCTTTGCCGAAATCGAAAGCGAGATCCTCGACTTTATTGAACGGGCAAAGGCGAACCGGATCATGCCTGATGAAATGACCGGGGGAACCTTCACGATTTCCAACGGCGGAGTCTTCGGCTCCATGCTCTCTACGCCGATACCCTCTCCTCCGCAGTCCGGGGTTCTTGGAATGCACTCCATCCAGAAGCGGCCGGTGGTAGTTAACGACGAGATCGTCATTCGACCTATGATGTATCTCGCCCTCACCTACGACCACCGTATCATTGATGGACGGGAGGCGATCGGCTTTCTGATAAAGATCAAGCAACTAATCGAAGACCCCAGGCGTCTGCTTCTGGGGCTCTAGAAAGGAACGGTGTGCAATTGAGCGGTTACGACGTAGTTATTATCGGCGCCGGCCCCGGCGGTTACGTTGCGGCGATCCGGGCGGGGCAGTTGGGCCTCAAGACGGCCCTCATTGAGAAGCGACAAACCCTCGGCGGGACCTGCCTCAACATCGGCTGTATTCCCTCCAAGGCGCTCCTGGATTCGAGCGAGTTCTACGCCCGGACGAGAAACGAAGCGGAGGAGCACGGGATCGAGGTAAGCGCGGTCAAAATCGACCTTGCCAAGATGATGGCCCGAAAGGAGAAGGTAGTCTCCAAGCTCACCGGCGGGGTCAAGATGCTGCTGAAGTCGAGCGGAGTGGATGTCTATCACGGTACCGGCTGGATCGTGGACGCCGGCAAGGTGGAGCTCCGGGACGAGAGCGGCAAGGCAAAAGAGACCCTAAACACGAACAATCTCATCCTCGCCAACGGCAGCGCTCCGGCGGAGCTACCCTTCCTTCAGTTCGACGGGGAGCAGGTGATTAGCTCCACCGAGGCGCTCTCCCTCGAGAAGGTGCCCAGGGAGCTCCTCGTCGTCGGCGCCGGAGCGATCGGTCTGGAAATGGCGAGTGTCTGGTCCCGCCTCGGCTCACAGGTGACGGTGGTGGAGATCATGCCGGAGATTCTGCCCGGCTGGGACGGGCAGGTGGCCAAGACGATTCGCCGGGAGCTCTCTAAGCAGGGAATCGACTTCCAGCTCGAAACCAAGGTTACGGGCATCAGAAAGAACAAGAAGAGCCTCCGCCTCTCCGGGGAGAACAAGAAGGGCGAGGAGGTGAGCTTCTCCGGAGAGAAGGTGCTCGTTGCCGTCGGGCGCCGGCCCTACCTGGAAGGATGTAACCTCGAGGCACTCTCCCTTGCTTTCGAGGAAGACGGCAAGCATATACAGGTCAACGACCGTTTCGAGACGGGCGTTGACGGGGTTTACGCTATCGGAGACATAGTTCACGGACCGATGCTCGCCCACAAGGCGGAGGACGAAGGGGTCGCGGTCGCGGAGATTCTCGCGGGCAAGCCGGGACACGTGAATTATGAGGTGATCCCCAACGTGGTGTACACCTGGCCGGAAGGAGCGAGCGTGGGCCGCACGGAAGAGCAGCTCAAGGAGGCGGGAGTCGAGTACGCATCCGGGAGCTTTCCCTTTGCCGCGAACGGCCGCGCCCTGGCAATGGACGCCCCCGGGGGCTTCGTCAAGATTCTGGCGGAGACCGAGACGGACCGCGTCCTCGGCATGCACGTCGTGGGCCCCTGGGCATCGGATCTCATCGCCGAAGGTGCGGCGGTGATGGAGTTCGGCGGAAGCGCCGAGGATATGGCTCGAACTTGCCACGCCCATCCGACGCTTCCCGAGGCAGTGAAGGAAGCAGCGCTCGCCGTTGCAGGCCGCGCGATTCACACCAAGTAGGAGTGTTGCTATGAGTGAAGTTCAGTACGCAAAGGGACTCGAGGGCGTCATCGCCGCGGAGAGCAAAATTTGCAAAATAGACGGAGAAAACGGGGAACTCTACTATTTGGGCTATCCTATCTCCGATCTGGTAGAGCAGTCCACTTTTGAGGAAGTAACCTATCTTCTTCTCTACGGCGACCTCCCCACGGAGAAGCAGCTCGTGCGATTTAGTGAGCGCATGCGCAACGGCAGGGAGCTCAAGGAGCCGATTCTCGAGGTAATCAGGAACTTCCCCCGGAACTCTCACCCGATGGAGCTCCTGCAGTCGGTTATCTCCTACCTCTCGAGCTATGTGGAGCATAAAATCGAGCACAACGCCTACTGCAACTGCCGAGACACCCTCCACCAGGTCGCTCAGATCCCCTCGGTTATCGCCGCCTACCACCGGTTCAATGAGGGGAAGGAGTATGTGCCACCCCGAAAGGATCTCGGACACGGCGCCAACTTTCTCTACATGCTCCGGGGCGAGGAGCCGACGGAGTTCGAAGGTGAGGTAATGGACAAGGCGTTTATCCTCCACGCTGAGCACAGCCTCAACGCCTCCACTTTTACCGCCCGGGTCGTCGCATCCACCCTCTCGACCTGCTACTGCAGCATATCCGCCGCCATGGGAGCCCTTTTCGGCACTCTCCACGGCGGAGCGAACGAGCGAGTCATGAGCATGGTCGAGGAGATCGGCACCGTGGAGAACGCCCGTCCCTACGTTGAGAATGCTCTCAAGAACAAGCAGAAGATTATGGGCATGGGCCATCGGGTCTACCGGGCCAAGGATCCTCGCTCCATTGTGATGGAGGAGTTCCTCAAGAAACTCTCCGACGAGACCGCTGACGACAGCTACTACCGTATCCTCAAGGAGGTGGAAACGGTCTTTCGGGAAATTATGGAAGAGAAGGGAAAGCCGATCTATCCGAACGTGGACTTCTTCTCAGGCAGCGTCTATACACTCCTCGGTATTCCGAAGGTGCTATTTACGCCGATTTTCGCCGCCGCCCGGGCCGCCGGCTGGCTCGCTCACGTGCTCGAGCAGCGGCAGGACAACCGGATCTTCAGGCCCAAAGCGCTCTACACTGGGGAGACCGGCCTTCCTGTCACACCGTTGCCAGAACGCGGATAATCGGGGAGCACGGTTATTGTTGTCTTAAGGGCTCGGTCGCCGACGGCGGTCGGGCCTGTTTTCTTTCTACGGAGACCGGTGAGTCTCTTTGTCGACATCATCGCCGCCTAGGAATACGTAGGGTAATTCCGTGTCAACTTCTCACTGTCTTAATCGAGATTGAATCACCCGGGGATTGGGATCAAATAACCTGAATCTCGAGGAGGCAACAATGAGACGATGAATCAAGGCCGCTCTGATTCTCCTTGCGGTTCTCGCCACTGAGGATGAGGACCAGCGCTCTATGAGGAACTGATTGATCAGCTCGTGGCAACCGTGGAGGACCACACCCTGGAGGAGCTCACCGAGACGTTGGTAGCCACCGGAAATTCAGCGGTAAAAACGATGGCCCTCCTGGACAAGGCAAACACGTCGACCTACGGCCATCCGGAAATGACTAAAGTCAACCTCGGCGACATTAACGGGATTCCCCGGGTCCTCGATGCGGGGCAGTGCAACGACAGCTACTCCATCGCGGCCATCGCCCTCAAGCTCCAGGAAGTGCTCGGCGCCGAGGACATCAACGACCTGCCTATCGACTTCGCCGTAGCGTGGTACGAGCAGAAGGCGGTCTGCGTCCTTCTCGCCCTGCTGGCCCTCGGCTTCAAAGGGGTGCGCATCGGTCCGACGCTGCCCGCCTTTGTCTCGGAAAACGTGAAGAAGGTGATTATCGACGCCTTCGAGCTCAAGGCGACAAGCGACGTCAAGAGTGATCTCGCCGCAATAACGGCGTAACAGACGGAGCAGGTCGCGTTTGACGGTGGGGCGGCTGATGCCGCCTCACCATCCTTCGGGAAGAGCCTTCCAGAGATTGACGGATATCTCCCGGTCGGCCAATAAACGATGCGCTTTCTCGTCGAAGGTGAGCCAACGCGCCTGCAACTCCTCCGCCACGGCGGCATAGCACGCATCGTATCCGGTTAAGCCGAGGGGAAGATAGCGACCAGCCTTCCGAGCGATTTCCGGAGTCATCGGATAGCGGAGGATTCCGCCGGCGAGGATCGGCAGGATAATCTCCTCATAGGCGAACCCGGCCCTGGGGTGGAGACGGTGTAGCACCGAAAACACCTCGTAGGAAAAAAGCTCAGGCACTGCAAACAGCTCCGGATTCCCGAGCAGACGGGTGAGCACCAACTCCGCGTTCTCTTGCTGTTCCTCCTCAATAAGCCAGCGTAGCGCCACGGATGCGTCGAGAACGAATCTCATCCGCCCCCCTCCCTCAGTTCTCTCAGAACTTCGAGACTGTCACGATCTCCCCGGCGAGAACCCGTGGCTTCTCTGACTCTCTCGAGGAACTCCTGCCGCTTTTCCTCGCTTCGCTTGTCCAGAAACCTTCGTTCAAACTCTTCGATCGGAACAAGCGCTGCCCGGACTCTCTTACCCTTGCTCACGAGTACCGGCTCATGTGTCTCCTCGAGATAAGAAAGCACTTCTCCGAATTTATTGCGAATCGTCAACGCGTTTACGGTCTTCATAACACAAGAATATACACCTTAAGTGTAGAGTACAACTGTATACTCCATGAGAATTGTGCAAACCGGGCCCGGTTAGCGAAAATCCCCGATCTGTCGTACTTCGACCACCTCGTACGCCGGCTCCTCGTACGGGTGCGCCTCGAGGAGCGCCTCGAGAGCTCCTCGAATATGGTCGGAGCCACAGAGCACCTCCACCCGAAGCTCAGGAACCCGCTCGACCTCTCCCACCGTCCCAAGAAACGGGTTACTCCCCTCTCTCGGGCGAAACTGGCCGGTCCCTTTTGTCTGCCAGGCGCAGTTGTCGTAGAGCTCGTAGCCCCCGGCGCCGGCGCCAAATAGCGCTTCCTTTACCTGCTCCGCATGGGCATCGGGAACGTAGACGATGATCTTGTACTGCACGCTCAATCCTCCTCGAAGCGATCGACCAGCTCGAAACGCTCGCAGACCACGGGAAGGTTCGGACCGAAAGGCGCCCCGGTCTCTTTCGCCTCCATGGTGAAATACTCCTCGTGCGCCGAGCGCCAGAACTCGTAGCTCCGGTCCCCCTCTCCCTCGTCGTGGGCGAACTGCTCGTCCACCTCACCGAAGCGCTTTACCACCGCCTCGGTCGTTCGAATGAGCGCCCTCGGGACGCCCCGGGAGTCAGTCACTACCGAGAGGTCCCCGACCCTCGGCAACGGCTCCTCCTCGAGCTCATAGGCCGCCACGGATCCGCAGGTTGCGCTCTTGGTGCCGACAAGAACGAGGTGAAGGAGCTCATCCGCGAGCTCCGGGCTGTTTCCGAAGGCCCAGACGGTAAAGGGCTCACCGGCGAGCTTGCCCTGGAGGAGATCGTTTTGATAGCTGAGACTGATGTCTCCGGGCCAGAGCAACTGCGGGAGCCACGCCACCGCAGGGCCTCGACTCTTCGGAAGTCCGGAAAAGGACGCGCCTCGGAGCACGATCCACTCCGGTGCCCAGGGCACTTCGAATCGCTCTACCTCTTCGCCGAGGAGCTGTTCCAGCGCTCTGGAACCGTTACACGGAATGCCCGAGCTGGTAAGCAGATGGTGATCCATTGAGATGTACGGCATGGCTCCACTCCCGCTCAAACGATACCACACCATTGGATGCAGTGGAACAGCGGGAGGAGACAATGAAGAGCCATGAAATAGACTACGAGATCTTCGGCGATGAGATGCAACTCGTCGAAGTGGCGCTGGATCCCGGAGAAACTGTCATAGCTGAAGCCGGAGCAATGAGCTACATGGAGGATGGCATCCCCTACGGGGCAAGAACGGGTGACTAGAGACGGGCCAACACCGAGCCCGCGAAGGGAACCCAGCGAAGGAGCCGCTGGAGCCACGCTCTGGTTCGGGGAGAGGATCGCAGGACGCTTTCGATCCACTCGTACCCGAGAACGCGCTCCGATGATTCGCCGTTGAGCTGCACGAGATAACTCACCTCCGGGCTAACCGCGGGCTCGCTCTCCTGCATCAGGCCCCGAACCTGCACCGTCACCGCCCCGGGGCGAAAGTTCCGTCGCGGGGGCACCACCATTTCGCCCACCCGCCTCGGAAAGCAGTGGTCGTTGTACGCGAAGAGGTCCACGTTCTTGACGAAGCCCCCGGTCGGAGCAGGAACGTGGAGCCCCTGCTCTTCCAGGAGCCGAGCGATAAGCGCTACGAGCTCGTTCCCCGCAAGGCAGAGGAGCAGATTGAAGAGGGTCCGCTTCTCCTCTGAGCTGTTGGGATAGCTTTCCTGCAAGCCCGCCTTAAAGAGTACATGATCAATCGCGAGCTCCGTCCCGAAGTCGTCGGTAATCTCCTTGAAGGTGCTGCTCGAGAGCCGGCGATTCGCGGTGATCTGACTCAGCATCGTCGGAACGTGGGTAAGGGAGTCGGTGTAGACGACGTGGACCGGCACCAGTTTCGGAACATCGTCATCATGGGGCGTGGGCCCCACGCTCTTTTCGAAGAGCTCTCGCTCCATTTCGTACATCGGCCCCGTGGGCTCGAGCACCCAGAGCTGACCCTGAGCAACGGTAACCGCGAAACCAGAGAGGTTTCCTTTGGCCCAATGGTAGAGATCCACCGCCTGCCGGCTAAAGCGGGGGCGCTGATCGGGACCGATCTCCTGAATCGCCGGAAGCCGTACGTCCCGAAAGAAGCCGACCACCGCAGGCTGACTGAGCCGCTCTTCTTCCAGGAGTGGTACGGCGAGACTGTTTCCGGGTCCGAGCTTAACGAAGTAGTACCCCACCTTGACTACTATAGTGGATTTCTCGCTCCGCCGCCCCGGCGGACGCGCATCAACCCGGAGAGTAGATACTCTCCAGCGTCCTTACCCCTTCGGCGACGTGCTCCGCGGAGTTGTCCAGGGCGGCCTTCTCCTCCGCAGTGAGGTCGAGCTCGTACACCCTCTCAACCCCACCCTTGCCGAGAAGCACCGGAACCCCGAGAAAGATATCCTTATAGCCGTACTCGCCGGTGAGATAGGCGGAGGCGGCGACCAACCGTTTTTCGTCGCGAACGAGGGCCTCAACCATCTTCGCCGCGGAGGCTGCCGGGGCGTAGTACGCACTCCCCTTCTTGAGGTAGCTCACGATCTCTCCGCCTCCCTTGCGTGTACGCTCGACAAGCTGCTCGATGGCCTTCTCGTCCATAAGATCCCGCAGGGGAAAACCGCCGACGGAGGTGTAGCTCACCAGGGGAACCATCGTGTCTCCGTGGCCGCCGAGGACCATCGCCATCACCGCCTCAGGAAGCACCCCGAGCTTTTCGGCGATGAAGTAGCGAAACCGGGTAGAATCGAGGATACCCGCCATGCCGACGACTCGCCGAGAGTCAAAGCCGGTCTCCCTGAGAGCGACCATGGCGATTACATCCAGGGGATTCGCCACGGCGACAACCAGAGAGTTCGGCGCGTACTTCTTTATGTTCTGGGCCGCGGTCTTGGCAATACCGACGTTGGTCTTGAGCAGGTCCATTCGGTCCATCCCCGGCTTGCGAGGCATTCCGGCGGTATGGACAACAACGTCGGAGTCCTCAATCGCCGCGTAGTCGTTGCTCCCGACGATAGCGACATTGTAACCGCGAGAAGGCGCTGCATGGGAGAAGTCGAGGGCCTTGCTCTGGGGCATCCCCTCTACCACGTCCACCATAACGATGTCCGCGAAGTTCTTCTCCGCCAGATAGTATGCTGCAGTGGCGCCGACATTGCCGGCCCCGATTATCGATACTTTCGGCATGGTGCTACACTCCTTTTGCAAGCTCCCGCAGGTACTCCGCGGAACTGGTGAGGCTCTTCTTCTGAGCGGAGGTGAGCTTCGGCTCCAAAACCCGCTCGATACCTCGCCTACCGACGATAGCCGGCAGTCCCATAGCGACGCCGTCGATACCGAACTGCCCCTGCCAGACAAAGGAGACCGGCAGTACGGCCCGAGTGTCCCATGCAATCGCCCGGGCGAGGTCCGCGACCACCGCCGAGGGGCCGTAGTAGGCGCTCGCTCTCCGGGCCATCTCGACGATTAGGTCTCCCGCCTTTTTCAGATCCCCAAAGATGTTCTTGATCTTCTCGTCCGGGAGGATCTGGGAGAGGGGCACCCCGGAGATCTTGGTGTAGTTCTCCAGGGGTATCATAGCGTCACCGTGCCGCCCGATAACCATGGCGGCGATGTTCTCCGCGCTGATTCCGGTTTCGGTGGAGATGAGATACCGCAGCCTCGCCGCGTCGAGGATGGAACCGAGGCCGATAACCTTGTTCCAGGGAAGCCCGGAGCGCTCCACGAACCGGGCAGTCAGCGGATCCACCGGTTCGATCGCATTGATTACTACCCCTCCGTAGTTCTGCATGCCCTGGGCCAGTTCGTCGATAATGGTAGCGTTCTGCTCGACCAGCTCCTCCCGCTTCATTCCCGGCCTACGAACCGCCCCGGCGGCAAGAACCACCGCATCGTGCCCCATGAGCTCATCCATCGCTCTAACCCCGGCGATCCGCCGCTGGTACCCTCTTACCGGGGCCGCTTCCATCATGTCGAGCGCCTTGCCAAAGGCTAAGCCATCCTGAACGTCAAAGAGAGAGACATTCGCAATGTTACGCTCGGCAATAAAGAAGGCGCTATTGGCCCCCACGTTGCCTGATCCGATGATTCCGATATTTGCCATTATTCGACTCCACTCAGTAATATAAGCAACGAGATCAGAGATCGTCATTACCTCGAAAGAAGGAGCGCGACATGAGCAACCAGGAGTTTAGGAGTGAGTCCGATTCCATGGGAGAGGTGAAGATTCCCGAGTGGGCGTACTGGGGTGCCCAGACCCAGCGGGCGTTGGAGAACTTCGCTGTCTCTCCGCTTCGGATTCCAACGCCCCTGATTCGCGCCCTCGCCATCATTAAGAAGCACGCCGCCCGGGTCAATGCCCGGCTCGGACTGGTGGATGAGAATCTCGCCGGCGCCATCGTTCAGGCTGCTGAGGAGATTCAGCGAGGGGAGTGGGACGATCACTTTCCCATTGACGTCTTTCAGACCGGAAGCGGGACCTCCTGGAATATGAATACGAACGAGCTCATCGCGAACCGGGCAAACGAGATCCTCGGAGAGCCCCGGGGAACCCGAAAACCGGTCCACCCGAACGACCACGTCAACCGCGGACAATCCTCCAACGACGTAATCCCAACGGCGGTGCACATCGCCAACCGTGTGGAGCTCGAGCCGCTCTTCGCCTCGCTTCGCCACCTGGTCTCCACAATCGAGAAGAAAGAGGAGGCGTTCTCCGAGCTGGTCAAGCTCGGACGAACCCACCTGCAGGATGCGGTACCGATGACCCTGGGGCAGGAGTTCTCGGGCTTCCGGGTGCAAATCGAAAAAGCGATTACCCGGATCGAATACACCAGAGCCCATCTGGAGGAGCTCGCCCTGGGCGGCACCGCCCTTGGCACCGGCCTCAACGCCCATCCCGACTTCGGAGAGGAGGTGGCAAGGGAGATCGCCCATGAGACGGGGATCCCGTTCCGGGGCGCCCCCAACAAGTTCGAGGCGATCGCCACCAGAGACGCTCAGGTAGAGCTGATGGGAGCGCTGAACACCTACGCAACGAGCCTAATGAAGATCGCGAACGATCTGCGTATCCTCGCAAGCGGCCCCCGAGGTGGCTTCGGGGAGATCGTCCTTCCCACCCTGCAGCCGGGAAGCTCCATTATGCCCGGCAAGGTAAACCCCGTAATCCCGGAGATGATTATTCAGGTCGCCGCGCACATTAACGGCAAAGCGGTAAGCGTCACCATCGCCGGGCAGAACGGTCCCCTGGAGCTCAACATGATGCATCCTCTTATCGCCTACGAGACCCTGAGCGCGATTTCCCTCCTCACCGAGAGCTCCAACGCCCTGGCGGACCGCTGTTTCGCGGGTATCGAGGCGGATGAGGAGCGCCTCGCCTTCTGGATCGAGTGGTCACTCGCCCTCGTGACTCCACTGGCCACGGAGATCGGCTACGACAAGGCGGCAAAACTCGCCTACAAGGCGTACCGGGAGAAGCGGCAGATTCGGGACGTGGCGCGAGAAGCCGGGGTGTTGTCGGAGGAGCAGATCGTCGAACTTCTTGATCCGAAGAAGATGGTCTGAACAGCCGGCTAAATCAGCTTGGAAGGGGCTCCGTCGCCCCTTTTATTTTCTGATCAATTCACGTATCTTTATGCGAAGTAGGTGCATCTACAGTGAATCGTCCGTGGAAACCCGCAACGGAAAACATCACCGCTCGTCTCCAGGCCTTTCTCGACGCCGAGCTCGGTGTCTGGTGGGAGCTCGAAGCTTCAACGCGCCTGATGACATTTGGTCCGAAGGCGGAGCGGCTTATCGGCGTTCAAGAGGGCGAGCCGCTGAGCCTGGAGGAGTTTCTCTCCCGAGTGCATCCCGAGGAGCGGAAACCGGTCTCCGAGGCTCTCGAGGAGGCGGTCAGCTGTGCGACCCCGAGATACGACGTTACCTACCGATTCTACCGTACCGGAGAGTCTTACCGATGGCATAACTCCCGCGCTCTGCCGAGGGGAGAGGAGCTTGCAGGGTGCCGGGAGACCCTCGTCGGCGTTACCAGTGACATTACCGATTGGCTGGAAAGGGAAGAGCGACTTCTCGAACTGGACCGCTTCAACAAGTCGGTGCTGCAGAATATCTCCGACGGGGTATTCGTGATCGATCAGGAGGGGCGGATAGAGTACGTCAACCCCGCAGCGGCGGCACTGACCGGCCGATCTTTGGAAACACTCCTCGGATCGCATTGGCACGAGGTGACACCAGAAGAGTCGTGGCCTTTTATCGAAAAGGAACGGGAGTTGCGCCGGCAGGGTGAGGCCTCCCGGTACGAACTGCCGATCGTCCGCGCGGACGGGACCACCGTGACCGTCCTGCTTACGGCCTCTCCCATTATGGAGGAGGGCGTCCTCAAGCGGACCGTGGGCGTCTTGACGGACATAAGCGAGCAGAAACGGAAACAGGAGCAGCTCAAGCAGGACTCTATGATCGATGTTCTCACTGCCCTCCCGAACAGACGACGCTTCGAGCAGGAGTTTCAACGCGCCATTCTCCGGGCGCGAGAAGGGCAGGTCGCCGCAGCGGTGCTCTTTGTGGACCTCGACGGGTTCAAACGGGTGAACGACGGGCGGGGGCACGCCTTCGGCGACCTCGTTCTCAAGGAGGCCGCGCGGCGTCTCGAAAAATCTCTACGGAGCGGTGACCTCGTAGCCCGGTACGGCGGGGATGAGTTTACGGTTCTCTTGGCGGAAGTAGATGATCCGGCGGGTCCGGTTCGAACGGTAGAGCGGATTCGACGTAGCATTGATGAGGAGTTCAGCGTCAACGGAAGCGTGATTCGCCTGGGAACCAGTATCGGGGTTGCGCGCTTTCCCGAAGATGGCGGCGACGCCATGGAGCTACTAACGGTGGCAGATAAGCGCATGTACGAGGACAAGGAGAGTCGTAGAAGTCGACTCCCGCTGTGAAGTGAATCCCAGCCCGGCGCATCTGGGCCGGCATCGCCTGTGGCAAGGAACTCTCGGAGCAGTTATAGTTTGGGTAGATGAAGGCGATTCTCACCTACCTCGTCCAGCTCCGTGACCTTCTGAATCAACACCCTCTGTTTGCCCTCGGAATTCTCCTGTTGGTTGGGTTCATTCTCGGCCGGGCGGCGGGACGGATTCGCCTTCCGGAAATCACCGGGTTTATTGTCGCCGGCATTCTCATGGGTGAGTCCGTGGGAGGCATCGTTCCGCCGCACATGAGCGAGGGGCTTAAGCTCATTACCGAGGTCGCCCTGGGACTCATAGCGTTAACCATCGGCGGGGAGTTCTCCCTGGTCAAGCTGAAGCGCCTCGGCCGAGGCATAGCGGTAATAACGATTTCGCAAATCTTCGCAACCTTCCTACTGGTGGCGGCGGCCCTTTATCTAGTGCGCTTTCCTCTCCCCTTCGCCCTGCTCATGGGGGCAATCGCCTCCGCCACTGCCCCCGCGGCGACGGTAGCGATCGTCCAGGCCCTCCGGGCTCGGGGACTCTTCATCGACTATCTTTACGGCGTGGTCGCTCTGGATGATGCGGGTGCGGTGATCCTTTTCGGCAGCGTCTTCGCCTTCGTCTCCTCCATTATCGGGGGCGGTGGGGAATCCTCGGTCATGCTCGCCCTCGGGGCCGTCGAGGAGGTACTCCTCTCGGTGGTAGTCGGTTTCGTCTCGGGATTTCTCATTCACGCCCTCGCTCGGCGGAGGTCGAACCCGAACGAGATTCTCATAACAACCCTCGGTCTGCTGTTCACCACAACCGCCGTGGCCGTAATCTTTCACCTCTCCCCGCTCCTAGCCAACATGACCGCCGGGGCGGTAATCATTAACCTGAGCCCGGATAACCACCGGATCTTTCGAGTTTTGCGCCCTCTCACACCCCCCATATACGCCCTCTTCTTCGTAATCGCCGGGACCGAGCTCAATCCGCGGATCGTGACGGATGGGACGGTTCTCATTCTCGGGGGGATCTACGTTCTGTTCCGGGCGGTGGGAAAGTACGGCGGAGTTTTCGTTGGCTGCGCCATGAGCGGCGTTAGTCGCAGCATCCGGAACTACCTCGGCATTTGCATGCTGCCCCAGGCGGGAGTAGCGATCGGACTGGTGCTCCTGGTGGAGGCGTCACCCCTCATGGAGGGTCTGGCCGCGGAGCAACTGCAGCTCGTTCAGACGATGATCAATATCGTGCTCTTCTCTGTTTTCGTTAACGAGCTCCTCGGGCCACCGCTCTCGCGATTCGCCATACTTAGAGGTAACGAGATGGAGGCGTAATGGATCTATACCCTCTTGTTGATAAGGCGTCCTGCACGGTCAAGATGCAGGCTAAGGGAAGAGACGAGGCTATCGAAGAGATCGCCCAGCTCGCGGTGAAGAGCGAGAAGGTCGCAGGCATCTCCGCTGAGCGGATCCGAGCGATCATCGCCGAGCGGGAAGCGCAAGGCAGTACCGGTTTCGGCAACGAGGTCGCCATCCCGCACGCCAGAATCGAAGGCATGAGCTCCTTTCTCGTCTTTGTGGCGATCTCTCGAAAAGGAGTTGAGTTTAACGCCCTGGACAAGAAAAAGGTCCGCATTTTCATTGTCATCCTCGGCCCCGCAGAGGCGGTCAACACCCACCTTCAGATACTCGCCTTCGTCTCTCGTGCGATCGGCCACACCAACGTGAAACAGGAGTTGCTCCACGCTCGGAGCGAAGAGGCGCTCTACGAGTCCTTTCTCCGGAGTGCCTCGCCGGCGGAGGAACGGCGGCAGGCCAACGAGCCTCAGAAGCTGATGATCATCAATCTCTATATCGAGGAGTACCTCTACGGTGTCCTGGAGGTTCTCATTGAAGAAGGTATAGAAGGAGCTACGGTCATCGAGTCCGGAGGCATGGGACAGTACATTTCGAATGTGCCGCTCTTTGCGGATTTTATCGGTTTTATGCAGCAGAGCAAGCACTCGAGCAAGACGATTCTCTGCCTCGTTCCGGAGTCCCTGATCGATAACCTGATCGAGCGGGTGGAGGAGATTACCGGAAACTTGGACAAGAAGCAGGGTGCCATGGTGATGGTCCTGGATCTGCTTACGTTCAGAGGCTCCATGGCGATGTTCTGAAAAAGCCGCTCAGAGAGCGCCGGCTTCTATCCTCCTGAACGTTTCGTTATACTCTGCTTTCAGAAGGGAAACGAAAGTGACTGGGGTCGAGCGTAGACAGGCGATTGCGGCAATTCTCAAGAAACGCTCCTCCATACGCGTCTCGGAAATGGCGGATCGTCTCGATGTGAGCGAGGTCACTCTCCGCAAGGACCTTGCCGTGCTGGAGGAGATGGGCCTTCTGCAGCGTACCCACGGAGGCGCGGTGCTCGCGGAGCAGGCGGAGGAAAACGCCGTGCTTTCCGCCCGCCGGGAGCTACGCCGGGAGTCCAAGAACGCCATAGCCCGGGCGGCGCGCGGGCTGATTAGTCACGGAGAGACCATCTTCATCGACTCCGGCTCGACCTGCGCGGCTCTAGCCGAGGCGGTGGCGGAAATGGATCTCCGGGTGGTCACCAACTCTCTCGACGTCCTCGTCATTCTCGCGGGCAAATCGGGGATCGCGCTGCACGCCGCCGGCGGCTCCTACCGCCACAACGGGGGGAGTTTTATCGGTCCCGAGGCGGAAGAGGTGATTTCGCGCATGCAGTTTGACCACGCCTTTCTCGGGGTCACCGGAGTGTCCGAGGAGGGACGATTCTCCTCCCAGAACTCCATCGAGGCGCAGTTCAAACGGCAGGCGATAGCCGCCGCCCGAAACGTGGTGGTACTCGCGGACGCGGATAAGATCGGTAAGCACGCCTTCTCGGTCTTCGCCGGCCTGGAAGAGGTCGACATCCTCGTAACCGACAGTGAGAGTCCCCTTCTCTCCGGTTTCAGAGAGAAGGGGCTCGACGTGATTGTCGCGGAGAATCAGGCGTTGTAGGAGCCGCTAATCGCGGCGGCGCCACTGCCGATCCAGTCGAAGTGGTGAAACTCCCCTCGAGGTTTGTCCACCCGCTCGAAGGTGTGCGCCCCGAAGTAGTCCCGCTGCGCCTGAATCATGTTAGCCGGTAGCCGCTCCGAGCGGTAGCCGTCGTAGAAGGCGAGGGCCGTTGAGAACGCAGGGACCGGAATGCCGAGCTCGGCGGCTTTGCCTACCACCCGGCGCCAGGCGAGCTGACTCTTCTCGATCAGCCCGCGGAAGTACTCGTCGAGCATCAGGTTCTCGAGCCCGGGATTGCGCTGAAAGGCGCTCTTAATCTCTCCGAGAAAGACGCTTCGTATGATGCACCCCTCACGCCAGAGCATGGCAACGTTGCCGTAGTTGATCCTCCAGTTGTACGCCTCGCTCGCCGCTCTGATCAGCATAAAGCCCTGGGCGTAGGAGACGATCTTCGAGGCAAGAAGGGCGAGACGAATGTCCTCGATAAACGCATCCCTATCGCCCTCGAAAGAGACCTCGGGACCGGGAAGGATCTTAGCCGCCCGGGTACGCTCCTCCTTGAGGGCGCTCAGGGAGCGGGCGAAGACCGCTTCGACGATCAGAGTCACCGGAATGCCCTCCTCGAGGGCGTTTATGCCGGTCCATTTACCCGTTCCCTTCTGCCCCGCTTTGTCGAGAATGGAGTCGAGCACGTACCTACCATCCTCGTAGGTAGCGGCGAGAATGTTCGCGGTGATCTCTATGAGAAAGCTGTCGAGCTCGCTCTTGTTCCAGGAGGCAAAGACCTGGTGCATCTCCTCGTTGGACATGCCGAGCCCATCTTTCATGAGTTGGTACGCCTCGGAGATCAGCTGCATGTCGCCGTACTCGATGCCGTTGTGCACCATCTTTACGTAGTGTCCCGCGCCGCCTTCACCGACCCACTCCGCGCAGGAGTCTCCCTCGGGCGTCTTGGCAGCAACTGCCTGAAAGATCGGCCGTACCGGCTCCCAGGCATCCGGATTGCCACCGGGCATCATCGAAGGGCCCTTGCGAGCGCCCTCCTCACCGCCGGAGATGCCGGTACCGATAAAGCGAATCCCCTTGGCGGCGAGTTCCTCAGTTCTCCTGGCGGTATCGGGATAGTGGCTATTACCGCTGTCTATGATAATATCTCCGGCCTCGAGGTAGGGCAGTAGTTGCTCGATAAACTGGTCGACTACGTTCCCCGCCTTGACCAGCAGCATCACCCGCCGCGGCCGCTCGAGCCTGCTTACGAGCTCCTCGATCGAGTAGGTGGGATAGATGGTCTCCCGTCCGGCGCCACTGCCGGCGATAAACGCATCGGTCTTTGCGGCGGTTCTGTTGTAGACAGCCACGGAATATCCGTGGTCATTCATGTTGAGTACCAGGTTCTGGCCCATTACCGCCAGACCGATCAATCCGATGTCCGCTTTTTCCATTCCCTCTCCTTGCATTGATGACAGTCGCTATCGCTTGACTCGGGCGTTACCTTTCCAGATTGCCCAGATCTGTTCCTCATCCAAAGGCTGGGCGTAGTCCGTCAGAAACGTGGTCGCCAGGGCGCCGGCGGCCCAGCCGAACTGCACCCAGCTCTCCGGGCTCCAGCCCCGGAGGATGGCGTAGAGCATACCCCCGACGAAGCCGTCGCCGCCGCCAATTCGATCGAGGACGGTTATCTCCCTCGGCTCGGCCACATACCAGTGATCATCCGCCGAGAGGATCGCTCCCCAGAGGTGGTGGTTCGCACTGACCACCTCCCGAAGGGTTGTCGCGCAGACGGTGACTTGAGGATAGACCTCCCGGACGGTACCGATCATCCTCTTGAAGCTTTCGATCTTCTCCGAGAGGTCGCTGCCACCGGGCGGCGGCCCCTGCAGGCCGAGACTGAGCTGAAAGTCCTCCTCGTTGCCCACGAGAATGTCCGAGACTTTCGCGATCTCGTGAAAGATCTCCCGGAGCTCCTTCTCCCGCCCCTCCCAGAAGGATGCGCGGTAGTTTAGGTCAAAGGAGACGCGAGTTCCCTTCTCCCTCGCCGCCCTGGCAAGCTCGAGACAGAAGGTCCCCGTTTCCGATGAAAGCGCCCCGACGAGACCGGATATGTGGATAATCTGAACTCCCTCCTCGCCGAAGAGCCGCTGCAGATCGAACTCCTCCACCGAGAGCGTTCGCCCCACTTCGCCCGCCCGATCGTTGTGCACCCGGGGACCTCGGGAGCCGTAGCCGCTATCGGCGATGTTGAACTGGTGGCGGTACCCCCAGGGCCCGCCTTGCTCCCGTTCGGGTCCCTCATACTCCATGTGCCGGGATGCGAGATTGTCCTTAATGAAACGGGCAATTGGACTCCCGGCGACGAACGCCGTGAGAACCTTGACCGGGAGGCCGAGGTAGGAGGCGATGCTCGCCACATTCGTTTCGGCACTGGTGGCCTGCATCTCGAACAACGTCGTGCCGTGAGTCGGCTGTCCGTTTACCGGAGTCATCCGAACTCCCATGCTCGTGGGCACAACGAGGGCGTACCGCGCATTCTCCTTCAAAGCGATCATGGTTTGTCTCCTCTTTCGGTTATCGTAACAAAACGAAAGGTCGACGTCCAGACGAAAGGGGTAGCTTTAGGCGGTCGGGTAGTATTCCGCCGGTGGAGCCGGGCCACCACCCTTTGACCCCGCCTCCCCCACACCCTACAATGGAGTCCGGAAACGCCATGAACACAAAAGAGACATCATTTCTGCAGGTGTTGGGAGACTACTCCTTTGACGAAAAGACGGTACGCATCCATCCAAACGACGGGTTCGACCTCGGCGTTATGACCACGGATATCGTGGTCAAGATCTATGCCGGCAACAGTCTCGATGAGCTGGAGGATCCAAACACACGGTTCGTCTACGGCAACCTCTATCTGGAGAACAACACCCGCATGGGCACCTGTGAGCTCGCTCTGAAAACGGTTCAGAAGCTCGGCTCTCCGAAGAGAGTGCGACTGCATCTGCTCGACGGCGAGGAGTACCCGAAGCTTCTTATTTCGACCAGTTAGGGAGTTTCTTGCAAACCGGTCTACCCCTTGCTACACTCTGGAAAGGAGCCAGCAGATGAAAGAGTTTTACTCGGATCAGGAATACCTCACGGCTATGTCGCACTTTCTCGCCGGTGACTGGGACGCGGCGCAGAAGGCTTTCGCGGATCTGGACGAGAAGTACACGGGAGAGCCCTTTATTAAGCTACTTCGGGGCAACGTGGACTACTCCCGAGGAGACCTGGACGAGGCGGTTGAGCAGTACAGCGCGGCCATAGCCCTAAATCCGAGTTACGGCAACGCCTACTACAAGCTAGGGGTCTGTTACTACCGCATGGGGCAACTCGACAAAGCTCTCGACGCCTTCAGCAAGGTCGTGGAGATGAAGGATCAGAGCCACGCCATGGCGAGTTACTTTGTCGGCCTCATCGAGCTCTTTCTCGGACGGGACCAGCACGCGAGCAAAGCGTTCGAGCAGTTTCACAAGATGTCTCCGGAGTCCCGGATCGCCAACTTCTATCTCGCGCACATGAAGGTTCGGCAGAAGGAGTTCGGGGACGCCCTCAAGCTCCTCAACGAACTGGCGGAGGAGACCCCCGGATTTGCGGAGGTGCACTACCTTCTCGGGGTAGCACACTACGGCCTGCATAACAACACCGAGGCGGTACGGTGTTTTCAGCGAGCCCTGGAGATCAACCCGGAGGATGAGCGCGCGAGAAGCAAGCTCGCTCTGATCACCGAGGTGCAGTGGCCATGAAGAAGTACGTCTGCAACGTCTGCGGCTACATTTACGATCCCGCCGAGGGAGATCCCGACTCGGACATCCCTCCCGGAACCCCCTTCGAGGATCTTCCGGAAGGGTGGGTCTGCCCCGTCTGCGGCGCTGAGAAGTCCGAGTTCTCCGTAGAGGAAGAAGAGTAGCCCGCTCTACCCAACTACGGTGACCTCTTCGAGAAAATCCGGCATACCGATATAGTAGCCTTGAGAGTACTCGACGCCGAGCTCCAGTAGGACATTCTGAATCGCCTGGTTCTCGACGAATTCCGCGATGATCGGAATATTGGAGAACTTGGCGAACTGACAAATGACCGAGGCGAGGTTCCGATAGACTGGATCATCCGCGATGTGACGGACGATGGAGCCGTCGATCTTTATGTAGTCGACATCCAATTCGAGGATGCGCTGAAAATTGGAGTAGCCGCTTCCGAAGTCGTCGATCGCCACCGTAACGCCGTACCCCGCCACCGTGTCTATAAACGCCTTAACCCGATCGTAGTGCCGAATCGACTCCTCCTCCACGAGCTCGATGGTGAGTCTCTCCGCCACCGAAGGGTAGCGGTCGAGTAGGTAGAGGATGTGGTCCCGGGTCTTGTCGTTCTCGATGTCCCCGACGGAGAGGTTGACGCTCAGCTCTTCCGGTCGCTTATTGAAAATCTCCAAGGAGCGTTCCAGCATAATTCGCGTAATTACGTCGTAGTATCGGCTGTTCTTCGCCACCAGGAGAAACGCCCCGGGGGAAACGATCGTTCCCGCCTCGTCCCGTAGCCGAACGAGCGCTTCGTACTTTGCTACCTTTCCGCTCTTGTTATCGAGGATCGGCTGGAAAAAGGGCACAATGTCGTCATCATTGCAGGCTCGCCGAATCATCTGCAATGTTTCCATGTTGCTCTGAATGTCACGATAGGCGGACTCGGCAACATCCGGGGCAAAGAGAACGTTGGCCTTCTGCTCTTGAGCGCTTCTCAGAGCGACGTAGGCGTCATCGTAGATACGCCCGCTGCTTGTGGAAATCACCACGGTGTAGTCGCTCACCTGGTCCACGCCCCCGGCGGACTCATCATAGACCGCTAGAGCTCCGTGGAGCTGCTCTCCCAGGGAGAGGAGGGTCTCTCGCCCTGCTCCTTCCTCGCCGTTTTCCATGAGAAGCCCAAAGGAGCCGCGATGAAAATGAAAGAGCTCGCTTCCCCGCAGCTTCCCCGGCAGAATCGTTCGCAGATACTCCGCGAAGTGGGACTCGAACTGGCTCGATCTTGTCTCACCGTAGAAGGAGTTAATCTTGTCGATGTCGTCGAGGTGCACGAGAAAGAGCACCGGGTCCTGGTACTCCCCGAACTTCTCGGAAAAGGCGGAGTGATTCGGAAGCCCCGTATACCTGTTGGCGGTGGAAAGGATGTACCGCTTGTTGATAATGGAAAGATTTATATAGGAGCGGACGTGGGCGAGCAGCTCGAGACGGTCGAAGGGCTTGGTCAGGAAGCCCGTGACGCCGGCGTCGAAGGCGCTTATCCGATCCTCCGTGTCGTTCAGGGCGGTGAGCATAAGTATGGGTATGCGGCTCGTCGCACTCTCGCGCTTGAGCCGTCTGGTCGCCTCGAGGCCGTCCATCTCCGGCATCATCAGGTCCATTAGGATGATGTCCGGAAGGTGCTCCCGCGCCAGGCGTACCGCCTCTTTCCCGGTACCTGCTTCGAGTACTTGATACTCAGAACCACGAAATGTCGCACGCACAACAACTCGGTTTATCTTGTTGTCGTCGGCGATAAGTATAACTGGCTTATAACTCATTTGTACTATCGAGGAATATACTCACTGGACCGAGGCCCCGGAAAGGCGAGGCGAGAGTACCCTGAAACCATGGAAGCTCCCTGATCCTTCGTCACACTCGCCTGAGGATCACGACCCCGTTATGCCCGCCGAATCCGAAAGTGTTGGACATGGCAACATCCATCTCCCCGGAGAGACCCTTGTTGGGAACGTAGTCCAGATCGCACTCCGGGTCCGGGTTCTCCAGGTTGATAGTGGCGGGAAAGAACTGATCCCGCAGGGCGAGAACGAGCACAACCGCTTCGATCCCTCCGGCGGCCCCGATACAGTGACCGGTCATCGACTTGGTGGAGGAGACTCTGAGCTTACCGGCGTGATCGCCAAATACGGCTTTGATAGCCTTGGTCTCAGTGGGATCGTTGATCGGGGTCGAGGTGCCGTGGGCGTTGATGTAGTCCACATCGCTGGGGCTAATCCGCGCCGCCTTGATCGCCTTCTCCATCGCCTCGATAGCACCTCTCCCTTCCGGGTGGGGCGCGGTAAGGTGGTTGGCGTCACAGGTCATGCTCGAACCGGCGACCTCGGCGTAGATTCTCGCGCCCCGCTTCTCAGCGTGGGTACGGCTCTCGAGAACGAGAATGCCCGCGCCCTCTCCCATGACGAATCCGTCCCGATCTCTGTCAAAGGGGCGTGAGGACTTTGCGGGATCGTCGGCGTACTTCGAGCTGAGCGCCTGGATAACGTTGAATCCCGAGATCCCAAGAGGTGTGATCGACGCCTCCACTCCGCCGGTAACCACGACATCGCACTCCCCCGCCCGAATCGCTCTGACGGCGTTATGAATCGCGTCGGTACCCGAAGCGCAGGCGGTGGCGAGCGAGTAGACCGGACCGTGGGCATCCATCTGAATCGCCACGTGCGCAGGGCCGATATTCGCTATCAGCTTGGGAATGGTCATCGGGGGTACTCGGCTCGGACCTTTCTCCGCCAGAGTTCGAACTGACTCTTCGATCGTTTCGAATCCCCCGATACCCACGCCGAGAATCACCCCGGTTCGATCAGGATCATAGCTTCCGTCGCCCCTTTTGAGACCCGCATCCTCGAGAGCCTCCAGGGAAGCGTAGACCGCGTAATGAGAGAAGCGATCCATCTTTCTCGCCTCCCGCTTGTCGATGCGCTCCCGAGGATCGAACTCCTTCACCTCCGCGGCGTAGGTGGTGGTATAGCCGGTGGTATCGAACCGAGTAATCGGTGCGCAGCCGCTCTTTCCTGCGCGAATACTGTTCCAGAACTCGGAAACGGTGTTGCCGAGAGGGTTAACGGTGCCGATACCGGTTATTACTATCTGTTCCATATGTGGTAAGCCTCCCCGTCACCTACATACCGAGACCGCCGGTGGTATGAATGACCTGGCCGGTGGTGTAGGTGGATAGATCGGAGCCGAGAAATAGGGCGGTATTTGCTACCTCTGCCGGTGTACCAACCCGACCCATGGGAATCTGCGCAACCAGCATCTCTCTCTGCTCCTTCGTAAGACGCTCGGTCATTTCCGTTTCAATGTAGCCGGGAGCGATAGCGTTGACCCGGACGTTTCTCCCCGCCACCTCTCGAGCCAGGCTCTTGGTAAACCCGATTAAGCCCGCCTTGGCGGCGGAATAGTTGGTCTGTCCAGGATTGCCGGTGATTCCGACAATCGAGGTGACGTTAATGATCGATCCGACCCGCTTCTTGATCATGGAGCGAGCAACGAGCTTGCAAATGTAGAAAGCGCTCGTGAGATTTACGTTGAGCACATCGATCCAGTCTTCGGAGCTCATGCGAAAAATGAGTCCATCCCGGGTCATTCCGGCGTTATTCACCAGGATGTCGAGACCTCCGCTCTCTTCGAGTACTTCACTAATCACCCGGGAGATCGTCTCCTCATCACCGACGTTACCCTCCTTGTAGGTGACGGTCCGGCCCGTCTCCCGGGCCACCGCGGTGAGCTTCTCCCGGGAGTCGCCGGGGCTTCGGGCGATGTAGAAGACGTCGGCCCCGTTTCGCAAGAAGGTCTTAACAACTTCTCGGCCGATACCGCGACTTCCGCCTGTTACGAGCGCCTTCTTTCCATCAAGAAGCATGCTGATCTCCTCTTAGAGCCGATATCTCGTCTACGGTACCACCGGGCTCGACAAAGGGCTTCTCGATACCCGCGCTCTTGGCGTAGGATTTCCAGAGTCCCGCCAGCACCGTCCCGGGACCCGCCTCGATTAGCTGGGTGTAACCCTCGCTCAGAAGAGCCTCCTCCTCCCGGGTCCACATCACCGTGGAGACCAGCTGCTCGAGACAGCGCCGCCGCGCCTCTTCCCCGCTGCCGATTTGAGCACCGGTAACGTTGGAGTACACCGGCTTCTTCGGGTCCCTGAACTCGAGTGTCGCGAACACCTTCGAGAGCTCCAGCCGAGCCTCTTCCATAAGGGGCGTGTGAAACGGACCGGAAACCTTGAGCGGTACGGCTCGTCGTATGCCGTATTCCTTCAGTTTCTCCGGTAGTAGAGCCATTGCCTCCGCATCCCCGCCTATTACCGTCTGCACGGGGCTATTGTAAATTGCCGGATAGGCGTTCTCGAGGCCGATGGTATCGAGAATCTCGACGATCTCGGTGTAGTCCTTTCCGATGGCGGCGATCATTCCGACGGAACCGGAGTCGCTGTCGAGGCGGCGACTCGCCTCCTCCATGAGCCTCCCCCGCTCCCGGACCGCAAACAGGGCCTCCTTCGCTTCCAGAACCCCGGCGTCGACCAGGGCGGCGTACTCACCGAGACTGAAGCCCGCGGCCCCGTGAGAGGGGAGCCCTCGCTCGGCAATAACCGTCGCCGCGGCGAGATTGACTATGGTAATGGCGATTTGAGTATTGTCGGTCGCCTTGAGATCCTCTTCGCTTCCGTTGAAGACGAGATCCGTCACGTCGAATCCCGCGACCTCCCGGGCGGTGCGAAATAGCTCGCGAACGGTTTCATTTTCATCGTAGAGATCTTTGCCCATGCCGGGGTACTGAGCTCCCTGACCAGGGTAGAGGAAGACACGCTTCATAGAGCGAACGGTACCGATACGCAAATGGGCTGTCAAGTCGTCGGTCGGCGACCGACAAACGGACCCGTTGATGCGCTCCGGGGGGTAGTTGTAGAGTGTCTTCTCACTCAACAGGAGATCCGACCCTTGAAAGCGATGATTGAAGCAGTTGATAGACACGTACCTCCCCGTCGCATGTCCAATGACGAGATGGCGGAAATCGTAGAAACCTCGGATGAGTGGATCTACTCCCACACAGGGATTCGCTACCGACATATTGCCGCCCCCGAGGAGGCGGCCTCGGACCTCGGCACCGCCGCGGCAAGGGGAGCCCTAAAGAAGAGCGGTGTAGATCCGCAGGAGATCGACCTGGTTCTCGTGGCCACCTCCACACCGGACTATCTCGGCCTTCCTTCCACGGCCAGCGTCCTGCAGCACCGCCTGAACATTCAGAAGGCCGGCGCCATGGACCTTGTGGCTGCCTGCTCCGGCTTTGTCTACGCTCTCGAGACCGCCCGGAATTTTGTTCTATCCGGCTCCGCCCGAAAGGTCCTCGTCGTTGGGGCGGAGGTGTACAGCAAGATCATCAACTGGAAGGATCGGACAACCTGCGTCCTCTTTGGAGATGGCGCCGGCGCCGCCGTTGTAAGCGGTGCCGAGGATTCGAGTGAAAGCTCCATCGGCAGGGCGGTTCTCGCCTCCGAAGGCGAGGAGGCGGAGTCCCTCTATCGACCGTACGGCGGCACGAGATACCCCTACGTAGAGGGAGAGACCATGAAGGAGCAACTGCTTCTCAAGATGAATGGTCGAAGGGTATACAACTTCGCCGTCAGGGTCGTAGGTGATACAGTTCAGGAGCTCCTCGACGAAGAGGGCATCACCTTCGATGAGCTCGACTACGTTGTACCGCACCAGGCAAATGCCCGAATACTGGAAGCTGCCGCCAAGCGCAAGGGGTGGAATATAGAGAAGTTCTACATAAACATCGCCGAGTACGCCAACACCTCCGCCGCCTCCATTCCGATCGCCCTCAGTGAGATGGAGGAGAAGGGATTGCTGCGGCGCGGAATGAAGCTCATAACCGTCGGATTCGGCGGCGGCCTGAGCTACGGGGGGAATTTCATTCGCTGGTAGCCCCCCGTTCGGCGGCGTGACCACCTCTTTCTAGCCGAGCTCCACCCGAAAAATCGTTCCAGCGATCGTTGCCGCGAGTCCCTGGAGCGTCTCGCGACCACCGCCGGCGAGGCCGTAGCGAAACCGGCGGAGCTCCCTGCCCGCCAGGAGCAGCTGAACCGTAACGGTGCGCCCCGCCGAGGAGCCTTCGCTGGTGAGTACCAGATCCACATCGCTTTCCGCCTCGACTCCGATACCCCGACCGGCGAGGTACCGCCGGAGCTTTCGCACCTCTCCTCGCCCGAGCCCCTCTTCCACGCGCAGTCGCACCGGAAGCTCCAGTCCGTACTGCTGAAAGGCTCCGGCGTTCATTAGCAACAGCTCCGCGGCCCTGGCTGCGTATTTCTCGGCGTCCCTCTCCGCGTCCAGAAGCGCGAGCTCTTCGCGAAGGGAGGTGGCGATCTCCGATCGCTCCCAGAGGGGGTCCAGCTCGGAGCGTGCCGCCGCTATGGTCCTCGGCTCCCCCCGAAGCACACCCTCGTGGAGCATATAGAAGGGTTCACTCTCGGGAATCACTTCCGTCTCGAAGGCGCGCGCCTTCTCCAGATACTCGAGAGCGATAGTGGGGCGTCGATCGTAGGCGGTGCGATAGGTCCAAAAGGCGTTGAGGGTGCTCCCCTCGTCGTAGTAGGCGTCGGCGGAGCGCATCGCCGCTCGCCGGAAGACAACGTCGTGATACCAGCCGAGGATGCCGTAGCGAACCCTATCGAAGAGGCCGGTGAAGAACCCGGTCACGGTTCGCTCCCGGTTGAGCCATCGCGTCCTGGCGAGTCCGGTGTAGATGTCCGATAGGAGCCCGTGAATATCCATGGCGTGCCGAGAGAGATCAGTGCCGAAGTTGTACATCCAGCCGCGGTTCTCTTCCTCGAGAATCTCGTTCGTGTACGCCAGGGCGTCGTCGAGACGCCCGTATCGTTGGTAGAGGGCGGCGAGGCTCAGCTTCGGCAGAGGCGTCTCCTCGTCGAGAACGTAGGCGCTGCGGTAGTTTCGGTACGCCCGGGTTGAGTCCATCTGCTGCTCGTAGAGCTCGCCCTGGGCGAGGTACCCGCTCGGACGATCAGCGAGCTCCAGGGAGCTCGCCGTATAGCTCAGGGCGTCCTCGAAGTTGTAGAAGCTCTTCTCGAGGAGGCTGAGATTGTAGTACGCCACCGCCGCGAAGGTCTCCGCCCCATCCCGAATAGCAGAGTCGATCGACTGGAGATAGCGCCGTTTCGACTCCTCGTAGCGATACATATCCGCGTAGATCGTTCCGAGGGTCATGGTGAGGTATCGGTCATCTCCCTGTTCCCGGAGCGCCTCGACGAGTCGCCGCTCCCCCTTTTCGAGCTGGTGGGTCTTGAAGTAGAGCCAGCCGAGATCACTTACCACCTCCGGACCCGCCTCGTGAATCCCGTCGAGACGCTCGAGGTACTCTATGGCGGCTCGTTCCCTGTTGAGTCGGCCGTAGGCCGTGGCAACGCTGTAGAGTACGTCGTAATCCGTGGGAGCGCTCTCCTCCGCCTTCTGATACGCCTCGAGAGCGAGGGAGTAGAGCTGTCGGTCGTAAAAGAGATCGCCGAGGAGGAGGGAAATATCGATCGCCTCGGGAAAGCGTTCCTGCCCGCCCTGGAGGATACGAATCGCCTCCTCGTAGTTCTCGTTGTCTATCGCCTGCCACGCCCGGTCGAGAACCATCCGGGGGGTCTCCACCTGCGGCTCCGGGCCGAGTTGTTCCTGCGCCACCGCGCGAACCGAGCCAACCCCGATAGAGAGCGCCCCGAATAGCGCAATGAGCAAGAGCGTCCGAGCGGCGCTCTTCGCGTGCGAGCCTCGCCCCCCGCCTCTCTCTCTCTCGCTGGGCCCCTCTCCCGCGCCCTCGGGTCCGAATCCTCCGGTTGACCCGCTTCCCTTCGGCACCATACCGACCGGCAGAAAGAGCGAGACCACCCGGCGACCCTTCGGCGCCTCGCGGACGATCCTCTTCCAGTGCTCCTGGAGCTCTCGATACTCGGAATACTCGTAGGAGGGAGCGAAGACCGCCCTCTGGTAGAGCTCCAGGAGGGAGGCGACCGCCACGGCGCGCGGTTTCGGGAGCTCTTCGGGCCACCGGAAAGGGGGCCCCTTTCCGGGCGGGGTGCCGCAGATTCGTTTACCGGCGTGCATAAACAGCAGCTGCGAACTCCTCCGGGGCGTTCGCGCCAGCGCCCCCCGAAGCCTGAGCCGGTTTCTTCCCACGAAGAGCGCCCCGAGGAGGAGTAGGGCGAGAATTCCCGGCACGAGTCGCTCTATTCGTTCTATTGCGGCGCGCACGCCATCACCGCTCTCCGCGGTGAGCTCCTCCTCTCTTTCGAGCTCCTCGAGCTCCTCGTAGCGGGAGAAGATCTCTTCCAGGAGGGCGGCGACCTGCTCCTGATCCTCTCCCATGGAAAGGTCAAACTCCTCCCCCGGGGCGAGCTGTTGGGAGGTGGGATCGAACTCTATCCAGCCGTACTCCTCGAAGTAAACCTCCACCCAGGCGTGCGCCATATTCGCCCGTACCGGATGGAAGTTGAGGACCTCCTGCCGAGGGTCGAGAAAGAACCCCACCGCCACCCGGCTCGGAATCCCGAGACTTCGGGTCATAAGTGCCATGGAAAAGGCGAAGTAGGAGCAGTAGCCCTTGCGGCTGTTGAACAGAAAGTGGCTGAGCTGGTCGCCGTCCGGTGCCGCTCCGGGCTTGAGAGAGTAGTAGTACTCCTCCTTGAGATACCGCTCCAGGGCGAGAACCTTATCGTAGTAGCCGGTGGCATCCGCCGTCACCTCCCGGGCGAGCTGCTCGAGCAGCGGCGAGGCCCCGGATCTGGTGTAGTATCTGAGCCACTCCTCGCTCTTCTCCCCGGGGGCGGAGACGGAGCCGAGCTCTTCCGGCGTCGCTACGGAGGCGTGACTCTCGACGCGGTAGATGCCGTTGAAGGAGGAGTCGTCCCAGTTCCGCAGTGGCGCGACCCGCACCGGATAGTTCACGGCTATGAGGCTGGAGGGATCGAAGTTGACGATGTAGTACTCCTGCTCTAGGGAAGTCCGCCGTCGATACGTCTGCGACTCGTACCGGCGCGGCCCGGAGCCCACGCTATCCGGCACCCGCTCGAAACCGCGGTCTTCCCGATAGAAGCCGCGCTCCGGGGAGTAGCCGGCGAGCACGTAGCGGCGCAGGAGCCGACTCGGCGGGGCGCGTCGCTCGTGGTAGAGAAGTACCAGATCCCGGCTCAGGGAGATCTCGCTCTCCAGTGAGAGGTAATCCGAGAAGTCGAACCGAAAGAGTGTTGGCCGCAGGAGCCCTCCCCCCTCCTGAACGGAGCCTTCAGCGTAGCTGTTGTAGACAAAGAGCACCGAGAGCAGCACCACCGGCAAGAGGAGAAGAAAAAGGAGAGCCGCTCGGGTCAACCGTCGACTCTTGGCCGGGGCGCCGGTTTCGGTTCCCGTTGATTGCCGGCGGTGCTCGAGGGTCGTACTCGTTCCGAGCACCGTGAGCAGAGAGGCGAGGACGAGAATCGCCGCCACCGCCACGGAGATCGGGTGATCGTAGAGGGTGAGCTCATACCCCCCTTGGGGGAAAAAGGTGAGAAAGGCGCCCAAGGCGAGCATAAACGCCTCGTAGACCGGAAATCGGCGGTATCGCGACGCGAGGTAGGCGAAAAGAAAGGCCACCGCGATCGTCGGCGCCGTGGGGAGAAAGAGGAATTCGAAGAGCGAAGGGAGCGCATCGACTCGCGGAGTCTCCACGAACAGCCGCAGAAGCGCGAACCCTCCGGAGGCGAGAAACCAGACCGAGAGCATGCCGAGAAGCAGCGCCCCTAGGGCTGGAATAACCCGCAGCCGAAGCCGCGCCAGTAGGGCACCTCCGTAGAGCGCCGCCGCGTAGAAGGGGAGAAAGAAGAGCGGCGGCACGAAACCGTCGGCGTACCGGTTGAGATGGTAGATGACAAAGAGAAAGAGAAGAGTCCGGCCGAGAAAAAGAAGGGTTCTCAGGCGCTTTTCACGCTCCATGCCTAACCGAATGTATCATGTTCTTTCCCTCGGAACAAAGAGTAGCCGCTCGAGAAGCGCGCGCTCCTCGCCCCTCGCGACCGTGCACGCCACCTCCTGAAGCGTGAGGGTCCCCCGACTGAGAGCGGAGGCGACCCGAGTATCCCGTCGCGCCGTCGCCCCTCGAGGGGAGAGGAGAATCGCCGCGGAGTACCGGGAGATCTCCACCTCCGAGGCGGGAGGCTCAAAGGAGTCCCAGAGGGAGGAGAGAAAGTGCTCGGCCTCCTTCTCATCACACTCCTCCCCGGTTGACCCGTTCACCAGACGACATCGGTATCCCTGGGCCTGGAGCTCCTGGAGGAGAAAGCTCGCCTCTTCCGCCACCTGGTCCGAGCAGTGTCCCGGATCGCAGATTAGGGCAACCTGGCGGCGGGCCGGGGGCATCTCCTCCCCGATTCGGACCAGAAGCTCGTCGGTCCGGGCGAGAGCCTTCCAGTTGAGCCGGCGAAGATCATCGCCGGGGTGGTAGGGACGGCTCTCGATAAGGAGCTCATTCCGCCGCAACGAGCGCCCCCGCCTCGATCGGTCCGCCCTTCCCGCGCTCGTCGGTCGCCGCCCCGGACCGCCGCCGGGCTTCGGGGGAACCGGCAGCTCCAGGCGATCGGGGTATCGCACCTCCGTCCGGGCAAAGCCGAATCGATCCCCGAAGCGTAGCGCCACCCCCGAAGCCTCGTAGAGCCCCCGCCGCGGCGGCGTAAATCGCCAGCTCCGACGCCCCTCTCCCAGCGCCGGCCGCTCGAGGCTGATCACCCGATCGTGAAACCGAAACTCCACCCGCCAGCGCGCCTGAATAGCCGGCAGGGGAGAGGCGGCGGCGGGAAGGTCGAGAGCGAGAGAGGCTTCCTCGCCCACACCGCGAGGGTGCTCGGTCACCGCGGCGGTAACGCTCCGATCTCGGCGCCGTTGCATCGTCTCTAGGAGAAAGGTGGCGGTGTAGCTGTAAAGGCAGACGAGGACAAGGACCACCCCCAGGAGGGAGGCGAGCAGCTCATCCCGGGCGAGGCCCAGGGTCAGGAAAAAGAGGGAGAGAAAAAAAAAGCCCAGCCTCTAGCTGTGAAGCATGCCCAGCGCCGCACGGCCCGCCTCCTCCACCACCGCCGAGGCGGTCGCGTTGTCTCTGCAGACGATACGATGGACCAGGACCGGACCGGCAACGGTCATCACATCCTCGTCGGTTACGTACTCTCTCCTGGAGATGAGTGCCCGCGCCCTCGCCGCGGCGAGGAGCATCAGGGAGCCCCGGGGAGAGACGCCGTAGATCACCCGGTCGTCTCGGCGGATCCGGTTTACCATGGCGATAATCGTCTCCATGAGGCGCTCCCGGCAGTACACCTCCCCCGCGGCGAGTTGGGCCGCCACGACTTCTTGCCGGGTGGCCACGGGATGGAGCTCCGGCAACACCCGATGGGAGGGGTCGTCCGCGAGAATGCCCTTCTCCTCCTCCGGTGCCGGTACTCCGATGGTGAGGCGCATAAGAAAGCGGTCGAGCTGAGCCAGGGGGAGGTTGTAGGTCCCCTCGAACTCCACCGGATTCTGCGTCGCCACCACGAAGAAGAGCGGGTCCATCTCGTAGGTCCGGGTACCGACGGTCACCTGCTGCTCCGCCATCACCTCGAGCATCGCGGACTGCACCTTCGGCGTGGCGCGGTTGATCTCGTCAGCGAGGACGATGTGCGCAAACACCGGTCCCGGCCGGAACTCGAACTGCCGCCGGTCGGGATGAAACACGTCGACTCCGGTGATGTCGTAGGGCAGCAGGTCCGGAGTGAACTGAATGCGGCGAAAGATCGTCGGTCGCTGCTCATCGCTGCCGATAAGGCGCGCCAGGGTTTTCGCGGCGGTGGTCTTTCCCAGCCCCGGAAGATCCTCGATGAGCAGGTGGCCCTGAGCGAGAAAACCGGTGAGAAAGAGGTCGAGAAACCCCTCCCTTCCTCGGATAACCCGTGAGAGCTCTCGGTGAATGCGTTCTAAGACCTCGAAGTGCTTCTCCATCCTCCAACTACCCTAACACGTAGGCCGCAAGGAGTTCATCCATCTCCCTCCGCTCCAGGGATTCCATTTCGTGGATTTCCCCATCCCGGAGACCGAAGATCCGAGTCCTCCCGGGCACGCCCGAGAGCGCCTCAGCCGCCTCGCGATAGAGGGAGAGCTGATAGACGTACTCCCGTGGCTGTAGCCGCCGATCGGTCTTGAAGTCCACCACCTCGCACCGCCCGTCGACCTCGGCGTAGAGATCAAACTGCCCCTGCAGCAGGAGCACCCCGAGGAGCGGATGGTCGTACCGGGCGAGAACCGAGAGCTCCGTTTCCATCCGTTCCGCTCCCCGGAGAGAGTGCCAGAGCTCGGAGTCGAAGAACCGTCGGGCCATTGCGTGAGCTTCTCCGAGGAGCTCCTCCTGCCGCTCCCGTGGGGCGTTCTTAAAAAGCGCCGCCAGCCAGTCCGGGTCGAGCTCCATGCTCGCCCCACTCTGGAGCTCCTGGATCCGTAGTTCGATAACTCTGTGGGCCAGGGTGCCGAGGGCGCGTTCCTCCTCGCCGCCTCCGACCCCCGGCACCGCCGTGAACCGCTCCGGCGCGCTCCGCCGCGCCGAGCCGACCGGCCCGGCGTCGGAAAAGAGCGGGCCGAGTTCCTCCCCCGTCTGCCGGTGGAGGGCGAACTCGTTGAACTCACTCGGAAGAATCCTCCGCCGCAACGCCCGCTTCTCCACCACCTCGCTCTCGGTGTAGAGCTCCACCCCGGAAACCGGGGCGGCCGGCCGGCCGCGAAAGAGTCTCTGGTACTCCTCCCGGCTCAGATGCTCGATCTCACCAATCTTTATCGCACCCTCCAGGGCGCTCTCGGGAAATCCGTTTTCTGCCGCCTCCCGGAGGTCGATCCCCAGGGCGTGAGCAAGGATCTGGAGCATCGACCTGTTCTCTTCGGTCTTAGTGTTCCTCTCGTGGAGGTATCCGGAGAAGAAGAGGTGGCTCTCCGCCCTTGTCGCCGCCACGTAGAGAAGTCGCCGCAGCTCCGCCTCCGCCCGGAGCTTCTCACGCTCCTCCGCTCGCCTGGCAAAGTAGTTCCCCGGCGGGCTGCTGCCCCTCTGAAAGGAGAACTGCGTGAGGGGATCCTGATGAATATCGATCAGGAGTCCATGCTCTTCGTCCACGAAGTACCCCGGGCCGCGGCTGCTGCGTCCGGTGTTGCCCATATCCATTACAAAGACCACCGGAAACTCGAGCCCCTTCGACTTATGAATGGTGAGAAGCTCCACCCGTCCCGTCCCTTCCGGGAGCTCGAGCTCCTCGAGGCGCTCGAACTCCCCGAGGCTCCCCCGAAGAGAACGGAGAAACTCCTCCATGGGCCGTGCCTCGAACCGCTTCGCGAGCTGAAAGAGGTACTCGTAATGCTCGAGATACGGGTGGTTCATCGGATCGCTCAGGAGGAACTGCCGATATCCCGCCTCGAACCAGAGGTGGTCCACAAGCTCCGTGGTGGATCGACGGTCCACGATCTCCGCGGCCTCTAGGTACCGATCCCGGGCCGCTTCATACTTCCTTCGATCCCCGGGATCAGAGATCACCTGCGCCGGCTGCGAGAACGCCTCTCCCCGGGAGAGGAGCAGCTCCAGAACGGTGTCATCGCCGATGCTCAGAAACGGGGATCGCAGAAGGGTGGCGTAGGCGACGCGGTCCTCGGGGTAGATCAAGGTTTGGAGAAAGGCGTAGATGTCGTAGGCGGGAGCCTCAATAAAGAAGGAGCGGATACTCTGAGAGCCATAGGGAATATCGTGTAACCGAAGCATCCGTTCCAGGGCGTACTGATTGCCGCTGGAACGAAAGAGTACCGCGAAGTCCCCTACCCGGGGTGGACGAAGTTCCCCGCTATCCCGATCTCTAATACGGTGCTCCGGGTCTCGCATCATCGCCTTGATAGTACTCGCGATCCAGTGCGCCTCGCTCTCGGCGTTGGAGAGGTGCTGGTCCGGGTCCCGGCGATTGCCGTCGAGGATGGCGAGATGGCAGCGGGAGGGGAGAGGGGCCTCCTCCTCGCGGGGCTCCAGGGGCTGAAATCGAGCGTCGAACTCCTCCCGGGAGTCTCGGAAGATCTCCTCGAATAGGGCGTTGAACACGCGGATAAGCGGGGGCTCGCTTCGGTAGTTCGTTCGCAGCTCGATACTCTCCCCGCCGGCGCGGGAGAGTTCGTCCGAGAGCCCCTTGAAGACCGAGACGTCCGCGCCCCGAAAGCGATAAATGGATTGCTTCTCATCCCCGACGAAGAATAGCTTCTCCGGGCTCAGGGAGGCCGCATCGGGAATCCCCGGAATCTGGCTGCCCGAAGCCTCGGAGAGAAGAAAGAGAAGCTCCCGCTGATCGTTGTTATTGTCCTGGAACTCGTCGATCATAATGCGGCTGTATCGCCGTTTGTAGAACTCCCGGAGCTCTCGATTATCCCGAAGGGCGGTGATTGAGAGCTCCACAACGTCCTGATAGCTCAGGAGGCCCTGCTGTCGCTTGACCTGGAGTACTCGGACGCGAAACTCCTCCAGGAGCTCCATGAGCCCCGGGGCGAATGTGTCCAGGTAGACGCCGATACGGCGAAGCTGCTCACTCTCGGGTCGCAGCGCCTCCACCGCCTCCCTGAGGAGAACTATCCCTTCCTTGGAACCGGAGCCCGGCTTGTTGATCCCTTCCAGGGTGAAGGTAAGGTTCCGGAGCCAGCCGAGAAGCTCCTCCATCTCATCCCCGGAGCGAGCTCGGCGACACTGGAGGTCGATATCATCCTCGGAGATCGCCCCGTGATCCAGGTCGAGGGAGGTGACTGCGTCGACCGCCTTTGCGACGCTCTTGCCCTCCTTCGGGTCGAGGCCGGCGATCGTTCGAGTCTGCGCCGAGATCGCCCGCAGGTGGCCGCGCATCGCTGCCGCCAAAACGGCGCGTTGCCGCTCTATCGGCTCCACCAGACTCTCCTCCCTGGCAAGAGAGAAGTAGCTCGTGGCGAGGGAGAGAAGCAGCTCCTGCCAGACGCCGGAAAACCCCCGGGCGGCCAGGAGGCCCTCCATGGCGGGGGCCTCGCCGTGGCGCAGGAGAAAACGGAGGCTCTCTCCCTCCATAACCCGGCGCAGCTCCTCCTCATCCACGGCGAAGTCGGGGTTCACGCCGAGCTCCAGGGCTGCACTTCGCACGATGCGGCCGGAAAAGCTGTCCAGAGTGGATATGTGCGCCTTCTCGAACTGAGCCACCGCTCTCCGGGCGGCGGCCGAGCGCTCCCGCCGGTCGAGGAGGCTCCGGTATATTCGCTCGTACATCTCCGCCGCGGCTTTTCTGGTAAAGGTGAGGCAGAGAATCTCCTCAACCGGGGTCCCCTCCTCGATCATCCCCAGGTACCGCTCCGCGATCACCCGGGTCTTTCCGGAGCCCGCACCGGCGGTTACCACCGCGTTACGACGAACCGCCACGGCGCGTTTCTGGGCATCGTTGAGCTCACTCATCCCGGCTCCTCACGCTGAAGCGACTCCTGCAGATTCCGCGAAAGGGACACCCCTCGCAGTCCGGATCTCTTTCGTCACAGCGGAAGTCACCCTCCCGGATTCGAGCCGCCAGCTCACTAAGAATTCGGCGGCCGCTGTCGAGAAAGTCGTAAAATCGCTGCCCCGAGAGAGACGGTCTCGATCCCGGGCGTTCGGAGCGCAAGAAACGGAGCTCCCCTTTCTCAACGGAGAGGTAGTAGAGCTCCTCGGTGAGCTCCCCAGAGCGGCCCAGTTGCTTCTCGGTCGCCCAGAGGTACATCGGTAGCTGCAGGCTCCGCAAGCCGGCGAGGGTGCCGCTCTTGTCGGGAGCGATCTCCCTTGCCGCCGGGAGAGAGCCTTTCTTGTAATCCACAATGGTGTAGGCGCCTTCCTCGGTGGCGGCGAGGCGGTCGATACGCCCGACGATTCGGAACCCATCCATCTCCTCCTCGAAGGACTGCTCAACGTGAGTAACCCGGTAGGGCGGAAGGCTCTCCATCTCCCTCCGAAGGGCCCGGAGGAGAAGCGGCGCTGCCCTTCGAATTAGAAAGGTCATGACCGGTCCGGGAACGCCGAGCTCCGTCCTCCGGTACCGTTCGCCGACGCTCTCGGCGGCCATAGCAAGCAGGGAAGCTACCTGTTCCTCATTCTCCTTGCGAACCAGAATCTCTTGGTTCCGGAGCTCCAGGTTCAGCTCCTTGAGGAGTTCGTGGTAGAAGCTTCCGACCACCAGGGCGCTCGCCTCCTGCGGGTCCAAGTCGAGCTCCTCGATTCGGAGAAGCCGCTGCAGGAGGTAGCCGAAGGGAGAAGTCAGGTAGCTCTGCACACCCGTGTGGGAGAGTGATACGACCGGCTCCTCTCCCAGGAGGGCGGATCCAAGCGTTTCACTCTCCACTTTCTGGGATCGAAAATCGACGCCCCGCCGGCCCTCGCGCTGCTTCGCCAGCCAGAGGGAGCCCGCCTGCTGCCTCCGATAGAGCCTCCCCACTTCAGGCAGCGTAACCTCGCCCCGGAAGTACCCCTCTTCCAGGAAGTACGGGTCCTCTCGGCGAAGCAGCTCCAGGGAGCCGCGACGTGCCGCCTCCCCGCCCTTTCCCATGAAGTAGGCGGGAGGAATCTGGGCACCCCCCTGATTGACGCCACTGTGGGAGAGCAGCACCTCCGAACCGGAACGGCTGTACGCTTCCAAGAAGGCGTCGGTCAGGTCCCGGGGCTCCTCTTCGAAACGCTCTCGAAAATCCTCTCGGAGAAACGATAGGGGCTCTCGGGTGACTCTCGTCTCACCGTGCGTTGCGTTTACCACGAAATGGTACTTCGGCCTGATGCCGGCGGAGACCCGGTAGGGGTAGACGGAAATGCCCTCCCGTGGATCCTGGAGCACGTAGATCTCCTCCTCCAGGAAGGAGAGGAAGTGAGTCCATGGAGAGGAAACCGAGAGGGCGAGATTCCGCTCCATTCCGACGAGCCTTCCGACCAAGACCGTGGCGCGTTGGAATACCGCCTCGCCCCGTTCAGACCAGAGCAGGTCATCGAAGAGAGCCCCAATGAACTCATAGAGCCGCTGCTGGAGCTCGGCGAAACTCGGCGCATCGATCAGTCGCTCCGAAAGCGTGGCGATTCGCTTGAACAGCGATTGCAGATCCTCCCTCCCTCGGAGCGCCCGCAGCCACCGTGCCCTCCCCGCCCGTCGATCAGCGGCCACGCAGCGAGCCTCCCGTCCCCGGGATACGAGACGACGGGCGACGCTCCGTTCCTTCCACGGCAAGCCCCGGTCGAGAAGGAGAGAACCCATCGCGTCGGGGTGGTAGGCCGACCGGTAGAGCTCATCGAGGAGAGTGAAAAAACGCCCCCCCGGGAGCGCCGGAAGGGCAAGTCCGGCGCGATCCCGAAGCGGAACGCCGTATGCTGAGGCGAGGGAACGGAGCTCGGGGCGGAGGGAGTCGAGGGAGGCCACGGTCAGCGCGATCTCCCCGGGCCGCACCCCGTCGAGCAGGAGCTTATCGAGGCGGATCATGAGAGCCCTGAGCTCACCGGCAACGTGCCCGAACTCCTCCCGGCGCATCACCCGAGCCTCTCCCATCTCCTCAGCGCTCACCGCCGAAAGTCCCGCTACCTTCCGCAAGGCGGTCTCGTACTCCGGATAGTCTTCGATAAGCTCCGGAAAGAAGAGCGTGACTCCGCCGGAGATTTCCCGCGGCTCCGGCTCCACCCAGGAGGGTTCAAAGTAGCCATGCTCTCGAAGAAACGTTCCATATCTGCCGTGAAGCGTGCGATAGCCGGAGGCGAGGGGTGCCGGCAGGGAGTCAAAGGCACGGGAGTGAAGGAGCTTCGGGAGCTCCGGAAGAAGGGATGCAACGAAGGAGGCGGAAACGGCGCCCTGGGGCGCAAGCGCGCCGAGGAGATCCGGACTCTTCGTCTGAAGATCGGCTGCAAAGAGACGACGGATGATCCTGTTTACCGGACGCAGGTCACTCTCCCGGGGGATAAAGCGCTCCTTGAAGGAGTCCCAGGAGTGGAAACGGCCCTGTTCCACCCCCCGCTGTTCGGTCTCAGTAACGAGCCAGCGGCGCCAGAAGTCCGCCGCCACTTCCGAGGGAAAGACAAAAAGATGGGACCGATCCCGCGACCGGTCCCGAACTACCTCTTCAATCATGCGGTGCTAACGGATCCCCCCCGGATGGATGTAAATCACTTCTCCCTTCTGGGTGCCTATGGCAATTCGCTCCCCCAAATCCAGCGGGCGAGTCCGGGGCAACGACGGCATATCGAGTCTCGCCGTCACCCCGCCACCGGCACTCTCCCGTACAATCAGCTCACCCGAGAGCGCACCGTAAAAAATTCTGCCCTCCTTGACCAAGGGCGCCGCCGCGGCGTCTTCAAAGGGGCCGTACGCCTCCGACCCGTCCGCGAGATTCAGAGCATAGAGGGTCTCTCTGGCGTGAACGTAGACCCGCTCTCCGTCGGAAACGGGATTGGTAAAAACGCCCCGCTCCGCATCTCCGGTTAGCTGCGTCTCCCAGAGGAGAGAGCCGGTCTCAATGCTCACCGCCACAACCATGCCGCGTCGACCGACCACTACCGCCCGATCCCCTTCGATTACCGGGGCGATCGCCACGGGTTGAGCCGCTCCGGTGGGAATGGAGTGTTCCACCTCGCCCTCTCGAGCGTCGAGGATCATGACGGTCCCCTGTTGATCCGCAATGATTAGGTTGTTACCGCTCACCCCGGGGCTCATCTTGGAGCCGCCGGGAATCGGAATACTACCCTTCCGGCTCAAGCTTTCCGGATCGAGTAGGAGAATTTCCTCATCCGTGGGGAAATAAACCATTCCGTTGCCGTAGGCGACCTGCCTGCCGAAGAGATGACTCTCGGTGTTGGCAAGGCTTCGGCGACCCGTCACCTCTCCGCTGGCCGGATTTACCGCTATCAACTCCGAGACACCGGAAAAATAGATTCGGCCGCCGGCGGAGACGGGCTCGGAGTTCTCGTTTCCGCTGTTGGCGCTTCCCACGGTCCACGTCCGAGACCCTCGGGAATTTGCCGCTCCCAGTTCGCCGGCGCTGTCGGCGCCGACCACAATGTCCCCGGCCGCGGCCAGTCCTCTAACCAGGGGCCCCCGGGAGACTGGAACCACTGATTCGATCGGTTGGGGTTCCAAATTGAGAGTGTACGTTCGGCCTCCGGAATCGGCGGTGATCGTCCTGCGAATCGGAGCGAACCCCGGACGAGTCGCAACAATTCTAAGTGTGGTCCCTGGCGGTACCTCGACCTCCAAGCTTCCCCTGCCGGCGCGTCCCCCGGCGATTTCGATCCTCGCGTCTCGGGGTTCGGCCACCAGGCGAATTGGGACAGGCTCTGATTCCGGCTCCGGTTCCGGCTCAGGTTCTGGCTCGGGCTCCGGTTCAGGGGCGCGTTCAGCCGTCGCCGCCGGGGCTGCCTCTGCCTCGGGCTCCGGTTCAGGTTCGGGCTCAGCGCTCACTTCCGGTTCGGGTTCCGGGTCCGGTTCCGGTTCGGGTTCCGACCTCGGCTCCCGCTCCGCGAGAGAAACGCTCAGGGAGCGGCCTCGATCCGCTACCACGTCGAACTCCGCGGGTTCGTATCCCTCGCTTCGAATCGCAAAGGAGAGCTCCTCTCCCTCGGGGAAGAGCCCGGAGAACCGTCCTCGTCCCACGGGAAAGCCCTGAAGCACTATCTGAGCCTCTCCTGGAGTGGTGCGCAGAGCAACACGAACGAGGCGAACTTCAGGCTCCTCTTCCTCTTCCGGCTCCTCCGGTCTCGTGAGCCGTACCGGCAGCAGTCGCATCTGTTCGGTCTGTTCAAGATTCTGGGAGCTCTCTTCGGTTGTTTCCTGGGCCGGCGTGACCGCCTCCCGGGAGGTCTCCTCTACCTCCCGACGAGCAATGGCGGTAATCTGCTGAATATCTTCTGCGCTTACCTGCTCCGGTTCGGACTCGGCCCGAGAGACCACGTCCTCGATCTGCCTGATTACCTCCGCGCTCTCCTCGCTCCGGGCGGCGACCCGCTCGGCAGTGACGCTGCTCTCCTGGTTCGCCTCGACCACCGGCGCCGCCTCTTCCACTTCTCGTAGCGCCGCCGCGAGCTCCTCACTTCCCGCCTGCCGCGCTCGTCGCTGCAGCGCTCCGAGATCAACCGAGGCGGGAAGAACGGAAACGCGTCCTTCCCGCACCGCGACGTTTGTATCACGGTTTTCGCCGACCCGGACGGCAAACTCCGTACCCCGCACCCCCATCACGGCGCTGTCCGTCCTTACCCGGAAGGAGTCCCCCTGGGTGAGACGTTCGACCTTGCTGATCACGCCGCCGGAGGCGAGACCGAGCTCGACGTCTCCGCTTCCGGGTTCGAGAGAAACCTCAGACAGGGTAACCCGCGTGTTCTCCTGAAGACGAATCACCGCGGTTTCGCCGAATTGGAGCTCTGCGTAGCCGGTCTCCACGAAAAGGGTGTCGTCGTTGGTGTAGGTTTCCCCGATGTCCGCATAGACCCACTCGCCGGCGTCATCCACGAAAACGTCACCGGTAAAGAAGGTGAGAAGCGCCTCGGAAATCGCCGGCGCATCCACTTCGGGAAGCTCCTCCTCTTCGATCGCGGGGCTGGTCTGGACCGGGTCTTCCGGTGCCGGTTCCGGCTCCGCCGGCATTTCAGCCTGCCCGCAGGCAGCGAGAAGGAGAACGATCGAGAGTGCCCCCACACAGATCAACGTCGTCAGGTCTCTGCGTGCCACGGTCTACCTCCGGTTTGTAACCACCATTCTATTGCGTCGGGGGTTCCAATTCCAGTTGAACGGCGGCTTCAAATTGACATCCCCCCGTCGGAAAGACAACACTGTATCCTATTGTGAGTAAGCAGAAAGTCGTGCGGCTCCAGGACCTACTGAAGCGTGATCACCGAGCCCTCAAGCTACTGGTCGACGCCGGCCAGACCGTGGTGGCACGGAACAATAAGAGCGGTAGGGTACGCACGGTCCCGGTTCGGGCGCTCTACCAGAACAACCCGAGGTTCTACGCGGTCTCCGGCGGAAGCTACGACTACCTCGTTACGGAAGAAATCGTCCGGGAAGTGCTGCGGAAAATCCAGCGGTACGATGAGTCAAAGGCGCGAGCTCCCAAGAAGCATGAGCCGAGGGAGAACGCGGAGTATCCGGAAGAGGGCGATGAAGAGAGCTCCCCGGGGCTGCACTCTGCAATGGCTCCTAACTTTGGTGACGAGTACGCGCGGTTGGAAGAGCTGCCGCGCGAAGAGCGGCTCTCCCTCCTGGAGCAGGGGAAAGCGCTTCTCAAGGAGCTCTCGGAGAGAAGCGACGCCACTGAGGAGGAGGTAAACGACGCCCTCGTTACCACAACCACCGACGCCGCTCTCACAAACAAGGTCACCATTCAGGAAGCTCTTCGAATGGGCAACGAAGAGGCGAAGCAGTATACCGAACAGCTGGTCTCGGCGACGCAGGAGATGCTTCGAAGCACGGCCCTTCTGGTGGATAACGAGCTCTACAACGAAGAGCTCATTAGCAGGATGGTGGAGCGGTCTAACGGCACCGTGGTGCAACACATGACGCGCGTCTTTCTCACGGGCTTTGCCTTTATGCTCTACTACAACAGGCAAATCCTCACATCGAGCCTGGCCAACAGGATCCGCATCGACTTCCGCACGCGATACAAGAAACACTACCGGAAGCTTCTTCCCCACCTCCACGAGGACTATCTCAGTCTGGAGCACGTCTTCTACGGCGGGATCAAGGCGCTCAGTGACCTGGAGATCAACCGCTTCGCCACGGGCTTTCTGGTGCACGACGTTGGCAAGGCGGAGGACATAGAGTATCACGAAGGCGAGGCGGGCTACGACCGTGAGACCGTGGTTCGCCACGTAAAGCTTGGTTACAAGGCGGTTATGAACAAGACCGCCTACCCTCGAGAGGCAGCGCTCATTACCGGGTATCACCACGAGTACTACGGAGACGCCAGCGGGTACGGCTACTTTCGGGAGTTCCTGCAGGCGTACCGCAACATGCAGCCCGATGCCAAGATCGACTACGTCATGTCCTACGAAATGGAGCCGCTCATCGACTACCAGGTCATGGCCTACTTTCCCGCAAAGATGCTGGAAGTGGTCGACGTCTTCGACTCACTCACCGACCCCAATCGCAAGTATCGCGCTCCCCTTACCACCGTAGAGGCGATCGAGGTGCTGGAAGAAGAGTTCGTGGAAAAGAAGCTCAAGGTTGACCCGATCATTCTCGATCTCTTCAAACGGTTCCTCAGAGAACGGGGCATCCTCGAATAGTGTCATCAACGACCGGTCGTTGCGATCCCTTACCTACCGCACTATACTAGAACTCTTATGCCTACTCGCGTATCCTTGTCGGTCGATACCGATCGGGAGCTTTTGACCGCTGATGATTTCCTCAACTGGCTCACCCCCGGACGACACGCCGACTTGATCGATGGGGAGATTTACATGCACTCACCGGTTTCCACGCGTCATGCGGATCTGCTCAACTTCTTGGACAGGCTTCTCGGCTCCTACGTCGACCGACACGAACTGGGGGTCCTATATCGGGAGGTCGTGGCGGTCAGGCTCGGCGGCCGAAACGTCTTTCTGCCTGACTTGGCGTACTATACGCGAGACCGCACCACATTGATCCGTCCCACACATATTGAAGGAGCGCCGGATCTGGTTGTAGAGGTACTCAGCCCCCGTACAGCTGAACATGATACGGGTCCCAAGTTCGCCGAGTACGAGCAGCAAGGGGTGCGGGAATACTGGATACTGGACCCGGAGACGCTCGCTCACCGATTCTACCGACGGAAAGAAGAGGAATTGGTGGAGTACGCCGACGGCGCGAGACGTATAGAAAGCGATGTTATACCTGGTTTCTTCGTCAAGCGAGCCTGGCTCGATCCCACGGATCTGCCGCAGATCCACGTAGCCCTGGAGGAGATCAACCGGTAGCCTCCGGCCGGAGGTCGAGGGCGGTAGCAAACACTTGACAGGGAATCTCCGTCGGCGTATTGTTGGAAGCGCATTTTCGGGGGTGTAGCTCAGTTGGTAGAGCGCTTGAATGGCATTCAAGAGGTCAGGGGTTCGACTCCCCTCACCTCCAGTAAAACTGGCCACGAAATGTAGATCGTGCTTCG
>JBKHED010000011.1:0-50738 GCA_046540995.1 Spirochaetaceae bacterium | reverse complement strand
GCCTAATAGTCGCGATGCTATTACTCCTCTCCGGTGTGGTAATGGCCGGCGGACAAGGGGAGACGTCGGGAGAGACGCAGACCGTAGTCTTCGCCGACGGCTCCTGGGACAGCATACTGGTGCACAACCGAATCGCCGCCTTCATTCTCGAAAACGGCTACGGCGGTTACGAGGCGGAGTACGTACCGGGAGACACGATACCGCTCTTTAACGGCCTCGCCTCCGGGGACATCGATGTATACATGGAGTCCTGGCATTCCAACTACCTCGAGGCGTACGACGAGAAAATGGAGGAGGGAAGCATCGTCAATCTCGGCGAGAACCTTCCGGACGGTCCACAGGGGTGGTGGATTCCTCGATACATGGTCGACGGCGACTCGGAGCGAGGCATAGAAGCCACGGCTCCTAACTTGGTCTCCGTGGATGATCTTCCGGAATACGCCGATCTCTTTCCGGACCCGGAGAACCCCGGGAAGGGAAGGATCTTCGTCGGTCCTCCTGGCTGGAAGGCCACCGAGATAAGTGAGGAGATCATGGAGGAGCACGGTCTCTACGAGGACTTCACCGCGTTCCTGCCGGGATCCGGGGCCTCTCTCGCCGCCTCAATGAAGGGCGCCTACGATGCCGGCGAGCCCTGGGTTGGCTACTACTGGGAGCCCACGGCTATCATGTATCAGCTCGATATGGTGCGGCTGGAGGGCTCGGAGTTTCCCGCAGCCGACGTGGATATCCTCATGAACGCCGAGAGTGCCGAGGAGATGCCTGAGGTACGGGAGTTTCTCTCCAATTACGGTACCAGCGTCGACGTGAATAATGAGTTTCTCAACGTCCTGGAGACCGAGGTGGAGGACGCCGAAGAGGCGGCGGAATGGTTTCTCCGAAACCGGGAAGACGTCTGGACCGAGTGGGTACCTGATGAAGTCGCCGAAGAGGTGAGGGCTGCCCTGCAGTAGGAGAAGCGAGAGTGTCTGAAGCATCCGTTCAACTGACAAGCGACCCAAACGGTGCAATCGCCGCCGCCTCGAAGGAGACCGGCGGCGAACTCGCGGTATCCGTACGCAACCTCTGGAAAATCTTCGGCCGGAATCCAGAGCGAGTCCTCAACTCGGATCTTCGGCATCTGCCCAAATCCGAGCTTCAGTCGCGCACCGGAAACGTCGTCGGCCTCAAGGAGGTGAGCTTCGGGGTCTATCCGGGAGAGCTCTTCGTCCTTATGGGGCTCTCCGGTAGCGGCAAGTCGACACTGATCCGCACTCTTATTCGGCTGATCGAGCCCACCGCCGGTTCGCTCTGGGTGGACGGCTCGGATCTCCTCGATATGGACACCAAGGAGCTCCTCCATTTCCGCAGAAACGCCATTAGTATGGTATTCCAGAGCTACGGTCTTCTACCGCATCAGACGGTACTGCAGAACGCAGCCTACGGCCTCAAGCTCCGGGGTGATGATCGTGCAGTGCGGGAGGAGCGAGCGAGAACCGCTCTGGAGACCGTCGGCCTTACCGGCTGGGAGGAGTACTATCCGGAGTCTCTTTCCGGTGGGATGCAGCAGCGGGTGGGGCTCGCCCGGGCGCTGGCCACGGACCCGGACATTCTGCTGATGGACGAGCCCTTTAGCGGGCTCGACCCGCTGATCCGCCGGCAGCTGCAGGATGAGTTTATCGATCTGCAGGATCAGCTCGGCAAGACGATTATTTTTGTCACTCACGATCTGCACGAGGCGCTCAAGCTGGGCGATCGCATCGCGATTATGCGGGACGGCGAAATCGTCCAGGTCGCCGAGCCCGAGGAGATCTTGAGCAATCCTCATGATGATTACGTGCGAGCCTTTACCAAGGACGCTTCGGCGGCGCGGGTCTTTACAGCCTCGACGGTGATGGACGACCCCGAGGTGCTCCTCTACCGCTGGCAGGGGCCGCGGGTGGCACAGACGGAGCTCGAGCGCACGAAGCGAGAGTGGGCGTTTATGGTGGACAAGAAGCACCACTACCTCGGCATATGTACAAGGGACCTTGTTGATCGTCTCATAAAGAAGCAGGAGAAGGCGATAAACGCCGACGATCTCATTCAGCTTGAACCGGTCACGAGCGATGTGCTTATTGAGGACCTCTTTGGTCTGGTGAGTGCCGAGAGTTACCCTCTGCCGGTGACCGACGAGGCGGGAAAGCTCCTAGGAGTGGTGCGGCCCCGGAAAATACTCGAGGCGCTGCACAATCCGGACGAGGAGGAAGAACGAGATGCTTAGTTTTCCCGAATGGCTGCGGATTCCCCTCGCCTCATGGGTGGACGCTGCTATGGACTGGGTCCTCGATAACCTCGGGCCGCTCTTCGACTGGATTGGTGCGGCGGGTCTGCAGGTGCTGATAGCGGTCGAGCGGACGCTCGTCTTTATACCGTGGTTCGTGCTCATCCTCGCCGCGGGTTTTGCGGCGTGGAAGCTCCTCGGTAAGTGGTCGGCCGGGCTTGCGATGATGCTTATGCTCCTCGCTGTGGGCGCCTTCGGCTACTGGGCCGAGGCGATGACGACCCTTTCGGTCGTCATAGTCTCGGTGGCGATATCGGTGGTGCTCGGGATACCGATGGGCATCCTTATGGCGTGGTCTACGCCGGTTAAGAGAGTTATCACTCCGATACTGGACGCCATGCAGACAATGCCATCTTTCGTCTACCTCATACCGGCGCTTATGCTTTTCGGCCTCGGTCGGGTACCGGCCACTTTCGCGACCCTCATTTACGCCATTCCGCCGGTGATACGCCTCACCGACGTGGGAATCCGGGAGGTTCCCGGGGATACAATAGAGGCCGCCAAGGCCTTTGGCGCGAGTCGATGGAACCTGCTGCTGGACGTTCAGCTTCCCCTGGCACGACCGTCGATTATGGTGGGCATCAACCAGACGACGATGATGGCCCTGGCTATGGTGGTAATCGGGTCAATGATCGGAAATCGCGGCCTCGGAATGGAGGTGCTCCTTTCGATCAACCGCGTGGACATCGGAAAAGGCTTCGAAGCGGGGTTAGCGATCGTATTTCTCGCGATAGTCATCGACCGTATCACCAACGCCTTCGCCCAGACTCGTCCGCAATCCCCCGGAGCCTCCAAGGAGCAATCGGAAGGGTCGGTGGAGGAGGAGGCTGAATCTAAATCCGCGGTGGCGGGCTGAACAAGGAACGGAGGATGAAGGCAATTGGTATCATCGGAAGTCGCCGAAAGGAAGGAAACAGCTTCGCCCTAGTAAAAAGCGTATTGGAGCCGCTTGCGGGAGCCGGGGCGGAGACGGAGATCATCTTTCTCGGGGACTACGAAATCGGCGCCTGTACCGGTTGCGAGGGGTGCGCAAAATCCTACGACTGCGTGATCAGCGACGGTTACCAGGCGGTGGTAGAGGCGATCGACGGTGCCGGCGCGGTGGTTCTCGCCTCACCGACTTACTGGTACTCAGTCACTTCCGATATGAAACGGTTTATCGACCGCTCCTACAGCCTCATTCAGTATCCGAGAAATCGGCAGGAGTGGATCGGAAAATACGGCGGAAGCGGCAAACGGTGCGTCACCGTGGCGGTCTGTGAGCAGTCCGAGGAGGAGATGATGGGAAACACCAGTGACCTGCTCTCCTCCTTTGCCGCGGATGTCGGGTTGGCCGTGGTTGCCTCGGTAAAGGCGCTCGGCTTCTTCGAGGCCGGAAGCGTAGCATATGACCCCGCGACGCTGGACTCCGCCCGGGAGGCGGGGCGAAAGCTCCTCGGCACCGGGGCTTAGGGCCGGGGCTCCGGGCCAACCGGATAGGGGGCGAGAAAGAGAATCGCCTCCTTTCCGAAGGCGTCGAGAACTGAGGCGGAGTCGAGGAGCGCCGTAACCTCCGGAGGCAACTCGTCAGTCGGGTCCGGCCGGACGGCCTCTCTCGCGAGCTCCGGGAGAGGAGAGCCGAACATTCCCCGCTCTCCCGTGAACTCCTGCAGCCGGACCCGGCGATCGAGGCGCTCTTCCAAGGCTGCGATAGCGGTATAGAGACCCCCTAGTCCATCGACGAGGCCTCGTTCCTCCGCCTGCCGTCCGGTCCAGACTCTCCCTTGAGCTGCTTCTTCTACCGCCTCGGGACTCATTTCGCGTCCCTCGGAGACCGCCTCGACAAAGCGCCGGTAGGTTGCGTCCACGCTCTCCTGAAAGAGCTCCTGCTGCTCCGGATCGAGGCGACGGTAGGGCGCCCCGAGATCCGCGTTCTCTCCCCGACGCAGCGTTTCCCAGTTGATTCCGAGCTTTTCGGAGAGTCCGGCGATATTCGGCATCAGGGCCACCACACCGATGGATCCTGTCACCGTATTGGGCTGAGCAATAATCTCATCGGCGTAGGTCGCGACGTAGTACCCTCCCGATGCGGCGGTGCCTCCCATGGAGACAACTACCGGTTTCGGATCGTCTCCGGTGGTTGCCAGCTCCACCTCCCTGGCGATTGTCTCCGAAGCGAGGGCGGAGCCACCGTTGGACGCTACTCTCAGCAGTATCGCCTCCACCGTCGGATCCTCCCGGGCGGCGCGAAGGGCGCGGGCTATACGGTCGGAACCGGCGACCTGACCAACTGATCCGGAACCCGTCGTGATAGGGCCGGTAACGTAGACAAGACCGACCTTAGCGCCGCCACTCTCCGTCCAGGCGTAGCGTATCTCCTCTCTGGCGCTCCGGTCTCGGATGCGTGGGCGTCGGGCAAGTTCCTCCAACGCCTCGGGAAGCTCATCCTCATAGAGCAGCCCGTCCACCAGCCCCGCCTCGAGGGCTCGCTCCGCGATGAGGTAGGGGCCACCGTTGATTGTCTCCTCCGGGCTCCGGGCGAGCTTCTCCCCCCGGCCCGAGTCGATCATCGCCACCGTCTCCGCATGGAGTCCGTCGAGGAGATAGCTCAGCGCCTCCTCCTCCGCAGGCTGCATTTCGTACTCGGAGAAGATGTTTCCGAAGTTCTTGTACCGGGAACTCCTAATATTTCGGACTTCGATACCCACCTTCTCCAAGAGCTCCCGGAGGTAGGGGCGAGTGATCGAATCGCCGGTAAGGTAGACAAATCCTGCCGGATGGAGGTAGATGCGATCCGCCGTGGCTGCCGCGAGGGCGTAGTTCATATTGTCAACTCCCTCGTAGTAGTAGACTACCCTTTTGCCGGCGGCTCGAAACTCATTAAGAGCGTCTCGGATTTCCATTATATTCGCCGCGGAGGCGACGAAGCTGTGATTCTTAAAGAGAATCCCCTCTACGCTCTCATCCGACGCGAGGTTTCGAATCTCCGTGACGAGTTCCAGGGCCGAAACTGACTGGTCGATCTCCGTGAAGGGCCACCCGGTCGGCAGACTCCGGCGTTCAACCACCATCGGACCCGGAGCGTAATCGATGAAGGTGTCCTCCAGGGGAACCGACAGAGAGCGGAACCGTTTCGGCGTGATATGGAGAAAGCCGGCGCCGCTTTCCAACTCGTTGTTCGGATCGAAACGGGTTCGGTTACCCACCCTGGCTGTGGGGAAGGAAAAGGCGAGGGAGCCCCTGAACCGTTCAGTTTCGATGTCGTAGCCGATGGCGAAGTCAAAGCCGTCCACCGGCGTGACCGAAACGCCGATCCGCGGGTCGAGCCAACTCTCTCCGTCATAAGGAAGGTCGCCGAAGAGCGTGAGTCGGTGACTCTCCGCCGGAACGGCAAAAAGCGGTCGTACTCCGACGCCCAGGGTGGCGGCGGTAGTGTCCGAGTCGAGGAAGGTAACCGTGGCGCCTCCGGAGAGTGCGTTCGCGGGACGCAGGAGCGCTCCGAGGCGGAGGTCTCCCTCATCGAGGTCCCCGGGAGCCCATCCGTAGGAGATTCCAGTGTAGAAGTTTCGTACCGGATTGACCGCCCCCACCAGCGTGTGGAGCTCCGTGAGGGATGTCTGCTGATAGGCGTAGCCGAGACGAGTGCCACTCAGAAATAGGGCGAAGGCGTCACCAAAGTCGCTCTCATCGCCGAAAGTGCTGTCGGTATAGCCGAGCTCGCCGGCGATGCCGGCGGCGTTTCCCACGGCCAGGGCGGCGGGATTGACCACTCCCGCGTCATAGCCGTCATTTACAGCGACGGAGCCGAACTGACCGTAGACGCTTACAACGCTATATAGAGCAGAAATGAGCAGCCCGGCCCAGGCTCGACTTCGTATCATCGGCGGCCTCCTTACGTTCCTCTGGAGAGTACACAAAATGGCGTTCCCTATCCAACGACAATTCACCCTGCGGCGCAGGCCAAAACCAAATCGCTAGGGACGGTCGGAAATGGGGGTGCTCCGTACGGCTATCCGGAGGCGCCTCCGCCCAAGAGGCTTTGCCCACTGTCGAGGAGCTGACGAAACTCCTTCGCCGGTATCGGTTTACTGTAGTAGAAGCCCTGCATAAAGGAGCAGCCCAAACGGCGAAGAAGGTCGTGCTGACGCTCCGATTCGATACCTTCCACGACGATTTCTTTCCTTCGGGAACGGACGCTGTTTATGATATTTGCAAGGTAGACCATGTCCTCCGGGCTATCGTTGAGCTCGTCGATAAACTCCTTGTCGATCTTCATCATTGCCGCCGGGAGTTTCCTGAGGTAACTGAGGGAGGAGTGGCCGGTGCCAAAGTCGTCGATCCAGACATCTATTCCGATCTGTTTGAGCTTTTCCATCTGCTCCACCGCAGTCTCGGGATCGTCCATGCACTCGCTTTCGGTCACCTCGATCTTTATCCGTTCCGGACTGGGGTTGCCGGCATTCTTGAGGGCCGCCGCAACTAGGTCCAGGAGCTCGGGACTGGTAAAGGTCGAGGCGCTGATATTCAGGGTGACATAGACATTGCTCTTGTCTCCCAAGCTCGCAACCTCTCTACAGACGTTGTAGAGCACCCACTTGTCGATAGCGGCTATGAGTCCCGTCTCCTCGGCTATCGGAATAAACTCTCCCGGAGGCACCTTCGTTCCGTCCGCTCTCGACCAGCGGAGCAACGCTTCAGCGCCTACGACCATCCCGTCCAAGTCGACGATGGGGTGGAAGTGAATGGCAAAGGCTTCTGACTCAAAGGCGCGGCTGAGCTCCGTTGTGAGGGCCATCCTCGCGTAGGCGACCTCATGTAACTCCTCGTTGTAGAGAAGAAACCGCACACCTCGCCGCTCAGCCTCCAGCCTGGCGGAGATCGCACTCTGAATCAGAGCGTCACGATCCTGACCGTCCTCGGGGTAGACGGCTACGCCGATAACGCAGGTGAGAACCACGTCAATGTTCCCGTACCGGTAGGGAACGGAGACCTCGTTACAGATCTTCTGAGCGATGGGCCCCACGTCGGTGTTCTTTCGGATGCCGTCAACAATGAGCGCAAGGTCCGGCCCGTCGAAACGGAAGACGTTATCCGAGCCTCGTACGGCTCTCTTGATCCGAAGTCCCGTGTTCTCGAGGAGAAGCTCGCGAATGTGGTGTCCGTAGGTCTGGGTGACGCCGGCGAGATTCTGGAGTGCAATATAGAGGAGGGCCCGGAGTTTGTTTTGCGGTGATGCCTTCGCCTTCTCTATCTCCATGTCCAGGATAACGTCCAAGGATCTACGGTTGAAAAGGCCGGTCTGCACGTCCCGGAACTCGTAGTTAGCCAGTTTCTGTTCGATTTGACTCACCCGAGAGACATCGTAGCTGAAGACCGCGACGTGAGTGACCTCCTTCTTTCCGTCGGACCCATAAGGGTACATGGAAACTTGCATGTCCCGCTCGAAGGGCCCGAAGGTAAACCGCTCCGCGAAGTGCACCTCTTCGCCACCGAAGGCGCGGTCGAGTTTCTCCTTTATGCTGTTCTCGAATCGCTCTTGCCCCCAAACCTCCGGTACCGTGGAGCCGAGGATCTCCTCCTTTGAGCGGTCCATGGCCCAGCAGTAGGCGTCGTTGACGATTTCGTAGCGGTAGTCCCTGCCTATGAGGGATATAAAGTCGTGGGATTTGTTGAGGATGAACTGATGACGCTCCGTGGAAGCCGTAGTTTCACCCTCCTTGGGGGTCGATATTGATTGTATCACGCCGGAGCTGATGCTGTCCCTTTCCGCCCTCGATAATGCATCATCGATAGGAAAAGAGGCCCCCTTCCCCTGCAGGTCGAGGGTACCGAGAGTTTTGTGGGCGAGTACGGATCCCCGGGCGCGGGAGCACAAAGACCGCCGATTGCCTCCATCTCCCCCGCGGACACTTCGGCGGTCACATAACCGTCGTACCCGATAGGATATGGTGAGGAGAGGTTGCTCATATTCTCAGACCGGATCGTCTCGTCCAGTTCATCCGGAGCCAGGTCGTTTGTCTTTCCAAGCTCCTCTTCAACGGAGTATATGAGGCTATCGAGTTCGCTGAGTATTCGGTTGTTCAAGCCGTTTCGATCTTTCATTCGGCGCACCTCAGAGATGGCGCCTGAGCAAACCGATCTCCTTCTTTACCACCTCTACCCCTTCCGCCAGTACCCGGTCCATGAGCTCCAGAGCGTAGCTCCGCCGATGCACGGAGACTTCGTTCATACCCTTGGGCCGATAGACGTAGTGTCCAAAACCCGGTTCCGCCCCGGCGATAGCCTCTTCGCCTGAGACGACGTCGAACGGAGGATCCTGTGCGCAGCTCAGCAGAAGAATAACGAAAGAAGTGCAGAGCGCAGCAACGAAAGAACTACGCTTCATCTTTCTTCTCCTTCTAGGGGATACACTTTAGCATATACGATCCATGATAGACCCGCCAGAACTCACCGCTTTGACGAGTAGAACACGGCGTGCTATCGTGGCAGAGGATTCCTGGGAGGAAACGTTGGAAGCCCTCGCTCCGCATCTACGCTGTTCTGCTGACAATGTCGCACCGGTGGTACTGCTCCCCGGAGACCCCGGCCGGTGTGAGAAGATTGCTGCCTACCTCGAGAACCCGGTTGAAGTCGCGAGTAACCGGGAGTTCAAGACCGTCACAGGGAGCTATCGGGGCATGCCCGTCTCGGCCACCTCCACCGGGATCGGTGGGGCCTCCCTCGCCATAGCAGTAGAGGAGCTCGTCCGTCTCGGCGCCCACACCCTGGTCCGGGTAGGCAGCGCCGGCGCCGTTCTACCGGATCTCGCCGTCGGTGACCTCGTGATAGCCGAAGCCGCTATGCGAGAGGATGGGACGAGCCGCATCTACGCCCCCGAAGGGTACCCCGCCGCGGCGGATCCCGCGCTGGTTCTCGCGCTGCGGGCGGCGGCCGCGGAGCGTGAAACCGGCCGTTCCGGGGCCGTAAAGCCAGATTCCACGGCCCGGGAAACCAACCCCGCCGGGGCCGGCTACCAGCGGCGCTGGCAGGGCAGGGCCGTCGCCGGTCTGGTTCGCAGCCACGACAGCTTTTACACCGGAGCCGAGGAGGAGCTCATGCGTCGGGCGGGCTCACTCGGTGTCCTCGCCTCGGACATGGAGACCGCGGCGCTTCTCGTTGTTGCTCGTCTCAGGAACGTCGTCGCCGGCAGCGTCCTGACGATTGTCGTTCCCGCGGAGGGAGCGTTGGAAGAGGGTATAGGTGATTTCGCCGAGGGCGCCGAAGCAGCGGCGGCCGGCGAATATGCCGCCATTGCAGTGGCCCTGGAGGGGGCGCATACGCAGTGGCGGGAGAGAAGGAGGAAGCGCAATGGGTGAAAAGAGAAGCCCCTGGGCTCCGCGTTTTACGACGCTGAGCATCGTTCTTATTCCCGTCGCCGTCGGCATCAACTACGTTGGCAAGACGATCGCCGAGGCGCTGCGCCTGCCGCTCTGGCTCGACTCGATCGGCACGATTCTCGCCGGCATGCTCGCAGGTCCCTGGATCGGCGCGATTTCCGGTGCGGCGAACAACGTTATATTCGGCCTCACCCAGAGTCCCATCGCCTTCTGGTACCTCATTACCAGCATCGCGATCGGTCTCGTGGTCGGATACTTTGCCTTTACCGGCTGGGTCTCCAACCTCGGTCGGGCTGTGGTTCTCGGCCTTATCGTCGCCGGCGTCGCAACGGTAGTCTCCACGCCCATTAACATCGTGCTCTGGGAAGGACAGACCGGCAACGTCTGGGGGGACGCGCTCTACGGAATTCTGGTCGGAAACGGCTGGCCGGTCTGGCTCGCCTCTTTTCTCGATGAGCTCGCCGTAGACGTTCCGGACAAGCTCGCCAGCGTCATTATCGGTTTTCTCATTTACAAGGCGCTTCCGGATCGGCTGGTGCGTCTCTTCGGCAGCACCGGAGATGAGGTAGAAAACATCTAAGCTGGATGCGTCTCACTCTTTACGTCGAAGGAACCGGGTGGGTCCACCGGCTGGACCCACTCACCAAGGTGATCATCGCCGCAACCGCGGTGGTGCTTACCTTCATTCTTACTGATTACCTGGCAAACGGCGCAATACTTCTCGTTTCCGTCTCGATTCTCATTGCTGCCGGGGCGTTTCGACGCGCTCTGCCGGTGCTTTCGGGGGTGCTCGTGTTGGCCGCCTCCTTTTTTGTTATCCAGGGGTTGGTACACCCGGGAAACGAGACGCCGTTCTTCGGCGTCGGGCCGGTGGTCTTCTACCAGGAGGGGCTCCTAATTGGCCTGGAGCTCACGCTGCGACTCTACAACATCCTCTCGGCGACGCTCATTATCGTTTTGGCGACGCATCCGACCCATCTCGTCGAGGCGTTGGTACGCCGCGGGATGAGCCCGCGATTCGGCTACGTTCTTATGGCGGTCCTTCAAATCGTGCCGACCATGGCCGACCGGACCGGAGCGATTATGGATGCCCAGCGCTCGAGGGGCATGGAGACCGAAGGATCTCTCTGGACTCGAGTCAAGGCGTTTATCCCGCTCCTCGGGCCCCTGGTGACCAGCTCTCTCATTTCGACCGAGGAGCGCGCCCTGGCGCTGGAGGTGCGCGGCTTCGGCGCTACCGGCAAACCGACCTTTCTCAGGGAGGAGCATATTCCTCGCTACGCTTATGCGCTTCGCTGGCTCGCCCTCGCCGCTCTCGTCGGGGCAGGGGTCGCCCGCTGGGGGTTCGGATGGCACTAATCGAAGTCGAGGATCTGCGCTATCGATACCCCGGTCGGGAGGAACTCGCCCTCGACCACGTGAGTTTTACCGTGGAGGAGGGAGAGCTGGTCGGAATCGTCGGGTCCAATCTCAGCGGCAAGTCCACCCTCTGCGCCGCGCTGGTCGGCCTGGTGCCGCACTTCTACAAGGGCGCCTACGGTGGAACCGTCACCGTGGCGGGAAAGCGGGTCCGGGACCACAGCGTCGGGGAGATGTCCCGAACGGTGGGGCTTGTCTTCGAGAATCCCTTTACGCAGATCACCGGATCCAAGCTTACGGTCTACGAGGAGGTCGCCTTCGGACTGGAATACGCCGGGGTCTCCCGGGAGGAGATGATTCCCCGCATAGATCACGCCCTGGAGCTCCTCGGGCTGAGTGAGTTACGAAACCGGATGCCCTTCGCCCTTTCCGGGGGACAGATGCAGCGCCTGGCGATCGCTTCGGTTCTCGCCATGCGGCCGGAGATCCTCGTACTCGACGAGCCCACCTCCCAGCTCGATCCCGCGGGGACGAGCGAGGTTTTCGAGGCGATCGGCGAGCTCAGGAAGGAGGGGATTACCGTGCTCATCGCGGAGCACAAGGTTGAACGAATTGCCGCGGCGGCGGACCGGGTCATCGCCCTGCAAGGCGGCAAGCTCGTCGCCTCTGGTACTCCCGCCAAGCTCTTCGGCCGGGAGGATCTCCACGAACGGGGCGTTGCGACACCGGCGGTGGTGCAGGTAGCCAAAGCGTGGGGACTCACTGACGGGGCGGGGGAACTGCCTCTCTCGGTTTCCCAAGCAACGGCACTCCTCGAACGGGGACCCGCCGATGGCTGATATACGAGTCGAGGAGCTCCGCTTCCACTACACACCGGGGGTTGAGGTGCTCAAGGGGCTCAACGTAACGCTCGGAGCCGGAGCGACGGCGATTATCGGGCAGAACGGCGCCGGAAAGTCCACCTTCGTGCGCCTCCTCAACGGTTTGCTCAAACCGGTCTCCGGACGGGTACTGGTAGATGGTGTGGACACCCGGGAGAGCACCGTGGCCACGCTGGCCCGGCGGGTGGGGCTGGTCTTCCAAAATCCGGCGGATCAGCTATTCAAGAGCCGTGTTCTCGATGAGGTGATGTTCGGCCCTCGTAATCTCGGGTTCTCCGAAGAAGAGGCACGAGCGCGCTCCGAGGCGGCTCTGAGAGAGCTCGACCTCCTCGATTTCGCCGACACCAATCCCTACGACCTCGGCCTGGCGGAGCGAAAGCTCGTTACCGTGGCTGGAATCGTTGCCATGGACACGGAGGTGGTGATTCTCGACGAGCCCACCATCGCCCAGGACATGCTCGGCACCGAGCGACTCGGCTCCCTCGTATTCCGGTTGACCGAGGCGGGCAAGACGGTGCTAACCATTACCCATGACATGGATTTTGTGGCGCGCTACTTCGAGCGGGTTATCGTCATGCGGGAGGGAGAGATCATCGCCGACGGAGCGGGGCGCCGGGTTTTTGGAGAGGAGAAGACGCTTCAGGCTGCCGGACTCGAACCACCTCAGATCACCGAGCTCGCCAAGCGTCTCGGAAGCGAGGAGACGATACTCACCGTGGAGGAGTTTCTCCGCCGCTACCCCGCCGCGCCAAAAGCTCAACCGTAGGGGCCGTCTGCGTAGTTCCGATAGAGGGTGAGGTACGGTCCGTCCCCGATAAAGCCAAACCGCTTCAAATCCTCAGCATATGCGGAGTGTCCGGTGGCTTCGCCGTTTATGGTCTCGACCCGAATCCTCCGCAGGGAGGACTCCTGTCGTGAGAGGAAGGTGGGGAAGAGCGACAGGTACTCATTCATCCGTGGCGCCCCGGGGGGCACCTTTAATGAGAGCTCTTTGCCGCTCTTCCGGGAGACGAGGACGAGCTGTGCCCCCTGATAGACGAGATGGGTGGTGGGTATTCTGCGCGGCAGCTCTCCGGGGAGCTCGCTCCCGCAGAGGGAGGCGGGGTCCGCGGCGTTGAGCCAGTAGACCCGATCCTCACCCCCACCGGCGGAGAGCTCGCGAAGGGCCGCGGGTGAGATGAATTGTAGCCCCGTCACACCGTCCACGAAGTGGCCGCTCGTAAGCTCTCCGGAAAGCTCCATAAGCCGAAGCGTGCGAAAAAGCCGTCCCCACTGCAGCGGCGGAAGCTCTCGAGTTAGGAGCTCCCGAAAGAGGATTCCGTATCGGGAAAGCAGAAGCCGCACGCGCTCCTTGAGGAGTTCCGCCTCCTCCAGGGGGTCCTCAGGGCTCGGTGGGAGCGGCATAGGGAACCAGGTTCCTCCCATGGGGCGGGTGGAGCTCCAGCGGCGGTATGAGCCGCGGCGCCGGCTCGTCCGAACGCCGCGGCCGGAAATGGCCTCCCGGGAGTGCACCCCCGGTCGCCGTTCCCCGGTCGCTCCGGCTCCGCCTTCCGGAGTGAAGTCGGTCCGGACACCCTGTCGCAGCGTCTGAAGGGCGTCGTTAGTGGCTGCGCCGTTCCAGACGAGCTCCCAGAGCGCTTCAGTCGCTTCGTCCGTGCGCAATTCAGCCTCCCTGGCGAGGTCGAGAAAGCTCCTTCCGCCACCACTCCGAAGAGCTCTTACGAGGCGGGCGGCCGCTTCGCTCAAACCGCCGTCCCTCCTGGGACCTTCCAGAATCAGGTCGAGGTCCGACTCGAAGGCGAACGTAACTCGCTTGTTTCCACAGCCGATCCAGCGGAGGTCGCTCTCTCCCATGGCGCGGTCGAGCCAGCTCGGGTAGTACGGGTCGAGTCGGGCCGGAAGGATATCACTCTCCCAGAGCGATGCCCGGGCGGGATAGCCGAGAAGCTGCTCCAAACGGAATTCGAGCGCCTCCAGAGATGCTCCGGGCTCGACCACTCCCTGGTGGCGGGCAAGAAAGAGCTGAAACTCTCCCGCCCTCAGGGGCTCGAGCTCCGGTCGCGCCTCGGCTCGCCGCAGGCGCAACAGACGCTCCAGATTCTCCCGGCTACAGAGTTCCTCCTCCCGAGCTCCTTCGGTAAACCGATCGAGAAAGAGAGAGCCGCTCTCGGTGAGATGGTCCACCGCCTCCTCCAACGCCTCCGCCGGCAACGGCAGGAGCGTTCGGAGGCGGTGTAAGGGAACCGGACCGTAGTAGTCGAGCCACCGGGCGAGAAAACGGTCCGCCGCCGCTTCCTGTTCCTCGCCCTGCTCTCCCGGCTCACCTGCCAGGGCGGCGTCAAAGAGCCGCCGGTTCGAAACGGCCACCACGCCGATGGGCACTTGGCCCGGAGCCTCCGAGGCTCCCGGAAAGAAGAGGCGATCCCGGATGGAGTCGACCAGCTCCACGACGTTGCTCACCCCGTCGCGCTCCATCGCGTCTAGGATCGCCTCCCACTCAGAAGCCGGCAGAAAGAGGCGCTCCTCAATCCAGGAAAGCAACTCCGCCGCGCTCTCCGGAGCGTACCCTTCGGCGAGGCGTTGGAGCTTACGCTCGAAGTCCGCCACGAGCTCGGCGGGGAGTTCCGGCCGGAGGTGCGGAGAGTGCAGCACCTCTTCGAGCAGCTCGTCACTGAGGGAAGTGCGAAGCTCCGAAGAGGCGGAGTCGTCCTGGTAGATCCGGAAGTTGGTCTGTCGCCAGATAATAGAGTCCGCGAAGGGAGAAGGAGTCACGGTTTCGACCTCGGAGTAGGTGATTCGTCCCGTTTCCAGATCCGCCAAGAGCTCGGCGAGGGTGGCAACGTCGAACTCGTTCTGCATACACTCCCGCCAGGTCTCGAGGGTAATGGGAAAATCCTCCCTATCCGCAGTCGCCTTGAGGAGTTTCTTCGATCGCAGCCGGTTTAGCCAAAGGGGCATGCGCTCGGAGAAGCTCCTGCGCGGCAGCAGAAGCGCCCGTTGGGCGTTCTCGCGGAAGCGAGCGCCGAAAATACCTCCCCCTTCGATGGAATCACGCAGAAGCCGGGAAAGGTCCTCTCCCTGCAGGAGAGAGAAGATCTCACTCCCGCGGTGCTCCTGCGGCAGATTGAGCAAGACGGCGTCATTGTTGGCGTACACCTCCAGGGTGAATCCGTACCGTTTGCGCCACGCAGCCGATAGCGCCAGCGCGAGGGGCTTGTTGACAGCGCTTCCCCAGATTGTATGGATCACGACCTGCAGCGCGTCGGCGCTGTTCTTCGGATCGTAGTACCGTTCGATCACCAGGTGGTGACGGTGCGGCAGGGAAGCACCCGTATGCATCCTCTGCCGCTTCAAGTACTCCTGCAGGGCCGCCGCCGCGGAGGCTTCCATAAAGAAGCTCTCTTCCAGCTGTTTCGCCAAGTCGGCCCCGAGGCCGAGCATCTCGTCGGTCTCTTCGAGAAAGGAGCCGATCTTCGATGAGTAGACGAAGGGGCGGCTCTGCTCCTCGGCGCGCCAGAAAGGGACAACGCTATTGCTTGAGTCCGCCGGAACGACGAGGACGTCGTTGTTAGTAATGCCGGTAATCCGCCACGCGCGGTTGCCGAAGGGAAAGGCGTCTCCGAGAGAGCGCTCCCAGACGAACTCCTCGTCAAGCTCGCCGATCTTCGCTTTTGAGTCCGACAGGCGGAGGGTGTAATACCCGCGGTCCGGAATGACTCCACCGGACATATAGAGAAGCATGGCGGCGTTCTTACGAGCCTCTATTCGTCCGGTGCCGCGGTCGTAGCTGATTCTCGGGTTGAGCTCCCGAATCCTGGTGTCCGCGTACTTGCCTGCGAGCATCTCTACTACCAGCTCCAGCTCCTCCCGTCGGAGATGATGGTAGGCGTGAACCGACCGAACCGTGCGGTACACCTCCTCTGCTTCCACGGGGCCGACCACCGCCATTGAGAGTATGATCTGAGCAAGAACGTCGAGCGGACGTTCCGGCGGATTGATATCTTCGATCGCCCCTTCGGTGATCGCCCGGGTAAGAGCTGCGGACTCCAAGAGATCTCGGGAGTGAATGGGGAGAAAGCTTCCCCGGCTGACCTCGCCGACGCCGTGGCCGGCTCGGCCGATTCGCTGAACAGCCGATGCGATGGAATAGGGCGCCTGCACCAGGATAACTTCGTCGATCTCTCCCACGTCAATGCCGAGCTCCAGGGAGCTCGTGGCGACGATTGCCTTGAGCTCTCCACCCTTGAGCCGCTCCTCCACGACCCGGCGGACTTCCCGGGAGAGGGAACCGTGGTGGGCGTAGACCGGCTCTCCCTCCTCTTCCTCGTTGAGCATCCGCGCAAGCTTCTCCACCATTCTGCGGCTGTTGGCGAAGACAAGCGTGGACCGGTTCTCCGATATGCGTTCCCGCAGACGGCGTGCGATCGCCTGCCACCACTCATCCCGAGCCTCGGGGGTACCCGCATGCTGATCCCCAAGGTTCGGATAGCGGATTTTGAGCTCGTACTGTTTCCGGGACTCGACCTCCACGAGCTCCACCGGTCGCGCCTCGTAGCTCTCTCCTCCGCCCCGTACGGCGTAGCCTCCGAGGATTTCCGCCGTCAGGGACATCGGTCGAATCGTAGCGGAGAGAGCGATTCGCTGAAACTCCCCACAGATTGAGACGAGCCGCTCAACGCCGCTCATCAGGTAGGTGCCCCGCTTGGAGGAGAGGACGGCGTGAACTTCATCCAGGATCACCGTCTCGAACCCCGCCAATCCCCGGAGGCCGTTTTTGGAGGAGAGCATGAGATTGAGACTCTCCGGGGTAGTGACGAGGATATCCGGAGGGTGGCTTATGAGCCTGCGCCGCTCGGACTGCTCGGTGTCGCCGCTTCGAAGGCCGACGCGAATCTCGGGAATCCGCTCACCGGCCTCGGCGAAGCGGCTTCGGAGCTCGTGGAGCGGCCGGTTAAGGTTGCGCTCGATATCGTAGTTGAGTGCCTTTAGGGGAGATATGTAGAGTACCCGGCCGGAGGAGCCTCGGATGAGGCGGTCTATGGCGGTGAGAAAGGCCGCGAGAGTCTTACCCGTCCCCGTCGGGGCGGAGATAAGGCAGTGCCGGCCCGCCTCTATTCGCTCCCACGCCGCCGCTTGAACCGGGGTGGGGTTGCCGAAGGTCGCTCTAAACCAATCCGCAATAAGAGGATGAAACTGCTCCAGTCGGTCTCCCCGACGCGCCGCCATGGAGGAAAGTATAAACCACCCACCGTGGCCTGCGAAGTTGTCGGTACCGTCGTGTCGGTGTCCGATTTCGTCCTGCCTCTCAAAACTGTCAACGTAGAACCGGCTCTCCCCGTGGTCGAGATCGTAGAATATGTCGTAGGCGCCGCCGTCGTTTTCGGAGAACTCCTGGATTGTGCCCTTCGGATCTCCCTCAGACAGGGCAAGGCGTCCAAAGATGACGTACTTGCTTACATACTGTATTTTCTAGGGAGGCTTGCCGGCATCACTCTCGGCTAGCGGTCTGTGTGGAGAGAGGAGGTTAGCCCTATGAGGCTCAGACCGAAGCTTTTCTCGGCGGTGTTTCTTTCGACCCTACTTCTCGTTCTCGTCCTTTCCGGAGTCATCTACGTCACCGTCAGCGATACGATCACGGAGATGGTGGACCAGGAGTCGAGAACCATCGCGAATCTGATTCGCGGAATGGCGAATGTCTCCTACCGGACCAATCAGGACGCGGTTCGCCAGTACCTCGAGGTCGCGAGCCACTTTGTTGAAGACTCAGCCCGGGAGGACGAAGAGGAGACCCGCGAAATCAGCGCCCGAAACCAGGTCACCGGCGAAACCTCCACGGTGGATGTGCCCGCCCTCTACGTTGGTGACCAGCTCGTTACCGGAGCAACGGAGATCGTGGATCTCATAACGGAGCTCACCGGAGCAACGGTCACCATCTTTCAGCCTATCAGCGGCGGTATTCTCCGAGTCTCCACGAGCGTCCGCACCCAGGACGGAGAGCGAGCCACGGGCACCTACATTCCGGCGGACTCCCAGGTCTATCGGACGGTGATGGGCGGTGAGCAATACGAGGGGCGCGCCTTTGTGGTTGATGACTGGTACATTTCGGAGTACAAGCCCGTCCGCGGCGAAGAGGGGGACGTTATCGCCGTGCTCTACGTCGGTATACCCCAATCCAATATTGGTTATCTTCGAGATACGATTCGCGCTGTAGAGGTGGGAGAGAGCGGGTTCGCCTACCTCTTAGATGGCGAAGGTAACATGCTCGTTCATCCTGAGCTCGCCGGGGAGAATGTCGCGGAGGATCCGATCTATAGTGACGCCATCGAAGCTCAGGAGGGACGGATCGCCCACGACGACGGGAGAGCACGGACCGATTACCTCGAGTATGTGGAGCGAATGGACTGGATCGTCGGCGTGGCGGCTTATGACGAGGAGGTCTACGCGAGCCTATCAAGCATTGTTACGATTCTTCTAATAGCGCTTGTTGTGATACTCCTGGTGGATGTGGCTCTCGGCCTCACCATGGGGAGCTACATCGCTCGACCGATCCTTCGGGTTAGCGAGGCGATGACGCGAGTCGCCGGCGGCGAAATACGCGGGGAATCCCTCGACATTCGGAGTCGGGACGAAGTGGGAGAGCTCGCACAGTCAATGAACCAAATGAACGAAGAGCTTCGCCGCATCGTCACGGAAATCCAGGGCGGCGTGGACAACATTACCTCCGGAAGCAGGGAGCTCTCCGACACCTCCCAAACCATTTCTCAAGGCGCCTCGGAGCAGGCAGCATCGGCGGAAGAGGTTACGTCTTCCGTGGAGGAGATGTCGACCCAGATCCAACGAAACAGCGACAACGCCCGGGAGACTGAGAAGATCTCCAAGGGTGCGGCACAGAACAGTGAAAGGGGCCGAGAGGCGGTTCAGCAAACCGTGGAGGCGATGCGGGACATCGCCGAACGCATCACGGTAATTGAGGAAATTGCGCGAAATACCAACCTCCTCGCCCTGAATGCCGCCATCGAGGCGGCTCGAGCCGGGGAGAGCGGCAAAGGGTTCGCGGTCGTGGCGGCGGAGGTGCGAAAACTCGCCGAGCGTTCACAGAAAGCGGCGGCCGAGATTATCGAGCGTTCCGAGGCGAGCGTTCAGGTTGCCGAAGAGGCGGGGACGCTTATCGAGCAGGTTGTGCCCAATATCCAGCGCTCCGCCGAGCTGGTGAAGGAGATCGCCATGGGCAACGCCGAGCAGAAGGACCGAACCGATCAGATCACCAAAGCGATGCGGGAGCTCGACGGCGTCGTGCAGCAGAACGCCTCCTCCTCGGAGGAGATGGCCTCCATGGCGGAGGAACTCTCCGCCCAGGCGGACCAGCTCCGGGATGCGGTCAGCTACTTCCGGGTAACCGGAGAGGGCTCGGCTGCCGAGCGCTCCGGTGGGCGGGGCGCACCGGCGATTGCCGTAGCTCCTGAGTCCGAATAGCGTGGTGACCCGTTATCCTACGTCCCGGGGCCAGGCAGTGGGGGGGCGGCGCTTGCTTTTGGCGAGCCGGAGATCTACCCTGAATCACAGATGAAAGGTGTCCATCTGTCTGCGGGGCTTACACAAGAGGCGGCCGTAAAGCGGTTCAATAGAAGCCTGGGGCGGGCAGGCCGGCTTGTCCCGGAAGCGGGAGCGGAACAGGTGTCGGTATTCGCGCGGGACACCTTCGACTGGAGGTTCTTCAAGCGAGGCGTATTACTCCTGGAGCATCCCGAGGGCGTCAGCGAGTACTCCTTTCGGGAAGAGCGTGAACGCGTTCTGGATCTGGATCTCTCCTTTGAGCCGGGGTATCCGCCGAAGTGGGCGGAGCCGATCGTGGGCCCACGGGCGATAGTTGGTGTTGTGCGGTGGACGGAGCTTCGACGGGCGTACCGGCTCGAGGACGACCAGGCAAAGTGTGTTGGTTGGGCCGATGCAATAGCTCCGACGGCCGATTTGCCCTTTTTCGGTCTGCGAATCGAGGCGCTGCGCGGCTATGAGCCTGAGTGTAAGGAGCTCGCCTCAAAAGCCGCCGGAGACGAGCCGACCGAGGCGGAGCACTTCTACCGAAAGCTGCTTTCCCTGGGAGGCAGGGTCGCCGGTGCCTACGATCAGGCGGTTACGCTCACCTTAGGACCGCAGCTCTCCCTGCGGGATGCGTATTTGGAGCTTTTCGATTACTTCCTCGCCGTAATGGAAGAGAACAGAGCCGGCCTCGTCCAAAGAATCGACACTGAGTTTCTCCACGACTATCGCGTTGCCCTGCGGCGTCTTCGGTCGGTTACTTCTCATATGAAGAGCATGATGCCCCAGGAGCTTTACCACGAGATTTCAGGAACGCTCAAGGAGCTCTTCCGGACCACCGGCCGCGCCCGGGATCTCGACGTGCTTTCTCTCCGGAGAAAGGAGTACACGGCCCTCTTGCCGGAAGCCCTAAAGCCGGGAGTGCGGGTTCTATTTGATCGGATCGACGCCGAGACCGCGGCGAGCTATGAGTCGCTCTCCGCGCGCATCTGTTCAGGAGCGTATCAAGATCGCCTCGAAAACGCTCGCTCTCTTCTGCATCGCTGGTCTCCGACCTCCTGGCACCAGCCCTGGGTTCTCCGAGAGGCGGTCGGTCGTTGGGTACGTAAACGGAATAGGCGGATTCTCTCTCTCCTAAAGCTGCTCGACTCGGGAATGGCGGATACTCAATTCCACGAGCTCCGTGTAGAGTGCAAAAAGCTGCGCTATCTTTTGGAGATATTCGGCTCCCTCTACCCCTCTGAAGAGCTCCAGCCGGTGGTCAAACGGCTCAAGAAGGTTCAGGACGTCCTCGGAGCACAGCAGGACCTGGCGGTGCAGCAGGAGCTTCTCATCGAGATACTCGAAACGTGGGGAGCGGATGGGGCTGCGGTCTCCGCAGCGATTGGGGGAGTGCTCGCTGATTTCAGCCGGCGATCTCCGAAGCTCCGGAAACGGCTGAAACCGGAGCTCAGGCGATTCCGCCGAGAGTTGTCCTCGCTTCCGGGAGGTTGATTATGAAGACGGTACTGCTTTACAGCTTGAAAGGGGGCGTCGGCAAGAGTGCCGCGGCGGTCAATATAGCCTACGCCGCCGCTCAGGAAGGAAGGAGGACACTCCTCTGCGATCTCGACGCTCAAGGCTCCGCATCATTCTACTTTCGGGTCAAGCCAAAGGGCACAAGTGCCAAGAAACTGATGAAGGAGAAACTCGCCGGGGCCATCAAGGGGAGCGACTACGAGAATCTTGATATCCTCCCTTCGAGTTTCTCTTATCGAAAGCTGCCGGTTGTTCTTGCCGATGCCAAAAAGCCTCACAAGAAGCTCGCCGACAGCTTCGATCCCTTCTCTGAGGAGTATGATCTGCTCGTTCTGGACAGTCACGCCGGCATCGACGTTGAGGCGGAGGGGCTGCTCAGGACTGCCGATCGAATCCTGATGCCGATAATTCCGACACCGCTTTCGGTTAACACCTATCGGACGGTTATCGAGTTTCTTCAGAGACACGAGCTAAACAGAGATAAGGTGAGCGCTTTTTTTTCCATGGTGGACGGACGACGCAAGCTCCATCGAGAGGTGATGGAGAATCTTCGAGAGCGGGAGAAACGCTTTCTCTCGACGGCCATACCGTACTCCGCGGAGGTCGAAAAGATGGGGAGCTACCGGGAGCCTCTCCTCGCTCGACGAGCAAAGACCAAAGCGGCCCTCGCCTACGCTGCGCTCTGGAAGGAGCTCTCCTCTCTTCTCTAGAGGGTAGCCCGCCGCGCCCCGTACGCTCTTAGAAGCCCAGGGAGCTCTCGAGCTCCTTCAGGTACCGGTCCATCTCGCTCAGCTCTTCTATTTCGAGCATTTCCTCCGCGATCTTCTCGCTCTGCTCGATCGTGATTCCTCGCAAGAGATTGCGGATCGGCCTTAGACGGGAGGGAGATAGGCTGAGCTTGCGGATTCCGAGACCGAGATAGAAGGGAACCATCAGCGGATCGCCGGCGCTATCGCCGCAGACCGAGAGCTCGCCAATATTCTCCCCGGCGCCCTCGGCGATCATCGAGAGTGTGCGCAGGACCACCGGATGGTGGCTCCGGTAGAGCTCGCTCAGCCGTTCATTGGTCCGGTCCACCGCAAGCATGTACATAATAAGGTCGTTGGTACCGATGGAGAGAAAGTCGGTTTGCGCAGCGAGCTCTTGGATGGTAATCACCGCCGAGGGGAGTTCTACCATGGCTCCAACTTTCGGAGAAGTGCAGTGAGGCACTCCCTTCTTTTCCAGTTCCAGTCGCGCCTGCTCGACGAACTCTCTGCCCCGGGCCACACCGTCCGGGGAGGCGACCATGGGAAACATGATCTTGAGCTCTCTGTTTGCTCCGGCCCGGAGCATCGCCCGCAGCTGCTTTCGAAACTCATCGGGATAGGCGAGGCTGAATCGAATTCCGCGGACCCCCAAAAACGGGTTTCGCTCTTCTTCTTCCTGTCCGGCCATGAGCTTGTCACCGCCGATGTCGGCGGTGCGCAGGATGACCTCACCCGCGGGAAAGGCGTCCACAACTTGGCGGTAGAGACGGAATTGCTGCTCCTCCGAGAGGAACTCGTTACGAATAATAAAGGGGAACTCACTTCGGTAGAGTCCTATTCCCTGAGCTCCGGCATTGCGGGCTCGAACGGCGTCATTATGAATATTCACGTTCGCCAGCAGGGTTACGGCGGTTCCATCCTCGGTCACCGCCCCTTGTTCCGCCGATGCTTCCTCGGCTTGTTCGGAGCGCTTCTCTTCCTCCTGGGAACAGGCGAGTTTCGCTCTTGCTCTTAGGTCTCCGGTTGGATGAATAAAGAGATGTCCTTCGCTCGCGTCGAGAAAGAGCTCCTCACCCTCAGGTATGTCAAAAAGACGACGGTCCTGGGTGATCATTACCGGTAGGCCGAGGGATTTCGAGAGTATGGCGATGTGGGCGGTGACGCCGGTACCAAAGAGCACGGCACCCTCGATTCGTTCCGTGGCGAGACGGACGAGCTCGCTCGGAAAGATGTGGCGGGCAATGGCTATTCTCCCGCAAAAGTCCTCGCCGTCTGCGGCCCGGCCTGCGAGGTTGACCAGCAACCTGTATCCTACGTCTCGAACATCCTGGGCTTTCTCCGCAATCCTTCCCTCTCGCATAGCGGTGAAGCCGCCGGCGTAGTTCCTGGCGACCTCTCGTACAGCGTCCTCGGGGCTCTTGCCTCTCCTAACCGCTTCCCGCATCTGACCGGTAAATGCGTCATCGTCTAGCATGAGCAGGTGAAAGGAGAAGATGAGGGAAGCCACGTCGTAATAATCGTCCCCGGGATCTCCCTGGAGCTTCCGCAACTGCACTTTGCTCGCTTCTACGGCCTGCTCGAAGCGTCCGAGAGCTTCCTCGGGCGTTTCATCCTCCGGCTGCGAGCGGCGAATGAAATTGAGCTCCTTCTCGATCGGCAGGGCCGTTCCGAGGGCGTGCCCCGCAGAGGCGGTTCTTCCGTATATCTTTTCCGGTAACTCCCGGTTCTTAGCTGCGGAGTGTTGTTGACTCACCGGCACACTGCTCTCCTTCTCCTACCATAGCATACTCCTATTGCGACCGTTTCGTCGTGGCTCTCCGCGTGGGCCGCTGGGAGAATACGCGATGAATAGGTAGCCGTTTGAAGCGTGTTTGCGATTCATGCGCTATACTGTTCTCCTAGTCCCGGAAACGATAACCGGGACGGAAACGGGAGCGTTGTCATGACAACCTACGTAGCCTTCCTCCGCGGCATAAATGTCGGGAGAGAGCGCAGAGTTAAGATGACTGATCTCAAGATGCTCATGGAGACCCTCGGTTACGCCAGCGTTGTGACATACTTACAGAGCGGTAACTTCGTTTTTCAGGCTGAAGACCAAAGTGCCGAGGAAGTGAGCCTGGAGCTAACAAAGGCAATCAAGGAGCGGTTCGATTTTGAAGTAGAAGTACTCGTCCTCACCGGGGACGAGCTGCTCTCGATTCTCGAGGCGAATCCGCTTGCTACCCAAGAAGGCTTGGACTTCGACAAGCTGCACACGACGATCCTCGCCCGCCCTCCAAAAAGCGAAAAGGAACCTTCTCTCCTCGACGAGTGTGAGCCGCCGGAGCGGGTAGCCCTGGGAGACCGAGCCATCTATCTCTACTGTCCGGACGGGTACAGACACACGCGACTCACTAACAGCTTTATCGAGAAGAAACTCGGGCTCCCCGCCACCACACGCAACTGGCGGACGGTTACCGCCTTGGCGCAGCTAGTTCGCTCCTAAGAGACTCACTTGCGATGTACCGCAACGGAAATCGTAAAGGATAGATCTCTGCCCTTCCAGAGAAGTACGGAGGCGGAGCCAATAACGGCCATCGCGAAGGAACTGGCCTTTTTTATTCTACTTGAGAATAGACGGTCTCTGCCTCATACTACTCGGTATGAAACGGAAACTACTGCTTCTTCTCCTGGTCCTGATGGGCACCGCTCTGCTGGTCGGGGGGTGTACGACACTTCCGGAACCGAAGGGCGAAAACGACACGGCTTTCGTGCTGCCGGTGCAGCGCGTCCAGCAGAGCGATGGAGGCTCCACCTTCGGATACTACGAAGTTCACATCGGGAAGGCCGGAGATCCTTCATTCGATCGGACGATCAACGTCTATGCTGGAAGCGAGATGGAGATGATTACCGGGTTGGAGCCGGGACGGTACGAGCTTTCTCGGTACCAGTTTCGTTACAAGAATAGCAACGATTACGGTTCCAGTCGGGAGATCAACGCTCCCTTTGTGCTCGAGCCAGGAGCGCTTACGATCTGCCCAACCACGGTCTTTATAACCGTTTTCAAGAAGGATCCTGACGCTTCTAAGAACTGGATGCGCGTCAACTTCGACACTACTTCTCCTCCGATTCGATCCCGGGTTCTAAAGGAGCTCGAAGAGCAGGAGAGTTTTTCCCAGTGGCGAGTCCTCTCCGAGAAGGAGGCTGCCGGAGGCTGAGCGTGCTTGCCACTGTTGGCGCCCTTCGGTAGCTTCTTTCGCATTAGTCAGAAGAAACAGTGGGACCACCCACCGGAGACATCGAGATAGAGCTCTATCCGGAGCACGCTCCGAAAACGGTGAACAACTTCGTCTTTCTTACCCGGGAAGGATTCTACGATGGGATTACCTTTCGCCGGGTTATCGACGGCTTTGTGATCCAGGGCGGTGACCCTACGGGGACCGACCGTGCACGCCGCTCGCGCAACTGTTACACTTGAAGCCTATGAACGTGCACGAAGCGATAGCCCTACGAAAGAGCGTCCGCTCTTGGGAGAAGAAGCCGGTGGAGGAAGAGAAGTTGCGGCGAGTCTTAGAGTCGGCTCGACTCGCTCCTTCCGCGAAGAACCGGCAGGAGTGGCGGTTCTTGGTAGTCACGGACCCGGAGAAGCGGTCAGCCCTTAGCGACGCTGCCGGTGGACAGGAGTTTGTCGGGGAGGCGCCGGTGGTTCTGGTTGCCTGCGCCGAAACGGACCGACGGGAGATGCATTGCGGTCACCTCGCCTTTCTCGTGGATGTCTCCATCGCGATCGATCATCTCACCCTGGCGGCGGTAGAGGAGGGGCTCGGCACCTGCTGGATCGGCCACTTCGACCCGGAAAGAGTGCGGGAGATTCTCTCGATACCTCGAGAGGTTGAAATTGTTGAGCTCATACCGTTGGGCTATCCTAAGAATCCGGAAAGAATAGGCAAGAGTAGGCTCCCCATGGAACAAATAGTGTACCGGGAGCGCTGGGGCGAGAAGTAGGCAGTTGGGTGCAGAACAGCTCGGAGCTCATGATCCAAATCTTCGTAGGCCTCTTTACAATAGCCCTTGGGGTCTATCTGAGACGAAAGGCGGGGGAGAGCGAGTCGAGTAGCGCTCTCCGGCTCTTCGCGAGAATCGCCTTCGTGATCGGAACGCTCATGGTGCTCTTCGCTCTTCTTCTCCTCAGAGCGGCTCCATAAGCCGTCGGGCGGTTCGAGGCAAAGGGAAAGAAGAAGGGGCTGCCCTCTATCGGGACAGCCCCTCGGTGGCAGCAAGTCGGCGGAGCGTCTCGATGAGAGTTCCGGTCTCGCTTCCCTTGCTGAAGAAGAGGTCCGCCCCCGCCCGGAGGGCGTAACGGCGAAGCTCATGGTGGTTTGTGTAGACCACCAGGGAGGGGCGCCGCTCGAGTTCGGCGAGTCTCGAAATGAGCTCGATACCGTTCATGGAGGAGTGGCGCAGCTCTAGGTCGATAATCATCAAATCCGGATGTAGTTGCCGGGCTCGATAGAGACCAGAGTCGGCGTCGGAGGCCAGGGCGACCTCTTCGACGCCGGAAACCCCGTCTAAGAGACGGGGCAGCTGTTTCCGGATCTCCGGGGAATCATCTACCAGCAGCAGGCGCATAGGTGGAACCCGCCCGTTCGATCTCTCGACGGTTGAAGAGGGCATTGGGGTCGAGGATCATCACAAACCGCTCATCACTCTTGGCTATCCCCTCGAGAAAACCGGAGTCCACGCTGGTCCCGATTTCCGGAGGGGCTTCGATCTGAGTCGGCTCTATCTCGACCACCGCATCCACGGCGTCCACGAGGCAGCCAACGGTGGTAGCCTCGTCTTTTTCTTCCGCCGGGGAGAGTTCCATTACCAAGATGGCGCTGTCCACCGTCCGATCGACCTCCTCGAGGCCAAAGCGGCGGCGCATGTCTACTACCGGGAGTACCGAGTCCCGAACGTTGATAATGCCTTCCATGTAGTAGGGCATCTGCGGGAGCCGGGAGGGCTCGATGAGCTCGAGCACCTCCTGCACCCGGGTAACGCTCAAAGCGTACTCTTCCTTATCCAAGTAGAAGGTCAAATACTGATTGGTTAGTTCTTCCGACATCGGCTCCACCCCCCCTTAGTACGTCTCGAAGTCCTCGTCCAGAGCGTCGGAGCCCTCATTCATGGCGAGGGTGATCCCCTTCTCCTGCCGGCCGTTTGCGTTGTTGCTCACTCCGACGCCGACAAACTCTCGCTGCTCCGCGCCGGCATTGTTGGCTTGGCTCTGAGCCCCGTTTGACTCCGCAACGTTACCGCCTTGCTGGCCGGTCGTCTGGGGGGCAATCCTGTTTCCGCCCCTTGCGGAGGTGAGCGCCTTTTTCCGTCCGTTGCCGGCTCTCGTTGCCTGATCGATCCTGAAGAAGGACATGGTGTCCTGCAGATGATCGGACTGGGCGGAGAGCTCCTCGGCCATGCTGGACATCTCCTCGGCCTGGGAGGCGTTTTGCTGAACCACCTGATCGAGCTGCGAGAGCGCTTTGCTGATCTGTTCGCTTCCGGAGCGCTGTTCCTCGCTGGAGGCGCTGATTTCCTGTACGAGCTCCGCTGTTTTCTGAATATCCGGGACCAGGGCGTCCAGGAGCGTTCCGGCTTCCTCGGCGACGTCAACGCTGGAGGAGGAGAGCTCGCTAATCTCTCCGGCGGCTTTCTGGCTTCGCTCGGCGAGCTTGCGCACCTCCGAGGCGACGACGGCGAATCCCTTACCGTGCTCGCCCGCTCGGGCCGCCTCGATAGCGGCGTTCAAGGCGAGGAGGTTGGTGTTTCGGGCAATCTCCTCGATAATTCCGATCCTCTCGGCGATGCTTGTCATCGCCTCTACGGTCTGTCGCACCGCTTCACCACTCTTGGCCGCGTCCTCGGCGACCTTCTGGGCGACCCGATCGGTCTCCTTGGCGTTGTCCGCGTTGTGATCGATGCTCGAGTCCATCTCTTCCATGGAGGAGGAGACCTCTTCGGCGTTGGAGGCTTGCTCGGTCGCCCCCTGGGACATCTCCTCGGAGCTCGAGGCGAGCTGCTCGCTTCCGGAGGCAACGTTCTGACTCGAGGAATTGATTTCCCCGACGATCTCCTTGAGCCGGGTGACCATGTCTCGCAGGGAGTTTGCGAGGATGCCGACCTCGTCCCCCTGGTTTACGTGGAGGTCCGTGGTCAGATCGCCCTTTGCCACCTCCTCGGCGAAGGAGACCCCCTGCCCCAGGGGCTTGGCGATCATGTTGGCCACGTAGAGGGCCACGACGGCTACAACTACTGCAATTATCGCAGCCACGATTAGAATCGATATTCCCAGCTCTCGGATCGGAATGAAGACCTCGCTCTGGTCGATTTCTGCCATGAGGGCCCAGTTGGTGTCATACACCTCCACCGGGCCGAAGGCCGAGAGAACGGTGCTTCCCGTATAGTCCGCTATCGTCCGGGCGTCGGTTTCGCCGTTGAGCGCGGACCGTGTCGCCTCGGTGTCGACCTTACCTCTCTCCGGATCGGCGAAGGAAGCCTCCACACTGCGGTTCTCAGGATCCAGGTAGGAGTCCGAACGCATCAGGTTTTCCGGCCCTACGAGGTAGGTTTCCCCGGTTTCGCCCATGCCGGTGCGCTCCTGCATGATTGCGTTGATCCGCCGCAGAGGCATTTGGAGCGCCACGATCATCTGAGGCTCTCCGTCTTTCATAAGTGGCTCCGCCACAAACGACGTAGGTCGATCGTTCGCCGGAGCGTAAGGACGGAAGTCGCCGAACGCAAACCCCTCGGTTGCGATCGATTCTTCCACCGCCTCACCTAGGGGTGAGTCCGCGTAAGTGCCGCTGAGAATGTTAGTCTGGTACTCGTCCTGTTTCGCAACGGAGTAAAAGATATCTCCCTCCGGGTGAATCAGAAGAATGTCCGAGTAACCGTACCGTTCCGCGTAGCGGGTGTAGTAGTCTCCCTCAGCGCCTTGCACTTCTGGAGTAACTGCCTCCTCCAGGTCCATCTTGGTCACAAGTGACCACGGGTCCCCGTCGACCTCAAAGTAAGAGAAGACAACCATTACGAGCTTTCCGGCGCTGTCGGTAATAACGCGGCTTCCGCTTTCTCCTGACAGAGCATCGTGAAGGTACTGAGCATCCACGTCAGTTACGTCAGCGCCATAGTGAAAGTCGCCGTCACCCATGGTCTCCATGTCGCTTCGGAGGATTACTCTCTCGTTCTGGAGTTCCGCGACGTAGCTCTCGCCGGTCTCTCCGAGCCCACTGCGGTTTCCCACTATGGAGTTCATCTTGCGATGGACCGGTCCCTCCGGGGCCATGCTCGGCTGCCCGTCGTCGAAGTACGAGTCGATCGCCGTCAGTTGTGCCTCGTGCATACCCCTGAGGCGCTCCGAAGCGGAATCCTCTAACGCCTCCACGGTGTTGAGCAGGACATTCATATCGTCCTTATGCTCATCGAAGTACCGCTCAATCTGGTTCTGCTTAATCTCCCGCATTGCCCTCAGTTGAGCGATCGAGTCTTTCTCCAGCGCCTGGCTGGATCGAGTGGCGGACCAGATACCCACCGCCGCGAGGGGTATCAATCCAACCACCAGAAAGAGTGCCACCAGTTTGGGACGCATTTTGATATCACGTAGTCTCTTCATAGGATAGCTCCTTACGGTAGGCATTCTCACAGCCGAGAGATATCGTCGGTATCATCCTGAGTGTGAAATCTGTGTAACAGTTTTTGCTACAGCTACGGCGTAATGTCGTGTTCCAGGGCGAAACGGACGATCTGGGTGGTAGTTCGAAGACCGAGTTTTTCGAGAACTCTGCGCCTATAGGTGTTGACGGTGTGGATGCTCAGGCTGAGCTCATCCGCCACATCGCGGACGCTCATGCCTGAGCCGATGAGCGCGAGGATCTGATACTCCCGATCCGAGAGCCGTTCGTGAGGCTCCGCGGCACCACTGGGCCCGAGAGTTGAGGCCAGTTTTTCGGCGGTTCGTTCCCCTACGTACCGGCTGCCGTCCGCGACCTTTCGGATGGCTCGGGCCAGCTCCTGGGAGGCGTTGTTCTTTGTGATGTAACCGAGAGCTCCCGCCTGGAGTGCCCGCAGGGCGTACTGCTCTTCGGAGTGCATGCTCAAAACGAGCACCGGGAGCTTCGGAAAGCGTCCCCGCAGCTCCTTGAGGACGTCCAGGCCGTTCTGGTCCGGCAGAGAGATGTCGAGGACGAGAACGTCACACGGCACCGTCTCGAGGGTGTCGAAGGTTTCTCCTGCGTCCCCCGCCTCAGCGGCAAGGGTGAGATCCTCGTCTCGCTCGATCAAGCGCCCGAAGCCGCTTCTGATGAGCTCGTGATCGTCGGTTATCACCACCCGTATCATGCTTCCATCTCCTCTGGGATTGTCACGCTCACCGTTGTCCCTTTATCCGGCTCGCTGGAGACCGCGATTGAACCGCCGCACGCCTCAGCCCGTTCTTCCATTCCGAGGAGACCGAAAGTCTCCTCACCTTCCGCACTCGCCGGATCGAAGCCTACTCCGTCATCCGTTACGGTAACAATGAGAGCACCGCCCTCGCGGTGAAGCCGCAGGTAGAGGTTCTGCGCGCCGGCGTGTCGGTATACGTTGGTCAGCGCTTCCTGAACGATCCGAAAGAGTGCCAGGGCGCACTTCTCTCCGATCACCGGCTCTCCGGATAGTTCGTTCTCGAACGTTGCGGTTACCGCGGTTTTTCGCTCGAACTCCTCCAACTCCGCCCGCATAGCCTCGACTGGACCTAGGTGATCGAGCACTGACGGTCGAAGCTCTCCAACCAGGTGCCGTACGGTGGCGGACGTCCGGGCAAGTACCTCCCGGGCCTCTCCGAGAGTCCTCCGCAGCGAGTCTCGCGACTCCGGTGGCTCACCCTGGAGCCCTTCCTCGGTGAGGGTTAAGAGAATATCCAGAGAGGTGAGAGCCTGTCCGAGCTCGTCGTGAATTTCCCGGGCGACGTAGCGGTTCTGCTCCTCTCGCATCTCCTGAATGTGCCGGGAGAGGCGCTGGAGCTGAGCGCTCTTCTCTATGAGACGCTTTTCACGCTCTACCACTTTCCGCCGCTCGTTGAAGAGATCGAAAGCCATTCGTATGGCTTGGAGCAGGAGGGGCAAGCCGGAGTTCTTGAGCACGTAGCCATAGCGGGTTACTCGGGAGACCTCTCTCAACGTCTTCGGGTCGGCGTAAGCGGTAAGAAAGACGATTGGAAGCTCCCGGCGATTCAGGATCTCCTCCGCCGCGGTGATCCCGTCCATACCACCGTCTAGCCGAATGTCCATGAGGACGAGGAGCGACCCGGGCCCATGAATAGCCTTTTCCACAGCCTCGGCTCCACTTCGGGCGAGCTCGACGTCAAAACCTTCCCGTTCCAGCCGTCGTGCCTGGTCCTTGGCTACGATGAGCTCATCCTCCACGAGGAGTATCTGTGGTACGAGCTGTGTAGACACGTCTATTCCTTCGAGAGTCCGCCAATTAGAACTTCCTACGGTTAGTGTTGAGGGTCAAGCCGGTGACGGACCGCTACGCAACAGACCTCGTTTAGTTGGTTTTCTTTTATTATAATTCGAAGTATTATTTAGTCAGAGGTACACCTCGGTAACCATGTGGAATCAGGTTGACCTTGTCCAATTTTTGAGGAATTACTGATTCCTAGCCAACATCAACCCGCCGGCCGGTAGGGCCCGACGGCGAGATTGGCGACAGACCGAGGTAACCGGAGGGAGTGTTCTATGCCGCTATTCGAGTATCTGGCCAGCAGTTGGAACCAGATTCTGAGCGAATTGCTTACACATCTAAAGATCGTTGTAGTAGCCCTGCCCTTTGCGATGGCTGTCGGCATCCCCACGGGGATACTCATTTCCTATAACCGACAGGTGGCAAAGGTGGTGATCTACATCGCAGGTATCCTGATGACCATTCCGAGTCTGGCGCTCTTTGGCTTTATGGTTATCCTGCTCGCGCCTCTGAAGGCCGGCATCGGAATGCCGCCGGCGGTCGTAGCCTTGGTGGTCTATTCCTTTCTCCCGATTACCAGAAATACCCTGGTTGCTATACGGGCGGTGGATCCCGGGGTTATTCGCGCCGCCCAGGGGATGGGAATGACGAACCGGCAGATCCTTCGAAAAATCCGACTCCCCCTGGCGATACCGATCATGATGGCGGGAGTTCGGAACGCCGCCGTTCTCGGGGTGGCGGTAACAACAATTGCCTACCTTGTGGGCGCCGGGGGGTTGGGATACTTCATCTTCTCCGGCCTGAGCCGTACCCGCCTCGACATGGTCCTTATCGGAGCAATCCTCGTGGGGCTGCTCGGCATCGGAACCAACTACGGCTTACTCCAGCTCGAGGAGTTGCTGACCCCGCGGGGCATAAAGATCAGCAGAGAGTAACGAGAGGAGATGTAGAGGATGCCTATTGAACTAGATCATGTAACCAAGAAGTACGGCGATTTAACAGCCGTTAACGACCTGTCCCTCACCTTCGAGGATCAGACTCTCAATGTTCTTATAGGACCTTCGGGTTGCGGCAAGACTACCCTGCTCAAGACCCTGAATAGGCTCCTGCCCATAACCTCCGGTGACATCCGGTATGACGGTGTCTCCATACACGACATTAACCCGATCGAGTTGCGCCGGAGGATAGGCTATGTGATTCAAGAAATCGGGCTCTTTCCGCACATGACCATCTACGAGAATATCGCTACCGTCCCTCGGCTCCTCAAATGGGAGGAGTCTCGAATCGAGGCGCGGGTTAAAGAGCTCCTGGAGCTGGTCAACCTCGATCCGGACAAGCACCCGTCGCAGTATCCCGCGGAGCTCTCCGGGGGCCAACGACAGCGGGTAGGCGTGGCCCGGGGTCTCGCCTCGGATCCGAAAATTCTCCTCATGGACGAGCCCTTCGGCGCCATTGACCCGATCAACCGCGAGACCCTGCAGGACGGGTTTATCGAGATCCAGCGGGAGATTCAGAAGACAATTGTGTTCGTAACCCATGACATCAGGGAGGCGATAAAGCTAGGTGACCGGCTTGTCATTCTCAACGAGGGACGCTTGGTGCAGTACGACGATGTGATGGAGATTATAAACAACCCGGCCAACGAGTTTGTTGAGGATCTCCTCGGCTCGGACCGCGCTATGAAGGGGATGGAGCTCCTGCGGGCGGAGGACAACTACGATACCGAGTACTTCTACCTCACCCCGGATCTCTCGGTGGCGGAGGCGACCAAGCGGCTCGAAGATGCGGGGAGGAGCTTCGGTTTCGTCAAGGACGAGAACGACAAGCTCCACGGCTACGTACGGACGCGGGACCTCAAGACAGTGAGTAACGAACGATCTCTGACCGACGTTGCACGAACGGCGGCCACGATAAACCCGACATCGACCCTTATGGAGGCGATTTCCATGATGCTCACCGCCGGCATTACCTCCGCTCCCGTGGTGAACCGTCGGGGCAGAATGCTCGGGGTGATCCGCTTCCGAGAGGTCTTTTCCCACATGGAACGCGTTACGAGTGGGGCGGAGGAGGCGTAGGATGGATCTTCTTCTCTACTTCCAGGAAAACGCCCTGTACGTGCTGCAGAAGTCCTGGCAGCACTTCTATCTCTTTCTCGTCTCCTGGGCAATGGCGGTGGTGGTGGGGCTTGCCATCGCGATCATCGCGACCCGCCCGGGGCGACGCCGGTTCGGAGTAGCTCTGCTCTCGGCAACCGGAGCTGCTCAGTCGGTCCCGAGTATAGCGGTGATCGCGGTGGTCTTCATCTTTCTCGGGATCGGTGCGGCCCCCGCTATCGCCGCGCTCTTTGTCTACAGCCTCGTTCCGATCACTTTTAACAGCGCCAGCGGTCTCCTGGGGGTAGCTCCGGGAATGAAGCAGGCGGCGCGGGGCATGGGCATGACCAACCGGCTGATACTCTGGAAGGTTGAGATTCCGGTCTCCATTGACGCCATAGCCTCGGGAGCCAGGAGCGCTGCGACCATCAATATCGGCACAGCCGCCATCGCATCGGCGATCGGAGCGGGCGGGCTCGGAGAACTCATCTTTATCGGCCTCCGCGTGAACCGGCCGGTGCTCATTCTCGCCGGGGCCATTCCGGCAGCGCTCATGGCGATCCTGGTGGACACATTCCTCGCCGGAGTGCAGCGATTACTCACGTCTAAGGGCCTGATCAAACAGGCAGAAGGTACGATATGACCCCAAGGAGGAGTCTTATGAGAAGAGGAAGGATTCTTGTGACCGTCGCGATTGTGGCGCTCTCGTTTCTACTGATTAGCGCCGGCGGCGGGGAGGGTTCCTCGGTGACCGTGGGCGCCAAGAACTTTACCGAGCAGTACGTCATGGGGAATATGATCTCCCTGCTCCTTGAAGACGCCGGAATACCGACGAACCAGCAGTTCGGTATGAGCTCCCAGGCGGTTCGGAACGCTCTGGAAACTCAGCAGGTAGACATTTACGCCGACTACACCGGCACCGGATGGCTCGTATATCTCGGTCACGATGAGGCGATCAACGACCCCGCCGAGCTTTGGGAGGAGCTCAAGGCTGAGGATGAGTCCGAGAACGACATTATCTGGTTCGAGCGCACGCCGGTGGACAATACCTACGCGCTGGCGGTGAAGAGCTCCTTCGCCGAGGAGAACGATCTAGAAACCTTGAGCGACCTCGCCGACTTGGTGGACGATGATCCGGAGGAGCTCACCTTCGGCATTGGCTTCGAGTTCTTCGAGCGGCCCGACGGCTTTCCGGCGCTCACCGAAGCGTACGGATTGGATGTGCCGGAGGGGAAGGTACGAACCATGGAGCTCGGTCTCACCTACGACGCCATTGACCAGGGTGACATTGACGTCGCCATGGTATTTGCCACCGACGGCAAGCTCCAGGAGTTCGACCTCGTGGTCCTCGACGACAACGAGAGCTTCTTCACTCCCTACAACCTGGCAATTTGCGCCACCGAGGAGCTCCTCAACGAGGTGGATGGCATTCAAGAGGCCCTCGATCCGCTCTCGGATGTTCTCACCGCGGATGTCATGATCGAGCTGAACTACCAGGTCGATGCGGAGGGAATGGAACCGGAAGAAGTGGCCCGGGAGTTTCTGGTTGACGAGGGGCTCATCGAAGGATAATCCTGAGCTGCAGCCAACCACGCTTCGGCGATCCGCGCCCTCGGCCTTGTAGGTCGGGGGCGTTTCCATATCCAAGGTAGGGGAGAGTGGATAGCGCTCACTCCGAGAAGGCGGTAGACGAACATAGCCGGTTGGCCCAGAATAAGCGCGTCAGAGCGGTGATACACTCCAGCTTCTGAGCTTGTCACCGACTTCTCGACGCTATGATGTTTGTACACAAGAGGAGGAGAAGCGATGGATCTTGATTTTATCAGGTCGTTGAAGGCGGAAGCCTCGACCAAAGTTGTTCTGCTGGTGATGGACGGGCTCGGCGGGCTTCCCGGACCGGAAGGGAAGACCGAACTCGAGACCGCCAATACCAAGAATCTGGATAGGCTCGCCTCACAGAGCCTTTGCGGACTCCACGAGCCCGTTGGTGGCGGCATCACTCCCGGCAGCGGCCCGGCGCACCTGGCGCTTTTCGGATACGACCCCCTGCACTATCAGGTCGGTCGCGGTGTTCTCAGCGCCGCAGGTATCGACTTCGATCTGCAGGGAACGGACGTGGCTTGTCGGGGCAATTTCTGTACCATCGACAAGGATGGCGTGGTTACCGACCGGCGGGCGGGACGAATCTCCACCGAAAAGAACCAGGAGCTCGTGCAGAAGCTCAAAGAGATCAAGCTTTCCGAGGGGGAGCTCTTTGTGGAGACGATTAAGGAGCACCGCTTTCTCGTGGTCTTCCGCGCCAAGGGGCTCGGAGAGAAGGTGAACGATACGGACCCGAAGGTGGTTGGCCATAAGCCCCACGAGGCGAAGGGTGGAAACGACGCCTCCCAGGCCACCGCAGCGTTGGCGAATGAGTTTATCGAGAAGGCGAAGGGTGTTCTCTCCGGCGAGGAGCAGGCAAATATGGCGCTCCTCCGCGGCTTTGCAAAGACCCCGGCGTGGCCAACGTTTGAGGAGGTCTACGGTACCAAGGCTGCCTCAATCGCGGCATATCCGATGTACCGCGGCCTGGCGAAGCTTCTCGGGATGAATGCGCTCGATGCGGGAGAGGATCCCACGGAGAAGTTCGAGACCTTCGAGGCGCATCGGGACGAGTACGATTTCTTCTTCATCCACGTAAAGAAGCCCGACAAGGCGGGGGAGGATGGAGATTTCGAGTCCAAGGTGGAGAGCATCGAAATGGTGGACAAGGCGCTTCCGACGCTGTTGGAGGCGAAGCCGGACGTCCTCATCGTCACCGGAGACCATTCCACCCCCTGGGCTCTGAAGAACCACAGCTGGCATCCGGTGCCGACCATTCTCTACTCCCCATACTGCAGGCCCGACGGAGTGACCTCCTTTGGTGAGCGTGCCTGCCTCGCCGGGGGATTGGGTCCGCGGTTTCCCGCGACAAATCTGATGCCCCTCGCTATGGCCAACGCCCTGCGAATCGAAAAGTTCGGCGCCTAGACGCTGTTTCGTCCGGGGGGGCCTCGGGAAGAGGCCCCCAACCCGATCCTTAGCTTAGTACCCCCGCCTGTTAGAGGATTAAGGAGAGCGGCTCTATGCGGCCCGACTCACTCGAGAGAATTAACGAGACACTCTGGGAGCTCCCCACTAGTTACAAGCAAGAGATGCAGGTGCCCGCGCGAATCTACGGCACCGAGGAGCTCATCAATGGCATGGATGAGGGGGTATACGATCAGGCGGCCAACGTGGCGGCCCTTCCTGGTATCGTCGGTTACTCCTTTTGTATGCCCGACGGCCATTGGGGATACGGATTCCCCATCGGAGGAGCCGCCGCCTTTGACCCTGAGGTGGGAATAATCTCTCCCGGGGGTATCGGCTTCGACATCAACTGCGGCATGCGGCTCATTCGCACCGACCTCACCCTCGAGGAGGTTGGCCCGAAGCTCGAGACCCTGGTGGACAGGCTTTTCAAACGGATCCCCGCGGGTGTCGGTGGCTCCGGAATGATAACGCTCAGCAAGGATGAGTTCAGAGAGCTCATAACTCGGGGGATGGAGTGGAGTCTCGACCGCGGCTACGCAACCGCGGAGGATCTCTCCCTCACCGAAGAAGGGGGAAGAATGGCCGGTGCCGACGCCTCCAAGGTGAGCGAGAAGGCGATCTCGCGCGGGTACAAGCAGGTCGGCACCCTCGGCTCCGGTAACCATTACCTGGAGGTGCAGGTGGCCCGGGAGCAGGACGTAGTCGATCCCGAGCTCGCGCGCCGTCTCGGAATCGACCGCCCCAACCAGGTCTTGCTGATGCTCCACACCGGTAGCCGTGGGTTTGGTCATCAGGTGGCCACGGACTACTTGCAGCGCTTTCTCAAGGTGATGAACGATACCTATCACCTCGGTATTCGAGACCGGGAACTCGCGTGTGCTCCGTTTAGCTCTCCGGAAGGGCAGGAGTACTTTGCGGCGATGCAGTGCGGGGTGAATATGGCGTTCTGCAATCGGCAAATGATACTGCACGGCATACGGGAGGTTTTCTCCGACGTTTTCGGAAAGAGTGCTGATGAGCTCGGCATTCGGCAGGTATACGACGTGACCCACAACACCGCGAAGCTCGAGCGGCACCGGGTAGAGGGAGAGGAACGGGAGCTCCTGGTCCATCGCAAGGGGGCGACCCGCGCCTTTGCTCCCGGGATGAGAGAGATACCGGAGGTGTACAAGGATATCGGACAGCCGGTGATCATCGGGGGCAGTATGGAGACGGGAAGTTATCTCCTCTTGGGACGCCCGGAGGGCGAGGCAACCTTCTTCACCACCGCCCACGGGAGCGGGCGCATCATGGGGCGTCGCCAGGCAAAACGAGAGTTTAGAGGGGATGATCTGAAGGAAGGTCTCCGCCGCCGGGGGATCTACGTTCGGGCGGTCTCCAACTCCGGTCTTGCGGAGGAGGCCGGCGGTGCGTATAAGAGTATCGATGCCGTGGTTGACGCCGCGGACCGTGCTGGGCTCAGCCGCAAAGTGGTTCGACTAACGCCCGTGGGCAACATAAAGGGGTAGTGAGAGGGTGCCGTACCGATACGTTGATGATGCAACTACCGCGGATGTCGCCTTCGAGGCGTACGAAGAGAGTCTCGAGGCGCTCCTCTGCACCGCCTGGGAGGCGACGGTTGGGTTGATGGTAGAGGATCCCAAGGCTCTCGGAGCGGCGGAGCGACGACAGATCAGTCTCGAGAACGAGGACCCGGAGATGCTTCTCTTCGAGTTACTCGGAGAACTGCTCTACTATAAGGATGCCGAAGGGGTTCTTCTCGCTCTGCGTGAGTGTTCCTTGGAGACTCGCGGGGCTCGGTATATATTTGCCGCCCAGGCGAGGGGAGCCCAAATCGACCCGGCCCGTCACGCCCTCGGTGTGGATATCAAGGCGGTAACGATGCACCAGTTCTACCTGAGAGAGATCGAAGGAGGGTGGGAGACCCGGGTCGTGCTCGATACCTAGCTCTCGGACGCTTCGGCGTCCTCTTTTCCACCTGCAAAGAGAGGAACGGTTGAGTGATTATCTCAGGAGACGCCGAAAATAACGGCGGACCCACCGGTTGGACCACCCCATGGCAATGGTGTGGCGGACTATCCGCATCACGTCCCGGCGGCTCATTTTCGCCTCACCGAAGAGGACCCTCGGATTACTCCGGCTAACCGAGAGAGTCCTCGCGGCGAACATGAGGGGCCACATAGTGGCAACGCGCACTCGATAGAGTGAGCGGGGTAGGGCGAGAACGTAGTGGAGCCCTCCGAGCAGATGGCGCTCAGCCTTCTCCGCCAGTCTCGAGATGACCTCCAGGGACTCGTAGGTTCGACTTTGGGAAAAGAGCTGATCCGGGGAGATCCCCGCCTGGCGGCAGAACTCCTCGGGGACAAAGATCCATCCCCGTTCCCGGTCCTTGCGGACGCCGCGAATGATGTTAACCGTCTGAAGGCCGAGCCCGTACTCCCGGGCCAGGGGTAGGAGAATACGGCGCCGGCTCCTAACGGAGATGGAAATGGTGGAAAAGACCTCGGTGATCATCAGTCCGACTATACCGGCGACGTAGTGCATGTACTCGTCGAGCTCCGCCTCGGTTCGAATCCTGGGCCCCTTTCGCTGCCGGATTTCCATACCGGTGGTGGTTTCCCGGGCGTGCTGCCGTATCGCCTCTCCCACCTCCGGTCGCAGTTCGTCGAGCTTTTCCAGGATCTGTCCGAAGCGGTGGGCGACTTCAGCCTCGCCGTCGTTCCGGGGGAGGGGAGTTATCGCCCCCGCGAACTCTTTGGAGGCAAGGTCACCGGCGAGCACGTTTTCCCAGTCGTGGAGCAGCTTCGCCTTTTCGCCTCTTTTGAGTACGGGGTTGTCTTCGAGATAGTCCGACACGCGAAAGAGAAGGTATGCCACCGTCATCGGGTAGCGAAAGCGGCGAGGAAGCATCCTGTTGGAAAGGGCGAAGGTCCGGCTCACCCGCTCCAGGAGCTCGTAAAGCGCTTTTCGTGAGAGGCTCTTCCCGGTTGCGGGAGTGTTCTGTTCCTCCAAGGGCAGGGACGTGGACATCGCAACGCTCAGTATATCCGATAGGGGACCTCAGGTATACCAAAGGCGGGCCGTACCACCCGTATGAAGATTGGTACCACTCTTCGCTTCACTCCGGCGACTTTGCCGGACCGGCGGTTTCTCTAGTAGCTTGGAATGAGAGGTCGCGCAATGAGTGAGCGAATCTTCAGTGACAGACGAAGCGCTGGCAAAGAGCTCGCAAAGGCGCTGGAGGGCGTTGCTTCCGCAGGAGAAGCGGTCGTTCTCGGCCTTCCCCGCGGTGGCGTCCCCGTAGCCTACGAAGTCGCTCTATCCTTAGGGATCCCTCTGGATATTCTGGTGATTCGGAAGCTCGGAGCCCCCGGCCACCCGGAGCTTGCCATCGGCGCCGTGGGCAGCGGGGGAGTGCGTGTACTCAATGAGAGGATCATACGCTCCCTCGGCGTGCGGGAGGGGACGGTGGAACGGATCGCTCAGGAGGAACGTCGGCGGGTCGAGGAGAAAGAGGCCTTCCTCCGAGGAGAGCGAGAAGCGGTGCCCCTAAAGGGCAAAAGCGTGATTCTCATCGATGACGGCCTGGCCACCGGGGCGAGCATGTGGGCAGCGGTGACGACCGTTCGGGCGAAGGAGCCTCGACAGGTGATTGTTGCGGTTCCCGTGGCCCCGCCGGAGACGGTCGAGCAGCTCCGACAAGAAGTAGACCGAGTGGTCTGCCTCAACGCCCCCGCCGGCTTCAGCGCCGTAGGAGAGTGGTATCACCACTTCGACCAAACCTCGGACCAAGAGGTCCGGAAGCTCCTGGGCGCTGCTGGAAAATCCGCATGACCAGCAGTGCAGCAACTACTACTGCGGCAACTAATAGTGTGAATGGAGGAAACCAATGAACGTACCCCTCGAGCTCTCCTTTCGAGACGGAACCAAGAGTGAGGAGATCGAGAGTCTGGTCCGAGACAAAGTCGCGGGCCTCGAACGATACAACGACCATATTTCGAGCTGCCGGGTCTCGGTGGAACGCCCCCAGGAGCACGTACGCTCCGGCAGCGGCTATCGCGTGCGAGTAGACCTCACCGTACCTCCGCGGCACGAGCTCGTGGCAAAGCGGGAGCCGGGCCAGGGCAACGCCCAGGACGACCTCCCCCTGGTGATTCGGGAGGTCTTCTCCGAGGCTGTGCGGCAGCTCAAACGGCTCAACGAGGAGCAGCGGGGAGAGGAGAAGAGCCATCCCCAGCAGCAAACCGCGGGATTGGTGGATCGGCTCTTCGAGGACCACGGCTTTATCAAGGATCTCGAAGGCCGGGAGGTGTATTTCCATCGCAACGCCGTACTCCACGGCGACTTCGACCGTCTCGCCCTCGGCACGGGGGTCAATTACATGGAGGAGATGGGCGATGACGGATTGCAGGCCTCGACGGTGCGTATCGTCGACAAGCGCGGCGAGCGGGGTGGAAAGGCGTAGCCACAGCGCGGCGCACCGTCCCAGAAAGGGGGCTATTCGAGGCTGCTCAGAAGGGCCCTGAGCCCTGCGAGGTTTCGCTCGAGCTCCGTATCCCGGTGGTTGGTGAGTTCCACGACGATAGTCGGGATCTCCCGCCGGTAGAGGTAGCCAGAGGCGGCGCCGGTTATCTCGTAGTCCACCGGCCCTTCTCCGTCGACCGGTAGTCGGTAGCCCGAGGCGTCTCCGTACGCCGAGGCGAGCCGTCGTGCCGGCTCCCATTCGTCCTGGGCGCCGCTGTACCAGATCCCCGCAGCGGCACTCTGAAAGAAGAGAACTACCACGGGATCGATCCGTTCTATGTAGTCCCGAACGATGCGCGTTTCCGGCTCACTAAACGGAGCGCTCCCGGCGTCTACTTCTCGGCGGCCCCAGTAGCTCGTCGGCTGCCACTCGTCGTCCCAATTGCGATTGAGATCGACCGAGCGAGCGTTGAACCGCCCGGGAACGGTATTGACTTCGGAGAAGTCGAACTCCTCGATTGGAGTTTCCCCGGTTATCCGGGCGACTCCGTCCGGGTTCATGTTCTCGATTACGTGAAGGGTAATCCCTTCCGGTAGGGCGTCCCTATTTTCTCGGTAGTGGTCCGCCACCTCTCGGGCGAGGAGAATCGAGTTCCACTCGTAGCCGCCGTGGATCCCGCCGACTACCAGCACGTCTCGCTCTCCGCCGCCGATTCGTTCAACTGTAATGGCTCTTCCCTCCACGGAGGAACCGAGGTTCTCCGCTTGCAGGGAAAGAACTGCAAGAAGAGAAAGCAGAAGCGCTGCTGCGCATCGTTTGCTAACGCACATGCCCTAAAGATACACATACCATTGCGCCGGAGGTAAAGGGCGAGTAGCATGCCTACTTATGCGAAAGGTTGTCCTGTACATTGCCATTAGCATCGACGGATACATTGCCCGGAGTGACGGATCGCTGGACTGGCTGGAAAACGCGGATACCGAAGACGAAGACTACGGCTACGAGGAGTTCTACGACTCCATCGACACGGTTCTCATGGGTCATACCACCTTTAGACAGATTCTCGGCTTTGATGTGGAGTTTCCCTACCAGGGAAAGCAGAGTATCGTCTTCACCCGAGGGGAGCCGGAAGAGAGGCCTGAGGCACACGTGACCAATCGGAATCCTGTTGAAATGGTATGGGAACTCAAGAGAGAGAAGGGTGCTGACATTTGGCTCGTTGGGGGAGGTACTCTTAACGCGACGTTATTGTCCGCGGATTTGATTGATCGAATGATCATAACCGTCATACCCGTGGTCTTAGGAACGGGAATCAAGCTATTCGAGGGAACCGCTCCCGAGCTGCCCTGGGAGCTCACCGGAGCGGACGCCTACGAGAACGGGTTCCTGCAGCTTACCTATGAGCGTAGACCGTTCGTCTCCCTCAGCTAACCGGTCACGCGTTCTCTCTTGCTTCTTCCTTTTCCTTCTCTGCTCGGTCAACTCGGGTAAGGGCGGAATCTACGATCTGCCGAATGAGTTCGACCTAGGGAATACCTCGGAGATTGCAGATAATGGGGAGGTCCGAGTGCTCCGGATGGAGTCCCGATAGAGGATTGACCTCCATAAAGGCTGGGCGGGACACATCGGACTTTTCAATCAACGATCTCCTATGATCGAAGAGACACTTTCTACCTATATAGTGCGCATTTCAGGCGGTTAGTCAAATGGAATTTTCGCCTATGATTGCCAATCTCCCTGATCGCCGCCTATACTGCGGGTGGTGAAACTGATCGTGTTTGTTCTGAACAACGAAGACCTCCTGGAGCAGGCGCTGGAGGCGTACGCTGAGGCGGGGATCCAGGGAGCGACCATACTCGACTCCGAAGGGATGGGAAGATTCTTGAGTTACGAGGTGCCCCTCTTCGCGGAGTTTCGCCGCTTCATGAAGGGAAACAAACCGTACAACAAGACGATTATCTCCGTGGTTCGGGATCAAGAGGTGATACCGCGACTCGAAGATTTGCTCGACAAGGTGTGCGGTGGTTTGCGCAATCCGGGGACGGGAATCTTCTTTACCCTGCCCGTGGATTACGCCGTCGGTCTCGTGGAAGAGGAGTGAACGATGCTGTTGGAGATGCTGGATGAACGGTGTATAGATCTCTCGTACCCGAAGCGAAAGCGCAAGCAGGTTGTGCGGCGGCTCCTCGAGCTAGCCGAGCTCACCGGGGCGGTCCGAGAGCCAGAAGAGTTGACCAAGCAGATTCTGCAGCGTGACAATGAGGTGAGCACCGCCGTCGGTAATGGCGTGGCGATTCCCCATCTGCTCTCTCCTCGGGTGGATCGCCAGCTCCTCGTTTTTCTCCGCACCGAGAAACCTGCGGCATTCTCCCCACCCGACGGGTTTCCGGTGCGACTTCTTTTTCTTCTGCTCGCTCCGGAGGGAGCGGTAAACGAGCATTTGCGAACACTCAGCCGGTTGGCGCGGCTCCTCCATGATACGAGCTTTCGAAACGCCCTCCTGGAGGTGGAGAAGCCGGAGGAAGTAGTAGAGCTGTTGAGGGAGCGGGAGAAGTAGTAGTGACTCCTCGGACAAAGTGGGTCATCGTTCGAATCGTCATTACAACTCTCTACCTTATGGCGGGATGGCTTCTTTTCACCGGCACCCTGGACCCGGTATCGCTTCTCGTGGGCGCCTCCTTTTCCGTAGTCGTGGCCCTTCTTACCTTCGACTCCTTCATTGCCGAGAGCGAAGCTGCATGGAAGAGTCTCGTGCCGCGAATCCACTGGGGCATCGCATATCTCTTCATTCTGCTCTACCGCCTCTACCTCGCGAGCTTTCAGGTCTTCTTCTCCATGATTACCCGCCGCTACAACCCCCGGGTTGTTCACTTTCGAACGCGCCTACGGAGTGAAATAGCCCGTTCCGTGGTGGCCACCTCTATTACCATGACCCCGGGCACGATAACCTTGGAGTTGGACGAGGACCATCTCATTGTTCACTGGCTCGATTCCACGACTACCCACTCTCGGTACGCGGGAATGCTCGTCAAAGGAGGCTTCGAGCCGGTCTTGAAGCGGATCTGGGGGTAGGCGTGGGCATAATCGATTTTCTGCAGTACGCCATGATCGGAGCCATCCTCATCTCTATGGTTCGCGTTGTCGTGGGGCCGACTCTAGTGGACAGAATGATCGGACTCAACGTCGTAGCAGCGCTGGTACTCGCACTGCTGGTGCTCATTGCGGTAGAAGAGCGCGCCACCTTCTATCTGGACGTCGCTCTTGTCTACGACATCTTTGGTTTTATCGGTATCTTGGCGATCACTCGGTACTTTTCGCGCCGACGGGAGGGGATGTGACGGTCGTTTCTTACGTCTTCTTCTACTTGGCTCTCTTTTTCGCCTTCGTAGGCGCCCTGGGAACGATCCTGATGCCGGACATCTACACCCGACTCCAGGCCGGAAGCCTGTGCGGCACCACCGCGGTTGTCTCGATTCTCATCGGGGCGATGTTTTGGGTCGACCTGGGACCGATGACCGGACGTCTTTTTGTGCTCTTTCTTTTTTTTCTCGTTTCCAGTCCTACCTCCACGCACATTATCGCCCGCTACGCGTGGCGGCGAGGGGTGATTCCGTGGCGCAGACCAGTGCAATGGGGAACGCTGCCGACCGATGGTTCGGAGGACGAGAATGATTGAGATTCTTCTTCTGATTCACCTTGCCATCGCCATACTCGCCGTAACCGTTCGACGCCTGCTCGCGGAGGTGCTTGCGTTATCCCTTTTTAGTCTTCTCGCGGCGCTGCTCTTCTACCTGCTCCATGCTCCGGACGTGGCTCTCACCGAGGCCGCCGTGGGCGCAGGGATCGGGGCGGTGATCTTTGTCTGGGCTGTGCACGCGATTAGGCGAGAGGAGGAGCGGTGAGGAGAGCTCTCGTATTTCTCTCGGCGCTTCTTCTCTCTCTTCTCATCGTCCTCGCTGTAGCCGGGGAGAGACCGCAACGAGAGGCCGCGCCCATAGTTGATCGAATAAAGGATGTCGCATCTCAGGAGACCGGGGCGACCAATCTGGTGAGTGCCATCTATCTCGGATACCGGGCGTACGACACCCTCGGAGAGGCGCTCGTGCTACTCCTGGCGGTGACCGGCGTTTACTTCTTTGCGAGGGACGAGGAAGAATGAAACGAACCCAACTGCTCGACGTCATCTCTCGAAAACTCGCTCCCTTTGTCATGCTTTTCGGCTTCTACCTGATCGCTTTTGCCCATCGATCTCCCGGGGGAGGATTCCAGGGCGGGGTTGTTATCGCCTCGGGAGTAATCCTGCTTGCCCTGGGCCGGGAGATCCATGACGTGGAGCGAATATTCCCCATCGAGGCGCTCCATGCGGCGGAAATCCTGGCATTTGTCGGTATTCTTCTTGTCGCCGCTGTGGGCCTGCTTATCGGCGGGGTGGTACTTGCCTACCCCGAGGCGGGTAGCGGCGAGCCGAGACGGTACCTTTTCATCTTTAACCTCCTGATCGGGCTCAAGGTAGGGGCCGGCGTCACCCTTCTCTCTCTCACGCTCTTCGAGGATGATCAGCGATGGAGATGATCCGGTGGTACCTGGTTGCCGGCATAATCGCCGCTGGGGTCTTTGGGCTCTTCCTCAACCGACGCACTCTGGCCAAGGTGATTGCGGTGAATGTAATCAATAGCGGCCTGGTTCTTCTCTTCGTGCTTCTCGGTGCGGAGAGCGGAGATAGAGCGCCCATTCTCTTCACCGGTGAGGAGAATGTAGTTGACCCTCTTGTACAAGCGCTCATGCTCACAGCCATTGTCGTCGGCGTCTGTGTTACCGCCCTTCTCTTGGTGCTCGTGGTCCGAATGCACCGAATTACCGGAACCACGGACATCGTGGAAACCGAAAGAACGAGTCGTGATGCCGAGGGTTGATCCGATTACCCTTACCATCGTCACACCCCTCGCTGGAGCAGCGGCGGCTTTTCTTACCGGGGCCTTTGGGACCGGCCGCCTGGCTGGAAAGCTCCTGGCGCTCTCCCTCGTGGTAAGTGGCGGTATTGTCCTCTATCTCTATCCGGGTCTCCGGGAGTCCAAAGGGTTCGCTCTTGTGGTTGGCGGCTGGGCTCCCTCAGTGGGAATCGAGCTCTACCTCGACGGGCTCGCTTGGGTCCTCTTGCTTACGCTGTTCCTCGTATCCTTCGCGATTCTCCTCTCCGCTCTTGGTGACGGGGTATACGGGGGAATATTCTACGCCGTCTACGGAATCGCCGTGGCCGGTATGGCCGGAGTTATTCTGTCGGCGGATCTCTTTAATCTCTTTGTCTTTTTCGAGGTGCTCTCCCTCGCGGCAACCATACTCATTGCTTACAAGCGGCAGCTTACAGGGCTCTACTCAGCCTATCGCTACCTGCTTATAACCGCTCTCTCGGTGACGCTCTACCTGCTCGGCCTTTTCATTCTCTATCGAGCAACCGGGGAGCTCCGGTTTGCGGCGGTTCTGCCCGAGAACCTCCCGAGAAACGGTGCTTACCCGCACGTTCTTACCCTAGCCGGAGTATTGCTTTTCGTAGGTGTGGCGATTCGAGCCGCCTTGGTTCCGTTTCACACCTGGCTCCCGGACGCCCACTCTCAGGCGCCTCATCCAGTTTCGGCTCTTCTCTCGGGGTTAGTGATAAAGGCTGCCTTTATCGCGCTCTGGCGTATGGTTGGAATCTTCTCCGCGGATCCTCGATTCATGGGACTGCTGACCGGGGTAGGACTTCTCTCGGCGCTCTTAGGCGTTGTTCTTGCGCTTGTGCAGCGGGACGCGAAGCGCCTTCTCGCCTACCATTCGATCTCGCAGATGGGCTACATAGCCGTTGCGGCCGGGACCGGAGTGATGACCGGTGCGGTGTACCATATTGTAGGGCACGCCTTGTTTAAGAGTCTCCTCTTTCTCATTGTGGGATACTACATCACTGCCGTGGGCAGTCGAGACCTGTACAAAATGGGCGACTCGGGAAGCTATGCCCGAGTCGGAGTCGTTCCGGTGGTTCTCTTTCTGGTGGGTGCCGGGGCAATCGCCGGCCTCCCGCCTTTTGTGGGTTTCGTGAGCAAGGGGCTCATCGGCGCCGGGGTAAAGGGCCCACTTTCTTACTGGGGCCTCAAGGCCGTTTCCGTAGGTACCGCCGCCAGCTTCATCAAGCTCGGCTGGTTTATGCTTCCCGCGGGACGCTCGGGAGCGTCCCTCTCTTCGGGGGAGGGGCGGCGGCGGTTCAAGGGCTCCTCGGCGACCCCGTTTATCGGCATGGGCTCCCTCGCGCTTTTCATCATCGCTCTCGGTGTACTGCCCGGGCAGTTTCTGGGAGTTATGGAAGGCGCCGGGGTTACGGGTGGAGGCGAACGCTTGTATTCGGTCGGAACTCTCTATAGCGGCCGGCACTTCCTCGAAATCGCGGTGACCCTCTTGGTCGGATTCGCTCTTTTCGCCATTCTGCGTACGGAGCCCGGAAGATGGTTGTCTACCCGGGTGAGTGAGTTCCGCCTCGGCGTGGACGGGGCTCTTGCGGTTACAGCCCTCGGATTACTTGCCGGCGTGGGCACCTTCGTTCTCTAGGGAGGCCGGCAAAAACTATGGTGATGCAAGCGCAGCTGGTTGCGGCACTCATTCTTGCACCCCTTCTAGGCGGAGCGGGGGCCCTTCTCTCCTCCCTCCTTCCATGGCGCCGCCTCCCGGGACTGGTCGCGCTGGCCTCGCTTCTCTTTGGCTTTGCGGTGTCGCTCATCACGCCTTTGAAAGTGACCTCCCCTGAGGCTGAGGTTCTGGTTGTTGGCGGATGGGCCGAGAACGTCGGTATAACCATTCTCTACGATGGTTTTGCGTCATTGATCGTTGCTCTCTTCTATCTCGTCTCGTCGCTTATTCTGATTCATGCGATGGCAGAGGGGGAGCGAGGCCCGGTCTTCTACGGCGCCTTCTCCGTCAGCCTCGGCGGCATGGTGGGGGTGGTTCTTTCGGCGGATCTCTTCAACCTCTTCGTCTTCTTTGAAGTGCTCTCCCTCTCCGCCGCTCTCCTCATCGCCTACGAACGCTCGCTCCCATCGATGCAGGCCGCGTTTCGGTACCTTCTCATTTCCACCCTATCCATTTCTCTTTACCTACTCGGACTCTTCATCCTCTACAGGAATTACGGTGAGCTCTCCTTTGCGGTCCTCTCACACCTCATAACCGAGAGTGATCTTAACCGGGCGGATCTCCGTCTCGCCGGCGCTCTCTTCTTCAGCGCTGTGGCAACCAGGATCGCCTTGGTCCCCTTCTGTGGCTGGCTGCCGGAGGCGCACGGGCAGGCCCCGACGGCGGTGTCGGCACTGCTCTCCGGCTTGATGCTCAAGGCGGGGTTCGTCGCCTTCTGGCATTTGATCGCTCTCTTCCATGGCGGCTCACTCGGCCAGCTTCTCATGTGGTTCGGGGGAGCCTCCGCCGTTTTCGGAGCCGCCGCTGCCCTGGTGCAGAACGATGGAAAACGGCTGCTCGCTTTCAGCTCGATTTCGCAGCTCGGCTATATCACCGCCGCCGCGGGAGCCGGGGCGTTTTCCGCCTCGGCATATCATCTGGCGAGTCACGCTCTCTACAAGAGTCTGCTCTTTCTAATTGTCGGTAGCTGGGTACACCGGTGGGGCGTACGGCGCATACCGGCCCTGCGAGAGGCGCTGCATGGAGAGTCGGCGGGATGGCGGGAACGCCTACATCGGGCCATCTTCGTCCTGGGAGTGGCGGCGATCATAGGCTTGCCGCCGCTCTCGGCATTTGCGAGCAAGGGAGTCATGTCCGCTCTGATGAAGTACTCTTCGATCTATCCGGTGATCCAGGTCGCCGGCGTGCTGACCGCCGCTGCGATGATTAAGCTCGCTCTCGTAGTCGTGCCGCCTGGTCGGCGCCGCCTCGCTTACGCCGGGGCGGCGCGCACTGACCGACTGTCCGGAGGGGTTGCCGGCCACGGGCCGCGCCGGTCGTTACTCTCCGCCTTCGGTGAGACGCTTCCTCTCTTCTTTCTCCTGCTATTCACGCTCTTTCTCGGGGCGTTCCCGGGCGAGACTCTCCGCTACCTGACGGCGATGAGAGTGCCAGTTGCCGCTCTTCCTGAGCAGTTTGAGATCTACACTCTCTACCGGGTGGTGGAGTCTCTGGGCGTGGCGCTCATCGGTCTCCTGCTGGTCAAGCTTCTGGGAACCCGGTGGGGAAAGAGGTTTGAAGCGATGATGAGAAATGCGAGGTTAGGTGTGGACGGTTCCATGGGATTCGTGGTTCTCGGTACCGCGACGGTAGTTCTATCGCTCCTGCTCTAAGGGAGGAGGCGGTCGTTCATACCGGTGCGGGCGGCGTTTCGCATAATGCGGTAGGGATACGGCTCCGGCACGGCGCTGGCGGCGTTGAGCTCGTCCATCTCCTGGGCGTAGAGATCCCACTCCACGGAGCCGAGATTATCCCGGAGCTGTTCCTCGGTGCGCACCCCGAGAATAACGGAATCCGACCGCTGCCGCAGCCAGTTGAGGGCAACTTGGGCGTAGCTTACCTTTCGTTCCTCGGCGATACGTCCCGTAGCCTCAATGATCTCCCAGTTCTGCTCGGTGTTTCGCTTCTCCCAGTACTCCTCGTGATTCGCCGAGGCCGTGGCAAGGCGCCCGCTCTCCGGCTGTGCGCCTCGCCTGTATTTGCCTGAGAGAAAGCCGCCACCCAGGGGTCCCCAAGGGACCAGAGCGATCCCTTCTTCCTCGAAGAGCTCCGTGAACTCCCACTCAATCTCCCGAACCGTCAGACTGTACTGGTACTGTCCTGCCACGAATCGACTCCAGCCGTTTGCGTCACTGGCGGCCAGAGCCTTCATGACCTGCCACGCTTTGAAGTTGCTCACGCCGATGTAGCGTACCTTGCCGCTGGTAACCAGATCGTCCAGAGCGCGAAGGGTCTCCTCGATGGGAGTCACCGCGTCCCACATGTGCAGGTAGTAGAGATCAATCACATCGGTCCCGAGACGGCGCAGACTCGCTTCCGCTCCCCGGACGATATGGTGTCGTGAGAGGCCGAGATCGTTCGCGCCGGGGCCGCTCTGAAAACGCACCTTTGTGGCTACCACGAGCTGATCCCGCGGGTGTTGGGCGAGGGCCTTGCCCACTATCTCCTCCGAGCGCCCTCCCGCGTAGACGTCGGCGGTATCGATAAAGTTGCCCCCGGCGTCGACGAAACGATCGATCATGCGAAGAGCCGTGTACTCATCGGTTCCTCGAGGGCCCTCCTCGCCGAAGACCATCGTTCCGAGGCAGAGCTCCGAGACGAGGAGCCCGCTCTTTCCAAGTGGTACGAGTTTCATCTGCTTCTCCTTACAGCCAAGTGTAACCCCCGCCGTGGAACGAGGAAAGCGGCGTTTTCTACTCTTCCAACGCCTCCCGGGCGACTTGCGCTTCGGGGCTCTCCGGTGCGCTCACCAATAGCCGCTCATAGAATCGGCGAGCGTACCCCGGCTCGTTCAGCTCGCTCAGGAGCTCTCCCACTCTCAGAACCGCGAGCTCCCAGTGCTCCGAGGCGGGGTATAGCCCCGCAAGTTGCGTGTACGTGACGACGGCATCCTCGGTGCGCCCGAGTGTTTCGAGTTGTCCGGCGGCGCCGAAGAGCGCGTCCGCCGCAAAGGGTGCTTCCGGGTCCTCCGCGGCAATCCGAAGCGCTTCCTTCACGTAGAGCCGGCGAAACTCCTCGCCCTGGAGCTTCTGAAAGGCGCCCAAATAAGAGTGAATCCGCTCCTCCAGAGAGCGCTCGGAGCCGTTCTCCTCGGACCGCTCAAACATCGATATGAGAAGCTCCCAGTCCTCGGGCCATGCTCGGCGGTGGCGCTGAATGATTGAGAGGGCCGTCCTCCTGGCGGCTAGGGAGAAGTCCCCCCAGGGGTAGAGAAAGAGGCTTCGCGCGAAGTGGAGAAGCGCCAGAGTGGGCTCTTCACCCTCGGCGTAGAGCGACC
>JBKHED010000010.1:0-51050 GCA_046540995.1 Spirochaetaceae bacterium | reverse complement strand
GAGAGGAGACGGCCCGTCGGGAGGCCCCTGACCCGGCCCCCGCCCCGGACCCGGCCCCGGCGCGGCAACCGTCTGCTCCCGAAGCGGAGGGACCCGGGGAGTCCTATCCCTACGATCTCGTGGAGAGCTCGGACCGGACCGAAAGCGTGGTCGGAGAGGAGCTCACGGTGCGCCTACCCGGAGAGGGCTGGCTCTACCTCGGCGAATCGGAGCACTCCGAAGAGGTCCGCTTCCTCAGCCAGCGGGAACGGGAAGGGGAGACGGTTTTTCGCTTTCGGATCAGCCGCTCCGGAGAGTACGAGCTCCAGTTTCAGCGGCAAGAGCTCCTTTCCGGCCGGGTATCGGAGCACACACTCGAAGTCGCGGCGCTCAGCTCAGGGAGCGATGGCTCCCGGGGAGTCGCGGCCGAGGGCGGTGAAGGGCTCAGCGGTGGCGAGGAGTCGGCGCAGGAGCTGCCGGAAGTCGGCGAGGAGGAACCCGTAGCCGGCAGTGATCCCGGTGCGGAGTCGCTTCGCTGGCCCGAGGAGTTCACCAACGATGCGCTCCTGCAGGATCCCGCGGAGACATTGCGGCGAGCCGGGGAGTCTGATCGCTACGACGCGGTGGCTCTGGCGGAGCTCGTCGCCGGCCGGGGAGACCCCCAGGGGGCGATATCTCTCTTGGAGGCGTACCAAGGGATAGAGGAGCGGGAGCTCGAGCTCGACGAACTCTGGTTTCGAATGGCGCGCCTCCTGGAGCGGGAGGAGGAGGCGCGGGATCTGCGCCGGGCGGTGGAGCTCTACGAGCGTATCGTTGACGAGTACCCCTTGAGCGACTACTATGGACCATCTCGGCAGCGAGTCGAGTACCTAAAGCGACACTTCTTTCTCGTTCGTTAACCATCCCACAGGGTGTGACTGACGGCGGGCGCCTGCGTCCCGTGGTGTCGCGCTTTGGTTGACACCACCTGTCGTATTAGTTATAAGTAACGTTCATACTCTCTGGATGCACTATGCTTGATCGATTGACCGACCGCTTTTCAGAAATTCTCCGCTCCGTCTCGGGAAAGTCCAAGATATCGGAGAAGAACGTCCAGGATGCGGTGGAGGAGATCAAGGTCGCGCTCCTCGAGGCGGATGTAAACCTCCGGGTGGTTCGCCGTTTTGTAAACCGCGTAATGGAGGAAGCGAGCGGCGAGCAGGTGCTCAAGTCGGTCTCTCCGGCGCAGCAGTTTATTAAGATCGTCAACGACAAGCTCACGGAGTTTCTCGGAGACAATCGGCAGGATCTCGAGCTCAAGGGTCCGGATACCGTGAGCACCATTTTGCTCCTCGGTCTGCAAGGCTCCGGTAAGACGACTACCGCTGCGAAGCTCGCCTATCGCCTCAAGAGGGAGGGCAGACGCCCCTACCTGATAGCGGCGGACCTGGTGCGGCCGGCGGCGATCGATCAGCTCGAAACCTTGGGCGGTCAGGTAGGTGTGGATGTCTACACCGATCGAGGCGCCAAGGATCCGGTGGAGGTAGTCAAAGCGGGCCTCAAAAGGGCCAAGAAGGGTGAGTACGACACGGTGATCGTAGACACCTCGGGCCGAATGCAGGCTGACGAGGCGCTTATGAAGGAGCTCCTCCGGGTCAAGAAGCTCGCGAACCCGGCGGAGTCGATCTTAGTTGCCGACGCCATGACCGGTCAGACCGCCGTGGAGGTGGCCAAGACCTTTAACCAGGAAGTAGACCTTACCGGGGTCATTCTGAGCAAGTTCGACTCGGACACCCGGGGAGGCGCGGCCCTGAGCGTCAAGACGATCACCGGTAAGCCGATTAAGTTCATCGGCGTCGGCGAGAAGAACGAGGACCTGGAGCCCTTCTTCCCGGATAGGATCGCGAGTCGAATTCTCGGCATGGGAGACGTGGTCTCTCTCGTCGAGAAGGCGCAGGAACAGTACGATGAAGAGGAAGCGGTGGAGCTGCAGCAACGCATGCAGTCCGCCACCTTTACCCTGGAGGACTACCTATCGCAGTTTCAGCGGATGAAGAAGATGGGCTCCCTGGAGTCCCTTCTGGAGATGGTCCCCGGAATGAAGGGGCAGATCCAGGAGGATCAACTCGATCAGGAGGAAATGAAGCACGAAGAGGCGATCATTCTCTCCATGACCCAGGAAGAGCGGCGTAATCACCGCATTATCGGGCCCCCGAGGCGGAAACGAATCGCCCGGGGCAGCGGCACATCGGTGTACGATGTAAATCGGCTACTGAAGAAGTTCGATAAGACGCGGAACATGATGAAGAAGATGTCCAAGAACAAGAAGTACCAACAGCGTATACTCTCGCAGTTTGGTGGAATGTAGTAAGCAGAGGAGGAGAGGGTGAGTACGAAAATTCGACTCAAGCGATTCGGTACCAAAAAGCGCCCCTTTTACCGCATTGTCGTTATGGATGGCCGAGAGCCCCGGGACGGCAGGGCGATTGAAGAGGTTGGTCTCTATCACCCGATTGAGGTAGAGGAGAACCAGCTTCGACTCAAGGAGGATCGCCTCCGGGAGTGGCTCGACAAGGGCGCACGACCGACCGACACGGTACGAAAGCTGCTCAACCGAATGAACATTCAGGTTAAGTGAGGTAGCTCGTGGAAAAGGAGTTGGTGGAATACGTTGCACGGGCGCTTGTAGACCTGCCCGAAGAAGTTCGGGTCAACATGATCGAAGGGGAGAAGTCCACCATTCTCGAGTTGAAAGTCTCCCCTGACGATATTGGAAAGGTTATTGGTAAGCACGGTCGTATCGCTAAAGCTCTGCGGACGATTCTGAGTGCCACGGCGACGAAGACCGGCAAGCGCGTTGTACTGGAGATACTCGACGACTGATGCTCATAGCGATAGGCCGTATTAGCGGAACCCACGGCCTTCGCGGTGACGTAAAGGTAGAGTCCTTTTCGGGAGAGTACGACCATTTCGACTTTCTCGAGACGGTACTCCTCAGAAAGGATGGCAGGGAGCGGGAAATCGCCGTTCAGGCGGTCAAGCGGAGCGGCGGAAAGGCGGTGGTTAGCCTTGCGGGCATTGAGAGCGTCGAGGACGCCGCCCGCCTAAGGGGCTGGGAGCTCTGGGCGAGCCGCGAGCAGGCGGCGCCGCTAAGGAATGAGGAGTATTACATCGCCGACGTCATCGGCCTGAGCGTGACGGAGCAGGGCGAAACGCTCGGCTCGGTTACGGCGGTTTACGACGGAGGCCAGGGAGAGCTCCTCGAGGTAGATCTAGGGGAGCGGAAAGCGCTCCTTCCCTTTCTCGCTGTCTACGTAAAGAGCGTGGATCTCGAGGCGGGGCGAATCGAGCTTCGGGAACGGTGGATTCTAGAATGAAGATCACCGTTCTTACGCTCTTTCGGGAGTTTTTGGAGCGCTACTTCGAGACCTCGATCATGGGGCGCGCGGTTGAGCGGGGCTTGGTGGAGCCGGAGATCGTTGATATCCGGGATTTTGCCACGGACAAGCATCGCAGCGTGGATGACGCGCCCTACGGCGGCGGGTCGGGGATGGTGCTCATGCCGGGGCCGCTCTCGGAGGCTCTGGACAGTGTGCAGGGCAAGGAACGACGGGTGATCTACGCGACGCCTTCCGGACGGCCCCTCACGCAACGGTACGCCCGGGAACTCGCGGGCGAGGAGTCTCTCGTCTTCATCTCCGGACGGTATGAGGGTATCGATCAACGGGTGATAGACGGTTACGTTGACGACGAGATCTCAATCGGCGATTATGTCATCGCTTCCGGAGAGCTCGCCGTCATGGTCATTATTGACGCGGTGTTTCGCCTCCGAGAGGGGGTGATCACCGAGGGTTCTCTCGACGAGGAGAGCTTTGAAAACGGGCTCTTGGAGTATCCGCACTACACGCGGCCCGAGAGCTATCGCGGCATGAGGGTGCCGGAGGTGCTCCTCTCGGGGCACCATGAACGCATCCGCCGGTGGCGGCGGGAGCGGCAGATCGAAAAGACCCGGCGCATGCGTCCGGATCTGTTAGTAGAGAATTCAGGGGGAACAAACGATGGATCTGATAAAGGCAATTGAGGCTGAGCAACTATCGGAAGAGAAAGAGAACTTCCGAATTGGTGACACCGTTAAGGTGCATTTTCGCATTGTTGAAGGCAGGACCGAGCGTATTCAGATCTACGAGGGCCTGGTCATTGCCAAGAAGAACGGCGGTCTGCGAAAGACTTTTACCGTGCGGAAGATGTCTTACGGCGTAGGCGTGGAGCGGGTTTTCCCCCTTCACTCCCCCCGGGTACAGAAGATCGAGGTAACCCGCCGCGGTCGTGTGCGCCGGGCAAAGCTCTACTATATTCGGGATCGGGTCGGTAAGGCTGCCAAGGTCGCCGAGCTCATCCGGAAGAAAGAGAAGAAGTAGGGGAGTTGGATCATGGAGGTGAAAGGCACGGTTGCTCACCTCCTCGGTCTACCCCGCCTCCAGGGAGCGCAGGCGAAGCTTCCCGTCCCGGGCTCCCACGTCACCGCCACGGTAGAACGATACCTCGGAAAAGGCATTTGGCTCCTCGATCTCGACGGTACCCGCGTCGAGGCGCGGAGCCGTTTGTCGTTGGTCCCGGGGCAGCGTCTCCTCGTTACGGTCAGGCAGGAGGGAAACGCTCTTCTCCTGGTCACCCGGGAGCGCTCCTCCGAGGCGATAAGCTCGCTTCTTCGAAGTGCCGGGCTCTCGGACGGATCCGCCGGTCGGGCGCTCATATCGCTGCTTCTTTCCGCCGGCGCGCCCGCACGGCCGGAGCTGCTCGAGCGACTCGCAGGGACGTTACGGCGGCGCGGTAATCGGGGCGGTAGCGGTCGTCTCGAGGCGGAGGCGGTGGCACGCCGGTTCCGGGAGATCCCGGAGGAACTGAGTGAGCTTATTCCCTCGCTCCTCGACTTTACGCCGGAAAACGGCTCTTATGGGCATCGTCGCCGGAAAGAGTCAGAGGAGGAGAAGAATAGTCCCGCCACTCCCGGAGGGGAGCTCAGGAGCGCTCTCCTTCGGGCCGCTCCTACCGGGGACCATCCGCTGCAGCTTTACAACCATCGCGCCCGCCTCGGTTCCGGATGGATCGCGCTCCCCCTTGGATTTACCGCCTCACAGCCTCCTGAGGGCGCCATGCGCCGGTTTCGCGGTCTTCTTCACCTCTACCTCGGAGGTAAGAGTGCCGCGCTCTCCGCCCCCGAAGGCAGTTGGACCGTGGACCTCTCCGACGGAACGCGCCGATACACGGTCGCCTGTCGTGGCGGAAGCCGGGCGGAGCTCCGGGTAACGGAGTTGGACGGATCCGAGGAGCCGGCAGCGGAAGAGGCTCTGGCGGAGCTTCTCGAGGGTGCGGGGTACGAGGTGGTTCGATCGGAGCTTCCATTTGACGGAATCGAGTTTAAGGACCATTCGGATTTGCAAGAAGGTATTGATCTGCTACAATGAGAGAAAAAGTAGGACGTTCCGTCGCCTTACGCTACGATAAGACGCTCCCCGCGCCCTTTGTTGTCGCTCGGGGGAGGGGTAGACTCGCCGAGGAGCTCAACAGGGTAGCCCGGGAGCACGGAGTTCCAATTGTTGAAGACGAGGAGCTCAGTGGTCTACTCTACGAGGTAGAGGTGGGAGAGTCCATCCCTATAGAAACGTTTGAAGCCGTGGCGCGGGTACTGGCCTTTGTCTACTCCGTGTCCTCTCAGAAAGGGTTGAATTAATGCGGCGTATACCTGTAAAGGACCTTCGACCGGGTCAGAAGTTCGATAAGCCGGTTTATGTAGACGAGGAGAGTCTTTTCGTTCCCGAAGGAATCGAGATCCGAGAAAAAGACATCCGTCGCCTCATTGACTGGGAAGTCGAGAGTGTCATGACCGACGGGGAGGTAATCGGAGAGGACCCCTACAAGGGCAAGCACCCCTTCTTTGCCAACCCCTTTCGTACGCCCGAGATGAAAGGGATTATGGAGACCTACCACGACCTGAGTGAGCGGCTCCTGGAGATCCATGGCAGAGTGCGCACCTCCGAGCCCGGTGATCCCCAGCAGGTCAAGAGAATCGTCGACGACATACTCAAGCTTCTCGAGGATCGGGCCAACAACACCGTCCAGTTCATTCTCTACGGGTTCCAGGGAGAGGCGGGATTCGTGGAGAACGCCCTCAACAGCGCGATCCTCTGCGCTCTGGTGGGAAAGAAAATGAAGCTTCCGAGGCACCGGCTGCTCAACCTCACCACCGCCGCCTTACTGCATGACATTGGGATGCTACGGATCCCCGAGGAGATTCGCAGTAAGGAGGGAAAGCTCTCTACCGATGAGCTCCGGGTTGTTCGTACCCACCCGATTCACTCCTACAAGGTGATTACGAAGGAGATGGAGTTTCCCGAGGAGGTGGGTATCGCCGCCCTGCAGCACCAGGAGCGTTTCGATGGCCGAGGCTACCCTCGGGGGCTCTCTAAGGAGAAAATACTCGACCTCGCCCGAATTATATCCGTGGTGGACTCCTTCGAGGCGATGGTTTCCAAGCGTCCCTATCGGGATCCGATGATCGGTTACACCGCCATGAAGAATCTGTTGAGCGACAACTCCCGGCGCTTCGATCCCGAGATCCTAAAAGTCTTCATAAAGACTCTCGGTATCTATCCCATCGGCAGCATCGTCCTGTTCAACGACGGGTCTATCGGGAGAGTTCTCGAGAACGACGGAGAGGCTCCTCTCAAACCGAAAGTCAAGCTACTCATCGGGGCCGACGGCACCGAGTTCCCTAACGATGACGGCGAGGTAATCAACCTTGCCGAGCGCCGGGACCTCTTTATTGCAAAGGCCGTGGACCCCTACTCACTATCCGAGGGCGATGAGTCGGAACCGGAAGCCGAACAGGGATAGTTCGACTACCGCCCGGGGAAGGATGGGTGAGGGGCTCGCCGCCGAACACCTTCTTGCATCAGGCTATACTATTCTCGAAAAGAACTTCAGGAGAGCGACCGGAGAGGTCGATATTGTATGTGAGCGGTCCGGGAGCCTCGTCTTCGTCGAGGTGAAGCGCTGGCCTCGGGCGTTCAGATCTGAACTGAATATCGCCCTTTCCAGCAGACGAAGAGAGCGACTCCGGCGAACTGCCGAGCTCTACTTGGTCGAGCATCCGGAGTTTCGCGGTCACCGGGTCCGTTTTGACCTGCTGTTCGTTGCGAGCGGGGAAAGGGGGATCGAACACATCCCAGGAGCCCTGTGAGCGACGATGGACGGGAAGTCAAAGCGGCTGAAGGAACTCAAGAACAAGATTAACGATGAAGCGTACCTTCAGCTCGCAATACAAGGAATAGCCCACCGTCTCACGGAGGAGCTTATCGAGGTGGAGCAGTCCAGCAAGGGGGCTCAGCCTTCCAATACCGCTTCCACGAATCGCCCCGCCATCTGGCGCGTTTCCCTGGAGTAGGGTGCCTCGCGAGCCTGGAGAATCGCCCGCACGAGAAGCGCGTCTTCCACGCCCCATTCACGGTAGAGCTCGATCGCTCCGGTGATAAGCGCCGAGGCTAAACGGTCATCATAGCGGCCGGTTACGTTTTCCCGCATGAGGAGCTCTCCGAATCGGGCGGCGAGCTCACTTGGATCAACATAGCGCATAGAGGGCAGAGCTCTTGCCACCACGGAGAGAACCGCCGGGTCCGGGTCCGAGTCGAGCGCCCGCAGGAGGATGTCGGCGGCCCGTCTCGTGTCCAGGCGCTCGGCGAGCTCCGCCGCCCGAAGACGCACCTGCGGGTAGCTCGCCCCGGCCGCCACGTCTCCGGTGACCCGAGGCGGAAGGAGAAGGTGGGAGAGGATCTCTTCGTTTCGCCGCTGAAACTCCTTCTCCCCCCCGGTAAGGAGCTCCTCCAGGAGATCCAGCGCCCGCTGCTGAACAGCCGGGTCCGCGGATTTCGCCTGAACCGCCGCGACGTCCTGCCGCTTTCGGCGAAGCGCCTCCCCCGGGATGCCTCGGTCCGGTTCCTCGTCCTGAGCCTGGAGTAGGGTAGGAAGTAGGAGAAGAAGAAGCGCCGTCGCGCCCCGAAGAGTCATTACCGCAATACTCCCCCGGGAGTCGGCGCTTGTCAACGCTGCCTTTCGGAGGTAGGATCAGAGCATGCTTCGCGCCCTCATGCCCGGATCCTTTGATCCGCCGACAAACGGCCATCTCAACCTGATCGAGCGGGCCTCTCGCATTTACGAGGAAATCGAAGTAGTTATCGCCGCAAATGTGCAAAAGAGCTACACCTTCTCCGCTGAGGAGCGGTTCGAAATGATGAAAGAGCTCGTTCGGCCCTTTGCGAATGTGCACGTTCATCTCTGGGACAGGCTCATCGTGGAGTTTGCCGAGAAGGTGGACGCGCGGATTATGATCCGCGGCGTCCGGGCTCTGGCGGACTTCGCCTATGAGTTCGAGCTTTCCATGGTGAACAAGGGTCTCAATCCGAAGGTGGAGACGATCTTTATGCCTACCGATCCAAAGTACTTCGTCTTGCGCTCCTCCCAGATAAAGGAACTCGCTCGCCTCGACGGGGATATCAGCCATATGGTACCGGATGTGGTAGCTCGGGCATTGAAAGAAAAGCTAGGAGTGCGGTAGTATTCGGCTCGTGGCCGAGTATTCTTGGCGGAGGCAACTCCTCGCGAATAACGGTTGACAAACCGGCGAGGCTTCTATAGGTTACAGAGCATTATCTCTAATCCATAAGGGTGTTTACGAATGGCAGTACCAAAGAAGAAACATTCAAAGGCGCGTACCCGGCGCCGGCGAAGCATTAACGGCAAGATAACGTTGCCCACCCTGGTCACCTCGGCCGAGTCGGGGGAGCTTGTGCGGCGACACCGGGTAGATATGAAGTCGGGCTTCTATCGGGGAAAGAAGATCTTCGAACCTGAAGAGCTCGATTAGGCTCGAATTCTACAGGAGGTTTCTGTATGGCTGACGAACTCTTTGAGAAGATGAAAAAGCTCATCGCCGATAAGCTCGAGGTGGATGAGTCGAAGATCACCCTCGACTCGTCCTTTCGCCAAGATCTGGGCGCGGACAGCCTGGACACCTATGAGCTCGTATACGCCATCGAGGAGGAGATGGGAATCTCCATTCCCGATGAGAAGGCTAACGAGTTCGAGACCGTGAAGGATGCGCTGGACTATCTCAAGTCGCAGCAGAAGTAAGCGGGCTTGCTTCACCGTCTGAGCGAGCCTCGAACAGCACGATTACGGCTCGCAAGGGACCCGGTCTTCACCGGGTCCTTTTCCGTTGAAAGGGGGAGTACGTGGCGTTTCTCAAGGGAGACGAATTTCCTGAGGGGATACCGCCGAGCCCGGAGCGAAAAAAGGAACTGCAGATTTTCGAATCTCACGGGGGGATTCGATTCAAGAAGCTCGAGCTTCTCAATCTTGCCTTTGCCCATCGGTCCTACGCGAACGAGCAGGCGGAAAGCATGGCCAACAATGAAAAGCTGGAGTTTCTTGGAGATTCGGTTCTCGGTCTGGTCGTGGCGGAGTATCTCTACCTCGCTCTACCGGAGAAGGCCGAAGGGGAGCTCGCGAAGATCAAGTCCTTCGTGGTCTCCGAGGATTCTCTAGCCGAAATTGCCAAACGGCTTCGAGTAGACACCTTTATCCTCATCGGAAAAGGGGAAGAGTACTCCGGGGGCCGGGGAAAGAAGGCGATTCTCGCCGACGCGATGGAGGCGATAATCGGTGCCTACTTTCTGGATTCCGGCTTCAAGGCTTCTAAGAAGTTCGTCCTCAAATACCTGGTTCCCGAAATCAACAAAGTCCTCGAGGACAAGCACAAGAAGGACTACAAGACGCTTTTGCAGGAGCACGTGCAGAAGGAATTCAAGGCGTATCCTCGTTACACCCTACAGAAGAAGACCGGCCCGGACCACAACAAGACCTTCTGGATGGAGGTCGAGGTGGACCGGCGAAGCTACGGTCCGGGGCAAGGCAAGAACAAGAAGGAAGCAGAGCAAGAGGCGGCGAAACTCGCCTACGAGGAGCTCACCGGCAGCAGCGTCCCAAAATGGGAAAAGGGGCGCGGTCCAGGGGGCACGCAGCACCGTACGAAGCGCGGCGGGCGCCGCTCCTAACTACCGGGCGATTCGCTCGCGGTAGATGTTCCGAGCGAGGCGGAGGAGCTGCTCCCGCTCGTTCATCTCGGGATCGTCGAATACCGCCTCCAGGAGCAGGTCGAGTACCTGCCCCAGGGCCGGTCCCGGGGGAATGCCCGCCTCTTTCATAAGATCATTACCGTTGACCGCGAGGTCTCCGCGAGTTAGGGCGCTCCTCTCCGCGAGGATGCGAGAGAGCCTGTCCTGGAGCTCATCCATTTCCGGTACCGGAACGACCTTTCCCCGCTTCCCCGCCACGTCCGCTCTTCGGAGCGTGATGAGATCCCAGATCGCCTCCCTTCCTATTCTGGCGAGCATTCTCCGCAGGGCGGCGTCTCCGTACACCGAGCTGTAGCCGAACATGTGATGGCGCACCAGGTGCGCCGCGTACTCCACGGTTCTATTGGGAAAGCGCAGCTCCTTGAGCCGCTCCTCAGCCACCTCCGCCGATTGCCGATCGTGGTCCGGAAAGGCGAGTCGCCCGTCTTCGGTCTCTTCCAGGGTCCACGCCTTAGCCACGTCGTGAAAGAGCGCCGCCAGGCGGAGCTCGACCTTTGGCGGTACAAACTGCGTGACCAGAACGGAGTGCTCGAAGAGATCGTAATCCGAATCGCTGCCCTGACTCCGGCCGATCGTTTTTGCGAGCTCAGGGATTGTGTAGGGGAGCAGCTGCGCATCTCTCAACAGCCGCATCGCCCGGGCCGGACTGTTGCTCAAAATGGCTTTTTCCAGTTCGTCCCGCACCCGCTCCCGGGCGACTTTCGAGAGGCGGGCCCCTTCGATGCGCATCGCAGCGAAGGTATTCTCCTCTATCTGAAAGTCGAGCTGCGCCGCGAAACGAACCGCCCGGAGCACCCGCAGGCCGTCCTCGTGGAACCGCTCCTTCGGGTCTCCTAGGGCGCGAACAATCTTCCCTCTCAAATCTCCTCGACCGTCGTAAGGGTCGCTGAGCTCGCCGGAAGGGAGCTCTATCGCCATAGCGTTAATGGTAAAGTCCCGGCGACCGAGATCCTCTTCTATCGTGGAGGCGAACTCCACCGAATCCGGGTGGCGTCCATCGGAATAATCACTCTCGGTGCGGAAGGTCGTGACCTCGTACTGAGCGCCCTTATAGAGTACCGTTACGGTCCCGTGCTGCACCCCCGTGGGCAGTACCCTGCGAAAGAGACCCATTACCTCCCGCGGGGTGGCGTCGGTGGCAAAGTCGAAGTCCACCGGCTCCCTGCCGAGCTCGAGATTTCTGACCGCTCCGCCGACGAGGTATAGTTGGCGCCCGGCGTCTCGAAAGCGGCGTGCGAAGGGAATGAGAGGCTTAATCGAGCGGTGCATCCGGTTCATGTGTAGCCGGTGGGTGAAAGGATGTCAATCGGGGAAAAAGAAACCCGCCCGGGTGGGGCGGGTTGATTACGGCTCTCGTAGTGCTTACTGGAGCAGCTGGAGAACGCTCTGTGGAATCTGGTTCGCCTGGGCGAGCATCGCCGTGGAGGACTGCACCAGGATCTGATTCTTGGTGAAGTCCACGGTCTCATCGGCCATATCGGTGTCCCGGATTCGGGATTCCGAAGCCGCCAGGTTCTCCGCCCCTACGCTTAAGCCGACTCGCGCGTAGTCGAGACGGTTCTGGTAGGCGCCGAGGTCCGCGCGCTGCTTGTTTACGGACATAAGCGCGTTGTCGAGGGCGCCGATAGCGGCGTTTGAGGCGTTCGGGGTCGAGAGAGAGAGAAATGTCGCGGTGTGCGGCAGTCCGGAGGTGCTCTGAATGCCGAGCCCCTGCGCGGTCATCGTACCGATGTAGACCCTCTCTCGCTGATCCATGTTGGCGCCAATGTGGAAGTACATACTGGCGGTGACGACGTTGTCGCCGGTGTCCCGGGCGAACCGACCGGTGAGAAGGTTCATTCCGTTGAACTGGGCGTGAGAGGCGATTCTGTTTACCTCGTCAACCAGTTGGGAAACCTCGACCTGAATCTGCATGCGATCTTCCGCCGTGTAGATGCCGTTGGAAGCCTGGACGGCGAGCTCGCGGATTCGCTGAAGAATGTCCTGGGTCTCTTGCAGGTAACCTTCGGCGGTCTGAATCAACGAAATGCCGTCGGCGGCGTTCTGCTCCGCTCGGCGGAGACCACGAACCTGAGATCGCAGCTTCTCCGAAACTGCGAGACCAGAGGCGTCGTCGCCGGCTCGGTTGATTCGCTCTCCGGACGACAGCTTTTCGACGTTCCCTTGCACACCCAAGGTATTGAACTTCTGCTGTCGCTGCGAGAACTGAGCGGCCATGTTGTGATTGATGATCATACAATCCTCCTTGATCTATTGTGGCGGACATCCGTGTCGCGCCTTCTTCTACAGTGTCGGCGGTTGCGAAAGTAACTTGAATTGATTTTTCTTCTCACTCCCGCCTATGCTAAGAGCCGATGAGCACTATCGATACGCAACGGGGGGTGGTTTTCACCGGCGGGGAGGCGCCGGGGGCGCCGCCTCAGGGAGTGGTGTTGGAGGGCGCCTTCATCGTGGCCGCTGACTCCGGAATGGAGACCGCCCTTTCCTGGGGTGTTGAGCCGGAGCTCGTACTCGGTGACATGGACTCGCTCTCCGACATGAGTATTCTCGATCGGTTTGAGGAGGGGCAGGTCAGGCGATATGCGCGGGAAAAGGACTACACCGATACCGAACTCGCTCTGGCGGAACTCTACGACCGGGGCATAGAGGATATCACTCTGGTCGGAGGGGGCGGGGGGAGGCTGGACCATCTATTGGGGATAGTCGCTCTTTTCGATAGAGACAAGCATCCGACGCGGTGGTACACTAGAAACGAACATGTGGAGTGCATTGATCGGGAATTAGCTCTGACCGGAGTAGAAGGAGAGACGGTCTCTCTCTTTCCTGCCGGTCGGGATCGGTGCAGAATGAGAAGCGAAGGGCTCAGGTGGCCTCTCGACTCGCTGAGCTGGATCAAAGGTGACGCCGGCATCAGCAACGTGGTGGTATCAGAGGAATGCCGGATTCTCGTTATACAGGGTCGTCTTATCATGGTGCGGAGCCTTCCTCCGGGTTCACCGTAGGAACTACCGCCGCGGCGCGGGACTCGATTCGGGCACTCTCGGAGGCTGACAAGAGCTCCCTGGAGGCACAGATACGGCGTGCCCTCAGCCTCGATCGGGAGACCAAGGAGCAGATATTTCACGGCGATTTTTCCCGGGAGCAACGCCGCAAGCTCATCGAATCCGAAATCGATCGGATGGGGTCAGGGGAACGCATCCGCTACAAGATGCGCCGGACGGTCACCGGGAAGAACGGCGAAGAGGCGTACGTCGATTTCAAACTCAATCAAATGAAGGAGCGGGTCCACGACCGGCGAAAAGGGCTCGTCAATTTCGAGCAACGGGTTCTTCTTCCCGGCCTGGCGGAGGAGCTCTTCGACCTCTACCGAAAGATTTACCCCCTCATACCGTTTTTCAGAAGCGTCTGGAGAACCCCCTACGTGTTCCGTCACATGATAGAGTACCTCCTCAAGAAACGGATTCCCGACTCCAAAAACGACCTGAGCGACTTCATTACCTTCGACGAGATGCAGTCGATTTTTCGGCGTACCGAGTCCCGAAAGGAGCTTGTGGAGGAGGTGCTTCGGCGGATTCGGCAGTATCTCGACGGAATCACCGAGGAGACCCTCGCGGGGCTTGCTGAGGGAATATCGCCGCTCTACTATCTTCGTGACCTGGCTCTTTTCGACTATGGAGAGCTTTTCAGCCGATTTCAGTACGATGCGGTGGGTGATCCTCGAGATGTTGACCCAGAGTTCCATCAGGCGGCCTACGCCAACGCCCTGGATCTTCTCGAGCAGCTCTACGTCGGCATTCACACCGCCTCTCGGATACCTCGAGACGTGCAGGTGTATCGGGAGCCGATCGCCCTCTATCTCTCCTTTCAAGGAAAGAGCGTCGAAGATACCGGGGAAGAGGACGCCTCTCTTCTAGAAATGGAACCCGACGTTGAGGAGGAGCGGATCGAAGGGGTGGTCGAGAGACTAAAGGAAGTGACTCAGGTGGTAGAGAGTTTACAGGAGCGTATTCTTATTCCGCAGATCGTCAAAGTGCTGCGAGGAGACCCCTTCTATCGCTTTATGGTCTATCTTCCGAAGCTCCGGCTGCGGGAGTTCTACTTCGCCTATCTCAAGCTCAAGTGCCTCTCTCAACTCGATGAGCGGTTCAACGATGTCCGCATGGGAATGCTCGGGCGAATGATCTCCGAGATTCTGCCCAAGCCGACGAAGGAGTTCGAGTTCTACCGTTCCACCATCCAAGCGTCGGTGAAGAAACTCGGGCTTCCCGGCTTCCGCTACGTCAAGTCTCTCAACGTGCTCTACAACTTTATCCTGCAGCGTTTTCGCGGGCGAATGGCCGAGACGATGCGAATACTTACCCGGATCCTTCCCGCCCGAATCCACCACTCCGCCAGCGATCTTACTCTCCATGCCGCCAATATTGAGGACGTGGCGGACCGGATTAACGACTTCGACCTCTCTTTTAGCCCCGAGTCCGACGAGGGAAAGACCTTCTATCGGGTTCGCTACTCCCTGGAAAAGGACTACTCCCAGCAGCAGCAGTACAAGTCGATTATCCTACAGAAGGACCGGGAGGCGAGGGCGATCCTGGAAAAGGGAATGGAGCACTTCTCCCAGGTGCAGGAGATTTTCGAGTCGATTAGAAAGGCGAAGCCGGCGCACCTCAACGAGCGGTACGCCCACTTCGACGGCACTTCCGCGGACGATCGCCCCTTGGATCACCTCCTGGAGGGCTACGTCAACGACCTGCGCACCTTTCGCAAAGTGCTGAACCAAGTGATCATTATGGAGGAGGGGGGCTGAGTTTCCCGGGCGGAGTGGATCCGCCGGGGAGGGGAGGGCGCGGGCGGTTGATGCTGACTCGGTGCCGCGTCCTGCGGCGCCCCGATTTTGGGGGAGCTCACTCAGCCTCCTCCAGGGCGGATTGGACCGGCTCCAAGTTGAGAGGGTCGGTACCGCTCTCCGCGGCGAGCCGGAAGTAGTCGAGCAGTACCGGGTACTCCTGAAGGATCCTCCCGTACTCCTCCAACCCCTTCCGACGCTCCTCGTCCAGGACGCGCTGGGCCGCGGCGCTCCGTGCGGTTTCCCTAAGTCCTTCTCGCCGGCCCTCCTGTAGCGCCTGGTAGTTCTCTCGAGCGGTCTGGTAGACAAAGGGGTCCGGAAGCTCCGCCTCCCGGATGGTGAGATCGAGGATTTCGAGCTGCTCCACGGCGTCTTGCAACTCCTCGAGAACCTCCTCGGAGACGGTTGAGAGCGCGCCCACCTCTGGGTCTTCCCCGAGAGCTTCTATGGCGGAGACCACCGCGGAGCGGGCGGCGCTCTTGAGCTCGCCCTCCATTGACTCGCGGTAGGAGTCGATATCCTCAGGGGTTGTGCGCTCCTCGCCGAGAGCCTCCGCGACCGTCAGGGGCTCGAGCCGGTAGGAGAGGGTGAGCTCGAGGGAGTAGTCGAAACTTGGCTCTCCCTCGACGTAGCGGCGGTAGAGAGAGGCGGAAGGGAGCGTCCCGGACTCATCGAGGGTTATCTCCGTTGGTGTCAGCGGAAAGCGGTGGAGGGTGAGGTTGGTCGGAATGAGAGCCTGCCACATCCACCGAAAGCTCCCGGGCGTTATGGGCTCGGCGATCCAGCCGTCGCTCTTCGTGAAGGCGATGGCGTACTCCGAGCCCTCCACCCGAAAGGAGACCCAGCCAAAAAAGAACGCCGTGCCTCCGAGCAGAACAACAATCAGTAGGAGAATGAGAAATTTCTTCATAACACCACCTCGTGGAGCTGGGTCAGGTTGGTAAGGACGATATCGGGTTCGGTCTCCCGGTATTCCGGCTCGTCATGGTGAAGCCGAAGGGAGCGGCGATCGCCGGCAAAGAGGGCGGTCTTCAGCCCCACCGCCGCCGCTGGAGCCACGTCGTTTCGCAGATCATTGCCGATCATCAGAAGCTCCTCGGGCTTCACACTATACGCCTTGGCGAACCAGTCGGCGGCGTTTCGATAGAGTCTCTCCGACGGTTTAGCCTCCCCCTCCCGGTAGGACCAGACGGAAAAGGCGAAGCCGAGCTCCTCCGGCGTTCCGCCGAAGAGCAGAGGGAAGAGAAGGGGAGTGTAGAACTGAGCGTTCGAAACGATCCCGAGAAGTTGTCCCCGTCGTCGAAGGTCTCGAAGGATCTCTCCGGAGCCGGGCATCGGCGCGACGGGATTCGCCTCCAGCTCGAAGCGAAGGGCAAGCCATCGTGCCTGTGGAAACTGACCCTCCTGGCCGCCCCCTAAGAGCTCGGGAAACTCCTCGGTCAAACCGTGCCATACGGTGATAATGTCTACCTCCGGATGGCGCACGCCAAGGGCGCGCCGGGCCGCGTGAACCTCCGCGATCTTTTCGTAATAGCGCGCTGCAAGGGCCTCGACGCGGTCGAAGCTTACCGTCCCGGGTAGCGCCTCGGCGAGGCGGTAGAAGGGGCGGGCGCGACCGTCCTCCGCGTGAAGAGAGATCTCCCCCGCCGCCGACTGCACCAGGGTTCCGTAGACGTCAAAGAGAACTCCCCGGATCTCCGGGAGGGGGGTGAGCTTCGGCGCCACGGGCCCCGGCACCGGCTCTTCGGCCCGGGCCATCCGCTCGCGAAAGAGCTGCTGGAGATCTTCGGGCAGTTGATCACCGACGGCGTCGGCGGTATCATGATCGAGAGCCATGAGGCTATATACTACGGCGAAACCAGAGCCTAATCAAGGTTCCCACTACTCTTGAGGCACATTACGGTTCTCGGCGTCCTTCTGCGCCTTCACGTCTTTATCGCCCTTCTCCTTCTCCTCGGCATGATCCTCTACGGCGTTGGCGGCTTTCAAGGCTTCCTCGGCTCTACCCAAGCCGGTCTCCTCCAGCTCATTCAGCACTTTTCGATTGCCGGTCTCTTGAGCGGAGGCTACGTCCTTATAGCCGCACTCGTCTCCTTTGCCCGGGGTCGCCGGCGGGTCTGGAAACTCGTTTTGGGCGTGTTTCTCTCCTCCCTCTTTTGTGGCGCTGTTTCGGTGGCCTCCCTCTTTCTGCAGGCGATGATCGTCTAGGGCTACTATGGCGCTGCTCTGTGACAGCTTCTTGGAAGCCGTGGTATAGTAGGCCGGTATGACCAGCGCACTTTCCGTCTCCTATTTGGTACCGTGAACCACCCTTTGAGAACCCGAAGCGAAATCGATCGCATGCGCCTCGGCGCGACGCTTCTCTACCGTACTTTTCGGGAGCTCTCGGACTACATCGCTCCGGGCCGCTCCACTGCGGAGATCGAGCGGTTCGTGGATCGCGCCCTTCGGCGTCACGGTGCGGGCAGCGCCCTTCTGGGGTACCGAGGCTTTCCCGCCCACGCCTGCGTCTCCGTCAATGAGGTTGCAGCCCACGGCCTGCCGGATCGGACTATGCTCTCCAAGGGGGACCTACTCTCGGTGGACGTGGCGGCGGACCTTCACGGCTGGAAGAGCGACGCTACCTGGACCTTCGGGGTGGTTCCGACCCCCGCGGAAGGACTCCGGCTCATCGAGGCGGCGTGGCGCTGCACCCGGGCCGGCGTGGGGGCGGCACGTGCGGGGGCCAGGGTGGGGGACGTGGGCGCGGCGATCGAGGCGGAGGCGGCGGCCCTGGGGTGTGCCATCATCGACACTTTCGCGGGGCACGCCATCGGGCAGGAGCTGCATGAGGAGCCGCTGGTACCGCACTCGGGAACCGCCGGGGCGGGAGCGGTGATCGAGGCGGGGATGGTTCTCAACATCGAGCCGATCGTAACCTTTGGGCGGCCGGAGGTGGAAAAGTCCCAGGACAATTGGAGTTACCACACCGTCGACGGAAGCGCTACCGCACAGTACGAGCTCACCGTCGCCATCCTGGAGGTGGAGCGGCGGGTTCTCACCCTCGGCGGTATCGCTCCGGAGCAGATGGGTGAGAGCCCCCCCTTCTATTAGGTTGACAGCGGGGCGCCCTTCTGGCATAAATGCCGGGTCGGAGGAGCGTTGCCCTCCAACACGCCGCCTTAGCTCAGCTGGCCAGAGCACGTGACTTGTAATCTCGGGGTCGTCGGTTCGAATCCGACAGGCGGCTGACGCAGATCGAAACGGGGCGCCACTCTGGCGCCTCCGTCCCCGGAAGCCTCCGTCCCCGGAAGCTCCCGAAAGGGCAAGCCTCTCCGGGAGATGCAGCAGAAACGCATAAATATTCTCCTTAAGCGCTGGTTCTCCTTGACAAAAGAGGGGTGGGCACCGAAGTATGGTGTAAACGTTTTCGGGAGGAGTACTCGTTTTGTTTGCGGACGCTCTGAGTAGCGCCATGGATGTGCACGTCATACTGCTCACCGCGTTGGGTAGCCTTAGTGGAGTACTCATTGGTGCGCTTCCGGGCCTCTCCGTAACCATGGCGACGGCGCTGCTCGTCTCGTTGACCTTTAGCTGGTCCATGGAGTACGCCCTGGCGATGCTAATTGGCGTTTACTGCGGTGGTGTTTTTGGTGGCTCCATCTCGGCGGTCCTTCTGAACATACCCGGGGCGCCCTCGGCGATTTGTACCGGTTTCGATGGCTACCCCTTGGCACGACAGGGAAAGGCCGCCATGGCGTTGGGGCTCGCCCGAATCGGCTCCTTCATAGGGGGGCTCATCGGCGTTTTCTTCCTCGCCACTCTCGCTCCCCCCATTTCGGTCGTCGCTCTCAGCTTTGGTCCCTTTGAGTACCTCGGCCTGATCGCCCTCGGCCTTATAACAATCGGCAACCTTTCCGAGGGCTCCTTCATAAAGGCGATCCTCGCCGGTCTTTTCGGCTTGCTACTCTCCACGGTGGGCAGTGACCCCGTCCACGGGGTGCCACGGTTTACCTTCGGCAGTATAAACCTGCTCGGTGGCATTGGGCTCATTCCGAGCCTAATCGGCTTTTTCGGCCTCTCTGAGGTGATCGTACAGATGCGCACTCCCTCTCATCGCCACCGGGTAATCGACCAACTCGGCAACGTGATACCTCGAATTGGGACCTTTCTACGGATGATTCCGTTGATTCTCCGCTCCTCAGTTATTGGCGCCTGGATCGGTGCGCTCCCGGGGGTTGGTGGTACGATCGCTTCGTTTCTCGCCTACGATAACGCCAAGAAGAGCGTCAAGAATCCGACGCAGCCCTTTGGAGAGGGAGCGTACGAGGGTGTCGTCGCTCCGGAGGTTGCCAATAACGCGATGATTGGGGGAGCGATGATACCGCTACTCACCCTCGGTATTCCCGGGGACGCGGTGACGGCAATCATGATGGGCGCCTTTATCGTACACGGGCTGCAGCCCGGACCTATGATGATGGTCAACAGCGCCGACCTTTTCTGGTATATAGTTATACTCTTTCTACTCGCGAACGTTCTGTTTCTCATTATTGGATTGGGAGTGACTAAGCTCTTTCCGAAGGTGCTCTCGGTGCGGCCGGAGACCCTGATGCCGATCGTCACGGTACTCTGCTTCGTCGGAGCGTACGCGATCCAGAACTCGCCCTTCGACATCATAATTATGGTCGTCGCGGGGGTGCTCGGTTATTTCTTCAAGGTTATACGATTTCCCGTGGGGCCGGTGGTAATTGGCTTGGTCCTCGGCGGAATGGCCGACGGGGAGATGCGGCGAGTTTCTATGATCTCCGACGGCGACGTGTTCGGCTTGTTTTTCAGCCGACCGATCGCTATCGTCATATTCGCCTTCGCATTGCTCCAAATAGCCGATCAGGTGCCTGCCTTCAAGCGGTTTCGAAAGGGGATGGGCTTCAAGGTTACAGTTGCGATACGGGGGCTCTTTCGTCGTGCAAAGGATTCAAAAGGGTAACGGAGCGTGATCATGGAATCACGCGGGTTTAATAGAGGAGGAATCGATGGGTGAGATGAAAAAGAGAGTTCTGGCGGTGGTGCTGGTCTCGTTGGGCTCTCTGTCGCTCTTTGCGGAGGGGCAGAGCGAAGCGACCGGGAGCTATCCCAGTGAGGAGATCGAGGCGGTCATTACCTGGGGAGCCGGTGGATTGACCGACAACATCGCGCGAAACTTCCTACCCCTTATGGAGGAGCAGTTAGGCGGCGCTACCATCGTCCCGCAGAATAGGCAGGGTGCGAGCGGAGCGCTGGGGAGCCAGTATGTCTACGATAGGCGTGCCGACGGCCACACCATTCTGGTTACCACCACCGAATCCGCGGGTGTCTGGAACGTAATGGGCAGCTCGGACCTCGATGTCTCTGATTTTGAGCCGATCATCCTCCTCTCCAGTCTCACCCCTACCTGCTATGTCAGGGCAGACGCGCCTTGGGACTCCGTAGAGGAGCTGGTAGCCGACGCCAGGTCCCGGCCGGGGGAGATCATTTCCGGCTTCGCCGCACCGGGCTCCCTCGGACATGTTTCGGCGCTTCTCTTCTCCGAGTATAGCGACAGCGAGTTCAACATGGTCCCATTTGGTGGAGGCGGTAAGGTGACGGCGGCGCTCCTGGGTGGCCACGTGGAGGTTGCCTTTAACCCGCTGGTCTCGATTATGGAGAACTACAAGGCCGACAAGATCAAGCTTCTCGCCACATTCTCCAACGAGCGACTCTTACCGGAGGTTCCCGCCCTCGGCGCGGAGATTCCCGCCTTTCAGGAGGTGCTCCCCTACGGCGTGATGGTGATGATCCTCGTTCACAAGGAGACCCCGGATGATATCGTGGAGACCCTGACCGACGCGGCGGTGGCTGCCTCGCAGGACGAGCGGTGGGAAGAGTTTGCCGACAGGTACTACATCCAGCGGATGGGCCAAACCGGGGACGCCTTCTGGGAGAAGATCAACAGCTGGAAGCCGACCACCACCTGGTTGCTCCACGACGCCGGTGTAGCGACTGAGTCGCCGGCGGAGTTCGGTATCGAACGTCCCTAGTAGTGCGGACGAATCGGGGTGGAGACATGGATAGGAGAGAGATCTGGTTCGCGATTCTCCTTATACTTCTCGGAGTTGCGGGGTTTATCTACAGCGTCAGCTTGCCGACGAAGGGCCCGATCGCTCTGAGTCCTGGTCTCTTCCCCGGTTTCGTCACTGCCTTGCTAGTCATCCTTGGAGGAGTCTGGCTCGCTTCGATTCTCAGTGCGGAGAAACCGAAAGAGAGTGATGAGCAAGAAACGGAGCAGCGGAGCTTCTGGGTGACCACGGGCCTCTTCGTTCTCTATCTGGTCATGCTGGAACAGCTCCATTTTCTAGCCTCGACGCTCATCTTCTTGTTCGTCTCCATGCTCTACCTCTACAGGCGGTTTAGATGGAAGATTCCGATTATTTCAGTGATAACTACCGCTGGAGTCTACTATCTCTTTCGATACCTGTTGAACGTACGGCTGCCGTAAGCAAGAGAACGAACAACACAGCCGTCTGGGGGTAGAAGTGCTGGCTAGAATCAAGAAGAGCAAGCTCACGGGAGAGGTGTGGATTCCCGGATCCAAGTCCCACATGATTAGGGCGCTATACTTTGGTGCCCTGGGAGAGGGAGAGACAATCATTCGCAATCCTGTGCGTTCGAAGGACTCCCTCTCCGCAGCCGGAATAATCAGAGCCCTCGGGGTGGAACTCGACATGAGTCGAGATGACTACTGGGTTATCCACGGTGGCACCTTGCGACTCCCGGAAGACGTGCTCAACGTGGGTAACTCCGGCACTTCCATGTACATGGGTTCCGCCCTGCTCGCCTCCTTAGATGGGATGAGCGTGGTTACCGGGGATGATCAGATCAGAAGGCGCCCCGCACAACCGGTACTCAACGCCCTCAGACTCCTCGGGGCGGAGGCGTACACCCTGCGCGGTAACGGTTGCGCCCCCTTCGTCGTCAGGGGGCCCCTTACCGGAGGCAAGAGCTTTGTGGACGGGATCGTCTCACAATACGTGAGTACTACTGTCTTCGCCGCGACTCTTGCGGAGGGAGACTCGGAGATTATGGTCGACAAGGCCAACGAGGTCCCTTACATCGAGATGACGCTTCAGTGGATGCGCTCACTGGGAGTCGAGGTGGAAATGGAAGAGGGGTACAACCGCTTTTTCGTGAAGGGCGGACAGAAGTACTCGAGCTTTGATAAGCCTGTTCCCGGGGATTTTAGCTCGGCGGCTTTCTTCCTTATCGGGGCGGCCATCACCGACTCCCGCGTTACTCTTCGCGGCTTGGACACGCAGGATGTGCAGGGCGACAAAGTCCTGATCGACATCCTCCGGGAGATGGGGGCGGAGATCACGGTCCAGGACCACGGTCGTGGGGGTATCGAGATCAACGGGGGAGGGAAGCTCAAGGGATGCGTGATTGACTGTTCTCCCACACCAGACTCGGTACCTATCCTCTCAGTTCTTGGTTGCGTTGCAGAAGGCGAGACCCGGCTAACCAACATCGAAAGCTCCCGACTCAAAGAAACCGATCGGCCGCTGCTGATGCAACAGGAATTGAGAAAGATGGGCGCCGATATAGAGCTGACGGATAAGGAGCTGATAATCCGGAAGCGGGACCTATTCGGGGCCGAGGTTCGAAGCCACCGCGATCACCGCATCGCCATGGCGCTCTGCGTCGCCGGCCTCATAGCGCAGGGAGAGACGGTGGTTGATCACGTTGAATCTGCTACCATTTCGTTTCCCGGATTCGACACATCCCTGCGGGAACTCGGTGCGGAGGTAGAGTACTCCGGTTCCGAGGCGTAGCGTGGTTTCCCGGGCCGAGGTTGTCCGGCCCGACGAGGAGGTGGGATTTAGCGCCGGCCGTTTGAATCTCATTACCACGTTGAGGAACATTGTGCACGCCTTGATAATGCCAAACGGCGGCTTGGCCGGGCCCAATTGGGCGGCGATGACGATGGTTATTGCTCGACGGTACGAGCAGCGCAAGGACGCCATGTACTCGCTTATAGGTGGGGCTGCTTCCTTCAACATTATGGGGTGTGCATGATGACCTTTCTGCCCCTTGTTACCCTTATTCTCCCCCTGGGCGATCGGGGCGGGGCTATTCTCGAGCATGGTGATGGAGAAGGGGGGAAAAGCCGAGCAAACCGGCGCCGTGGAGTCGAAGCCGCCTACTCGCCGTTCTTGATTCTTTCGTGGTGACGAATCACCTCTTCGGTTATAAACGCGAGGAACTTCCGACTGAACTCTGGGTCGAAATCGGCGGATTCCGATAGCTCTTTGAGCCGCTCGATCTGCTCAGCCTCTCGCGCGGGGTCGCCGGCGGGGAGATCGTGTTCCTTCTTATAGTAGCCAACCTTCTTTGTTATGCGGAATCGCTCGGCCAGTAGGAATACGAGGGCGGCGTCGATGTTGTCGATACTCTTGCGGTATTCGCGGAGCTCTTCGTGTTCGGTTTCCATCGGTATACCTTTCGAAAGTGGTCTCTGGAATGATATGCGAAGGTCTAACCGGACGCAAGCGCCGGTGGGACGGAATGAGACAGCGTGACGGCAGGGCCACCGGCAGACGCAGTTGACACAAAAATACGGTTCTGCTACCGTAGCTCAAGCAAACGACAGAGGGGAGTTTCCCGAGCGGTCAAAGGGGGCAGACTGTAAATCTGTTGGCTCAGCCTTCGAAGGTTCGAATCCTTCACTCCCCATTCCATTCAACCATCAATTCTTTTAGTTTGGAGCCCTTCGGACGTCGAAAGCCGAAGGGCTCTGTGCTATAGTGGTATCGCCGGTATGAGTTCCTTTTACGATCATGGCTTGCGCTTCGGGTGTACCCGTTGCTCACGATGCTGTCGCCACGACGAGGGCTACGTGTTCTTGTCGGCGGAAGATATAGATCGCCTCGCCACCCGATTCGACATGGACGAGGATCGTTTTATAGCGGCGTACTGCAAAGAGGTTGAAATCGGCCCTGCCCGCCGGGTTTCCCTTCGGGAGCAGGAGAACCACGACTGCATCTTCTGGCGCCACGGTGCCTGCAGCGTCTACGACAGTCGGCCGGTTCAGTGTAGTACCTACCCCTTTTGGGAGGGCAACCTAGTGAATGAACAGCAGTGGAGTGCGGAGTCTAAGGAGTGTCCCGGAATCGGCATCGGTGCCTTACGCTCGAAAGAGGAGATTGAAGCGGCCCTGGAGCGGCGCCGCACCTCGCCGCCCGTGGAGCTCCCGCCGAGCAAGAAACCATGAAGGTAACGGTCTGGGGCGCCCGGGGCTCCCACCCGACGCCAATAACACCCGAACAAGTCAAGAGCAAAATCTCCACCGTCGTCGGACGCCTGCGGCCCGAGGACCTTCGCTCCAACGAGAGCAAGGAGCGTTTTCTCAACACCCTCCCCGAGTGGCTCTTCGGAACCGTCGGCGGAAACACTCCCTGCGTGGAGGTGACCGCGAGCTCCGGGGACCGGGTGCTCATTGATGCCGGGACCGGGTTAGTCCGCTTCGGTGACGCCTTTCTCTCCCGGGGCGAGGAGCCCTTCGTTTTTCATCTGTTCTTTACCCACTTTCACTACGATCATCTCCAGGGGCTGCCGTTTTTTATACCAGCCTACAACCCGAGGGCGGAGATCCATTTCTACTCGCCGATCGCCGAGCTCGAATCGATAGTGACCGGGCAGATGCGCCACCCCTATTTTCCGGTCACCATGGAAGATAAGATGACTAAGTCCATTCAGTTTCACCACTTGAAGGATAAGCATGAGGTTCTCCTCGGCGGCGCCCGGGTTCGGTGGCGGGAGATCAACCATCCCGGCAAGGCGTTCGCCTATCGTATCGATGATGGGCAGAGGAGCTTCTGCCACTGCAGTGACGTGGAACTCCTCGACCGGGATTTCGATCGTACCGAGGAGAACAGCGCCTTCTTCGAAGGGCTCGATCTTCTCATTCTGGATACCCAGTACACTCTGGGGGAGGCGATCGATAAAATTAACTGGGGGCACTCCTCCTTTAGTCTTGGTGTTGACTTCGCCTCCGCCTGGGATGTAAAGCGGCTCATGCTGTTCCACCATGAGCCGAAGTACGATGATAAGCGGCTCTTCCACAATCTGAATTCCGCCCGCTGGTACGCCAGGACTCTCGGGAATGATCGCCTGCAAGTGGACTTGCCGATAGAAGGGGAGACCATTGACGTTTGAGGAGGTCGGTTCGCTCACCCTGAGCGGGGAAGAGCTCGCAACCCTGTACCGAATACTCAAGAGCATGGAATCGGAGCTCGCCGGGGCGGAGGAACGCCTCTTGAACCGGGTTGAGCGTACGCTGTATGAGGGGCTCTCCATAGAAGATATGGAGCATCTCGAAGAGGAGATTCGATCCAACCGATGAAACAGGCACGAATAACCGTCCTTATTGCACTATTGACGCTGCTGCCGGGTGCGCTCTTCGCGCAGTATGAGCCACCAACCGGTGGTGAGGAGTTCTACGAGTACACCACTCCCGCCACCCTGGGACGTGGTTACTCCCTTACCGATTTCAACAGCCTGGGACAGACCCGGATGAATCCCGCCCTGCCGGCGGAGCTGCAGCGGGTACACGTGGGGCTTTCCTATACCGGCCTCTACGGCACGAGCTCCCCCAACGACGGGTATAAGGGACATGGCGGCTTTTTCGGGCTCGCCGTGCCGACCCGGGCCGGCGTCATCACGGGATCGATGGCTGCCCTCCACGTTCCATTCCAGGATATGGACCTCGGCACCACCTTCTCCATGAACGCCGGCTTTTCCAAAAAACTCTACCAGAGGCTCAATATGGGGGTCGCCCTGAACGGCCTCGTTGGCGGAGCCGACGGAAACTCGAGCGTCGGTGTCTCCGCTGATATAGGCGCGGTGTACGATGCCGGGGATCTCGGCTTCCTCGGGGATACCGCTATCGGTTTCGCCCTGCTAAACAGCGGGAAGTGGTACCAGCCGGTGGAGGACAAGTCCGCGGTTCCCTCGCCCTTTACGCCCGCGGTAGGCATATCCTCGGAGCTTCTCAAGAACGAGGACTGGTCCCTGCGCCTCGGCGCTGATCTGCGCTTTCCCTCAGTGCAGAACGGTCGCCTCAATCTCGGCGGTCGCCTCACTTTTCGGGATCGCGTCTCACTCTACGGCGGCTGGGGCGTCGACGCACGGCAGCTCTTCGATGATGAGTTGGAGCTCCGCAGCCTCGCGCCGTCGGTTGGCATTTCGATTCGAATCGCGAGCCGCATCCCGGGAGAGAGCCGGTTTATCGAGGAGCAAGGGTGGCAGCGAAGCGAGGTGTACACTAACGCCTCGGTGGCCCCGTTGTACGAGGGCGTACTCGCCGGAGGAGTGGGGATCGAGGCTGCGCTCGGTGTTCGAGACACTGAGCCCCCGGAAATATCCGTGGGGTACGAACGCGAGCGGGTCGATTACATCTCCCCGAACAACGACGGAACTCAGGACGATCTCTCCTTCGCTCTTTCGATTGAGGACGAGCGGTACGTTCGCTCCTGGCGGCTTCTGATCTACAGCGAAGAGAACAGTATCGTCCGAGAGATCGAGAACAAGGACGACAGGCCCGAGAACGAGGGGCTCCAGGGGATCATTGACCGGATCGTTGCGGTGGAGAAGGGTGTTGAAGTGCCTGATGAGCTCCGCTGGGACGGCCGAGGCGACGGCGGCGAGGTGGTACCCGACGGGGAGTACAGCTTCGTGGTTCGAGCCTCCGATGACAACGGCAATAGCGCCGAAATCGAGCGGCGAGAGTTCGTCGTAGACACGCAGCCCCCGGAGGTGCAAATCGCCGAGGTGAGCTCGGAGCAGAGGATCTTCTCTCCCAATGGGGACGGAAATAAGGATGAATTCACCCTGGTGCAGGACGGTTCGGATGAGCAGCTCTGGAAAGCGGAGATTGCCAACTCCCAGGGGGAGGTCGTCTACACCCGCCGCTGGGAACGCGGGGCTCCCGAAACCTTCACTTGGGAGGGGAGAGATGACGCCGGTGCCCTGCTCCCGGATGGGGTGTACGAGTACCGCATCACGTCAACCGACCGGGCCGGTAACAGCGTCGAAGAGCGTTTGCCAAATCTCATTATCAATACCGTATCCTCCCCGGTAGACCTAACGGTCTCCCACAGCTCCTTCAGCCCGAATGGTGACGGAACGCTAGACAGCGTTGACCTCCGTCCCTCGGTTCCGGTCACAAGCGGAATCGTCGAGTGGAGCCTCCGGATCGAGAGTGCCCGGGGTGACGCGATGCGCACGTACAGTGGCGTGGACGTTCCGCCGGAGACGATCTCCTTTGACGGTCGAAACGCCGCTGGGGACCGGGTCCCTGAAGGTATCTACCAGGGGGTCCTCTCGGTGCGCTATCAGAACGGCAATAATCCGACGGCGGTCTCTCCGCCGATCAACGTAGACGTGACCCCGCCCACCGCGGATGTCCGGGTGGACGTGCCGGTCTTCTCGCCCAACAACGACGGCATTCGGGACCAGGCTCGCTTTTTCCAGGACGCCTCGGAGGAACGGCAGTGGACCGGGACCATTCGCACCCCCGACGGGGAAACGGTACGAGAGGTCACTTGGCGGGGAACCCCGGAGTTCCGCTACGAGTGGGATGGGCGTACGGAGGAGGGGCGGGTCGCCGCGGACGGCCGGTACGAGTACGTGCTCTCGGCTACCGACGCCGCCGGCAACAGCGGCAGCTCCACGCCGGCGGTCGTAAACTTGGACACCAGCGAGGCAGAGCTCTTTGTCTCGGCTTCGGAAGATGCCTTCTCTCCGAACGCCGACGGCACCCTCGATCAGCTCATTTTCTTTCCCCGAGTGCAGGAGGATCTGGAAATCGAGAGCTACGAGCTCAGGGTGAGCGATCGTAACGGGGAAGTCCTGCGCTCATTTCCTGGCAGCGGAAGAATACCCGAGGAGATCGAGTGGGACGGGACAGCCGCTGACGGTACGATCGTCCCGGACGGTCGGTACGCGGCGGAGTTGACCGTTATCCTGCCAAATGGAAACGTGAGCACCGCCGAAAGCGGCACGGTAGTGGTGGATACGGTCTACCCAGAGGCGGAGGTAGAGGTGCCTGAACGCCTTTTCTCCCCCGACGGGGACGCTCGGAAGGATGAGCTCGAAATCATTCAGTCCGCCACCGCTCCCGGGGAGTGGGAGGCGAGAATTCTCAATAGCGGCGGTGAGACTGTGCGGGAGTACTACTTTGATGAGGACCCGACCGATCTCAGCTGGGATGGAACCGACGAGGCCGGCAACACAGTTCCGGACGGAACCTACGAGTACCTGCTCGTTGGAGAGGACGAGGCGGGGAACCGATTCGAGCGGCGGGTGACGGGAATCGAAGTGGATACTCGCCCGGCGGGAGTCTTTGTGACCATTAGCGACGCCGGCTTCTCGCCAAACGGTGACGGGATTCGGGACGACCTGACGATTACGACCTATGTGAACGACACCGACGGCGCGGAGTTCTCCCTCCTCGAAATACGACGGGAGACGGGCGAGCTGATTAGGGAGTTCCGGCAGACCGAAGTCGAGGAGTCCCGGGAAATCCCCTGGGACGGCACCGATGAGGACGGTGACCTCGTAGAGGGAACCTTCCGGGCTCGTTTCGTGGTAAGCTACGATCGTGGCGCCCTGCCGGAGCAACTTTCCACCTCCTTTGAGGTCGACGTGACGCCGCCGAGTGCCGAAGTGCGGCTCGACCCGGTGCCTTTCTCCCCGGATAACGACGGCGTGGACGACGAGCTCACCATCGCCCTGAACCTGAGGGACCAGAGTGAAATCGCCTACTGGCACTTCGAGATACGGGACCGAAACGACCGGTTCTTCCAGGAGTTCGGCGGCCGAGGGGCGCCGGCGGAAAAGATAATCTGGGACGGCCGAAGCGCCGCCGGGGAGTACGTGATTTCCGCGGAGGATTATCCCTACACCTTCGAGGTGGCGGACATCTACGGAAACACCACGATTCGGGAAGGGCGGATCCCCGTGGACATTCTGGTTGTCCGGGACGGTGAGCAGTTAAAGGTGCAGATCTCGAATATCAACTTTGCGCCGAACAGTCCGGAGCTCATTCTCGATCCGGATACGCAGATCGGTTCCAAGAACCGTCAGGTACTCAATCGCTTGGCGGAGATCTTCCAGAAGTACGACGCCTACAGGATCAAGATCGCCGGGCACGCGGTCAATATCACCGGTACCGAACGGGAGGAGGTGGAGGAACTGCAGCCGCTCTCCCTCGCCCGGGCGGAGTCGGTAAAGGACGCCCTCGTTGAGCGAGATATCTCGGCTAACCGGATAACCACGGTAGGCCAGGGCGGCAGGGAACCCCTCGTGCCCCACACGGACCTGGAAAACCGTTGGAAGAACCGTCGGGTCGAATTTATCCTCATCAGGTAGGTAGATGCGGATACCCGATGAGACCATTCGGGAAATTGAGCGACGCGTCGATATCGTCGATGTCGTCAGCCGCTACGTTCGCCTCGACCGCAAAGGCGGCCGCTACTGGGGATTGAGCCCCTTCACCACCGAGAAGACCCCCTCCTTCTCGGTGGTTCCGGAGGAGGGGTTCTACTACTGCTTTAGCACCAACAAGGGTGGGTCGGTGTTTACCTTCCTCATGGAAATGGAGGGGCTCACTTTCCCCGAGGCGGTGGAGCAGCTCGGGAAGGAGGTTGGAATCGAGGTCCGCTCGGACCCCGAGGAGACGCAGGTCGCCCGGGAGCGAGACGCCCTCAAGGAGCTCTACCGTCGGGTAGCCGGTAGCTTCGTCCACCTCTATAAGAACCACCCGTCAGGTGAACAGGCGCGGCGCTACATCGCCGACCGAGGAGTCTCGGAGGATATGGCCGACGCTTTCGGCATCGGCTACGCCCCCCCCGGCAGGCGGTGGCTCTTCACCTTTCTCTCAGAGAAGAACTACTCCCCTGGGTTTCTCGCCAAGAGCGGTCTCTTTTCCCGAAAATACCCGGAAATCAGCCTCTTTCGCCATCGGGTGATCTTTCCGATTCGGGACCGCCGGGGCGAGGTGATCGCTTTCGGCGGCCGCGCTTTAGCGGAGGATAGCGCGAAGTACATTAACTCGCCGGAGTCGGAGATCTTTAAGAAGAGCCGGGAGCTCTACGGGATGGACCTCGCCTTTCAGGAAATCCGGAGAAAGAATGAGGCGATCCTGGTGGAAGGGTATATGGACGTCATTGCTTGCCACCAGGCGGGGGCGGGTAACACGGTCGCACCCCTGGGAACCGCCTTTACCGAGGAGCAGGCGCGCTCTCTCCATCGTCTCTGCGATCGGGTTGTACTGGTCTTCGACGCCGATCGAGCGGGCATCGCCGCCGCGGAGAAGAGCGGCCGGATCGCCGAGAGCAATGGCCTGAAGGTGGAGGTGGTCTCCCTCGGAGGATTACAGGACCCGGCGGACATTCTCAACGTGCAGGGCGGAGAGGCGCTCCTGACGGCGCTCGGGGAACGTCAGGAGCTCTTCGATATGCTGATGCGGCAAGCCGCACAGGAGGCGGATATCAGCAGATCAGAGGGAAGGGAACTTGTATTGCAGAAACTTTTTCCTTATATTAAGGTCGTGGATTCCGAGGTACAGCAGGATGCGTACCTCACGGCCCTCTCGGATCTGCTACAGGTAGATCGGGAGTCCGTGGTCTCGGAGTTCCGGAGAAGGGGGAGGACCGATAGCGGAAAGTCACCGCAACGCCGATCACAGGAGAATCTTTCTGCGGATCTCTTTCTAATGCTCGCTGCTGTAAAAGAGCGCGAGCTATTTGTGCGTATTCGCACCATCGCCGACCCGACGGACCTCGAAGATGAGCGTGCCCAGGCGGTCTACTACGCCCTGGAGGACGCCTTTCGGAGAGGCGAGGGATCGAGGGAGGCTCTTTTAGAGAAGGTCGACGACGCGCTGCGGCGCCTCATCTATGAGCGCCTGAGCGGCGATGAGTTCTCCGGTGATTTGGCCGGTCCCGTAGAGGAAAATCTCCTCCGTCTGCGGATCAGAAAGAAGGAACGGCAGCGACGAAGAATCGAAAGCCGTCTGCGCCGTTCCGGCAGCTCCCCGGAGGAGCTTCGGGAGCTGTTGAGTGAAAAGATGGCACTGGATAGAGAACTGGAAGAACTCAAGGTGAGCACACATGACCGAACTGCAGAATGATCCCGCAGTACTGAAGCTCATAGATTACGCGAGAGACAAAGAGAAGATAACCTACGAAGAGGTACAGGACTTTTTGCCCGACTCGGTAATCAAGTCGGAAAAAATGGACGAGGTGATGTCTATATTGGCAAATCATGACGTGATATTGGAGGACGAGGCGGAGGCCGTAGCCCAGGAAGAGAAGCGTTCCGAGAACAATCACGCCTCCCGAAAGCGGGTGGAGTCGGAGGAGCGACAGCAGCGACGAATGATTGTCGGCGACAAAGAGAGCTCCGTAGATGACCCGATTCGTCTCTATCTCCGGGAAATAGGTAAGGAAAGCCTTCTCACCGCAGAACAGGAAGTTGAGCTCTCAAAGAAGATGGAGGAGGGAGAGAATATCATTAAGGAGGTCATTCGTGGCTCCGGAGTGATTATCCCTGAGTTCTACAAGCTTGCCCTGCGCGCCTTTAGCAAGAAGGATCCCCGGGAGATGGGGCTCTCGAAGAAGGAAATCTCCGAGTATCTCGCCGAGCGGAGGCGGCTCACGCAGTTCTACAGGGCTGCGCTTAAGGAGCATATCGCCGAGCTAAAGGCGTATATCGAGCAGAAGAAGAAGGTAGTAGCTAAGGGCGAGGATGTCCTCGAGAACGCGACCCTCAAGAAGAAGCGAAAGAGCCTCATGGGGCATCTTTCGGCAATTGATATTCATCAAGAAGAGATAATCTACTTTGCTGACAAGTTCAGCGATGCCGAGAAGCGAATAAAGAAGCTCCAAAAGGAGCAGGCCCGGATCGAGAAGCGGCTAAAAGTGTCCAACCTGCGGGAGCTCCGCAGCCTCGGCCGGGGGCTGGCGATTAACGAAGAGCGTCGGCGGATCGAGGAGTCCCTCGGGCTTTCGGCGGACCAGATCAAGGAGAAAATCCGGCAGGTGCAGCTCTCGGAGAAGAAGCTCAAGGAGCTGGAGCTCGAGTTCGAGAACGCCATCGATGACATTCTCCATATGTCCGAGCGAATTAGCGAAGGCCGGACGATGATGCAGAACGCCAAGGACCGCCTCATTCAGGCTAACCTTCGGCTCGTGGTGAGTATCGCCAAGAAGTATACCAACCGCGGACTTCACTTTTTCGACCTCGTACAGGAGGGAAATATCGGCCTCATTAAGGCGGTAGAGAAGTTCGAATACCGGAAAGGATACAAGTTTTCGACCTACGCCACCTGGTGGATTCGTCAGGCGATTACCCGTTCCATCTCGGATCAGGCGCGAACCATTCGCGTTCCGGTACATATGATCGAGCAGATCAACAAGGTGGTGCGGGAGTCTCGGCAGCTTATGCAGGTTCTCGGCCGGGAGCCCACGGATGAGGAGATTGCCGAGCGGCTCGGCTGGAGCGTTAACAGGGTGAAGTCGGTTAAGAATGTCGCCCGAGAGCCGATCTCCCTGGAAACGCCCATTGGCGAGGAGGAGGACAGCCTGCTCGGAGACTTTATAGAGGACAAGGAAGTAGAGAATCCCGCGCACAGTACGGCCTTTACCCTTCTTCAGGAGCAGCTGCGGAGTGTTCTCTCCACGCTTCCCGCCAGGGAGCAGGAGGTGCTCAAAATGCGCTTTGGCCTTGAGGACGGCTACAGCCTTACTCTCGAGGAGGTGGGGCTCTACTTCAACGTCACTCGAGAGCGGATACGACAGATCGAGGCTAAAGCGCTGCGGAGACTTCGGCACCCCCGACGCAGCCGACGGCTGAAAGATTACCTCGACAACTAATACCTACTAATCGCAGTGACGGAGGCCGGACCAGAATGATTCAGGAGACTATAGACAAGCTGAGGACCCTTCAGGAGCTTCTATCGGAGAAGTTCCGCATCGAACAGGAGATCGAAGAACTCCCCAAAAGTCTCTCCACCAAGAACGAGCTCGTAAGTCGTCTCAAGAAGAGCTATCTCGAGAAGAGCGAGCGGTACGAGAACACTAAGGCCCGGGTAAAGGATCTCAGAATTAAGCTCGACGACGCTGAGCGAGAGCGGGAGAAGTACGAGCAACAGATGGACGAGATCAAGACTCAGCGGGAGTACGAGGCGCTGGACAAGGAGATCCGCGAAGCGTCGGAGCGGGAGCAATCGCTACGGAAGGAGCTTCAGCGGGAAGAGAAGCAGCTCGAGGAACAGGAAGAGGGGATTAAGCGGGATGAGGAGATGATCTCCTCCCAGGAAGAGGAGCTCGAAGAAGAGAAGTCCAAAATCGAGGATGAGACGAAGAACAAGAAGAGTCAGCTCGCAGAGATCGAGGAGCAGGAGAAGGAGATCACTCCGGGCCTCGATGAGGAGCTTCTCTTTAAGTTCGAGCGTATTATTCGCTCTAAAGAGGGAGAAGGTATCGTTCCCCTCAAGCGCGGAGTCTGCCTCGGCTGTCAAATGATCCTTCCTAATCAGTTCGTAAACGATGTGCGCTCCGGGACCGACATACTCTTCTGTCCCTACTGCTCGAAGATTGTCTACTACGTCGACGAGGAGGAGGAAGCGGGCTTCAGCGACGAGGATGCCGAGGGCCTTTCGGATCTCGTGGACCAGGAGTTCGATGACGAGCTCGACGAGGAGTTCGAGGACGAGTACAGCGAGGGTTACGAGGAAGAGTATGAGGAAGATCTCGTAGACGAAGCAGAGGAAGAGGAAGAAGAGGAAGAGGAAGACGAAGAGGAAGAAGAAGAGGGAATCGCCGAAGTCGAGGAAGAAGAGGAAGAAGAGGAGGAGGTCGCGACGGTGGATGAACCGGAAGAGGAGTCCTTCGAGGAACTCGATGAAGGCGATACCGAAGATGAGGATGAAGAGGAGTAATCTCCTTGCCCCCACGGAGGGGTAGCGGGATGCAGTCCGGGGCGTCGCCGGCGATAAGATCGCCGGAGGAAAGTCCGGGCTCCACAGAGCATGGTACCGGGTAACCCCCGGCTGGGGCGAATGCCTCACGAGAGAGTGCCACAGAAACCATACCGCCCCGCCTCGTCGGGGTAAGGGTGAAACGGTGAGGTAAGAGCTCACCGGCTCGGCGGTAACGTCGGGCGACATGGTAAACCTTGCCAGGAGCAAGACCAAGCAGCAGGTCGGTGGCTCGCCGATACGCCTGCGGGTAGGTTGCGAGAGGGGAGCTCGTGAGAGTTTCTCCCAGATAAATGATGCCCCTCGACGGAACCCGGCTTACAGGACTGCACCCCGCTATCCTGCCGTGCATTGACCTTTTGAACCAATTGGTTTTTAATACCCCGCATAACGATGTTGTACCAGCGGAAGGGTGAAGGTTCATCATCTGCGCATTCCGACCGCAGAGCACTACCTGCTCGGATCCTGCTAATTGCCACTCTGATTGTGGTCGTCGGAGGTTCTCTGACGGGGGTCGTGCTCCGGGCGGTCTCTCAGGAGCGCCCCCTGGTGAATACCTTTGGCGTAGGGGAGAGCTACCATCTCTACGAACTATGGCGGAGCGGGGAGCGACGGGCTCTCATTGAAGCTGCCGACGAAGCACTGGAACAGCATCCGATGCAACCGGACGCTCTCGCGCTGCGAGGGTTTGCGCGCTTCTACGCGGGTATGGCGAGTAACGACACTGCGGAGCGGGAGGATTTCTTGAGGGAGGCGGTAACCGATCTGCGGCGAGCACTGCTGGTCGACGAACCCCCTATGGAAACTCAGATCCACTACGTCCTCGGAAAGGCGTATTTTCACCGGGGACCGTTCTTTTACGACCTTGCGGTAGAAGAGCTTACGAAAGCCTCCGAAAGGGGGCTCAAGCGGGAGGATATGTTTGAGTATCTTGCCGTTGCCAGCGTGGACCTCGGGGAGCCCGAGGCTGCGGTCGCGTACTTGCAAGAGGCGATTGAGAGTAGCCCTACGGCGATTCTCTACCACACTCTCGGCACGACGCTTCTGGCGATGGATCGACTTCAGGAGGCCGAAGCGGCTTTGCGGGAAGCGGTTCAACTGAGCGACGACACCTTCCTGTTGGAACAGAGTCGTCTGACGTTAGGGGAAATATACCGCCGCCAAGGCGAGTTGGAACGATCGGAATCGCAGTACCGGACCGTTCTAGAAGAGAATCCGCGCTCCGCGGATGCCCACTTCTACCTGGGCGAGCTCTACCGGGAACGGGGCGAGACCGAGCGTGCCCGCTTTGAATGGCGGGAGGCCTTCAGAATAGATCCGAACCATCTCGAGGCCGTCCAACGGCTTCAGGAAAACTAGGCTGGAGGCACACCGAAAAATGGGGCTAAGGAACATGCTCAACGCGTTTTCTACTGACATTGGGATTGATCTAGGAACTTGCAACACGCTGGTGTACATAAAGGGAAAGGGAATCGTCGCCAGTGAGCCCTCGGTTGTGGCCGTGGAGCGGGGTACCAAGAAGGTGGTCGCCGTAGGGGAGGAGGCGAAGCGGATGCTCTGGAAGACTCCCGGAGATATTATCGCGATTCGCCCCTTGCGGGACGGAGTTATCGCGGACCTGGAGACCACGGAGAAGATGATTCGCTATTTCATCTCCAAGGTGCTGCAGCGACGCTGGTTCGTAAAGCCCAGGATGGTCATCGGCGTTCCTTCCTGCATTACCGACGTGGAGAAACGGGCGGTTATCGAGTCCGCCGAGAAGGCCGGAGCCCGGGAGGTGCGAGTTATCGATGAGTCCCTCGCGGCAGCTATTGGCGCCAATATTCCGATCTTCGAGCCCGCAGGGCACATGGTGTGTGACATCGGCGGCGGCACGAGTGAGATCTCGGTTATCTCCTTGGGGGGCATGGTCGTTACGAATGCGATTCGCCTCGGCGGGGATGAGTTCGACGAGGCGATTATGAAGCACGTTCGAACCGTGCACAACCTCATAATCGGAGAAGGGACCGCCGAGGAGCTGAAGAGAAAGATCGGCAACGCCGCGGCGGACAAGAAGATCGAGAAAATGGAAATCAAGGGGACCGACGCCATCACCGGCCTCCCTCGCCGCCTCGAGATTGACAGTGTGGAGGTTCGCGAGGCTCTTCAGGAGCCGATTACCGCCATAATCGAAGAGATCAAGCGTACCCTGGGCCAAACTCCGCCGGAGCTCGCTGCGGATATCGTGGAACGCGGAATCGTCCTCACCGGAGGAGGGTCCCTGCTGAAGGGATTGGACACCCTTATCGGTAACGAGACCGGTGTGCCTGTCTTTCGTGCGGAGGACCCGATGAACTGCGTCGCCTTGGGAGCGGGTATGTACTTCGATCATGAGCGAGGACTGAAGCACGAGCAGACGATCTACAAGAATCTTTAGGCCGTGATTGCAGAAAACGAGAGCCGACAGAGCCTGTTCCTCTACGGAATCGTGCTACTCGTCTCGATCATACTGCTCTCGGTTTCTACCTCGAGATTCGTCGAGGTTCCTCGATCCCTGGGTATGAGCGTGGTCTCGGTCCTGCAGCGGGTGGTCGGGGGAGTGGGAGATGCGGTGACCAATACGGTACGCTCCGTCGGCGAGCTCGGGCGTCTGAGAGGCGAGTACGAGGCGCTGCTGGATGAGCTCGAGCGGTACCAGACCCTCGAAAGCGATATCGAGCAGTTGCGCGCGGAGAATCACCGCCTCCGAGACGTTCTTCAATTCTCCCAGAACGTCTCCGTACGAAATCTACCGGCGGAAATCATCGGGCGGGAACCGGGTAACATGTTCGCCTCGTTCACCATTAACCGCGGCAGCCGAGACGGGGTGACGGTGGATACACCGGTAATCGCGGTCCAGGACGGGGCACAGGGACTCGTAGGGCGGGTAGCCCAGGTTGCCCCGTCCTCGGCGGTAGTGGCTCCCTTATTCGATGTGAGCACCTACGTGGCAGGTCGGCTTCTCAACAGCCGGTACGAGGGACTCATCGGTGGTGGCGGGGCGGGTGCTACCGAATTGACTATGCGTTATGTTGATCCCCAAGCCCGTAATCGAACCGCGTACGGGGATATGGTGGTAACCTCCGGAATGAGCTCCATCTATCCGAAGGGAATACGGGTGGGTACAGTCGTGGGAATTCAGGCCTTTGCCTGGGAGAGTTCCCTCACCCTTACTCTCGATCCGGTGGTGGATTTCGGACGGCTGGAGTATGTCTTTCTACTGCTGAACGAGGATTCCGATGGTTAGCGGCGTTCTTTGGATGAGCCTTATACTCTCGGGCGTCGCCGCGCTCCTCTCCTATTTCGGGCAGTTTATCGCCCTTCGTGGTGTGCAGCCTGACCTTATACTGCTGCTCCTGGTGTTCCACGCTAACAGTGAGGGGCCTTACCGATCTCAGGTAACCGGAACTCTCGCGGGGCTGGTGGAAGATCTTATGGGGCTCGCGCCCCTCGGATTTCACCTCCTCCTGCGGGCAACCCTCGGGCTGCTCTTCGGTCAGAGTCGGAACAAGATCTTCCTCGACCCCTTCGTGATGCCGGCGCTCATGGTTCTCGGTGCGTCGCTGGTAAAGGGGTTTTACGGACTCCTGATCGGGGGGATCTTCGGTTTGGAGTCGGTGCAGGAGTACATTCTCTCAACCTCATATCTGATCGAAATAGGCTATAATACGCTCCTCGCGCCGCTGCTCTTCTTCTTCTACGGATTGATGAAACCGCTTGTGGGTACAAAGGGAATCCGTGTGGTTGGTTAGGAGGTAGTCGAGGATGGATCGATCCAAACGGAGAGAAGTCTCCCGTCTCCGAATCATCGGCTTTGTCCTGCTCGTTCTGGTCGTTCCGCTTCTCTACGCGGGACATCTGTTCTCCCTCCAGGTGGTTGATAACTACATTTACACAAACCAAGCGCGGCAGGTGGCCCGGCGCAGTATAATCTTGCCCGCCCAACGGGGTGAGATATACGACCGTAACTACGATGTGCCGGTAGCTGCCAATAGAGACAGTTTCGCTCTCTACGTTAACCCCGCGGACATACCGCCTGGAGAGGACGAGGAACTCCTCAGGAACCTATCTTCAGCAACGGGAATCTCTCTGGAGACGCTTCGGGAGAAGGTGCCACCAACTCTCTATGACGCCTACCGGGAGATCGAAGTGGCCGCGGGGCTCAGCTTTGCTGAGATCGCCTCCCTCGCGGAGCGATCGAGCCGGCTTCCGGGAGTCAGCTGGAAAACCAAGCCGATTAGGAGCTATCCCCAAGGGGAGAGCATGTCACACGTACTCGGTTACGTGGGGCGGATTACCCCGGAGGAGTTGCAGGTACTCTTTAATCGAGGCTACAGCTCCGACTCCGTGGTGGGAAAAGCCGGTGTTGAGCAGCGGTACGACCAGCTCCTTCGGGGTGAGCCCGGGAGGCAGTTCAGGACCGTTGACGCTCAGGGTAGGCAGATTCGCCAGGGAGATACGGTGCCTCCGGAGAACGGTAAAACCTTGGTCCTAACGATGGATAGGAGGATTCAGTCCCTGGTAGAGAACGCTCTAGGGCCTCGAATCGGATCGGCGGTCGTTCTAAAGCCACATACCGGGGAGATTCTCGCCATGGCCTCCTATCCGCGCTATGACCCGAACATCTTTGCCGAGGAGGACTTCGCCGACCGCTTCTCGAGGCTCTCCCTCGATGCACGCTCTCCGTTCATTAACCGGGCGATTCAGTCCGCGGTTGCCCCGGCGTCGACCTTCAAAATCATTATGACCACCGCGGTGATCAATGAGGAAGCGTTTCCCCTGGACGGAACGGTAACTTGTACCGGCTCTCGGAGGTACGGAAACAGGGTCTTCCCCTGTTGGTTAGAGCACGGTCACGGACCGGTCGATATCTATGAGGGGTTGGCGGAGTCCTGCAACGTTTTCTTTTATACTATGGGGAGCGACTATCTCGGGCAGGAACTAATCGTCGACTACTCCGCGAGGATGGGCCTCGGGCAGGTCACGGGTATCGATCTTCCCGGAGAGGTCCGAGGCCTCGTGCCCACTCCCGCCTGGAAGGAGCAGACCTATAACACTCGATGGGTCGGAGGCGATACGGTCAACATGTCGATCGGGCAGGGGTACTTACTCTCCACGCCGCTGCAGCTCGCTAACACGGTAGCGGGACTGGTTAACAACGGTCCCGTCTACAAACCCCACGTTGTGCGGGAGGTGCGAGACTCGGTGACCGGCGAAATCGTCCAACGGCAGGAGCCGGAGCTCCTTCGAGATCTGGAACTCCGTTCGGAAACCTACCGAGAGGTCAAGCGCGCGATGCGGCGGGTAATTACCGACGGCACGGCGGAGGTTGTCATCACGACGGGCTCTACGGAGGTCGCAGGCAAGACCGGGACTGGTCAAACCGGACTGGGAGAGGAATCACTGCACTCCTGGTTCGTTGCCTACGCACCCTACAACGGCCCTCCGGAGGAACAGGTCGTGGTCGCGGTGATGGTGGACGGTCGAAACGAGTGGGAGTGGTGGGCACCAAAGGCGGCTAACGTAATCATTCACGGCATATTCGAGCAGCTCAGCTTCGAGGATGCCGTGCAGAGCCTGCGTGAGAGCCCCCGAGGACTCTGGTACATGTGATGAAATCTCGATCACTCTTTTCCGTAGATGTCTATATTCTCGCCGCCACGGTCATTCTGGTGGTCATTGGAGTGCTGTTCATCTACTCCAGCGGCATAAATAGTACCGGCGAGCTCGTCTCCCGGGAGTACCTAAGACAAATTGTCTGGGCAGCGACGGGATTGCTGGTTCTCGGAGGGTTCTCCTACGTAGACTACGAGCGTCTCTACGGGATCGCGCTGCTTCTCTTCGCCGTGGCGCTCCTGCTTCTGGTCATCACGCTCCTCTTCGGCCGGGTTGTAAATGGCGCCCGATCTTGGATCGGCATAGGGGGCCTCGGCATACAGCCGTCGGAGTACGCGAAGATTGCCACCATTGTCGTCCTTGCAAAACTCGCTCAGGACAAACGGCTGGAGAATCTCGGCGGCTTCATCCTCGGTCTGGGGATTGCTCTCATTCCGACCTTTCTCGTTCTCGCTCAGCCGGACCTGGGTACGGCGATGGTATACATTCCGATCTATCTCGGCATCGCCTACTTCAACGGTGCGAAGATGCGCCACATTATGTTCGTCATACTCTCCGCCGGCTTCCTTGCGCTCTTCACGGTGCTGCCCGCCTGGGAGCAGTACATAGTAGGGGAGCCGATTCCCACCATGGCCCTCCTTACCGAGCGACGCCTATTAGGCGCTCTTGTTTTGGCGACGGCGACTATCGGAGTCATCGGCCTGGTCGGAAATCTCTTCTGGAAGCGGCGACTCTTCTACTGGGTCGGTTACGCGGCGCTCATACTGGTTATCGGGCTCGGCGGCGCTTACGGCGCGCGGGAAATGGTTCAGGACTACCAGATTATGCGGCTCATTGTCTTTATGGACCCCTACGTCGATCCGAGAGGAGCGGGGTGGAACATCATTCAATCGGTAACCGCCGTTGGCTCTGGTGGCGCCTTTGGAAAGGGCTTCCTCCAGGGGACCCAGAGCCACTATCAGTATTTACCGCAACAGAGCACGGACTTCATCTTTTCTATACTGGCTGAAGAATGGGGTTTCCTCGGCGCCGTAACAATATTCGCGCTCTTTCTGGTAATCCTGGGACGCGGCTTGTACATCCTCTCCCAGGCCAAGGATCGGTTCGCGGTTTCGGTCGCCGGCGGTATTGTTTCGCTGCTCTTCTTCCACTTCATTATCAACGTGGGAATGACAATCGGCGTCATGCCGATAACCGGCATTCCACTCTTCTTCCTCTCCTACGGGGGGTCCTCACTCTGGACCGGTATGATGGCGGTGGGAATCCTCATGAGTATCTACTCGCATCGGTACACCTACACGGGATAAAACGTATCCCTCAAGAAGACAAGAAATCTTCTTAGAATGTATCTAAAATAATACACTTGGCGCTTCGACAAGCGCTCTACCGAGCCCCAAACCGCCGCAGCAATGGCTAAAGCGTATATAAAAATAGACATCCCGCGAACTATTCCAACTCATTTGTCCGCTTCGCATACTCCCAGAGTCGGTCGAGCTCCTCTAGGGGTGTTTCTTCCATAACCATTCCTCGCTCCGTGGCCAACTCCTTGACCTGGTCGAAGCGCCGGGCAAATTTCGCGGTGCTTCGCCTGAGGGCGAGGGAAGGGTCGATCTCGAGCTTTCTGGCGAGATTAACAACGGAAAAGAGAAGGTCTCCGACTTCTTCCTCGAGCTTCGAAGCGTCCCGAAGCACTTCCTTGATCTCCGCGAGCTCCTCCTCGACCTTGTCGATTACTGGCTCCGCGCTCGGCCAGTCGAACCCTTGTTTAGCCGCCTTCTTCTGCAGTTTGTACGCCCGGGCGAGGGGAGGAAAGCCTTGGTGCTCCTCGTCCAGGCTTTCGGCAGGCAGTTTTCCTTCCACATCACGCTTAATCGCCTCCCACTGAGCCTTTACGCTCCTGGAGTCCTCCGCGCTGGCCTGGGCAAAGACGTGCGGGTGCCGTCGAATGAGCTTTTCGCTAATCTGGTCGAAAACCGCTGGAGCGGAGCCGTTACCGTAGAGCTCTCTCATTCTCAGAACCATGGAAACCACCAGGAAGAGGTCGCCGATTTCCTCATCCATATGCGGCTCGTCCTGGTTGTCGATGGCTTCAATGAGTTCGAACGCCTCCTCGAGAATGTGCCGCCGCATAGACTCGGGCGTCTGTTCACGATCCCACGGACACCCCTTGGGGCCCATAAGGAGGGCAATTATCTCGTAAAAATAGTCAAAGGCGCGGCCAGTTTCGGAAACCGTGCCTTTCTCATAGGGGGGCACGGGGATCCGCCCCGGGGCGCTTTCGCTATCTCCGGAGCCAGGCTCTTTTGCTCGGTTGTTCTGACCATTCTCATTGGTGCTCACGGGCAACATTCCTTTCGATTGTCTCGTCGTTTAGGTAGAGAAAACGCTAATAGACAGAATATCCATTATCGGAAGTAAAAAGTTGGCGAGTGATACGGCCCAGCGCCGAAAAATCCCGCGGCGACGTCCTGGGGTGATGGCTACAAGACGGAGCGCCATGGGGCTACTCCTCACTCCGCTCGGAGAAGTGCGCAAAGATCCGCAGGAGGATTACCGAGGCGATGAGTGGCGGGAAGACGTTCACCGCGCCGTTTAGGTTGCGGAGGGTCTCTATAATGTCATGAAAGAGATAATCCACGACCCCGCCGATAAAGGCGCCGAGGAGCGCTACAATTAGGGCGCCCCAGAAGTGGCCGAGTATGCGCCTCCGAAAGAGGAATACAAAGAGGAGCGCCACTGCGAAGGCGATTACGATGTATGTGAGGGCTATGGAGAGATAGTATGTACTCATGTTTTCGGGTCCTCTACTCGAGACGTACCGTCCCCAGGTGAATCGGGATACTGTATATCTGTTGAAAGTTGGTCGCGTCAATACCGTAGGCGATTACCGCTACCGCCGCCTCGTAGGTGTTGGTCTCGTCGTATTCCTCTCCTCCGAGCATCTCGGCGAGATCCGCGTCATTCTCCGTCTCCGGTGCCCCGGGGATGTACTGGAAGGCGTCCGGATCGAGAAAGCGGTCGAACTCCGTCGCCGGCGTCTGATCTGTGAGGAGCACATTCTGCCGATAGAGGAATACTTCGGTTTCCGACTCTCCCGGATTCTCCGTCACTACGGTCCCCTCGGCGGCGGAAAAGTCGACCAAGACTGTAAAGGTGCTGTCCCTCGCTCCTAAGCTGACCGGTAGCACCGGAGGTTCTCTTTGGCCCGTTCCTCCGGGCTCTCCCGAGTCGGTACGAACCATCCTGAGAAAGTCTCTCACCACGAGCCTGGAGGTTCCGGGGGTGTCCGCCCCTTCGATATAGCTCTGGTCGCTATCGATCGAGCTTGTGTCGTTGACGTTGTAGATCTTGTAGTAGAGGTCGTACCCCTTGAAGTCCTCCGAGTCGTTTTGCGGGTTGTGATCAAACCGCAGGATATCCCCGGTGGGAGTTCGATAGATCGGTTCGGCGATGTAGCTAACCGTCGGAACTCCGCAGGAAGACCCTACCGTTAGAAAGAGGAGCGTGAGAGGCGTTATGTAACGGGCGATACCCCTACCCTCGTCTCTTCTTGACCGGAGCCTGAACCGGAGGCTCCATATCTTCGGTAACATCTATGAGCTCGTAGATTTGGACCGGCCGATTCTTACCCTTCACCCTAATGTTGTCGAGCTCTCGGACCACGACGCGCTCCTTTACGAGGCCGTAGGTGTACTCGCTGATAATAATGTTCGTGCCGTACTGCTTATTCGTACCTTCCAGCCGGGCACCGAGGTTCACGTTATCACCGGTCAGGGTGTAGTTCATTCGCCCGAGGGAGCCCATGTTTCCCACGGTCATAATACCGGAGTTGAGTCCGATACCGATATTGATTCTCCGTTCCGGAGGCCATTGCTCGTTCAGATTCCTCAGCGCCTCCATCTGTTTGAGCGCGCACTTACAAGCGAGCATGGCGTGCTCCTCCTGCGCCAACGGCGCCCCCCAGAAACACATAATCTCGTCGCCGACGTACTTGTCCAGCGTTCCCTGGTACTCGAGGATAATGTCGGTCATCCGCGTGAGATAGACGTTGAGATGGTTAACCAGCTCCTGCGGAGTCATCGCCTCGGAGAGCGTGGTAAAGCCGCGAATATCGGAGAAGAAGACGGTGAGCTCCTTGTCCACCCCGCCGAGCTCCGGCGGATGTTCGAGAATTTGATCCACGACTTTCGGGCTCACATACTTGCCGAAGGTCTCCCGAATCCGCCGTTTGTCCCGCTCCTCGGTGACGACACGGTAGACTACGATAGAGACGAAGGTGAGAAGCATCGCCAGTGCCGGCGTGGTGAAGTTTATGACGAGAGCTTCGTTGTCAAAGATGATGGTAGTAGTGAAGAAAAAGACGATCACCAGCAGCAGCGTTGCGATGAGGGAGAGAATCGTCGAGAGCCTGCTGCTCATAAAGGAGACTACCAGGGTGAGGCCGATCAGAATGGCCAGATCCATCCAGAACGGGGCGTAGTCGACGAATCGGTTGGTAAGAATGGTGTTCAACGCGTTTGCGTGGACCTCAACGCCGTACATGAGGCCGTAGGGGGTATTCTTCTCGTCCTCCGCCATGCCGGGAGCGAAGGCGCCAACCATAATAATCTTGTTTTCCACCGCCTTCGTGGGGGGCCAGAGCTCTTCGAACGGCGGAGGAACCCGGGCGGCGTATCCCGCGTAGGGGCGCACCGGAAATGTCTGGTGCCCATCTCGAGATGCGCTCGAGCGCGGTCCCATAAAGTTGACGAGCATATTTCCCCGCTCATCAATGGGAATAAGAATCTCCTTCACCGTCTCGTAAACCGGTTCCTCCACAAGATTCCCCTCCTCGTCGTAGACGCCGGCTTCCTTTACTACTCTGTGGGGGCGCCACTCTCCGCTGTCGGGATCAAACTGCTGGGGCTCGGGAATGCGGATGTGGCTGCCGATGACTACCTCGAGATCCTCGAGACTCCTGTTGAAGTACTCCAAGGCGAGAGAGAGGGTCACCGCGGGAACGAAGTGGTCCTGGTAGAGCCGCACCGTGTAGTCGTACTCATCCGGCTCGCCGTCGTTGTCATGGTCGATCGGACGGGCGGGAGCACTCGCCTCCATATCCGCCCGGAGCTGCAGTAGGATTTCTTCCGTTAGAGGTGCCTCTACGGTGTGCGGCATACCGTCGCGATCGAACCAGACGAGACGCTGGTAACGCTCGGTCTCTACTTCCGTATCGGGAGTGAGTTCGGAAAGGTCGTACTCCCCGATGAGCTCAGCGGACTTGCCGATAAGGGGCTGTCGACGAAAGACATCGTCGAAATCCGCTTCGAAGTTGGCGTGCCCGTAGCTGCCGGCCACTCGGCCGAAGGGCTTAAGAGGAGGCTGCAGACCGAAGTACGAGGGCATGGTCTCCCAAGGACCGCTGACGTTGGTAATCTCACCGACGCTCTCGAAAAGCACCTCATGCCGTTCAAAGAGCTGCTCCGCGGAGTCCGAGGAAGGTGCCGAAGGATCGAGGACCGTCTCCATGAGGGTCCTCCCGTTGGCCCGTATCGCTTCCCGCAGGAGCGCGTCGTTGTAGGCGTTTTCCGAGGGTTCCACGAAGAACAGGTCTAGGAAGACCGACCGTTCCCGGGCGTTCGGATCGGAGACTCTCGTAAAGCTGTTGAGAAGATCCGCGTGGCGGTACCGCGGAAAGGGCCACTTTCCGAAACGACTCAAGGTGGAGAAATCAATCCCAACGATGAGGATGTCCTCGGAAATGTCGGGGTTACGCTGAACCACCGTAACCCCTTCCTGCACCGCTTGCTGGGTAAAGACATTTTTGAGATTGAAGTGAACGTCCAGAACCTTGAGCTCCAGACGTTCAGGTATGGCGGTTCCGAACCGCAACAGGAGGAACAGACCGACCACGGCCGCGCCGATGGCAAAACCGAAGTACCGTGTCTCGAAGAACTTTCGCGCCATGTGCTTCTCTCCGTCAACGCGACCGGCAGGTCGGCCGGAAGCTCGTTACACTGTGTGCGTCACGTCAGGAACTCTCCGATATGAGCTCCTCCGTTTGCAAAAAGATTATACGGTTTCGGGCAAGTGTTGTCCAACTGCTCTCGCCGTACTCATCGAGAATTCGATTGTAGTAGGAGGCGGCCTCCTCGTACGCATCCGCGCTCTCACTCAGGCGGCCGAGGGCGAAGAGGGCCCGGGGCACTTGAGCGCTGGAGTCCGCGTACTCCTCTACGAGTCGCTGGTAGAGAACCTCTGCTTCCTCCGGATTGCCGAGCTCTTCCTGGGCTATCGCAGCGTTGAAGAGGGCCACTGGGGCGAGGTAACTGCGCGGAAACTCTTCCGAGAGGAGCGCGTACCGTGAGGCTGCTTCTTCGTAGTTCTCGTTCTCCCAGGCGAGCCCGGCGAGGACGAAGTGGGCTCGCTGCGCCGCGAACGTGTTTCCGTACCGGTCGAGGATCTCCGAGGCTGTACTGTCGATCTCCTCTTTTAGAGTGCTCCTCTCTTCCTGATCCCCTTCCTCCTCCAGTTCAAGCCACTCCTGATAGGAGGTCCGAAGCTCCTCCGCCAAGTTTGCCGCCTCCGTGGCCCGACGATCGGAGATTTCCAAGTAGAGGAAACTGCCGACGATTCCGACAACTATGAGTACCAGGATTGTCAGAAGCGCGGCCCGGTACCTGCTCAGGAATTCGATGAAGCGCTGCTGGAGGGTCCGTTCTTCCTCCCGATGGGGTCGGTTACTCATTACTCATCTGCTCCTTATCGTGTTATGTCCAGTTCTTTTATGAGACGTGAAAGATAGGTCCGCTGTATTCCGAGGCACTTGGCGGTCTTGGTGTGGTTCCAGCCGTGACGGTGAAGCGCGTTCCTAATGAAGTTTCGCTTAAAGAGCGTCGTGGACTCCTTTAGACTCTTCTCTTCGTAGTGGGAGGGGTCCATAGCGTCCTTGCTCCTTAGAATGAGGTCTTCGGGCCGGATAACCTCGTCCTGGGATATCACAACAGCCCGCTCCACGGCGTTTTCCAGCTCCCGAACGTTTCCCGGCCAGGAGTATGAGAGAAGCTGCTCCATAGCGGAGTCGGAGAAGCCTCGGATCTGCTTCTTCGTCTCGTGGCTGAAGCGTCTAAGGAAAAAGCTTGCCAGTTCGGGGATATCGTCGGGACGCTGCCGCAGCGGCGGAATGGTGAGCGGAAGTACATTAAGCCGGTAGTAGAGGTCGCTGCGGAAGCCCCCCTCCTCCACGAGCTCCTCGATGTCCTTGTTCGTAGCCGCAATAATCCTAACATCCACGGTGATCGGCTCACTCGAGCCGACGCGCTCGAAGCTCTTTTCCTGCAGAACCCGGAGCATTTTTGCCTGCAACGGGAGGGGGAGATCACCGATCTCGTCGAGAAAGATTGTTCCCCCGTCGGCGAGTTCGAATCGTCCTCGTCGGTCGCTTACCGCATCGGTAAAGGCGCCTTTTACGTGTCCGAAGAGCTCACTCTCCAGGAGCGTATCCGGCAGGGCGGCGCAGTTAACGCGGATAAAGGGTTCTTGGGATCGCTTGCTTTGCAGGTGTATCTGTTCGGCGAAGAGCTCTTTTCCCACCCCGCTCTCACCGAGTATGAGCACCGTAGAGTCCGTCCGCGCGACCCGGGAGACCAGGTTGAGCCGCTCCTGGATCGCCTCCGACACCCCGACGAAGGTGTGATACCCCTTTTCGGTGTTGATCTGCTCGCTCAGAAGGGAGATCTCGTCTCGGGCGCGCTGGAAACTTCGGGCGTTCTGAATCGCCAGGGCCGCCTGGTTCGCAAAGATCTCGAGCCACTGAAGGTCGGTCTGGTCGAAGGGGCGGTCCTCTTTCTTGTTCACTATCTCTATGACGCCCATTACCTGATCTCTCATGCGCATCGGCACGGCGAGAATTGCCTTGGTCTTAAATCCGATGTCCTGATCGGTCTGGCGAAAGTGGCGAGGGTCATCCTCTACGTCATTGACGATGAGGGAGCGGTTGTTCTCCGCGACCCAGCCTGCGATACCCTCCCCCATGTTGAGGGAGTACTTCTGCACGTCGGCTCCTTTAGCGCCGAGAGCGATCTCAAAGTAGAGCTTCTGGTTGTTGGGATTGACGAGGAGGAGGGAGGAAGCCTCCCCCTCGGTTAGCCGGGTCGCTGACTCGACAATACGCTCGAGCAGCGCCCGCGGGTCGGAATAATCCGAATTTATGAGCGTGTTAATCTCGATGAGCGTTTCAAAACGCTGAGCATCGACCTCCGACTTGAACATACCTGAGACTCAGGCTACTCCTCCTGGGAGTCTTCCTTGAGGATTTCACCAAGGGAAAAGGTATCAGTCGCGCTGTCGTCCTCGTGGATGTACTTCTCCAGCTCCTGCCGTTGCTCCTGCCGCTCCAAATCCCGGACCGAGAGGGAGAGTCGCTGTCGCTGGGGACTCACTTCCGTCACAACCGCGCGGATCTTGTCACCAACGTTGTATTTCTGTACCGCCTGCTCGAAGGGCTCGTTCCGTTCGCTCAGATTGGCCTTGTTGATAAGTCCCTCGATGCCGCCCTGAACGCGGACAAAGAGACCGAAGTCCGTAATGTTGGTGATCTCGCCATCGATAATGCTACCGTTCGGGTACGCAGCCCGTAGCTGCTGCCACGGGTCATCTTCGAGCTGCTTTACGCCGAGGCGAACGTTGTGGTTCTCGGGATCGCTCATAATAACCACGCACTCCACCTCTTCGCCCTCGGTGAGAACCGCGCCGGGATTCTTGTACCGCTTGGTCCAAGAGAGATCATCCACATGGAGAAATCCGTCGATTCCCTCTTCCAGCTCGACGAAGGCACCGGTATTGGTGATCTTCTTAATCGGCTTCTTGAGGCGCATGCCGACCGGGTATTTCTCGTCGATCTCGTCCCACGGGTTGGGCATAACCTGCTTGAGACCGAGGGAGACTTTGCCCTCCTGGATGTTATAGTCCAGGATCATCGCCTCCACCTTGTCCCCAACGTTGACCACCTCGCTTGGGTGATTTACGCGCTTAATCCAGGACATCTCGGAAATGTGGGCGAGCCCCTCGATTCCCTCCGCCAGTTCGATGAAGGCGCCGAAGTCCGTGAGCTTGGTAACCGTTCCCTGGACAACCTGTTCCACCGCAAAGTGGTCCTCGAAGCTTTCCCAGGGATCCTCTGTCATGTGTCGGAGGGAGAGATTGATCTTCTTCTCTTCCGGATCCATCTTGATGACCTTGAGGCGTACCTGCTCCCCTTTCTTGACGTAGTCCTTCGGTCGGGTCACGTGACCCCAGCTCATGTCGTTAATGTGAAGCAGGCCGTCGAAACCGCCGAGATCGATGAAGGCGCCGAAGGAGGTGAAGCTCTTCACGATGCCCTCGACCTCGTCACCGATGTCGACGTTTTCGAAGAAGCGCTGGCGGTTCTTCTCGATCTCTTCCTCGAGCCAAGCGCGACGAGAGAGAATGATGTTTACCCGATTGTCGCTGTAGAGGCGCTCGACGTAAAACTTCGACTTGAGGCCGACGTACTCTTCCGGTTTCTCGATCCGGCGAACGTCCATTTTCGAGATCGGGTTGAATCCCCGGATTTCGCCGGGTAGTCGGACCTCGAATCCCCCCTTGATATCTCGGGCTACGGTGCCCTCCACGGGGGTCCTGTCCTGAAATGCCTGCTTCAGCTCTCGCCAGAAGAGTTTCTCATCCGCCTTTCGTTTCGACACCGGAACTCCGCCGTTGCGAATATCCCGACGAAGGAGGACTACCTGTACGTTGTCTCCGACCTGAGGTGGTTCTTCGAACTCAGCCAGCTTAATTCGGCCTTCCGCCTTGTAGCCGATATCGACGAAAACCTCATCCTGTCCCACTTGTACTACGGTGCCTTCGACGATCTGACCTTCTTCCAGCTCGTCAAGCTGCTTCAGGAACTCATCTTGCAACTCCTTTTGCAGATCACTGGCCACGGACTCGGCGTTATGCGTATCCTTGTCTCCCATTCCTATTCGACAACTCCTGCTATTTTTCTTTTCTTCTGAATAGTAGCTATCACTGTCTCACATACTTCTTCTATGGTCAAGTCCGTGGTGTCGACGTAGAGTGCGTCCTCGGCCCTGGCGAGCTTACCCATCTGCTTGTTCTGATCGATTTCGTCTCGGCGGCGAATGGCAGCCTCAATATCCTTTAGGTCGCCCTCGGATTTGTTCTGCTCATACCGGCGACGGGCCCGAGCTTTGACGTCGGCGTCCAAAAAGACCTTGACCTCCGCATTCGGAAATACGGTGGTCTGCATGTCCCTCCCCTCAACGACGAGGTCGTGCTCCTGGGCGAGCTTCTTTATCCGGCTGTTCACGGAGATCCGGACCTCAGGGATCGAAGAGACCTCGGCGACATTGGTATCGATCTCCTCGCTGTGTAGCTCCCGGTCGAGCTGGACGCCGTCGACGAAAAAGGCATCCTTGGTTACGTCTATGGTAATGTCCGCCGCCGTGGCGATCAGAGCGTGCCGGTTTTCCTTCCGCTTTCCCTGTTTGAGCGCTTTGTAGGTTATGGCTCGGTAGAACTTTCCGGAGTTGAGGTAGAGAAAGCCGGTCTCTTCCGCCACCCGCTGGGCAACGGTGCTTTTTCCGGTTCCCGCAGGGCCGTCAATGGCTACCACCATGTCAATTCCTCCTTCTCTCATCGAGGAGCCCTTCCACTTCCGCCTTGGTGAGCTTTCTAAATGCTCCCGGGCCGAGGTCTCCCAGGGTGACGCGTCCGATTCGGACTCGGTGAACCCGTTTGGTCGGAATATTGTGGGCGTGAAGGACATTGCGGATCTCCCGGTTCTTACCTTCTTCGAGAACCAGCTGAACCCGCCTTGGGCCCTTGAATGTGTAACTCTTGAGATGATACCGCTCACCCTCGATTTCGATACCGCTTCGCCATTGCTCGAGGAGCTCTCTCGGGATTGGGCGTTTCGTCTCGACGAGATACTCTTTCTCAATCCGCGACGAAGGATGGGCGACACGGTCGGCAAATCTACCGTCGTTCGTAAAGAAGATCAACCCACTGGATAGAAAATCGAGTCTTCCCACGGAGAAGAGTCTGCCGGAGTACGCCTCGCGGATGAGCTCTATCGCCAGGGAGCGACCCTCGGGATCCTTGTTGCTGGTGAGGTAGCCGGGGGGCTTGTTGAGAGCGAAGTAGACGTAGTTGCGCGCCTGCCGGATCGGCTTGCCGTCGAGACGCACCTCGTCGGTCTCGGGGTCGACCGTGACTCCCTGCCGCTGCACTACCTCACCGTTCACCTGTACCCGGCCGGAGGCTATAATCTCCTCACACCTCCGCCTGGAAGCGACTCCGGCCCGGGCAAGAAAGAGCTGGAGCCGAAGGGGCCCTGACTCATCTCGGGGCCCCCGAGGTTTGTCGCGGC
>JBKHED010000009.1:0-51062 GCA_046540995.1 Spirochaetaceae bacterium | reverse complement strand
CGGAAGAGGAAGAAGCTCAAGAGGAACTCGAGGAGGTTGAAGAGCGTGGGTCCCAGGCGGAGCTTGAGAGCCTCGACGTAGAGACGGAGATGTTCGGAGACGTGCATGCTCCAGAAGCTCCCTTGACTACTCCGTTAGAGCGACAGGAAGAAGAGTTGGCGGAGACGGCCCAGGCGGTCCCGTTTGAAGTCGGCAAACCCGAAACGTTTGGAGAGATGACTCCGCTTGAGGCGACGGAGGAAAGTGAGAGCGCTCCACAAGAAGAGCAGGCAGAAGAGGACCTCGAAGAAGTTGGCGGAGTTGGCGAGGAGGAGTCCGAGGAGCTCGAAGAAATCGCCGAGCTTCCGGAAGACGTTTCAGAGGAACTCGAGGAGCCTACGGAGGTAGAAGAAGCAGAGCAGGTGCAAGAGGTCGAAGAACTCGGTGCCTTGGAAGAGGCCGGGGAAATGGAGGAGATCCTACCCACCGAAGAGGAATTGGAGCTGGAAACGCCCGAGCTGCTACCAGAGGAAGAGGTCGAAGAGGTCGCCGAGTATCTCGAAGAGCCCGAAGAGCCCGGGGAACTGGAGGAAGCAGAAGTAGAGCCGGCTCAACACAGGCCCGGGTCCATCTTCTTCTCCGGCTTTTCCTTTGGTGAGCGGTTCTCCGCCGCTGCGGCGAGCTCGATGCCATCGCCGGGTATGCCGAAGGCTGAGCAGCCCGAGCGAAAGCCCGAGGTCGAAACCATCCGTGGCCTCGAGTATGTTCGTATCGAACCCGGGACGCCGAGTAACGCATACGAGCTGATGGGTTACGAAGACCTTCTCGAGGTGCTGTTCTCGCAGACCACCATTATACGAGAAGAAGAGGGGCTCGCGGAGATTGAGAGCGCTGCGTACACTCACGCCCAGGACCGCGCCGCTCTTGATCGTCGCTTTCGCGGCTTGGTCAATGACGTGCTTCACAAATACTCCGACTCCGTCGGCGTCAGTCAGCTCTTTGGCGGCATCGATGCCCTCTTCGTGGACGAGGAGGAAGATGGGGAAGGGGCGGTGCAGGAGGAGGCCGCCGGCCCCTCTCCCATGGGAGCCAGAAAGATCCACGACGCCTTCACCAGGCGTGGATTCGATCTCGATCGGTTCTTGAGAAGAAGGGGCGATACTACCGGGCGACTCTACAGGACCCTTATCGAACTTACCCGTACCTGGCGGGCCCGTACCTGCGCGCTCCTGCAGCACGCTGAGGGAGGCTTTAGAGCCGGCGTGACCCTGGGTCTCGAGGATCCCTGGCGCGAAGCACTCAATCTCGACGATGAGTCTAACCTCGCTCGGGAGGTTCTTCTCCGCAGGATGGTACTCCAGACTCGTCTGCCCCTCAACCGTTTCGTCGACTTCGCCACTATCATACGTCAGGGAGAGGTGAGCGGCGTCCAGCAGACCTTCTTCATTCCCGCGCGGTACAACGACACCGATGCCTACCTCATGGTCGGCTACGACATCCAGATTCCGAGCATCGAGAACCTCGTCACGCGCTTTATCAACGCCGCCGGGAATCGGTAGAATCTCGCCATGGATGTTACCTGCTACACCGATGGAGGTTGTCACGGCAACCCGGGCCCCGGCGGGTGGGCGTACGTGCTCAGTTTCGACGGGAGTTATGAGGAGCGGTACGGCTACGACCCCGAGACCACCAACAACCGGATGGAACTCACGGCGGTAATCGAGGCGCTCCTAAGAGCGAAAGAACTCAATGGCTCCCTCGACCGCCTTCGGATCTACACCGACTCACAGTACGTGCGAACCGGGATTACCGACTGGATACTCCGATGGAAACGTAATGGTTGGAAAACCGCCGGCAAGAAGCCCGTAAAGAACAAGGATCTCTGGCAAGCCGTGGATAGTCTCAATGAGGAGCTTACCGTATCCTGGCATTGGGTGGAGGGACACGCCGGGGTCGAGCTAAACGAGCGGTGCGACGAGCTCGTGCAACTCGCCATACGAGAGGCTGAAGCACTTTAGTCTTCTTCGCTGAAGCGGCAGGCACGATCCACCGTACACCGTATACATGATCTACTGCCACTCTCCCCTCGGTTTTGAGGGACACTTGGTTTCCGTTGAGGTCGAGATTCGCCGCGGAATACCGATGACCGAGATCGTCGGCCTACCGGCGGGGGAAGTAAAGGAATCCCGAGAGCGTGTTCGGGCGGCCATTCGTCATAGCGGTTTCGACGTTCCCGCGGACAGAATGCTCATTAACCTCTCTCCCGCCGCCGTTAGAAAACGCGGCGCCGCCTTCGACCTCGCAGTTGCCGTGGCGATACTGGACGCCTCCGGACAACTGGACGTCCCGCTTCCCCCGGACCTCCTGGTCATGGGCGAGCTTCGCCTCGACGGCTCGGTCCTCCCCGTATCCGGGATCCTCACGGCGCTCCTCTCGGCCCGCCGCAACCGCCTCACCCACGTGATACTGCCCCGAGGCAACCTCGAGGAAGCCTCCTTCTTTACCGAGATCCGCGCCGTTCCCCTCGGCTCCCTCCGGGAGCTCTTTGTGGCCGAGCTTCCCTGGCAGGGGCCACAACCGTTTCTGAGAGCGGTAGGTGCCCCCGGGACCGCACCGAAGGAGAGCAGAGCCGGTCGCTTGACCCATGCCGACGGGCCCGCTCCCTTCGCCGTGCCCGTCCCTCACGGTTCAATAGCAGCGCCAGGTGAGCTAGATTTTCGTGAGGTCCGCGGGCAGTTGTGGGCGAAACGGGCCGTGATGGCAGCCGTCGCGGGCGGCCACCACGCCCTTCTACTCGGCCCACCAGGAACGGGAAAGAGCATGATTGCCCAGCGAGCACCAGCGCTGGCTCCGCCCCTTTCCCGAGAGCGAAGCCTGGAAGCGACGGCTATTCACTCCCTGGTTCAGCCGAGCACGGAGGCGCTCTTTCATCCCCCCGCCCGGGCGCCGCATCAGTCGGCGAGCTTGGAGGGGTTGGTCGGGGGAGGAGGTTCCGGACTTCCTGGTGAGATCTCCCTAGCCCACGGAGGACTGCTCATCCTCGATGAAGTCCTCGAGTTCGGTGGGGCGGTGCTTCAGGGCCTACGGGAACCACTGGAGAGCGGGGTCGTGCGGATCGTGCGAGCGGAGTATCAAACCTGGTATCCCGCCCGATTTACCCTTCTCATGACATCGAACCTCTGCCCCTGCGGAGGCTTGGGAAGCGACCATCATCGCTGCTCCTGCCTCGCCTCGGAGGTAGCTCGATACTGGCGCCGTTTGGGGGAAGCGCTCCTGGACCGAATAGAGATTCGCGCCTTTCTCCCCTCGTCGGAAGGTAACGAGGAGGAACCGTGGCAACAGCTATCGGCGGATCCGATTCGTTGGGAGACCGAAGTGATTCGGAAGAAAGTAGGCGAAGCGGTAGCTCGGCAGCGCCACCGCTACCGAGATCTCCAATTCGAACGTAACGGGGAGTTGCCCCCGGCGGAGCTCGGGCGGTTCGCCGCGCTGTCGGCTCCTCTGAGCACTCTTCTCTCGGAGAAGTGCAGGCAGACGGGTCTCTCCCTACGGGGGCAGCACGGGGTTTTGCGCGTTGCCCGCACCGTGGCGGACCTCTCCGGCAAAGAACGGATCGGCGAGGAGGAGCTGCGCTTCGCTCTTCGCCTGCGGACCCAGGGTAACCTGGAGAAGATCCTCCAGCTCGGCTGACTAATCGACGCACGGACCGGTTCTGCGGTATAGTAACTCTCGGTAATGGCTAACTCGCGAACACTTCTTACTACCCTGATCGGCTCAGCCCTGGGAGCGGTTCTGGGGGTTCTGCTTCTCCTTGTTTTTCTCGACATCGAACTATCCGGTTCCGACCCGGAGCAGGTCACAGCGGGTGAGCTGGACGCGATGGTGATTCCCGCTTCTACCGGAGCCCTTGGGCCGGATGAGACGGAGAATATCCAGGTCTATCAGGATCTGAACGAAGGTGTCGTGAACATCACCACCGAGACCGTGGCGTACAACTGGTTTCTGGAACCGGTGCCTCGGCAGGGAAGCACCGGCTCCGGTTCGATTATCGACCGGCGCGGGTACGTTCTCACAAACCAACACGTAGTGGAAAAGGCGGTAAAGGTCTTCGTAACTCTCGCCGATGAGCGTCGAATCGAGGGACGCGTAATCGGTACGGATCCGGAGAATGACCTGGCGGTTATTCAGTTCGATCCGAAGGATCGGGAGCTGACCGTAATACCCATGGGAGAGAGCGAGAGCTTGCAGGTGGGCCAGAAGGTGCTTGCAATTGGAAACCCCTTTGGCCTTGATCGGACCCTCACCACCGGCATTATCTCCGGCCTCGGGCGTCCCTTGCGTGCACGGAACGACCTGGTGATTCAAGATATGATCCAGACCGACGCTTCCATTAACCCCGGCAACTCCGGGGGACCCCTTTTGGACTCCCGGGGACGGATGATCGGGATCAACACCATGATTTACTCCCCTACTGGTGGAAGCGTGGGAATAGGCTTTGCCGTCCCCGTGGACACGGCGAGACGGGTGGTGCCGGATCTGCTGGAGTTCGGATACGTCCGTCGGGGGTGGATCGAGATTGTTCCCCGGGCGCTCTTTCCTCAGCTGGTGGAGTACGCCGACCTTCCGGTTTCCGAGGGTATCCTTGTCTCCGAGGTCATTTCCGGCGGGAACGCCGAAGAGGCGGGCTTACGAGGGGGAAGCGAGCGACAGGCGGTGCGGTACGGCGGAACGGTGATCTATCTTGGGGGAGACATAATCGTCGCCGTTGACGATCAACGAGTCGAGTCGATCGCCAATCTATACGAGGCCCTGGAGGACAACAGACCGGGAGACACCGTGGAGGTGGAGTACATCCGAAACGGAAACCGCCGAACCACGGAGGTGACCCTCTCCGATCGCCCCGAGCAGCTGGAGTGGGATTAGCCGGTGGGAGAGTTCAGGATAGCATCGGAGTATGAGCCCGCCGGGGACCAGGGACGGGCGATCGAGCTTCTATCGAAAGGGCTCGAGGAAGGGCACCGGTATCAGACGCTCAAGGGAGTAACCGGCTCGGGCAAGACCTTCACCATGGCAAAGATCATCGAGAAGGTACAACTGCCTACCCTGGTGATCTCGCACAACAAGACCCTGGCGGCCCAGCTCTATCGGGAGTTCAAGTCCTTCTTCCCTGAGAACGCCGTTGAGTACTTCGTCTCCTACTACGACTACTACCAGCCGGAGGCGTATGTGGCGAGTCGGGATCTCTACATCGAGAAGGACGCCTCCATAAACGACGAGATAGACCGGTTACGGCTCTCGGCCACGACGAGTCTCCTCGAACGGCGAGACGTAATCGTCGTGGCCACTGTCTCCTGTATCTACGGACTAGGTTCACCTCGGGAGTACCGGGATATGCGGGTACGCTTCGACAGGGGCGCCACGATGGATATCGCCGACGTCCGCCGAAAACTTATCAGCCTACAGTACGAGCGAAACGACGACATTCTCCAGCGGGGCCGGTTTCGAATCAAGGGAGATGTGATGGAGCTCTTCCCCGCCTATTTGGAGGAAGCGTATCGGGTCGAGTTCGACTTCGACGAAGTCGCCTCGATAAAGGCGATCGATCCGCTAAACGGAACGGTACGGGAGGAGCTCTCGGTGCTCTTCGTCTATCCCGCCAAGCACTTTGTCATGCCGGAGAATCAAATGCTCCCCGCCCTCGAGGGAATCAGGGAGGAGCTCGACCGTCGGTACGAGGAGCTCCTAGAACGGAACAAGCTCGTAGAGGCACAGCGGCTCAAGAGCCGTACCGAGTATGACCTGGAGATGATGGAAGAGATGGGCTACTGCTCGGGAATCGAAAACTACTCCCGCCACCTGAGCGGCAGAGCGGCGGGCGAGCGCCCGGCGGTCCTCCTCGACTACTTTCCGGAAGAGTACCTCATGTTTATCGACGAGTCCCATGTCACCGTACCGCAGGTCCGGGGGATGTACGCCGGGGATCGCTCCCGGAAGGAGTCTCTCGTCGACTACGGCTTCCGACTGCCCTCGGCCCTCGACAACCGCCCACTGGTCTATGAGGAGTTCGAGGGGCTAATCGACCAGTGCATCTTTGTTTCCGCCACTCCTTCGAATGAAGAGGGCGCAAAGAGCGCCCAGATCGTAGAGCAGATTATTCGGCCCACGGGACTGGTAGACCCCGAGATCGTCGTGCGTCCCACCTCCGGGCAGATCGATGATCTCTACGACGAGATACGGGAGCGCATCAAGCAGGATGAGCGCGTCTTGGTTACTACCCTAACCAAGAAAATGGCCGAGGATCTCACCGACTATTTGAGCAACATGGGACTCAGAGTTCGCTACTTGCACTCGGAGATAGAGACCATTGAACGGGTGGAGCTCCTGCGAGACCTCAGGGGAGGTGTCTTTGACGTCCTTGTTGGTATTAACCTATTACGGGAGGGGCTCGATCTTCCGGAGGTCTCTCTGATCGGAATACTCGACGCGGACAAGATCGGGTTTCTCCGCTCCGCGACCTCTTTGATCCAAACGATTGGCCGGGCGGCGAGAAACGTCAACGGCAAGGTGATCATGTACGCCGACCGGATCTCCGAGGCGATGGCTGCGGCGATCGATGAGACTGAGCGACGTCGGGCGATCCAGCTCGAGTACAACGAGAAGCACGGAATTACGCCCAGGTCGGTGCGTAAGGCTGTGCACGATATTCTGATACGGCAGAAGGAAGAGAAACGGGAGGATGAGAAGCGCAGCATTGAGATCATCAAGGGAAGCTACAACATTCTCGTCCCCTCGGAGCGAAAGAAGCTCATTCGGAAGCTCGAGCAGGAGATGCTCGAGCACGCGAAGAACCTGGAGTTCGAGCAAGCGGCGGTACTACGGGATGAAGTCGAAGAGCTCAAACGGATGTAACTCCCAGGGGCCCCCTTACGGAGTCCTCACGAAGATCGGGCGGGCCCGAGGGTTCCTGAACGTTGTAATGGAATCTGTTCGGAGTCCGAGACCGCAGCTCCTGGCGCTGCTTCCGGCGCTGTTGGCGCTTGCCGGTTGCGGCGGCGGCGGAGAGAATCGGGAGTCCCTCTCTCTGCCGCAGACCCCGATTCTCTCAGCGGGACCAGAATGGGCCGTGGTGGATGAGCCCTACGTCCGGCTCTTCGAGGAGCCGGACCTCCAGTCAGCCGTGGTTGGATATGACAGGCAGGGCAGCGTCCTCGTGGTAGAGTCTCAGACCAATCATCGTGCGAACGTGAAAGGGAGAGAAGAGCACTGGTATCTCCTCAAAGGAGAGGTTGCCACCGGTTGGGTATTCGGTGCCCACCTGAAGCTCTTTGTTTCCCGGGATCGGGCGGACAACGCAGCTACCTTCTATGAGCGTTGAGTTACAACGGATCGCGATTCTCCTTATCCCTGTTCTACTCGGAGCGATTATCGGCTTTCTAACGAACGCCGTCGCTATTCGTATGCTCTTTCGCCCCTTCAAGGAAGTACGGATCTTGGGAGTCCGACTTCCCTTTACCCCGGGAATCATTCCACGGCAGCGGGGGCGACTCGCCGAGAGTATTGCCGATATGGTTTCCGAGCAGCTCCTGACGCAGGAGGCAGTGGGAAGACATCTGCGGGGAGCGGCGTTTCAGGTGCGTCTCGAAGCGGAGATTTCGAAACGCACGGACCGGCTCCGGTCGACAACGGAGGAGGGAAACGAGCCGTTCTGGGTGGGAGCTGCGGGAGCCCTTCTGCGAGAGGCGCTTAGGGCGCTGGGTGAGAATCCGAGGACCGAAGAAGGGCTCCGCCAGATCACCGGTTCGGTGCTCGACTGGGGAGAGAAGCGTAACCTGGCGAGCCTCGGCCTGCCGGATGGTGTGCCGTTGCGAACCGGGGCATCTCGGTTCGGGCGCCTTCTCCAGGATCCTGATAGATCCGCCAGGCTGGCGGAAGACCTCTGGGAGAGTTTGGATCTCGGCAAGAAGGCACCGCGAGAGATCCTTCCCGAGGGGAGCGTGGATTTTGTCGCCCAACGGATGAACGGTCTCTACGAGCCGCTGGTGGACAGATTGGTGGAGGGGATGCGTACGCCGGAGATAGGGCGAGTCCTCGAGGTCTACGGCCGACGGATCGTCCGAATGGTCATTAACCAGATGAATCTGATGCAGCGTCTCCTGGTGAGCGCCGCCCAGTATGAGCGGCAGCTGCAGGAACGTATGCCGGTGATCATTAATCGCCTGGTGGAGGAGCTTGCCGCCGCGATTTACTCCGACGCCGTGCGGGAACAGCTACTGAGTGCGGGGATACGCTTTCTCAACGACTTGGCGGACACCTCTTTCGAGGAGCTCGCGCACCGATTTCATCTCGATATTCCCGCACTCCTCGCTTCGACGGTGCGGTACGGTGGACGCCGGCTGGAGGAGGGGGGTGCGGCCCTACATCGCCTGGGAGAGCGCCTCCACCTCGGTCCACAGACCACGGTGACTGAGCTACTACAGCTGCTCACCGCAAGAAATCGCCAAGAGCTGGAGAACGGAACGGTGCTCTTCCTCGCATCCTGGGTGCAACAGCAGGAGCGGCGGAGGCGTCTGGAGGTTCAGCTAACGCGCATCCTCCATCGCGCCTTCGAAGGCGGTGCCGGCCTAGTGAGTCGTCTCCTGAGGCTCGAGGAGCCGGAGCAGAAGGCTGCCAGTGATCGGCGTCTGGCGGAACTCGTCACGGAGACTATCGAAACCTTTCTTCCCCGCGCTCTGGAGACCTTTGATCTTCGACAGATGGTGGTACAGCGAATCAACTCCCTGGATGTGCAGGAAGTCGAACGGCTGCTCATGCAGGTAATCGCCCGTCACCTAAAGTGGATTAACGTTTTCGGGGCGATCCTTGGCGCCGTAATCGGCGCCTTGCAGCTCTTCCTCAGGGCTCTCTAGGAGCTCCTCACGCACCTTCCGGGGTATTTCGACGATGAAGGTACTGCCCTCGCCCCGTTCGCTCTCCAGGTCGACGGTGCCGCCGTGGATTAGGGCAACGTGCTTCACAATGGCGAGGCCGAGACCCGTACCCCCGAGCTCCCTGCTGCGGGTCTTGTCTAACCGATAGAAGCGCTCGAAAACCCGAGCCTGTTCTATCGGAGGGATTCCGGGACCCTGATCGGTGACGCTGATAGCGCAGCTCTGCCGTCCGTAGGCAGCGTGCTTCGACTCCGTTCGGACCACCACTCTCGTCTTGGAGGGACTGTATTTGATCGCGTTGTCGATAAGGTTTGTCAGCGCCCGCTCCAGGAGGTTCCTGTTTCCTTCGAGCCGCTCTATGAGCGGGTCCAGTTCAACCTCGATCGTGATTCCCTTCTGCCGCGCGGCGTAACTATACGCCTCTACGGCACGGCCGACCAGCTCACGAATATCAACGCTTTCGGCGGGCAACTCCTCTTCCGACTGCTCGAGCCGGGCGAGCTGTAGCAGATCGTCGATTATCGTGTTGAGCCTCCGGGTGTGGTTGGCGATTATGTCGAGAAAGGTTCGTGCCTCGTAGGGCTCCTCGATCGCTCCATCCTGCAAGGTTTCCACGAAGCCGAGGATCGAAGTTATGGGCGTCTTGAGCTCATGTGAGACGTTTGCCACGAACTCCTGCCGAATCGTCTCGAGGCGCTTGATTCTGGTTATGTCGTTGAGGACGATCAGGACATCCTTGTCATTTCCTTCTCCGGTGAGGAGGGTACCGTGGGCCTGCAGGAAGCGGTTCGACTCGTGGTAGACCTGTATGCCCCCTTCGGTGGCGCCGTCGGATGTCATGGCGCTCTGGTAAAAGTCGTAGAGCTCACTGTTGCGCAGAGCCGCCAGAACAGGCTGTCCCACCGCCTCTGCCTCGGAGACGGAGAAGAGCTCGCAGGCAGCCTCGTTAATGGTTCGAATTCGGCCGTCCCCTCCGACCAGAATAACTCCTTCCACCATGCCTGAGAGCATCGCCTCGAGCTGATTTCTCTGGCTGCTGATCGCGCGAATTCGGGAGGTCAGTTGCTCCGCCATGCCGTTCATCGTTTCCGCGAGCAACGCCATCTCCTGGGGGCGAGATATCTGAAAACGGTGGTCCAGATCTCCCTTTGCGTAGGCGGAAGCGGCGCGCTGAAGGGTCTCTAGAGGGCGCTTGAGTCGGTTGACCAGGTGCGCAAGGAGAACGGAGGTCGAAAGCAGCATAACAAAACCCGAAAGCACCAGCGTCGATATGAGGCCGCCCGACGCCTCGATTATCGGTCGCTCCGAGCGGCTGGCCGCCAGAAGGTATGGGCCGCTCCTTCCCGGTATCGGTTCGAGGACGTGAACGGTTCCCGTGCGGTCACGAAGGGCGCGTTGGGTCGGGGCGCCCGCTCCTAGGAGACTCCTCACGACGCTCTCCGGTGGAGGAGGGAGGGGCTCTCCGGTTGCAGGCAAGATCTGGCCATCCGGCCCGTAGAGCCGGACCGTCATATTCTGAGTACTCTGAAGGCTCGAAAGAAGCGTCTCCAGTTCGACGTCGTTTTCGAGGATTTCCGCGGAGAAGAGGAGTCCCAAGAGCTCGCTTTTCTGACGGAGCTGCGCTTCAAACGCCTCGCTTTGAAAACCGCGGAAGACGCGGTAGGTAATGAAGATCGAAAGGGCGACGACTACGAGGAGCGTTGTGAGAAAGACCGGATAGATCTGGTCGAGAATCGTCTTTCTCCGGGCCATCCATAACCTCTAAGTGATCGACTTCATTCGGTAGCCCACGCCGCGGACCGTTTCGATAGCGTCTCCCATCTCTCCGAGCTTTTTGCGCAGCCCGAGGATCTGTACGTCCACCGACCGTTCTGTTACCGGGTAGTCCTTGCCCTTAACGGCGTCGATTATTCGAGCCCGCGAAAAGACCCACCCGGGATTACGGGCGAGATGCTCCAATATGGCAAACTCCGTCGGGGAGAGCGGTATCTCTTTCCCTTTGTAGGAAACCTCGTGCCGGGAGGAATCTATGGTGATCCCATGGACGGTGATGAGGTTCTCCTTGAGGAGCGTCTCGCTCTCTCCGGTTCGGCGCAGCACCGCCCGAATCCGCGCGGTGAGCACCTTGGGGCTAAAGGGCTTAGTAACGTAGTCGTCCGCCCCGAGCTCCAGACCGGTAACGATATCGGCGTCCTCCGCTTTCGCGGTGAGCATAATCACGGGTATGGAGCGGGTCGATTCCTCCCGTTTGAGCCGGTTGCAGACCGTAAGGCCATCGAGGCCGGGGAGCATGAGATCCAGGACGAGAACATCGGGCTCAAGCTCCCGGGTGAGTTTGAGTCCCTCCTCCCCAGTCTTGACGGTAGTGACCCGATACCCCTCCTTTTGGAGATTGTACCGGATCAATTCCAGGATATCGGTTTCGTCGTCGACGACAAGGACATGCTCGTGTGCCATGACTACTCATTGAGCTCCACGTGCTCGCTCGTCTTCGCGTAGATGATCCACTCACAGACGTTGGTGACGTGGTCACCGAGACGTTCGAGAAAGCGGTTGAGAAAGAGCAGCCGTGTGGCGTCTTCTATGAGCTCCGGCTCATGCTTCATAAGGCCGACGATCTTCTGATAGAGAGCACGATGCATCGCATCAATCTCATCGTCTCGCTCCGCGACGGTTCGCGCCTTGTTCGGGTCCTGCTCGACGAAGGCGGTGAGGGAGTCGTGGAGCATCGATATGCCGCGCTCGGTCATCTTCTCCATGGAGGGTACCACCTCCTGAAAGGCGTCATGGGCGAAGGTGTCTAGGGAGCGGGCGAGGTGCCGGGCGTGATCGCCGATACGTTCCAGATCGGAGGCGATCTTTATGGCTACCAGAATCTCTCGCAGATTGGTTGCCACCGGCTGCTCCGTGGCTATGAGCTTGGCGCAGGCGTCCTCTACGTCAAGCTGTGCCTGATCGATCCGCTTGTCGTCGGTTATCACCTGATCCGCCAGGGTGTAGTCCAGCGTGGATACGGAAGTGAGCGCTTTCCGCAGCGCTTCCTCTACGAGGGTGCCCATTCGCAGGATGCTCTGGTACATCTCCTGTAGGGACTGGGTAAAATGATGTCGTGTCTGATCCATTTCTAAGCTCCTTTTTGCTCCGCCAGGAATCAACCGAAGCGGCCGGAAATGTACGCTTCGGTCCGCTCTTCCTTCGGGTTGAAGAAGATCTCCTTTGTCTCCCCGGCTTCGACGATGTAGCCGTTTAGGAAGAAGGCGGTCTGGTCGGAGACGCGACCGGCTTGCTGCATGTTATGCGTAACTATAATGATCGTAAAGCGCTGTTTCAGCTCGTCCATGAGGTCTTCGATCTTCGCCGTCGAAATCGGGTCGAGGGCGGAGGTCGGCTCGTCCATAAGAATGACGTCCGGCTCGACCGCGATCGCCCGGGCGATGCAGAGTCGCTGCTGCTGCCCGCCTGAGAGGCTCAAGGCGTTCTGCTTGAGCTTGTCCTTTACCTCGTTCCAGAGGGCGGTCCGTTTGAGGCTCGTCTCAACGAGCTCATCGAAATCTCCGGAGTAGCCGTTAATGCGCGCTCCCCAGGCGATGTTCTCATAGACCGTCTTCGGAAAGGGATTCGGCTTCTGGAACACCATCCCGACTCGGCGGCGGATCTCCACGGGGTCCACGTCCCGATCGTAAATGTTTTTGCCGTGAAAGAAGACATTCCCCTCCGCCCGAATTCCCGGTATGAGGTCGTTCATCCGGTTGAGGCAGCGAAGGAGGGTGCTCTTTCCGCATCCCGAGGGGCCGATCAGTGCGGTCACCCTGTGTTGCTGGAAATCGAGACTCACATCGTAAAGCGCCTGAAAGTCGCCGTAGAAGAAGTCGAGGTTCCTCGTATGCATCGCCAGGGGAGCGCCCTGGTCGTTGGTTGTCTTGCTAACGGTAGTCGTCGGGTCTGACACGATTACGCTCTCCTTTTCTTTGCTATTCGGTTGCGCATAATAATCGCCGTGGCGTTCATCGTGAGCATCAGGATGAGAAGCACGATAATCGCCGCGGCCGCTACGTTTCGAAACGCTCCTTGAGGTCTCGCAGACCACTGGTAGATCTGGATTGGCAGGGTTGTAAACTTCGAGAATATGCTCGTGGGGTCCACGGAGATGAACGTCGATGCACCGATTACGACCAACGGCGCCGTCTCTCCCACGGCTCGGGAGATGGCGAGAATCGTCCCCGTGAGGATTCGATCGAAGGAGGCCGGCAAAACGTGGTGGCGAATGGTCTGCCACTTCGTGGCCCCCACGGCGTAGCTCGAGTCCCGCAAGGATTGCGGCACCGCCCGAATCGCCTCCTGGGAGTTGATAATAATAATCGGAAGGATGAGAAGGGCGAGCGTGAGGCCAGCGGAGATGATGGTTCGTCCGTTCTCCGTGGCATCGGCCCCTACAAAGGCGAGGCCACTTGTTATGGGGCCTAAAGCGCGAACAAAGACGGCGAGACCCAGAAGGCCGTAGATAATGGAGGGGACTCCCGAGAGATTGTAAATGTTAACCTGGATGAGTCGGTTCAGCCTGTTCTGCCTGGCGTACTCCTCCAGATAGATCGCTGCGGCGACCCCTACGGGAAAGGCGAAGGCGGCGGTAATGACGATCATCCAGAGGGAGCCGAGGATCGCCGTGCGCACTCCAGCGAACTGCGGCTTCGGGTTCTGTGCAGTTACGACGAACTCCGGCGTAAGCCAGGAGCGAAAGGTGAGCTCTACCGCTTCGCCGCTCTCCTCCCGAGCCTCCCGGAGCGCCTCTCGTACTAGCTCCCGGTGGAACAGGGACTCTCGGAGCGAAAAAGCTTCGATTATGGTCGGCTCTATTACTCTGCGCTCTACGAGGGCGATCAACTGAAGCTGACTCCTTTGGTCCAGTGGCTCCTCATGATTGAAGCGCCGGATAAGCCCCTTCGAGAGATTCTCCTCGAGAATGGAAATGAGCTCCCCGTTGGAGAGCGTCGTCAGGTCCCCCTCCGGTGCCAGTCGCTCCGGCTGGATTTCGTTCTGAATTAGGACATAGCCGAAGGCGCGATTGAAAATATTGAGCAACATAACGATCAGCGCGATGATCGCGACCACCGTGGCAATGTAAAAGAGGAGCTGCCAGACGATGCCTGAGCGTCGGCGGCGCTGGAGGTTCCGCATTATCTCCTTATGCCGGCGGAGGTCCTGGCCGGTGAAACTGGTGAGCGTACTCATTCGTACACCTCCCGGTACCGTTCGACAATCCGGCGACTAATGAAGTTGAGTCCGAGGGTAATGAGAAAGAGCATGAGCCCCAAGGCGAAGATGCTGTTGTAGTCGACGGTGTCGTAGCTGACGTCGCCGCCGCTGATTCGTACGATGTAGCCGGTGAGCGTCTCCGCCGCCTTAAACGGGTTGAAGGTGAACTTTGGGCCCGCACCGGCGGCAAGGGCGACGATCATCGTCTCACCAACCGCCCGAGAGAGCCCGATGATAAAGGCCGCGGCTATACCTGAGAAGGCCGCAGGTACAACCACCTGCATCGACGCTTCCATTTTGGTCGCTCCGAGGCCGTAGGCAGCCTCGCGGAGGCTCCTCGGCACCGCGCTTAGCGCGTCCTCGGTCATGGAGGTCACCAGAGGCAAAATGAGAATCCCCATGACGATGCCGGCGGAGGCGGTATTGTAGATCTGAACTATGTCTCGACCGAGTATGCTCTGCAGAAGCGGCGTCATAAAAGTCACCGCAAAGTAGCCGTAGACGACTGTCGGTATTCCCGCGAGCACCTCGAGAATCGGCTTGAGAAAACCGCGAACATCGATGGAGGCGTACTCGCTCAGGTAGATCGCCACCATAAGCCCGAGGGGGGTGGCCACGAGCATAGCGATGGCGCTGGTCATAAAGGTCGAGTTAATGAGCGGGAGAACTCCAAACCGTCCGATAACCGGCTGCCACTCGGTGGAGGTAAAAAACTCCCAGAGGGAGACCTCCGGGTCGCCGAAGAAAAGAAAGGACTCCCTGGTTAAGATGATGACGATTCCGACGGTGGTTAAAATCGAAAGTGCGGCGCACACAAAGAGGAAGCCCCGGATTATGCTCTCCGTTGGTCGTCTCTTCGGAGAGAAATCAAACTCCGAGGATTTCTCCGTCTGGTTACTCATCCATACCTCCTAATTCTCAATTCTCAAAAAAGGGGAGAAGGCGTGACCGCCCTCTCCCCCGTTGCCTCTTAATCCAAAAGGGGGCGGTTTAGTACGCACCCTCCATCGCTTCGAGCCAGTTCTGTCTCGACCGCTCGAGAGCCCGGTCGGAAGCGGCGAAGTAGCCGACCTCCTGCATCGCCGAGGTAGCATTGTTGATCGCGAACGCGAGGAAGGCGGCGACCTGCGGCTTGGATCGCATAATCTCCCGGTCGGAGTACATAAAGAGCGGCCGAGCCAGGGGATAGCTTCCATTGTCCACGTTTTCGCCGCTTGCTTCTACACCATCGATGCTGAGAATCTTCATCCGGTCGGACTCCTCGGCGTAGTAGGCGTAGCCGAAGAAACCGATCGCGTAGGGGCTGCCCTCCACGCCCTGGACGAGAATGTTGTCATCCTCTGAGAGCTGCGTGTTCGGTGCCGCGAGCAGAGGCTCGGCGTCCTCTTCAAAGATCGCCTCGACGAAGTAGTCGAACGTGCCGCTGTCGGTGCCGGGAATAAACCGCTGAATCGGCTCATCCGGCCAGTCGGAGTTGACGTCACTCCAATTCTCGGCCGTCATAATCTCGGCGAGCTCGTCAAAGGTGGCGTCGGAGACCCAGTCGTTATCAGGGTGGACAACGACCGCGAGAGCGTCGGTGCCGAGGGTAAACTCGATCGGATCGCGGCCGGCTTCCCGGGCGGCGTCGACCTCGCTCTGCTGGATAGCACGGCTTGCGTTGGAAATGTCGGACTCGCCGGCGGCGAACCGCTCGTAGCCACCACCGGAGCCGATGCTGTCGACGGTGACCGTTCCCCCGTACCCCTCATCATTGAAGCGGGCGGCAAGAACCTCGGCGGCGGGAAACACCGTGGAGCTACCGGCGGTGATAATGTTGCCCTCGACCTCGAGCGGGTTGACCTCAACGAAGTCGCCGCTCTCGATGAGCCAGTCGTAGGCTCCTCCCTCTTCCTCAGCACCGGCTGCCTCACCGGACTCACTCTGGCCACCGGCAAACGCAACGGCACCGGCGAGCATCACGATAGTAAGAAAAGCAATAAGCTTTTTCATGTTCGATCCTCCTTCGTGGATTCGAAATAGTGATAGTAAACGTGAGCCCAAAGGTGCTGCTGCTTAGTAAGAGTGATGTAAGGTTTCTGTTAGAGTTTCGTTAGAATTCCCGGATTTGTTAGGGGAATGTTAGACCGTACTCAGAGTTTAGGCCGATAGGCTCGGGAGTCGCCGCTTCGGCGCAACGGAGGTCGTCTAAGGGATCGCTCCGTCAGAGCCGGAACTCTTCTTCCATTCGTTGGGTAAACCAGTCGTAGAGCGCCTTAATGCGGTTGTAGAAGCTGTTTCGCGCTCGATCCTCCATTCCGAAGAGCGCCCCGACCTTAACGGCGAGATGGCCGTAGAAGACGATTCCCTCCTCCTGCGGCTCCACGATGAGATAGGTGAGCAGGTTACCGTCACCAACCAACGGAATGAAACCGTTGTAGAACATGGTGGTGAGGTTTTCCATTCGAATGAGGAAGTTTCCCTCTATGTGGGTGTAGTCGAGCTGCTGAACGTTCTTTCCAAAGGAGCTGTCCCGCTGAAAGACGTAGACCCTCTCCTCCCGCGGGATCCGCGACACAAGGGGATCGGAAACGCGATCATCCCCCTCGGGCCCCGAAACGGCGTAGGAGTCGTGGTAGAAGGTGCGCATGCGATCACGGCTGGCCGAGTAGTACTCGATTCCTTCCATCGTGCTGACGGAGCGCAAAATGTTGTATAGCTCGAGCTCGAAGTCGGATTGCTCGAGTATTTCAGGGGGGACCGGAAGGTAGAAGCGTGCCTCGATACCGAGGCGTGGATCGAGATCGGCAATCTGTTCCGAGAGCGTGTCGGTGAACCGCGTGTCCGGGGCGAGGGTAAAGGTGGGCCGGTCGGTGTAAAAGGCGGTTTCCTCCTCACCTCGCTCCTGCGCCGCCGGAGCGGAGAGAATCGTCAGGGCGAGAAGGAGTAAGAGAACAAGGGTACGGGGCGAGTTTGAAACGGGCTCTCTCTGCATGGTATAAGACTATACTTTACCGTTGTCGAGCTTTCAATCTATGGATCCAATAGTGGCATTTACAGGGGGCGGCACCGGAGGCCACGTCTTTCCCGCCCTGGCAATAATAGAAGAGCTGCGGAGCCGCGGCTATGATCGCTTTCTCTGGATCGGCTCAACCAAAGGTGTGGAGCGCGAAATCGTCGAAGCAGCGGGTATTCCCTATCGGGCGGTGCCGGCGGGGAAGCTGCGCCGCTATCCGTCGCTCAGGAACGTCGCGGACCTGTTCAAGGTTGTCGGCGGATTCTTCGCGGCCCGGAGATTGCTCGCGAAGGAGCGCCCGGCGCTTCTCTTTTCCAAGGGCGGCTTCGTCTCGGTGCCGCCGGTCGCTGCGGCGCGGAGCCTAGGTATTCCGGTGATTTCTCACGAGTCGGACTTAGACCCGGGGCTGGCGACTCGACTCAACGCCCGCTCCTCTCGGCTCGTCCTCACCGGCTATGCTGAGACTGCCGAGGCGATGGAGGCGCGGGGGGCTCGGGCGCTCGCCGTGGGAAATCCGGTTCGTCGGGCGGTCCGGGAGGGCTCGCGGGAAAACGCCTCGCGTTGGCTCGATGCGGACTTGGATCGGCCGCTTCTGCTCGTCGTCGGCGGATCCCTCGGGGCGCGCCAACTGAACGAGATCGTCTCCGCGCAGTTGGAGCGGCTCACCGAGGCCTTCACGGTGGTGCACCAGCGGGGGGAACACCCCGCCCCGAGGCAGGACTCCCGACGGTACGTGAGCCGTCCCTTTTTCGGCGCCGAGTACGGGGACATACTCGCCCGGGCGGACCTCTTGCTCTGTCGCGGGGGAGCGGGTACGTTGTGGGAGGCTGCGGTAACTCGAACACCCGCAGTGGTGATCCCCCTTTCCGCCAGAGCCTCCCGGGGGGACCAGATTCGCAACGCGAGCTACTTCGCCGAGGCAGGAGGAGTGGTGGCGGTCAGCGAGGAGGACCCCGGGGCGGAAGCGGTTGTCGACGCCCTTCTCGGGCTCTGGGCGGACCGAGGGCGGTATGAGGCGGCGGTCGAAGCGTTGCGTACCCTTGCCGGAGCGGACCCGGCGAGGCGCATCAGTGATGAGATAGAAGGTCTGCTCTCCGAGGAGGAAGAAGGCTAATGCAGGGTATCGATCTCGCCGGAGTGGACATTGTCTTTCTCATAATCATTGTCTTCACCTCCATCCGGGCGGGTATACGCGGTTTCGTCAAGGAGCTCATGTCCATGGCCTCGGTAATCCTCGGTATCGCCGTGGCGGTGCTCTTCTCCGGCGTGGTGGCGGAGTATCTCGACAGCTATATCGGCGCCTCTCCCTGGTCCCAGGTAATCAGCTTTCTCGGGCTCTTCCTGCTCACCTATCTCGGTGTCAAGATATTTGAAAGCGCTCTCGACCGGCTCATTGAGCGCATACACCTTGACAGCCTCGATCACGCCCTCGGATTCTTTCTCGGCATCGCCGAGGGGCTTGTGGTTACCTTCATGCTCTTGTTGCTTATACAGATTCAACCCTTTGTCGATCCCGCCCTTCTCATCGAAGATAGCGTGCTCGCCCACTTCCTGAGTCCCCTCTTTCCCTACATTTCCGAAATCCTCTCGAGGCAGATCGGCAATGTTTGAGAACATTATCGGACACGGCGATCTTATCGCCCGGCTCACCGCAGACATTCGAAGCGGCAGTCTTCCCCGGGCGCTGCTCCTCTCCGGCCCGGCCTACACGGGGAAGCTCACCGTGGCTCTCGAGCTCGCCCGGGCGCTTACCTGCGAGCGAGAGGAGGCGCCCTGGAACTGCGACTGCGGAGAGTGCAGCCAGCAACGTCTCCTAACCCATGCGGAAACCTTGATGCTCGGGTCGAGGTATTTTCTCCAAGAGCTCACCCTTACTCGGCGGGTGCTTCTCGATACGCGGAGCGCTCCGGGGGCGTACCTCTTCGTCCGGGCGATGCGCAAGCTGACCCGGCGTTTCGACCCCGTTCTCTGGGAGGGAGAGGAAAACCGTCTCTCCAAGATCGTCTCTTCGCTCACCGAGATAGAGGAGGGGCTCCGTGCCGTCGAGCCGCCCCGAGAGCTGCCGAAGCAGGGGAGCCTCGAAAGGGAGACCGGAGCGCTCCTGGAAAAGGCGGGCAGAGTCGTCTCCGCGATTCCCTCGGACCCGATTGCCATGTACCATGTGCGTAACGCATCCTCCTGGGCGCACCTCTCCGGGGGCGGGCGAAACAAGGTAATCATCCTGGAAAACGCCGAGCAGATGAACGAGAGTGGTCGAAACGCCCTTCTCAAAACATTGGAAGAACCTCCACCGAATGTGTACTTTATCTTAACCAGCAGTCGTCGCTCGGCGATGATTGCGACTATCCTCTCCCGGGTTCGTGACTATCGGTTTTCCCCACGGAGCCCGGAGGAAGAGCGTCGGGTAATGGAACGGATATTCCGTGACCAGGAGCAGCCTGAGTCTTCGGTGCGGAATTACTTCCTCAGAAGCACCTTCGACTATGAGGTTCCCATGGCGGCGATCGTGAGCCACCTGCTCCACGAGCTCGGGGATGACGGTGCTCGGGGAATGCAGGAGCTCCTGGAGGCGATGAAACAGGGTGACCCGCGAGGGGTCTTTCGCTATTTCTGCGAGGAGCTGATCCGCAGCTTGCGAGAGCGGCTTCTCGAGAGCGCATCGACAAGCCGAGCAGCCGCCCTAGAGAGCACCGAAATTATCGCGGAGCTCGATCGTATCGTGGCGGACCATCTGGCCCGGGTGGAAACCCGGAACATGAGCCCTAAGTCGACGGCGGAGTCGCTGTTTCTCGCGCTCAGGAGGAGGTATCCCAGGAGTTCGGTGGTTTGATGCATGCGGAAATTTATTGAGCGAGCCCTCGGCAAACTCTCCAAGCTACATGTCGACCAGATACGATCGCTCCTGCAGGATATTGCAGCCGAGAACGAGCGGCTCGAGGCGGTTCTCGACTCCATGACCGACGGAGTATTGGTGACCGACGAGGAGCACAATATGGTGCTTCAGAACCGACCCGCCTCGCGGCTTCTGCCTATTGCCCCCGGGGAGAACTACGAGCACCCCCTCTGGGAGGTCATCGCCGACCCGGAGATCGCCGAGTTTGTCCACAACGCTCTCACCAATCAGGAGTCCGTAAAGGACCAGGAGTTCACTCTGGACCTCGGCGGAAGCCCCCGGACCCTGAGCTGCAGTGTCCTGCCCCTCGTTCGGGGTGGGAGTATTCAGGGAAACTTCCTGCTGGTGGAAGATGTAACCGAGCGGAAGGGAAAGGAGGCGCGCCTTCGCCGGGCGGAGAGCCTCGCCTCCCTCACCACTCTTGCTGCCGGGGTGGCCCATGAGATAAAAAACCCCCTCGGATCTATCGGCATCCATATGCAGCTCATTCAGAAGTCTCTCAAGCAGGGGAACGCCGAGGAGGCGCGGCTCCAGGAGTATATCGACGTCGTGAACGAAGAGGTAGAGCGACTCAACAAGATCGTTGTAGATTTTCTCTTCGCGGTCCGTCCAATGGACGTGGAGCTCCAGGATGGTGATCTCAATCGAGTGGTGCGCGAGCTACTTGGATTCGTACGGTATGAGCTCGAGGAGAACGGAATCGATGTGGAAGAGGAACTCGAGGAGGAGCTTCCTTCGGTGGAACTCGACGAGAAGTACCTCAAGCAGGCGCTTATGAACATCGTTAAGAACGCCATGAGCGCTATGCCCGAGGGGGGTACCCTGCGGGTCGCAACGGAAAACCGAGGAGACGAGGTCGTAATTCGCATAAGTGACAACGGCGTCGGAATGCCCGAAGATGTACTGGAGAAGATCTTCGAGCCCTACTTCACCACCCGAGACTACGGATCCGGCATAGGTCTCACCCTGGTGTATAAGGTGGTGAAGGAACATAGAGGGGATATATCGGTGAGCTCCCAGGAGGGAAAGGGGAGCGCCTTCACCATTTCGCTGCCGGTGCCGCAGCGGGAGATCAATCTGCTCAGCTGGGAAGGGGAGTAGCATGAAGTTCAACATCCTGATCGTTGATGACGAGAAGAACATCCGGGAGGGCCTCGGTAAAGCGCTGGAGCTCGACGGGTACAATGTGCTTCTTGCGGTAGACGGCCAGGAGGGGCTGGAGATCATAGAAAATGAGGAGATCGACCTCGTCATAGCGGACCTCCGGATGCCTCGGCTTTCCGGTGAGGAGCTCCTGCGACGGGTGGTGAACTCCTATCCCACGGTACCGGTCATCATTCTTACCGGACACGGAACCATCGAAACAGCGGTACAAGCGATGCGGGACGGCGCATACGACTTTCTCACGAAACCGGTAAACCTGGACCGTCTCTCGCTGCTCTGCAAGCGCGCCCTCTCGACTCGGGAGCTCGTGATGCAGCACCGGCAGATGCAGGAGGAGTTGGAGCAACAGCGCCGCTTTCAGAACATAATTGGCAAGAGCTCGGAGATGCAGCGCATCTTTGAGCTTGTAAAGCAGGTCGCCCCGACGAAGGCGTCGGTTCTCATAACCGGTGAGAGCGGCGTTGGCAAGGAGCTCATAGCCGACGCCATACATAACGCCTCGAATAGAAAGGAGAAACCCTTTATCCGCGTCCACTGTGCGGCCCTTTCAGAGTCGCTCCTCGAGAGCGAGCTCTTCGGGCATGAGAAGGGCTCGTTTACCGGGGCGGTGGCGCGCAAGCGGGGACGTTTCGAGCTCGCTCATACGGGCTCCATCTTTCTCGATGAGATAGGAGAGATCGAGCAGAGCGTGCAGGTTAAGATTCTTCGGGTGTTGCAGGAGAAGAAGTTCGAGCGGGTCGGGGGCGAAGAGACCCTGGAGGTGGACGTTCGCATCATTTCGGCGACCAACCGTGACCTCAAGCAGGCGATCGAGGAGGGAAGATTTCGGGAGGATCTCTTCTACCGGCTCAACGTCGTGAACATTCATATTCCTCCGTTGCGGGAGCGCAAGGAGGATATCCCGTTGCTCACCTCGGCGTTTATCAAGGAGTTTGCCCAGGAGAACGACAAACCGGTGGAGGGCATCGACCCGAAGGCGCGGGCGGCCCTTTACAACTACCCCTGGCCGGGAAACATCCGCGAGCTCAGAAACAGCATAGAGAGCGCCGTTGTCATGTGCAAAGGGAATATCATCGCCCCGGAGGATCTTCCCCCCTCCATAACTAGGGAGAGTGACGACGACTACATCCGCATCTCCGTCGGCTCCACGCTTGCCGAGGCGGAGCGGGAGATCATTCGCTCTACCCTGGCCGCTCAGAACGGTAACAAGAGCAGAACCGCGGAGATTCTCGGTATAGGAAGAAAGACCCTCCACCGAAAGGTGGATGAGTACGGTCTCCGAGAGTAATCCGGACCGATCTTTCCTGCTACCCAGAGACCGACGCCGTTACGTCGGGTGTCGCCTGCCGCTCCGTCCCAGGGCGAGAGAGATCCAAATCGCCACAACCCAGACAAGCAGATCGACCACTCCATTATACGGGACGGGAAGAACGAACCAGGAGAGGGCGGTGAGTCCGAGAATGGCCGCGGCGCTGTAGATGGTGAGAAGCAGCTTTCGTGGCCCGAAGCCTCGATCGATGAGGCGGTGATGGATATGTTCCCTGTCGGCCTGGTGTACCGGTAGACCTCGCCGTAGGCGGCGAATAATCGCCATCAGGGTGTCGAGAATCGGGATAAAGAGGAGCGTAATCACGGGAATCGCCGGGAAGGCGGCGCCTTCGGTAAACCCGACCAGGGGCAGGGTAGCTAGGACAAACCCGAGCAGGAGACTACCCGAATCGCCCATAAAAATCTTCGCGGGGGGAAAGTTGTAGACCAGAAAGCCCACGGTCGCCCCGACCAAGGCGAAGGCGAGAAGGGCGAGGGTTGCGTTGCCGGAATGGGAGGCGATGACGCCGATAAAGAGGGCGACAATAGCGGAGACGCCTCCGGCGAGACCGTCAGCTCCGTCGATGAGATTTACCGCGTTGGAAATGGAGACGATCCAGAGCACCGTAATCGGATAAGCGAGCCATCCGAGAGGAATGCTGGTTTCCGAGAACGGAAGAGCCAAGGCGTCGATACGAAAGGGCCCGAGAGTTACGACCAGTGCGGCGAGAAGCTGCAGGAGGAACTTTCTCGGCGCGACGAGATTGATAAAGTCATCGAGGAGGCCGAGAAAGTGAATGATCACTACCCCGCCGAGGAGGGGTAGGTAGCGCACCGCTCGAACATCTTCGCCCCGAGAAATTAGGACCACCGCGGCGGCGATCATAAAGGAGAAAAAAATTCCAACTCCCCCGATGCGCGGGGTGTCTTCGGTGTGAATCTTTCGCGGGTTCTTCTGGTCATACCATTCAAAACGGTGGGATAGCCTCATGACCGCGGGAATGAGCAAGAGGTTCAGAAAGAACGCTCCGGCGGCTGCAAAAGCAATGGTCGCGATAATAGCTTACTCCTTCCTGGACCGAATCACGCGGTACGCCGCGATGACCGCTCGGGTAACCTCAGTCGCCGCCCGCTGCTTCTCCGGGCGTCCGACGAACCTGTCGGGGTGGTACCTCCGGAGGAGCCGCTTGTAACTCTCCCGAACCTCTTCAATGGAGGCGCCGGGTTCCACTTCGAGGACGCGGTATTCCGCATCCAGGGGATCCCGTTTCTCTGCTGCCACCCGGGGTCCGTGCGCTCTCTTTGTTTCCTCTCCGAGGTACTCATCGAGCTCTTCCCAGGCGGCGTAGAGGTCCGGATCATAGGGCGCCTCATCATCAGGCACGAAGGAGCGCAATAGGCGTCCAAGGCGGTCAAGCATGTCCATTTCGAGTATACCCTGAACTCACCACGGGAGAAAGCCTCCTAACCCGTCTCGCGCAGGGAAAAGAATTCCCCGTGGAGTCTTCGCATCGCCTCCTCGGAGCGCTCCGCGGGAATCACCAGGGAGAGGTTGATATCCGAAGAGCCGAGGGAGATGAGACGAACCGGAATGTCATGACCGATGGAGGTGAACACCCGGGCCAGAAAAGCCGAATCCTTCCAGAGATCCCTCCCCACGAGGCAGAGAATACCTTTATCATGCTCCACCGTCAGCCGCCCGAAGGAGCGGAGCCTCTCCTCGAGTCCGGAGGGGAGCCGCTCCTGGTCCACGGTTACCGAGATGCTCACCTCGCTAGTAGCGACCAGGTCTACAGAGACCCGTTCCTCTTCGAACACCTTGAACAGGCGACTCAGGAAGCCGTAGGCGTTGAGCATTCGTGATGAATGTACCGTGATGACGGTGATTCCGTTCTTGCCCGCCAGAGCCTGAAATCCCCGGGCCTCGGTCTCGGCGGTTATGGTCGTCCCGGGATGTTCCGGATTGCCGGTGTTTCGCACCTGTACAGGTATCGAGAGTTCCATCGCCGGGAGTATGGTGGAGGGATGCACGACCCGGGCACCGAAGTAGGCGAGCTCGCTCGCCTCATCATAGCTGAGCCGTGTAATGGAACGCGCCTCCGGGACGAGACGGGGATCACAACTCATAATGCCGTCCACATCGGTCCAGATCTCTACACGCTCAGCGTGTAGAGCTGCTCCGAAAATAGTGGCGGTGAAGTCAGAGCCCCCGCGCCCCAGGGTCGACGTAACCCCTGCGGGGGTCGAGGCGATAAATCCCTGGGCGATGTAGAGCCGTCCGGGAGCGGGAACGACGCTTTCTCTGATCCTTTCGGCGCTCGCCTGCAAATCGGGGGTGGCGGCGGTGAAGTTTTCATCCGTTACCAGCAGGTTTCTGCTATCCAGGAGAACGGTGTCGATCCCCCGCTCCTTTGCCCGCTCGGCGATAATCGTCGTGGACAGGAGCTCTCCAAAGGCGAGGAGTGCGTCGTAGGTTCTCGGTGTGCACTCCTTGATAAGGCTCACCCCCTGCACGAGGGAGGTCATCTGCCCGAAGAGCTTCTCGACCAGCCCCGTGGCGCGATCTCTCGCCTCCCCGGAGAGAAGGGCCCCGCAGCTGGCGATGTGCGCCTTTCGCAGCTTCTCCACCCGGGCAAAAGCGGCCGGCGCGTCTCCGTCGGATGCGGTTTGCGCCACGGCCACCAACTGGTCGGTTGTCTTGCCCATGGCGGAGGAGACGAGTAGCGGCGCCTCCCGGAGACGCCCTTCCGCGATGTCGAGGACGCGATCGATCCACGCTCCATCCCGTACGGAGGAGCCACCAAACTTCATTACGAGCATAGGAATTGCAACAGTTGTATCCGCCACCGGCTCCCCTCGTCAAGCTTGCCGGCAGTCGAAGGAGCACCATGTCGGCCTCCGGTTGCGAAGGGGCCCGGGAGCGCGTACAATCCCATCTCCCGATGAGAGCGAGCGAACGCATCAGCGACGAGGTCCGAGCCCGTATTCGAGAGGAAATCCAGGACGCTCACGGCAGCGAGATTCTCGTGGTCTGCGACGTCGATGAGGCCGGCCTCATAAACCGATTCCGTGTCGCCGCCCGGGGCAATTTGACCCAGGTCCCGGCACCGTTCGTGCAGATGGAAAGCGGGGTGATAATTCTCCACAACCACCCCTCCGGAACCCTGCGGCCGAGCGACGCGGACTTGGCTGTCTCCGCCGAGCTCGCCAACCGCGGCATCGGCAGCGCCATCGTGGATAACGGGGTGGAGGAGATCTACATCATCGCCGAGCCGATGGCTCTGCCGGAGATTGTTCCTCTCGAGATCGACGGGCTCGCGGCGCTCATCGACGACGGAGGAGCCGCTTCTCGGGTCCTTCCCGGCTTCGAGCCGCGGCCGCCGCAGATCGATATGCTCCGTCTCGTGGCGAGGGTGTTTAACGACGAGGAGATCTGTGCCGCCGAGGCGGGAACTGGGGTCGGGAAGTCAGTCGCCTACCTGATCCCGGCAATCGCCTGGGCCACAACGAACCACCAGCGAGTGGTCGTATCCACGGCGACCATAAACCTGCAGCAGCAGCTCCTGGAAAAGGACATTCCCGCCGCCGCCGCCACCCTGGGAGTAGAGGTTCGCGCGGTTCTTATGAAGGGGAGGGGAAACTACCTCTGTCCGCGAAGACTTCGGGAGGCGATGGAGGAGCAGACCCTCTTCGCGGAGGAGGACGAGGAGCTCCAGGCGATTGCCGAATGGGCCGCCCTTACCGAGACCGGCAGTCGTACGGACCTATCCTTCTACCCCTCCGACGAGCTCTGGAGCAGGGTGAACTCGGACACCGACAGCTGCTCTCCCGCCCGATGTCCCAACAAGGATCGCTGTTTCATTCTCCGGGCTCGGCGAGAGGCGGCCTCCGCGGACCTCCTGGTGGTAAACCACCACCTCCTCTTTAGTGATCTCTCGGTTCGTCTTGGCGGGGCGGGCTACGAGGGGACGGCAATCCTACCCCCCTTCACTCGGCTCATTTTCGACGAGGCTCACGCTCTGGAAAAGAGTGCCACCTCCTTCTTCTCTCGGAGTTTTAGCGAGCTCTCCTTGAAGAAGCAACTGGGGCGAATATGGCGCATGCGGGGTTCCCGGCGGCTCGGCCTCTCGGGAGAGCTCGAGCGTCTCCACCCGGAGGGCGGAAGAGCGGTGGCGGAGGTTCCGGGAGCGATAACCCGGGTTCAGGAGGCACTGGATACCCTCAACAGCCGGGCCACGGCCTTTCTTTCCCGGGAGGTGAGCTTTCGAGTCGCCGGCGAGGGAGCCGCGGCGTTTCGAGAGGCCCTCGGAGAGGCTCTTTTCGACGCTCAGCAGGAGCTGCTGAGCCTCTGCGAGCTACTCTCGAAGCCGATCCGATCCCTCTCGGAGGAGGAGCGCGAGCTTCCGCCGATCTATGAGCTTCGCACTATCCTGCGCCGTTTCGAGGAAATAGGCGCCATCTGCGAGCAGTTTCGGCACGCCGAGGAGGAACCGGAGGAGGTATTCTGGCTCGATAGACGTACGCTAAGGAACGGGGCCCGAAATGTCCGGTTCACCGTCACTCCCCTCGAGATAGCGCCGGTGATGCGGGAGGCCGTGTTCGAGCCTTTCCGAACGGTGGTCTGCACCAGCGCCACCCTCACCGTGCGCGAGAGCTTTGACTTCTGGGGCAGCCGGATAGGTCTTCCGACGGAATCGGAGCGCTGCTTCACGGAGTTCTTTCCGTCGCCCTTTCGTTATCGGGAACAGGTTCTCCTCGGCGTTCCTACGGACGCTCCTCCTCCGGACTCCGTTGCCTATCTCACCTGGCTCAAGAGTTTTCTCTGGGAACTCCTCTCTCTTTCCGAGGGAGCGGCGCTGGTGCTCTTTACCTCCTACGGCATGCTCGACGAGGTGTACGAGGAGCTGAAGCCCCGTCTTTCAGACTCCGGAATAAGCAGCTACCGCCAGGGGGAGGATGACCGAGCCCGACTTCTTTCCCGATTCAAGCAGGATGTTGCGAGCGTCCTCTTTGCGACCGACAGTTTCTGGGAGGGTGTGGACGCCCCGGGGGAGACGCTCAAGCTCGTGGTCCTCTGTCGGCTCCCCTTTCGAGTACCGACGGACCCGGTGCACATCGCCCGAATGGAAGCGCTGGAGAAGAAGGGCCGAAACCCCTTCTTCGAGCTCGCCCTGCCGGAGGCGGCGATGCGTCTCAAGCAGGGATTTGGTCGCCTCATGCGGCACCATGAGGATCGAGGGGCAGTGGTCGTTACGGATAACAGAATCGTCACCAAACGGTATGGCACGGCGTTTCTCGACTCCCTACCGGAGTCCCGGCGCATCTTTCTCGAATGGGAGCGGTTGCTGGGAGAGTTGGAACGCTTCTTCTACTCGTAATCGGAGCAAAAAAGAGGGCTGCCCAAGCTCTTGGACAGCCCCGATACTCCGGGCGTTGCGCCCCGAAAGAGGGAGTTAGGAAACGACCGCGAGAACGTCGCTTGCGCTTATGATGAGGTGATCCTCATCCTCGATCTTTATCACCGTTCCCGCGTACTTGTCGTACATCACATTGTCGCCGACCTTGACCTTGATCTCCTCATCGTCACCGATGGCCACGACCTTACCGGTCTGCGTCTTTTCCTGAGCCGTCTCGGGAATATAGAGTCCACCCTTGGTCTTCTCTTCTTCCTTCTCGGTCTTAATAAGAATCCGGTCTCCGAGGGGCTGTACCTTCATTGCAATCCTCCTGTGAACCACGTCTAGAGTAGTGTATGTTGCGTTGATTTGGTTACGCGAAATATACGCGCTCACCAACTGAGGGTCAAGGAGTTCATTCCAGGGTGTGAGTGGACAGAATGGGCCGCCAAAAACAGTCGTATGGGTCATTCTGACCCCTTACAGTCCAGGTTGGGCGTCTTTGGGCCATATTGACTCTCTGGCACCGGCCAGCGGGAGACCGGAACGTATCGATCACCAAGCATAATTTACTACCACGCAAAGGATTAGCCAAGAGAAAACTGGAAGAAGCGTGCTGGCACGTAACTTGCTTTACTATAGGGGAAGGGAGAAATAGATGGCAGTAGCAACGAAAACGAAGCAGAACAAGACTATCCATACGACCCGGACCAATGATGACGAGAACGTCCTTTCGATGTATCTCAAGGAGATAAACAAGATACCCCTCCTCACCCGGGAGGAGGAGAATTACCACGCTCGAAAAGCACGGGAAGGCGACGAGCACTCCAAGGAAGTGCTCATTAAGTCGAACCTGCGATTCGTCGTCAACGTCGCCAAGAAGTATCAGAATCAGGGACTTCCCCTCTCCGATCTCATTAGCGAAGGGAACATCGGTCTCATGAACGCCATCGAGCGATTCGACGTTGACAAAGGCTACCACTTCATCTCCTACGCAGTCTGGTGGATTCGCCAGGCGATACTGAAGGCGATCTGCGAGAAGTCCCGAATGATTCGTCTTCCTCTGAACCGGGCAAACGAGCTCGTGCAGATCGAAAAAGTCCGTAAGGAGATCCAGGGCTCGAGAGGTGAAGTCGCGGAGATGCGGCAGATCGCCAAAACCCTCAACATGAGTGAAGATCACGTGGCGGACCTCGTTAACATCGCCCGGGATCTCATCTCCCTGGAGACACCCGTGTACGCGGAAAAGGACTCCTCCCTCCTCGGCGACTTCGTAGAGGACGAAGGGTACAAGCCCCCGGAGGCGTTGATGATCGAAAAGTCCCTGAAGGAGGACATCAACGAAGTGCTCTCCTCCCTCAGCGAGAAGGAAGCGGAAATCGTCCAGTTCCGGTTCGGTCTCAACGGACGCAGCCCCCTCTCCTTGAAAGAGATCGGAGACCGGTACGGTCTCACGAAGGAGCGCATCCGACAGATCGAAAAGAAGGCGCTCAAGCGGCTGCAGCATCCGAAGCGAGCGCAGTTCCTCGAAGCGTACGTGGCGTAGTTTACTGCATGTGACGCAAAAAGTTGGGTCCGGTGTCCTTTGTTGACACCGGACCTTTTTTCATTTACCGTGACAACGCATTTTCGGAAATACTATTCAAAACACATTCGGGGGTATATCAATCATGGCTGACAAGCGAGTCTACTTCTTCGGCGGCGGAAAGGCCGAAGGCTCCGCCGACATGAAGGAACTCCTCGGAGGAAAAGGTGCCAACCTTGCTGAAATGAGCAATATTGGCGTTCCCGTTCCTCCGGGATTCACCATTTCCACGGAAGTCTGTCCTGAGTTCTACGAGAACAATCAGCGAATTCCAAAGCAGGTTGAGGAGGAGGTTCTCGCGAACCTCAAGAAACTCGAAGAGCTGATGGGCAAGAAGCTCGGTGACGAGAAGGATCCTCTTCTTGTTTCCGTTCGTTCCGGTGCCGCGGTTTCGCTGCCCGGTATGATGGACACCGTCCTAAACCTCGGGCTCAACGACAAGGCCGTCGAGGGACTGGCCAAGGTTTCCGGTAACGAGCGCTTCGCCTGGGACGCCTACCGCCGTTTTATTAACATGTTCGGCGACGTCGTAAAGGGCGTTGAGCACGAGCACTTCGAAGAAGCCCTGAGCGCCATTAAAGCCAAGAAGGGCGTTGAGCTCGACACCGAGCTAGACGCTAACGACCTAGCGGAGGTCGTAAAGCAGTACAAGAAGGTCTACAAGGATCACGTCGGAGCGGACTTTCCGCAGGACCCGGTGGATCAGCTCTGGAGCGCGATTAACGCGGTCTTCGGTTCCTGGAACAACCCCCGGGCAATTCGATACCGGAAAATCAACGACATTACCGGCCTGATCGGAACCGCCGTAACCGTTATGTCCATGGTCTTCGGTAACCTCGGGGAGGACTCCGGAACGGGGGTATGCTTCTCCCGTGACGCTTCGACTGGTGAGAAGGTGTTCTACGGTGAGTACCTGATGAACGCCCAGGGCGAGGATGTGGTGGCCGGTATCCGGACTCCCGAGCCGATCAAGCAGCTCGAGGAAAAGAACCCTGCCATCTACAAGCAGCTGGTAGAGGTCAAGGATCGCCTCGAGGCGCACTACCAGGACATGCAGGACATGGAGTTCACCATCGAGCGGGGTAACCTCTACCTCCTGCAGACTCGTAACGGTAAGCGAACCGGTCCGGCGGCCATTAAGATCGCCGTAGACATGGTGAGCGAGGGCCTCATCGACGAGGAGAAGGCGGTAACCCGCGTTACCCCGGACCAGCTCGACCAGGTCTTCCACCCGATGATCGAGCCTGATGCGAAAAAGAAGCATAAGCCGATCGCCAAGGGGCTCAACGCCTCTCCCGGTGCTGCAACCGGACACATTGTTTTTACCGCCGACGACGCCGAAGCGTGGGTCAAGGATGGTAAGCAGGTCATTCTCGTCCGCAAGGAAACGAGCCCCGAGGACATAGGCGGCATGCACGTCGCCAAGGGTATCCTCACCTCTACCGGTGGCATGACGAGCCACGCGGCGGTTGTGGCTCGCGGTATGGGTCGACCCTGTATCGCCGGTGCCAAGGCCGTTGAGGTTGGCAAGGGCAAGATGACCGTTGCCGGCAAGAGCTACAACGAGGGTGACTTTATCACCATCGACGGTGCTTCCGGCGAGATCTTCGAGGGGGAGCTTCCTCTCGTTGAGCCTGAGGTGTCCGGAAACGTTGCTACCTTCCTCGGTTGGTGTGACACGGTTCGCGCCAAGGCAAACCGCCCGGGTCTGGTCGAGCAGAAGTTCGGCGTCCGGGCCAACGCCGACACCCCCGAGGATGCTCGGGCAGCCCGTGAGCACGGCGCCGAAGGCATCGGCCTCTGCCGAACCGAGCACATGTTCTTCGAGGAAGAGCGAATACAGTCCTTCCGACAGATGATCGTCGCGGAGAACGAGGAAGCGCGAAAGAAGGCTCTCGACAAGATTCTCCCCTATCAGAAGGAGGACTTTGCGGGTATTTTCGAGGCGATGGCCGGCTACCCGGTAACCATTCGACTCCTCGACCCGCCGCTGCACGAGTTCGTTCCGCACGAGGACGCACAGATCAAGGATCTCGCCAAGTCTCTCAACATCGATGAGGAGAAACTGCGAACCAAGATCGACGGCCTCGCCGAGCTCAACCCGATGCTCGGACACCGCGGCTGCCGCCTCGGAATCACCTATCCCGAGGTGTACGACATGCAGGTTAAGGCGATTATGCTCGCAGCCGTGGAGGTCGCCGAGAAGGGCATCGAGGTGGAGCCGGAGATCATGATTCCCCTTATCGGCACCGTCAAGGAGCTCTCCGTACTTCGCGAGAACGCCGAAAAGGTGGTGCAGGAAGTATTCAAAGAGAAGGGCCGGGAGGTCGCCTACAAGATCGGTACGATGATCGAGATTCCTCGAGCCGCCCTTACCGCTGACGAAGTGGCCAAGGAGGCTGACTTCTTCTCCTTCGGTACCAACGACCTTACCCAGATGACCTTCGGATACTCCCGAGACGACGTAGGATCCTTCCTACCGCTGTACGTCGAAGAGGGCATTCTCGAAGACGATCCCTTCGCGGTTCTCGATCAGACCGGTGTCGGCCAGCTGGTACAGCTCGGCGTCGAGCGCGGTCGTTCCAGCAAAAAGGAGCTCAAGGTCGGTATCTGCGGTGAGCACGGCGGTGAGCCGAAGTCCATTGACTTCTGCTTCAAGACCGGCCTCAACTATGTTTCTTGCTCGCCGTTCCGCGTTCCGATCGCTCGACTTGCCGCTGCGCAGTCGGTGTTCAAAACCGGTAAGATGAAGTAGGAAGGACCGTAGGGTCCCGAATAGTCTACAGCAGAAAAGGGCCGCCCAGTTGGGCGGCCCGCTCTTTTGGTGGGGCCGGGTTACCTGAAGAGTCCCGCGATCTCTCTCTCGTACTTCTTGGCGATAACGTGTCGCTTGATCTCCTGCTTCGCCGAGAGCTCATCGCCAGTTTCGAACGACGCCGAGAGCAGCGCGAACCGGTAGATCTGCTCGAAACTCTTGAACCCGTTACGGCTATTGATTCGGGAGTGGATTTCGTTCTCCATGAGCTCTCGTACCGCCTCCTCTTCGATCAGCTCCCCGCGATCCATATAGGGTATGTGGTTCTCATCCGCAAAGTGCTCCAGAGCCTCCACGGCGGGTACGATGAGCACTCCCAGATACTTCTGATCCTGTCCAACCACAACCGCTTGCTCGATGAACTCGCTCTCCTGGAGCTTCTGTTCGATAGGGGCGGGCTCGATGTTTTCGCCGCCGAGCAGGACAATGGTATCCTTGGCCCGTCCGGTAATCTTGAGCTCTCCCCGGTAGGTGAGCATTCCGAGGTCTCCGGTGTTGAGCCAGCCATCCGTGTCGAGAATCTCCGCGGTTGCCTCGGGCCGTTTGTAGTACCCCTTCATAACCTGTGGTCCCCGGACGTAGATTACTCCCATCTCTCCCGGCGGTAGGCTCTCTCCCTTCTCTCCGAGGATTCTGCACTCCGTTTCCCGCAGGAGTTTGCCCACGGTCCCGGGGACCGGCCCCCTCTGGTGCCGGACCGCCAGGACCGGGGCGGTCTCCGTGAGTCCGTATCCTTCGAGGAGAAGCACCCCGGCGGCACCGAAGAACTGATCCACCGCCGGTGGCAGGGCGCCACCGCCGGAGACGCCGGCCACAAAGCGTCCGCCGAGACGGTCCCGAATCTTGTTAAAGACGAGGATGTTACCCAGGGCGCCCAAGGGCAGCAGCAGGAGATAGGGGAGCGTTGCGACCACCTTGTCCAGGAAACGGGAGCGGGGCCGAAACTCCGGGGTGAGCCCTCTTAGCATATCGGAGAGCTTCTTCCGTGCCCCGCCGACGGCGACGAAAAAGGAGAAGAGGGCCAGCTTTACGCCGCCCTGACTCTTGAGATTTCGATAGATCCCGGCCCGGACCGCCTCCCAGATCCGGGGGACCGAGGCCATCCACTTGGGCCGGACCGCTGCCATATCCTCGAGCATAATCTTGCCGATCGGTTTGGAGTAGGCGAGGGTCGTGGCGGACCCGAGGGCGATGTACTGCACGATTCGCTCGAAGGAGTGCCATACCGGGAGAACGCAGAGCCATATGTCTCCCGGGGTAAGTTCGACTCGGTCCGGTATGCAACTCACCTGGTGGAGAAAGTTGTGATGGCTGAGCATCACACCCTTCGGCACTCCCGTAGTGCCGGAGGTAAAGATAATCGTGGCGGTGTCGTCAGCTTCCCCGGAGGCGATCTTCCGCTCCACGAGCTTCGGTTCTTGCGCCAGGAGTTCCTCTCCCCGCTGACGGACCTCGGGATACCGGAAAAGCTCGAGTCCCGAGGGCAGCTCGTCTTTCTCGAACTCCGGGTCCAGCACAACGAGCGTCTTGAGGCTTTCGATCTTCTCCCGAACGGAGAGCACCTTTCGCAGCTGTTCCTCATTTTCGACCAGCACCGTCTCGCACTCCGCGAAACCGAGAATGTAGGCGATTTCGTCGGCCATGCTGTCATTGCCCCGCGGCACATCCGCGGCGCCGAGGGAGAGGACGGAAAGGTCCGCCACGAGCCACTCCTTTCGATTCTCGGAGATGAGACCTACGTGGGACCCCGCTCGCACACCAAGGGAGTGGAGCCCCGCGGCAAAGGCTGTGACCTCCCGGAAGAGATCCCTGTAGCTTCTGGCCACGAACTCGCCGCTCCCCTCCCTGGAGAGCTGCGCCGCCACCTCCGGGAACGCCTCGGCTTGCTCCTTGAGAAGCTGTGGTATGGTCTTAGCTTTCATAGAGGCCTCCAGTAACCTGTCTGAAATACTACTCGAAATGATATATGTCGGTCGGCGACCGACGAACAGGTATAGTGAAAGCTAACCCGAAACGGAGGAGAGAGTAAACAAAAACCTAACAAAGCGGCGGGGGCGGCAAAAAAGGAGGGCCTTCGGATAACCGAAGGCCCTCGATAGGTGCCGCCGAACAGATTCGAACTGTTGACACGGGGATTTTCAGTCCCCTGCTCTACCACCTGAGCTACAGCGGCATGTCCCGTGGAGCTCCTTTTGTAACCCGAACGAGGGGTCGTTGTCAACACGGTTGACGCGGGAATTCGCCTGGGGGTAGAGTCTTAGCGTGGACATTCGCCAGAAGGCATTGAGCGCCTACCAGCGCGCCATGAGCGGCAAGGGGGGCCCGATAGGGGAGGCGTCTCGGACGACTCCCGGTGAGCCGGGACCAGAAGCCGGGTCATCCAAGAGCGCTCCCGTCGGGCCGGAAGGATTGCTCAAGACAACCGCCGAAGCGGGCAGCCGGGTCTCTCGGGTGGCGCGCTTCCTCCTTCTCCTCGGAACCGACGAGGCCGCGAAAGTGCTTCGGCACCTGCCGGAGGGGGAGGTCGATCTCATCGTCGAGGAGATCGACCGGACCGAGGATCTATCGATGAGCGAGGCGCGCCGGGTTCTTGCTGAATTCGGCTACCGCTCCCGGCGGGAGATCCCCAACCGCCACGGTGGCCGGGAGCGAGCGCGGGAGATGCTGACCCACGCCTTTGGACAGGAGAGGGCGGAGGAGTATCTGCGGCGGGGCGCCCCGGTGTCGCCCGGGGAACGGTTCAGTTTTCTTCACGATCTGGAGCCTCATCAGATTGAGCACCTCCTGCGAAAGGAGTCGATGCAGGTTCGAGCGATGGTTATGGCTCACCTGCCGGCGAAGCTCTCCGCGCAGCTCCTCTCTCAGCTCCCGGACAGGGAGAAGCTATCCGTCTCGGTTCGGCTGGCCAAAATGGGAGAGCTCTCGCCGGAAGTGTTGGAACGGGTGGCGGAGCTCCTGAAGGAGCGGATTCGCAAGGACGGCGTGTCGGTTACCGAAGAGGTCGACGGGACCGAGCGCCTGGCGGAGATCCTCCGGTATATGAACCCTCAGGAGGAGAACTCCCTCCTCGACAGCCTCCGGGGTGACAACGCGGACATCGCCGAGCAGATCGAACAGCGTCTCTACAGTATCGACATTATACACGATCTCGCCGACGACCAGCTCGAGCGAGTGCTGCGACGGGTCGACGATCAGGAGATCGCCCTTCTGCTCAAGGGAAAGGCTGAAGCGTTTCGAAGCAAGATGTTGCGAAATCTCTCCGAACGGCGGCAGCGCATTGTGGTCGACGAGTACCATAACCTCGGCCCGGTGCGACGAGGCGACGTGGAGCAGGCAAATAGGGATTTTGTTGAGCTGTTGAAACGCCTCGCCGAGGAGGGAGAGATCGTTGCCACCTGGCGAGGTGACGACTATACTTGAGCCTCGGAGGAAATAGTGCGACGCTCGCTCTCTACTGCATATCTGTTCTGGCTGCCCTCGCTCTTTGGTGTCGCTGGGCTTCATCGCTTCTATCTCGGCAAGCCGATCTCCGGAGTGGTCTTTCTTCTCACCGGTGGCCTCTTCGGTATTGGAACGATCTATGACGCTATCACCATGGGAAGTCAGGTTCGAGAGGCGGAAATCGAGGACCGTCTCGCCCGTCCCCTCGGATATGACGATGAGGGGGACTATGTTATCAAAGTGAGCCGCGGCGGGGGAGGTCGCCGGCGGGAGCCGGAGAACCTGGAGCACGTGATCCTGCGAATGGCGAAAGAGCGTGACGGCGTTGTCTCACCGACCCAAGTCGCCCTCGAGGCGGGATGCAGTGCCGAGGAGGCTCGAGAGCACCTGGAGAAGATGGTCCGGGAGGGGTTTGCGGAGATCAAGGTAAAGCGTTCCGGTCACATCGTCTATGTCGTCCCGGATTTCCTTACCCCTGAGGCGCAGGCTGACCTCGAGGAGTTCTGAGTATCCCGAGCAGAAGTTGACATCGGCGCCCGGGGTTCCGTAGTATAGGGCGCTATGACTGCAGACGAACTTCGCCGCAAGTATATCGACTTCTTCAAGTCCAAGGGACACGCCGAGATCTCCGGCGCCTCCCTCATCCCGGAGAACGATCCGACAGTACTCTTTACCACCGCGGGGATGCACCCCCTGGTGCCGTACATCTTGGGTCAGGAACACCCCGCCGGAAATCGGCTCGTGAATTATCAGAAGTGTATTCGTACCGGAGATATCGAGGAAGTCGGTGACACCAGCCATCTCACCTTCTTTGAAATGCTCGGAAACTGGTCCCTGGGAGATTACTTCAAGGACGGGGCGATCAAAATGAGCTACGAGTTCCTCACCTCAGAGGAGTGGCTCGGCATTTCCCCGGAAAAGATTTCCGTCACGGTTTTCGCGGGAGATGAGGAGGTTCCGGCGGACGAGGAGTCCGCGAGTATCTGGGAATCCCTCGGCATACCGCGAGAGCGGATCCACTTTCTGAGCCGCAAGGATAACTGGTGGGGCCCCGCGGGACAGACTGGCCCCTGCGGTCCCGACTCGGAGATGTTCGTGGACACCGGTGTTGAAGGCAGCCCGGAGAGCCGTCCGGGCGTCTCCGACGGCAAGTGGCTCGAGATCTGGAACGACGTTTTTATGCAGTATAACAAGCAGGCCGACGGGACTTACACCACGCTAGAGCGGACCTGCGTGGACACCGGAATGGGCATCGAGCGGACCATTGCGATTCTCCAGGGAAAGAAGTCCGTCTACGACACCGAGGTGTTCCAGCCGATTATCCACGCTGTTGAGCGGGTAAGCGGCATGACCTACGGTGGAAGCGCGAGCGACCAGGACCGTTCCATTCGGATAATCGCGGATCACGTTCGAACCGCCACGTTCATTCTCGGGGATGAGAAGAGCGTCACGCCCTCGAACGTGGGGCAAGGGTATATTCTCAGACGGCTCATTCGCCGCGCCGTCCGCCACGGGAGAAAACTAGGACTCGATGGGGCCTTTCTCACGGAGCCCGCAAAGGAAGTGCTCCAGATCTACACCGGGCCCTATCCGATTCTCGAGCAGCACCGGGATCTTATTCTCACGGAGCTCCACAAGGAGGAGGAGAAGTTTCTCACTACCCTTCAGAAGGGCGAGCGGGAGTTCGAGAAGCTTCTGCCGAACCTGCTCAAGAGCAAGGAGAAGGTGATCCCCGGCCGAATCGCGTTTAAGCTCTACGACACCTACGGCTTTCCCGTGGAAATCACCGAGGAGCTCGCCTCAGAGCACGGCCTTACGGTGGATCGGACCGGCTTTGACGCGGCCTTCGCTAAACACCAGGAGCTCTCGAAGTCCGATACCAAGACCACCTTTAAGGGTGGGTTGGCGGACCACTCGGAGCAGACGACGAAACTCCATACCGCTACCCACCTGATGCACCAGGCGCTCCGGGATGTCCTGGGAACCCACGTGAGCCAGAAGGGCTCCAATATTACCCCGGAGCGGTTACGATTCGACTTCTCCCATCCCGAGAAGATGTCTCCGGAGCAGGTAAGAGAGGTCGAAGAGATCGTGAACGAAAAGATCCGGGAGGACCTTCCGGTAACGGTGGAGACCAAGTCTCTGGAAGAGGCAAGAAAGGAAGGCGCCCTCGCATTCTTCGGTGACAAGTACGACGAGGTTGTTAAAGTCTACTCAATCGGGGATTACTCCAAAGAGGTCTGCGGTGGCCCTCACGTGGAGCGTACCGGCCAAATCGGAAGCTTTAGAATTCTGAAGGAGCAGTCCTCCTCCCAGGGTGTGCGGCGAATAAAGGCCGTGGTGGAAAACAGGGAGCAGTAGGCCCACCACGATTGCCCCGGGGCGCTAACGCGTCCTCATCCCGGGGGCTACCGGTGTGGGTTCTCCTAGGGTATCTGGGAACGGAGCTCCTGCTCGAGCTCGGCGAGGCGCCGGCTCTTGGCACCCTGGCTGCGCGCCTCCTTGATAACCGATAGGGCGCGCTCGGGCTCATTCATTTCCGCAAGGCAGCGGGCGGCTTCACCGTACAGGCGTGGGTTTTTCGGATCCTTCGTGACCAGCTCCTCCAGCGCCTGGGAGGCGTCCTCGAACTTTCCCCGAGCCTTCTGAATGAGGGCGAGGCCGAGGACCGCGTACACATCGAACTCTATATCCAGAGCCTTCTTGTAATACTCCTCGGCAGTCTCCAGGTCTCCGAGGGAGCGGTAGGCGTCTCCGGCGCGGGTTAGGATCACCTTATTCCCTCTGTCCTTCATTAAAATGCGGTTCCAGTGGGCCAGCGCCTCCTTCGGACGCTGGAGGCCGCGGTAACAGTCGGCTATTCCGAAGAGCGCGTAGAAGTTGTCCGGCTCCCGATCGAGGGCGTGCCTGAAGTAGGTGAGGGCGCGATCGAACTCCTTGAGCTTTCGGTAGCAGTTGCCCAGAGAGGTGAGGACCCTAATGTCTACCCGGTCTCCCCGAAGCTCATACATTCTGCTCCAGTATTTGGCGGCCTCCCCGAACTTCCGAAAGTCATAGTAGAGGTGACCGAGACCGATGAGAGCGTAGGCGTTGTCCGGCTCGAGCTCGAGCACCTTCTGGTAGAGCTCATTCGAGCGCTGGAGATTCTGCACTTTCCGATAAGCGTCGGCGACCCGCGTCAGGACGGTGACGTTCTCCCCGTCCAGTTTGAGGTACTCTTCCCAGACTTCGATCGCCTTGTGATAGTGGTGTATCGCCTTGTAGCAGTCCGCCAGGCCGAAAAGGGCGTAGTTGTTCTCGGGATGGTGCTCCAGACACCGCTTGTAAAAGGGGATCGCCTTCTTGCACTCCCCTCGCTTTCTATGGAGATCTCCCATGCCTACCAGGGCGTAGTTGTTTTCGGGCTCAACCTCGAGAATCTTCTCGAAGTTCTCTCGTGCCTCCCGGTACATATTCTCCCGGAGGTACTGATACCCCGCCTTTGAGAGTAATGTGAGCTCTTCCTTCTTCCTTTCAGGATCGGGACTCTCTTGAGTCACTCGACTACTCCTCGTCCTTTAGCCAGTGTCGTACTACCAGGGCCATCTTTTCCACCATTTCTCCCTTGCGCTTCGTTTCGCCTGCCAGCCAGTACATACGAAACGCCTCCAGGGGCTGCTTCTGCTTCTGGTAGTAATCTCCGAGACGGATGAGCCCGTCGGAGTAGCGGGTCGTTATAAAGACGCGCTTCGCCGCAACAATCTTGTTGTTGTTGAACAGCTCATTTCCCTTTCGAATTAGCGCCGTACGTTGCGCGCGGTCGAGTGTCGGTGTCCCGGAGACTTTGAGAAACCCCTCGGAAGAGGGGATATCTTTCGTTGCATTATAGTCGGGCATTCGTTCTCACTCAACGAAATCAGAGGCTGCCTTTGGTGGACGGTACTCCACCGGATGCCGAGGCGTACGCTGTTGCGAGGGCCCGACCGCACGCCTTGAAGAGCGCTTCCACCATATGGTGACTGTTCTCACCGTAGCGAGCTTCCATGTGCAGGTTGATTCGGGCCCGGGAAACCAAGCCCTGAAAGAACTCTCGGGCGAGGCTCACATCGAAGGTACCTACGTGACTCTGGGGAAAGGAGGCGTTGTACACCAGATAGGGACGCTTGCAAGCATCCACGGTCACTTCCGCCAGGGCGTCGTCCATCGGTACCACGGCGTGTCCAAACCGCGCAACCGCTCCCCGGCGTTCCTGGAGTTCTATGAGCGCGTCCCCGATGACCAAGCCCACATCCTCCACCAGGTGGTGCGGATCTACCTCTACGTCTCCGTGCCCCGTGAGAGATCCCCCGAAGCCGCCGTGAAAGAGCATCGCCTGGAGCATGTGGTTAAGAAAGGGGACCGGGGTGTCGATGGAAAGCTCCGGAGTTGCCTCGGGAGCTTCACGAAGCGAGAGCTCTATCTGGGTCTCTTTGGTCTTTCGTTCTACGGTAATGAGAGATTCGCTACTCATGGTTTCCTTCGAGCTCCCGAAGGAGTTCCTCTATTCTTCTGAAATGATACTTATAGTAGGGGCGATTCGCAATGAGTTTAACTTCCGTCCGCGCGAGCTCCTGCAGAACGCTCAGCTTGTGCGCCTCCAAGGTAGAGCCGGTCTCCACCAGATCCACGATGAAAGGGGCGAGGCCGAGTACCGGAGCGAGCTCCACCGAGCCGTTGAGCTTAATGATCTCGACCGGTATACCGCGCGCGTGAAAGAAATCCCGGGTGAAGCGGGTGAACTTGGTGGCAATGGTGACCGCCTCCCGCGCCGCCCCGGGCAAGAGGTCCTCATCTCGACCGGCAAGGCAGATGCGGGTCTGCCCGAAGGGAAAGGTGAAGAGCTCGAAAAAGGAGTGGCCGCTCTCGTAAATAACATCGGTGCCGCAGACCCCGAGGCCGGCGATACCGTGATGAACGTAGACCGGGAGGTCCGAGTTCTTGACCATCATGATCTGAATATTGTGCTCCTCGTCTGCGGCAACGAGCTCTCGCTTGCGAAAGGAGAACTCCATGCCTCGCTCCCGGAGAAACGCGACGGTCTGGTCAAGGAGACGCCCCTTGGGTAGGGCGAGCTTCAGGGGCTCGTTCACAGGCTCGCCCTCCTTCCTTCCTCGTGCGCCGCCCGGGCGGCACGGTACCGCTCGGCGAAATCGTTCCCCGGGGCGCGCTCCACCGGTGGGAGCTCGCTCTTCGCTTCCCGGAGGGAGGCGATCTTCCTCGGCAGCATGGAGAATCCCACGGAGGGGGCGGAAAACCCGAAGGAGGCGAGGAGGGAGTCATATCTGCCTCCGCTGGCGATGGCCGAGTCGAGGCGGTCTACGTACGCCTGGAAGGATACGCCGGTGTAGTAACCGCGGCTTCCCACCTCCGACAGGTCGAGGCGAACCGGCTGCTCCAGCCGCGGCGGCCTGAGTTCCCTGAGCGCTGCGAAGAGCTCGAGGAGGTAGTCGAGCTCCTCCTCTTCCTCTGCCGTCAGAGCGCTCCGCAGGGGGCTTGCCGCTTCCGCGACCTCTTCGGCGGATCCCACGAGCTGGTAGAGCGCGAGGAGCGCCTCGAGTCGCTCCGGGGAGATCAGTTGTTTCTGAGGCTCATTTTCCGCGAAGGGTGCGAGCAGCTCCCGGAGCTCCGAAAATCGGCGACCGAGGATGAGCGCGCGAAACTCTTCTTCCAGAGCCCGCCCTTCGCCAAGGGATCGAACCGTGGCGTGGAGAAGGGCACTGCTACCCAGGTGCAGGGCGTACCGCTCGGCCCCGGCGGCTTCCACCGCTTCCTGCAGGAGCAGCAACATCTCCAGGTCTCCCTCCCGGCCCGGTACGCCGATGAGCTCAACCCCGGACTGAAAGAACTCGTTTTTCGAGATATCGTGACGCGCCTCGTAGCGTAGAATCGAGTCGGCGTAACAGACCCGAACCGGCAGCTCCTGCTCCGAGAGACGCATGCCGAGCTGCTTTGCAAGAAAAAGCGTGATGTCCGCCCGTAGCATCAGGAGCTCTCCCTCCCGATCGATGAGACGGTACGCCTGCCGGGAGTTTTCCTCCGGAAGGAGCGGCTGATAGAGCTCGGCGAAATCGACCATCGGAGTCTGCGCCGGCAGGTATCCCCAACGGTCGTAGAGCTCTTCCAGCCTCCGAATAACTACCCGCTGCCGGGCAGCTTCCTCGAGAAGGAGGCTCTCCGTACCCCTGGGCAGGCGCAGGTGCATTGTACTGAGCTTCTGCATGACGATCGCCATAGTAGCAAATCCCCTCAGCTTGAGAAAGGCGAAAGAAAGAGGAGACGAGATCGGCCGTAACGCCGCTCATCGGTTACGACCAGCGGCGCGGGATCGATTTTCTCCTCCCCGGGGTAGTGCATCACTGCTCGGCTCTTCTCGCTGAGAGCCCCGCTTCTCGCAAGCCGTCTGAGGAGGTCGCTCTTGTAGCGGTAGTCGAAGGGAGGGTCGAGATAGACGATGTCGAAGCTCTTCCGAACTCTCAGGAGGTACCGTTCCACCGGTGCCGTAACCAGCGAGATCTCCGGCTCGAAGTTTAGGGAGCCGAGCACCGCCTCGAGGTTCGCCTGCATGGTGGCGCGCTTTCCGCGATCCCGTTCCACCAGAGTCACGCGACTCGCCCCGCGAGAGAGCGCCTCGAGGCCAACGATACCCGATCCGGAGAAGAGATCGAGGAATGAGAGTTCCTCGATATCGCCGAGAATGGAAAAGAGAGACTCCCGCATGCGGTCCATGGCGGGCCGCACCACTCCGGGGGGCGTTTCGATACGAATCCCCGCCGCTTGTCCCCCGGTAATTCTCATTCGTCGCCTTCCTGAATCGCCAGAGCCGTCCGGAGCGCCCGATTACCGGGGGATAGAAGCCCCGGGTCCTGCCGAACCAGAGTCGCCGCCGCTTCCCGGGCGTCGAGCATGAGCTCCAGATCTCGGGAGAGATCCGCAACCTGCAGCCGCAGGTAGCCGGACTGCCGAACGCCCTCGAACTCTCCGGGACCCCGGAGCCGGAGGTCCTCCTCGGCGATTTCGAAACCGTCATTGGTGCCGTGCATGGTTCGCAGCCGCTCCTTTCCAACCTCCGTCAGAGTTGCCGAATATACCAGAAAGCAGTAGGACTGTCGTTCGCTCCGCCCTACGCGGCCTCGGAGTTGATGGAGGGCGGCGAGGCCGAAGCGCTCGGCGTGTTCTATCACCATTACCGTTGCCACCGGGACGTCTACGCCCACCTCCACAACGCTGGTGGCAACCAGAAGCTGGATATCCCCAGCTTCGAAGCGCTCCATAATGGCCCCCTTTTCTTCCTCCTCAACACGGGAGTGGATCATCCCCACCGGCACCCCGGGAAACCTGCTGCGAAGCGCCTCGTACATGGAGGTTACGTCCTTAAGGCCGCCGTTCTCTCGCTCGCCGGCCGCGACGGGGAGGGAAGATCCCTCCCCGCCGTTCTCGGTAGCCTCGATGCGCGGATAGACGAAGTACGCCCGATGCCCCTTCGCGAGCTCTCGCTCCACGAAGGAGTAGACCTTCTCCTCGTTCCCGTGCCGGGCGAGGTGCGTCTTTACCGGCTTTCGCCCCGGGGGCATCTCCCGGATCGTGCTCACTTCCATGTCGCCGAAGGCGGTCATTGCGAGGGTCCGGGGGATCGGGGTGGCTGTCATGAGCAGCAGGTCCGGGTTCTCTCCCTTGGAGAGGAGCGCCTCGCGCTGCTTGACGCCGAACCGGTGCTGCTCGTCCACTATGACAAATCCAAGCGCGTGAAACGCCACCCGCTCACTGAAGAGGGCGTGGGTACCAAAGACAATATCCACCTCACCGGAGGCAAGCGCCTCCTCGAGGGGCCTTCTCGCCTGGGCGTCTACCTTCCCGGAGAGGAGAGCAAGGCGGATGCCCAGGGGATTGAGAAGCTTCGCGGCGTTGGCGGCGTGCTGTCGGGCGAGGAGCTCCGTGGGAGCCATTATGGCTACCTGCTCATTTCGTTCCACCACCACCAGGGCAGCGAGAAGCGCGACCAGAGTCTTGCCGGAGCCTACGTCCCCCTGCAGGAGCCGGACCATCGGGTGAGGTGAGCGAAGGTCCTCGGTAATCTCACCGAGAACGCGCTCCTGGTCGGCGGTGAGGGAGAAGGGGAGCGCCTTCTTTAGGCGGTGTTGCAGGGCAAGGGTTACCGGCGGGAGCTCCCTGTGGACCCGCCTTCGACCGTCTGCCTGACGGGCGAGTTGGAGCTGCGAGACGAAGAGCTCCTCCCACGCCAGGGAGCGACGGGCAGCGTCGGCGTCGGTTAGCTCGCCCGGCCTATGCACGCTCTCTAAAGCGACCCTCCGGGGGAGGAGGCCGGCGACGTCGGCTATGCTTCGGGGTACCACATCCTTCACAACGCTCAGATGGTTGCGCAGCGCCCCGGAGACGTACTCCCGCATTTGGAGCTGGGTGACTCCCTCGGTCAGGGGGTAAATGGGAAGAATTCGGCCGAAGCGTCTAGGGTTCGGTGAGTAGGGCTCGAACTCGAACTGGGAGGCTTGGATCTCGCTGTATCGGTAGGTGAACTCACCGGCGACGTAGAGCTCCCGGCCGGGTGTTAGGGTGCCCTTCAGGAACTCCCGGCCAAAACAGAGGAGAGCCGCTACGCCGGACTCATCCCGGACGTAGACCTTGAGCGTTCGTTTCCGGCCGAAGTAGTCATGGGCAACCACGGTGGCGCGAATGACCGCCCGCTCGGTTCCGGCGGCCTCGGCTATCGGGACGATCCGGCGGCGGTCCTCGTACTCCCGGGGCAGGTGTAGCATGAGATCGCCGACGGTGGTAACGCCGAGGCGACTCAATGCCTGGGCCCTCGCGGCGCCAATGCCCGCAACACTGGTTATCGGCGCCCGGGGGAGTCCGGGGAGGCTCACGGTCTATATCGGTAGTCGGAGGAACAACCCGGTGATGAGATCCACCACGGGGTTACCGATGAGTAGAATCGCCAGATCCACGCCGGCGAAGATGAGCAGGCCGTCCCGATGAGAGAGAAAGCGTCCTCGCATAAAGGGGCGGGCGACCCGGTTAACGATGCCGTCGAGAATCTGATCGAGGACAAACCAGAAGTGGCCGGCGTCCTTTCGCAGCAGAAGCCCGACAAGGCGGATAACCGCTAGAATGAGGAAGAAGAGCACGAAGAAAGAGAAGGCGGACCAGACCGCCGAGAGAATCAGGGCGAGAATGAATCCGAGGGTAATCGGTCCGGCGTTGGCGAGCTGGATCGCGATCGTATTGAGCACCGACAGAGAGAGAATCGCAACCACCGGAGAGAAATCGAAATTGCCGAAGCGAAATATCTCGAAGCGGCGAAACCAGTTCAGGTACGGATCCGTCACCCGCCTCAGTAGCTCCATGGTTCGTCCGTGGCTCACACCCTGAAACCAGGTCATAAGGATCCGTATAAACAAGACGATCATGTAGATCGAAATCGCACTGCTTACCACTCGCATAACCGGCTGTAACATCGTTCTCTCCTAGATCTTCCAGGCCGCATCAACCTGCGGATGGGTCTTGATTCTTTCTAGTACCTCAGGCCGGGAGGATACCATAATTTGTCCGGAGGCTCGAACCACGCACTCCTTGGCACCGGCACCGATGTGGATGTATAGCTGCGCCGATCCGGGATTCTCGATGAGAAAGGCCCGGAGCCCGTAGAGCTGCTCCTCGTCCTCTACGAAGTTGGCCAGTCGAATGTGAACCTCCGTGGCGTCCCGCTCCTCGAGCCCCTCCGGTGGCCGAAGCTCCTCCACGACGATCTGGTGCTTTCCGTTTCGCTGGTCCACGGTTCCGATGACGCCTACTACCTGCTCTTCAACCAAGAGATCACGGCTCAACTCCAGGGCCTCGGAGAAGAGCACGATTTCCAGGCTGCCGCGGAAATCCTCGATTGTACCGAAGGCCATTTGCGTCCCCTTGCGGGTGTTAACGACCCGCACTCCCTTGAGCAGACCCAGGGCCTGAATGGGACGGTCCGAGGGGGCCCGCTCCGGATGAGCCATGTCCAGAGTGACCGATTTCTTCCAGAGCTCCCGGTACGCGTCGATCGGGTGTCCCGAGACATAGAAGCCGAGATTCTCTCGCTCGTACTGGAGTTTCGTCAGCTGGTCCCACTCCTCCACGGGCTCGAGGGCAACGGATCGAAACTCTTCCTCGCCGTTACTCTCGAACAGGGACGTTTGTCCAAAGGCTTTCGCCTCCTTCTTCGCCGCGGCGGTTTCCAGAAGGCGGTCGAGGTTGTGCATGAGCTCCGCCCGGTTCGGGCGGAGGGAGTCGAAGACCCCGCTCTGAATCAGGGTTTCCACGGTCTTGCGATTTACCGTACGCAGGTCGACCCGCTCCAGGAACTCCTCCACGCTCCGGTATGGCCCCTCCTCTTCCCGTCTAGAGACTATCTCGTCCACCGCGGCGGAGCCGACGTTCTTAATTCCCACCAGGCCAAAGACCACTCGTCCCTCGTTTACGGAAAACACCTTACGGCTCAGATTGATGTCCGGGGGAAGCACCTCGATGTTCATGCCCCGGGTCTCCGCAAGGTAGTTGGCGAAGGCGTCGGGGTTGTTGATCTCGTTGGTGAGGTTGGCCGCCATGAACTCGACGGGGTAGTTCGCCTTCAGGTAGGCGGTCTTGTACGCAACAACGGAGTACGCCGCCGCGTGCGACTTGTTGAAGCCGTATCCGGCGAAGGGCTTGAGGAGCTCGAAAATGCTCTCCGCCTGCTCCTTGGAGAAGCCCTTTCCCTTCGCGCCCGCAAGGAACTCCTTGCGCATACGCTCCATCTCCTTCTCTTTCTTCTTGCCCATGGCGCGTCGAAGTATGTCCGCCTGTCCCAGGGAGAAGCCACCGACGATCTGGACGATCTCCATGACCTGCTCCTGGTAGACGATGACGCCGTAGGTCTCCTCGAGAACCGGTTCGAGCTCCGGTAAGGGGTAGGAGATGGGAATCCTGCCGTTCTTGGAGTCGATGAATTGATCGATGAACTGCATCGGCCCGGGACGGTAGAGGGCGTTCAACGCGATGAGATCCTCGATTCGCCGCGGTTTGGCCCGCTCGAGAATGCCCTGCATTCCTTCACTCTCGAACTGGAAAATTGCCGCGCTCTTTCCTTCACCGAGCATTTTGAAGGTGGGCCCATCGTCCTCCGGAATCGCGTCAATATCGAGCTCGATCCCCTGATCATGAATGATCCTTACGGTGTTCTCGATCAGCGTGAGGGTCTTGAGGCCGAGAAAGTCCATCTTGACCAGTCCGCACTCCTCGAGAAGGTCCATGGTGTACTGCGTTGAAATGGATCCGGTCTTTGGGTCTCGGTAGAGGGGGACGTAGTGAGTGAGCGGCTCCTGGCCTATGACGATTCCCGCAGCGTGGGTGGAGGCGTGGCGGTGAAGCCCTTCGAGCTTTCGGCTCACGTCTATGAGCTCCCGGTAAACCCCGCCCTTCTCGTAGAGCTCGGTTAGCTTCGGCTCCTGCTCCAACGCCTTCTCGATGGTCATCTTGAGGTCCTTGGGCACGAGCTTGGCGATCTGGTCCGCCTCGGAGTAGGGGAGGTCGAGCACACGGGCGACGTCCCGGATCACCGCCTTCGCCTTCAAGGTGCCGAAGGTAATAATCTGTCCCACCCGCTCGGTACCGTACTTGCGCGTGACGTAGTCGATTACCTCCTGCCGCCGTTCGAAGCAGAAGTCGATGTCAAAGTCCGGCATGGAGACCCGATCCGGGTTGAGAAAGCGCTCGAAGAGTAGGCCGTAGTGCAGCGGGTCTATGTCGGTAATCTGTAAAGCGTAGGCGACGATGGAGCCCGCTCCGGAGCCTCTGCCGGGGCCTACCGGAACGCCGTTGTCCCTGGCGTACTTGATAAAGTCCCAGACGATGAGAAAGTAACCGGTAAAGCCCATGGAGATGATAATGTCGAGCTCCTTCTCTGCTCGACCCGTTATCTCCTCGCTGAGCTCCTCGTATCGATGCCTCAGCCCCTCCCAGGTGAGATGACGCAAATAGTCGTCCCGGGTCTCGAAGCGCTCGGGTATTTCGTAGTTGGGGAACTTCGGCCCCGGGAGCTCGATCTCGAGTTCGCACATCTCCGCGATTCTGCGACTGTTTTCGATCGCCCCGGGATACTCCTGGAAAAGACCGCGCATCTCCTCTTCGCTCTTGAGATAGAACTGATCCGTGGAAAACCGAAAGCGACCGGCGTCATTCTTCTTCTTGTTGGATCCGATGCAGAGAAGAATGTCCTGGGCGTTGGCATCCTCCTGCCGGAGGTAGTGGGTGTCGTTGGCCGCGACCATCGGGATGCCGAGCTTCTCGCTGAGCTCCAGCAGCTCTTTGTTGAGCACCTTCTGTTCCGGGATCCCGTGGTCACAGAGCTCCAGGTAGAAACGATCCGGACCGTAGAGCTCTCTATACCAATTCGCCCGCTCCTCGGCTTCCGCGAGCTTGTTCGAGAGAATAAGCCGGGGTATCTCCCCGGAGAGGGAGCCCGAAAGAGCGATTACTCCTTCGGTATACCGGCAGAGCACCTCATCGTCGATCCGGGGCTTGTAGTAGAAGCCCTCGGTGTAGCCGATTGAGCTCAGCTTAATCAGGCTCTGATAGCCGGCGTTGTTTTCCGCCAGGAGAACGAGGCGGGAGAGCCTGTTCGGGTTTTCGAGGCTGCTTCGGCTCCGTCGGTCTCCCGGGGCGAGATAGAAATCGCAGCCGATTATCGGCTTGATCTCCGCGTTCCGACAGGCCATGTAGAAATTGAGCGCTCCGAAGAGGTTTCCGTCGTCGGTTATCGCCAGGGCGTCCATACCGAGCTCCTTGGCTCGGGCTACCATGCCCTTAATTGGAGACGCCCCTTTTAGGAGGCTGAAGTCCGAGTGGTTGTGCAGATGAATGAATGAGGATCTCTCAGGCTCCGGCATAGCACCGCCTATACTATCCAACCGGTTAGAGTGCGTCGAGTCCGGAAAGAAACTCTCTTGTCAGGTTGACCGCCCGGGTTTGTTGGAGCCGGGTGAGGCGTTCCACGGTATCGAGCTCCGCGGAGAGAGCCTCCACAAAGCCGTCCAGGAGCTTCCGGGTAAGGGGCAACTTCGCCCCCACTAGCTGAGCCTCGGCGTCACGCAGTCGCAGCAAGGAGCGGGCGTTGAAGAGGTAACCGAGATGCACCCGCTCCAAACTCTCCTTGGAGACCGATGCGAGAGCCGTGAAGCAGAGAGGTGGTTCTCCCGCCCCGTAACCGTCGCCGAACTGCTGATACTCCTGGGCGGTGTAGCTTTCCAGGGGTATACGAATACGCGTGATGAGGCTTCCCGGTTCCAAGGTGAGGCGCCCCTCCGAGTCTCTCAGGCGAGCCGCGGCGAGCCAGTCCGAGTTCTTAGGGCCCCTGACCTCGACTCGGGCGTCCAGGAGCTGGAGGGCGAGTTGAAAGCCGAACATGTGGGTCGGGATGGCAATATTCCCGCCGATAGTGGCGGTATTGCGAATGAGAAAGGGCCCCGCGTGTCGAAGGGCGGCGATGAGCATCGAGGGTAGGAACTTCCTTCCCACTCCGAGGACCCGCTGGACCACCGCGGCGCTACCGATCTCGGCGAACCGCTCGCTCCGAGCGATCTTCTGCAGCTCTTCTACCCGATGGAGGGAGACAATGGGCGCCTCTTTTTCGTGGAGCGTGCCGAGCCGGCCGTCGCCGTTCTCCACCCTGTCCATGAGGTACGTTCCGCCGCCGGCGTAAATCAGATCGCTTCGCCGCTTAAGCAGCTGGCCGATTTCCCCGAGGCTCTCGGGGGCGTAGAAGGTTCGGTCCGCGCTCATCTGCTGCGACCCTCGCTGCTTCGCACTCGCTGCCCCGGAAGTCGCTGTCCTTCGGAGACCGAGTAAACCGCTCGGACGAAATCGGTGGGATTGAGGCAGCGACACTGGAGGTGCCGGGCGACCTGACGGACCTCCAGAGGATCACTTCCGCCGCTCTGATGGACCAGGGCGTGCGTAGTGAGGACTACCCCGGGGCGACAGGCGTCGCAGAGCTCCGTTCCGTTTTCCAGAAACGCCTCTTCTATCTCCCGGGCCTCCTCCTCCTTCCTGAAACCGTTGTAGGTGACAATGGCCGCGCCGTCGGCTCTATAGGCGGGGACTTGGCACGCCGCGACGACCCTGCCGTCGAGAATAACCGAGCAGAGGAGGCACTCAAAGGCGAATCTCCGACCGCACTGCGCCGAAGGGTCCGCCTCGTCGAGTCCCCCTGTCTTGCGCAGGAGCTCCGACAGGGTAGCGAGGGGTGGAAGAGATAGCTCAACCTGTTTTCCGTCTACGGTGCAGCTAATTCTCACGACGGCTCCGCAAGGTACCCGTAGAGTATATCGGGACTCGTTGGAATGAGATCAAGGTAGACTCCGCTCGCCTGGGAGAGGGCGCCGAGAAAGGCCGAGGGAATCGTACTGTAGGGAAGCTCCCCGATACCGAGGGGTTCCTCCACTCTGACGCTCTCCCGAAAACGAATTTGAACCGGCGGAATCTCCCCTTGGAACTCCGGGGCCTCCAGGGTCGACAGCAGCAGCCGTTCCTCCGCCGTGAGCACCGGTGCCCCGGGTCTTCGCAGATACTCCCTAACGCTCCAGCTCAGTGCTTCGTAGACTCCGTTGCGAAGGCGGTGTCGAGCGGACTCGGGGTCGAGGATGCGCCCCGCGTCCAGGTAGAGCCAGATCCCGCGGATTCGGACCCTGTAAGTCACCGGAGAGAAGGCGAGCTCACAGACCGCCGCGGCGGCGGAGGTGTTGAGAAAGGGGACACCCCCGCTGCGGGGATCCCAGTCGATCCGTTTCGGAGTACGGTAGGTACGCTTAACCTCGAGGGGAAGGGGAGATCGGAATCGCTGCTTCTGAATCGCCGCGCAGCTCTGCTCGATGAGTCGATACATGATCGTCGTCGAACGGGAGAGCGTTGCCGGGCCGAAGTCCGGGGTCTCTCGGGTGGTCGCCGGCGTCAGGGATACGTCGTCCGGGGAGATGCTGAGCCGCTCAGCCACAAGCCTTTTCCAGAGCCGCTCCTGCCGTCCCGAGGAGGGAAGGGCGGAGCAGCGAAGGGTCGCCCTGCCGCTCTGATCGAGACGAAGGGATATCGAGCCCGGTAGGGCGTCCTCCCGGCGTCCGATGAAGCCGCTTCCCTGCTCCGCGAAGGAGATTCCAACCCCTCTGAGCTCGCCCGTTCTGCCCTGGGCCGACTGACGTCTCTTGCGCTGCACCTCGTAGGCGGCGAATTTTCTTCGGAAGTCCGAAGAGTCCGCAACTTCGCTCAGGAGTT
>JBKHED010000008.1:0-53751 GCA_046540995.1 Spirochaetaceae bacterium | reverse complement strand
TTTGTACCGAATGCCGTTCGACCACGTCTCTGAAGAGCATGACATCCAGATACGATTCTAACAGCGAACGTTTCAACTCCGGAGTCTCCGCGATTACGACCTCCGGAAAGCCGCCCCACGCCAGATACTCCAGGAGCAAGTCGCGACGGTCCGCCGCTTCTCTGGTTGAAAGGGACGCCCCAAATCTCTTGCCACGAAACCTCAAAAACTCCGCAAAGGAAAGGGGAAACATGGTGTAGGTAAGAACTTTGCCTCGTAGGACCGTAGAAAGCTCTCGGTGGAAGAGCCCGGCGCTCGAACCCGTAAGAAACACCGGACAGCCGCGGTTGGTTAGCGTCCGCACTCCTTTCGAGAAGTCGGCGACCTTCTGGATCTCCTCCAATAAGAAGACCGGGTGCCTCTGTAGGCTGAGTGCTGCTTCGTAGAGACGGGTCCATTCCGCCGGATCCGCGCCGGCAAACTCAGACCAGACTATCTCACTGAAGTCGATATGGATCCGGGCGCCCTCTTCCAGATCATGACTGTCGGCAATTTGCAGGAGAAACGTTGGTTTTCCCGCTCGACGCGGTCCGAGAATGGCTGCGACTTTGCCGGTTTCTCGAAGAAACGCGTAATCGATCTGCAAGTCTCGAGGCACGAATCGACGGCTACCCGGGACTTCCTTGTAGTCGAGGATATTTCGACGAATTGTTTCCTTATCCACAAGGAAATTATTGCAGGTTATTACCTTGTTTATAAGGAAATTCTCATACTCTCAGCCCTGACGGGCGTCGTCCTACGTCAGGGTGCAAGAGTCACGGCGCCGGTCCAAACTGGTCCGGCGCCAAATAGGTACAATCTTCGAGGCACTATTCTATGGCCTATTCGCCTCGGGGTGCTCCTTTTCCCGCTTCTCCTTGCGCCGCTCTTTTATGGTCTTTTCAGGCTTCTTCTTTTCTTTTGATCCGCCCTTGTCTTTGCTCTTGGCCATTTGGGTACCTCCCAAGAATACCGAATAATTCTTAAGTATACTTCTTTAGTTCTGCGGTTGCACAGTTGGGCGCACAGAGCGATACTGTGGCTTACGAACGATGAACTCCGGAAACGAACCAAGTCGAACCCATGGTGCGAGCTGTCTTCTCAAGGTCCAGGGCATGCGGGGAAACCTCAATCCCATGGAAAGGAAGGTCGCCGATTTTGTACTGGAACAACCGAGAGAAGCGGTGAGTCTTACGATTGACGAGCTTGCCAACAGAGTAGAGACGAGCTACGCCACGGTTACACGGTTCAGCAAGCGGGTCGGCTATCGCGGCTACAAGGAGTTTCGAAGCGACCTGGTTCGGGAGGTGCTCGGAGAGAGCTCCCCGGTGAGCTGGCAAGCGGAAGGGCCGATCGAGCCGGGAGCTGCGCTCGCTCAGGTGTGCGACGCGGTCTTCGCCTTCTCCGACAGGGTCCTCAAGGACAGCTACGAGATGCTCGACTACGAGACGATCGACGCAGCGGTGCGCGCCCTTCTCGAGGCAAGGAGGATTCTCTTTCTCGGCGTGGGAACCTCCGGCATTAGCGCCCGATACGCCTACTCCAAGTTCTTTCGTCTCGGGCTCCCCTGCCAGATCGAACTCGACTCGGTGATGAGCAAGATGCAGTGCTCCCTCTTGGAAGAGGGGGACGTCCTCTTTGCGATATCCTCCTCCGGTCGCTCGAGAGAGGTGCTCGAGAACGTGAGAGTGGCAAAGGCGCGAGGGGCAACCGTCATTTCCTTGAGCGACTTCGCCGAGACCCCTTTGAGCACGAGCGCCCAGATCACCCTATTTACCACCCCGCGAAACGCGAACCTCTACAAGGAGATCGAAATGCCCCTCCTAATCCCCCAAATCGCCATTATCGACTCCCTCTACTCCTGCCTCGGAACTCGGGACGAGAATTTTGGATCGATACACGCCCGAACCAAAGAGGTGGCTGACGAGTCGAAGCTGTAATACCACGGTCGCCCCACGCATACAGCGCCGGTTTACTCTGCCGGCCTTGCGCGAGACTCGGCGTCGGCTGCGATAATTTATTTTCTTGCTGGCCGTTCTTCTATGTGATATTATTACTTCAATCACACTTCACTATGAAAGAGGACAACTATGAAACGAAAGTACTCTGTATTTCTGGCAAATGTCGGTACCGCCTATGACCGCTTCTGCATGGAGTACGCCCCCCCTTTCTCCAACAGCGAGCTCCTCGATCGGGCGGCCTCTATCGACCTTCTGAGTGGTGTCGACTTGGTGGCAACGCCGGGACTCTTGGAGGAGATGGACGCCGTACGGGCGGGAGTTAAGAAGAACAACCTCACGGTGGTAAGCATCGCCTTGGATATCTTTACCCAGCCGAAGTGGAAGCAGGGCTCCTTCTCCTCCCAGGAGAAGAAGGTTCGCGAGGCCGCTATGGAGCACGCCCGGGAGGTGTTGGAGCTCGTTAAGAGTTTCGGCAGCGACCTTCTGACCATTTGGCCCGGCCAGGACGGGTACGACTACCTCTTTCAGGCGGACTACCTCGAGGAGCGCACCCACTTTCAGAACTGCATCACACAGCTCGCCAAAGAGTACCCGGAGATGCGCATCTCGCTCGAGTACAAGGTCAAGGAGCCGCGAACCCACAGCTACATCGGCACCGTCGGGACGGCGCTCCTTATGGCTCACGCTACGGGCCGAGAAAACGTCGGCGTCGCCCTCGACTACGGCCACGCCCTATACGGTTATGAGAATCCGGCGGAAACGGTGGCGATCCTGAAAATGTACGGGGATCGGCTCTTTCACGTGCACATTAACGACAACTACCGCTACTGGGACGACGATCTGATCACCGGATCCGTGCGTACCCTGGAGTACCTCGAGTTCTTCTACTGGCTGCGAAAAACCGGCTACGACGGCTGGATTACCATCGACCAGTTCCCCTATCGCGAGGACGGTCGAGACGCCTGCAACGAGAGCGCCGAGTGGATGGATTTCTTCGAGTCCCTGCTGGACAACTTTGATAGTAAGAAGATAGACGAAGTAATTCGGAAGAAGGACGCCGTGAGCGCATCGAAGCTCATGAGGGAGATGCTGAAAGCGGGGCGCTCTTAATGCCGAAGCTCTACCTCGCGATCGACAACTGCTTTGCGACGAAACGGTGGACCCGACCCCTGGAGTGGACCAGGAAGGTGCGGGAGCTCGGCCTTACCTACGTGGAGGCGAGCGCGGACACGGAGAATGATCCGCTCTACCACGGGGCGGCGTATCAGGAACGGTGGCTCGAAGAGGTGGAGGCGGCGTGTCGGACAACCGGGGTACGAGTTGCGAACCTCTACTCCGGCCACGGCACCTACTCCACCCTCGGTCTGGGACACACCGAGGCGGATGTGGCACGCCGGCTCTTAGAGGAGTGGCTCGAGCCGCAGGTGCGGGCGGCGGCGCGCCTCGGGGCGGGTCTTGGGTTCTTCGCCCACGCTTTTTCGATTTCCACGCTTGCGGATCCCGAGGTGTACAAAGCCGCCCGAGACGCCCTTGTCTCCCGACTGGCGGAGCTCGCCCGGTACGCTCAGAGCCGGCTCTCCGCGCCAATCGGCGTTGAGCAGATGTACGCTCCCCACCAGATCCCCTGGACCCTCCAGGGCACCCGAGAGCTCCTCTCGGACATTCACACCGCTGCGGGAGCGCCGATGTACACCAACGTCGACGTGGGCCACCAGAGCGGGCAGTCCCGGTTTCCGCGTCCCACCTTCGAGAGCTTCGAGAAGAGCGTCGCCCTGCTGCGGGATGAGTCGGAAGAACGGCTGCCCTGGCTCGGAGTCGAGGAGGCGTACACCTTGGCGGAGGCCGTTGCCACGGGAGGGGAGAGGATCGAGACCGCCTGGGAGAGGGTGGACGCGATGGCGGCGGAGCGCCCCTACCTCTTTGCAAAACCCGAGGATGGCGATCCCTACCGCTGGCTGAGCGCCTTCGGCCCCTACTCGCCCATTGTTCACCTCCAACAGACCGACGGCGAGAGCTCCCCACACGCCCCCTTTACACCGACCTGGAACGCCAAGGGGGTGATTACCGGTGAGAGGGTCCTCACCGCTCTGGCCAAGGGATACGAAGAGCCGTTCATGCCGGAGAGCGTGCCTCCGGTGGAAGAGCTCTACCTCACCATCGAGGTCTTTCTCTCCACGGCAAGCAACCCCTTCTCCTCGTTCCGAGAACTTCGACGCACCGTCGAGTACTGGAGACGGTTCGTCCCGGAGGACGGTATGGAGTTACGCGAAGCGGTGGACCGCCTCGGAAAGGAAATGATTCATGGATAATGCAGTGAGAATGGAGTACCGTGAGCAGATCGAGGAGCTCGCGGCCGCCTCGAGACGGCTCGGAGAGCTCGGCTACGTTACCTCCCACGGGGGAAACCTCTCCTGTCGGGTGGCGCAGAATCGAGTGCTCATAACGCCGACGAAGGTGGTTAAGCGAACTCTCACCCCTGAGGACGTCTGTATAACCGACATGGATGGGAAACTCCTCTGGGCGGCGGAGGGACGTAAGCCCACCGGGGAGACGCCGATGCACCTGCGTATCTACCGGAAACGGCCGGACGCGGTGAGCGTGGTGCACGCCCACCCGCCGATTCTCACCGGCTTTTCCATTTCAGGCTCCGCTCACCTCCTCGCCAAGCCCCTTCTGCCGGAACCGGTGATCGAGGCGGGACCGGTGGTCCTGGTGGAGTACGCCGAGCCGATCTCCGAGGATCTAGCCGAGAAGTTCGACTCAGTGCTCCACCGCTCAAACGCTTTTCTCATGAAAAACCACGGCATGACCGTCTGCAGCTCGGAAGGGGTGAGCCGCGCTCTGGACGTACTAGAAATGCTCGAAATGGAGGCGTACTCCGTCTGGGTGGCCAAGACCCTGGGGACCGTCGACTCGATCCCGGTGGATGAGGTTGAAAAAATGGAGCGCACCCTGAAAACACGCTCCCTACCGCTCCCCGGGGACCCGAGACATGTGAAGCGGCTGGTCGATCAGTACCGATAAGCGCGAAGAGCGGAGACCGCCAGGATGTACCAACCGACGTGGGGAATCCACTGCTCGCTCCACCGCCACCGGTGGAGCGGGTCGCTGCCCCAGGGAGCGGGAAGAAAGGCAATATCCCCCTCATCCTCCACACCGGCGGTGATGCCGTTGCAAATGCCCCCGGGAGTGTTGGGAAAGGCCGCCTCGTACTCCGGGTTGTTCCGCCCCACTCCGTCGAGCATGCTCATATCGAAGGGGTTGAGACCGAGAATCCAGTTGAGCTGGTCGGTGGCGTAGCTCACGAGCTGCGTCCCCCTCACCGCCCGCCCCGAGGCTCCCTCCGCGGAGACCGGCCCGGCGGCCGCAAGAAGGGCCGCCGCGGCGAGGGATGCGATTCGAGCGTTCTCCCCCTGCCACCAGTAGCCGGACTCGTTATTATGGGGAATGAAGAAAGAGGTGCGCTTCGCCCCGCCGGGCTCGGCAACATGTTGGCGGGCGTAACCGAAGGGGTTGTTCACCTCGCCGGTAACCGCAAGCTCTGCCGCGACGGCCTCCGCCGCCGTCGCGAGCGCCGCCTCCCGCCGCGAGGGGTCCCCGGCGACCGCTTCGCACTCGGCGTAGCGCAGAAGGGCGAGCACCGGCAGCCCCGCCTCCGCGGCGTGGTAGTAGGGCCGCGCCCCCGTTCCCGCCCGCCAGAAGCGGCGCCCCTCCTCGTCCGTGGCGAGGCGTCGGCGGAGCGAGTCCGCCCGCCCGCGGGCCGCGGCGAGGTAGGTCGGCGCATCTTCCGCGCCGTCCCAGCCTCCTGCGACCGCGGCGAGGTAGAGCTCTACGGCGGCAAGGAGCGCGCAGTAGTCGTCGATGCAGTTCTCCTCCCCGTCGTCGAGGTAGGCGAGGTTCTGTTCCTCTAAGTGCAGGAAACCGCGCCGGGCCGCGGCGAGGTACTCCTTAGGGGCGAACGCTCCGGGCAGGAGCGTTTCCGGCGGTTTCTTGCCCCGCCCGGGGGCGCCGGGGAGATCCGCCGGGGCGGAGCTCGAGTTGCTCTCCGAGGAACTCACGGAGAGGCCAAGAGCCACCGCTCCCGCCCGAGCGAGGGCGGCGATCGCCATGCCTCCGCCCTGCCGGTATGCCGCCTGGTACTCATCACCCCGGTGCCCTTCCTGGGTGCGAAAGCTCGAAACGATCCTGGCGTCCAGGTCCTTCGACCACCGGTCAAAGAGGGTAACGTAAAAGTATCCTTCCGGATCCTGCATCCGCAGCAGGAAATCCGCGCCCCAACCGGCTTCGTCCAGGAGTCGCCGCTCCCAGAGCGCCGGCGCCCCGGGGGATAGGGGAGCAAGGAGCTCTCGGGCGGCGAGAAGAGCCCAGACCACACCGGGGGTCTGCTGCGGATTGAGGTAGTTCGCGTAGGAGAGATGGCTGAGGTACTTGCTGTTGTCCCCGCTCGCGTCAAACCACCCCCCATGGAGATCGACGGTTCCCCGGCGGTCTCCGAAGAAGGAGGCGCTCCGATCCGCCATATCCTCCGCCCCGGAGGAGCGTTGCCCCTTCAGCCAGAACAGCGTGTTGGAAAAGGTCTCCTCGAATAAAAGATGCTCCCGGATTTCGAAGGTGCTCGACCGGGCCAGGAGCTCTCCGCCATTTCGCACCTCCAGAACGCAAAAGCCGGTACTGTGCAGAGCGGAGAAGTCGAGGGACCAGAAGACGCCCTGCTTCCACCGCTCCACGGCGCCGAGATAGTCGGCTTCGCCTTCGTGGACGACCTCACCCTCCGGCTCGGCCCGTACCAGAAAAGAGAGGCGACCGGAGTCCTCCTCAGAAACCCGATGCGTGGGCGGGCGGTCCGAGGGATGCTCTTCCTGCAGGATCGCCCGTTTCGGACCGTGTAGGTCGTACCCGAGATGGTTGACGAGAATGCGCATGAGCCGGCTCCTATTCCTGAGCGGGTTTGGGCTATTCCTTTACCGCCCCCGCCACCACCCCTTGGGTGATCCGTCTATTGAACATGAAGAAGACAATCATCGCCGGTGCGGTGGCGATCACCAGCGCAGCGAGCTGCCAACCCAGTTGAACGTTGGTGAGGCTCGAGAAAGAGTAAACCCCGACCGGGAGAGACTTGGTGAACTCCGAGCTCGCTAGAACGAGTACCAGGAGAAACTCATTCCATATGGTAATGACGGTGATTATGCTCACGGTAATTATTACAGGCACCGACATCGGCACGACTATGCTCACAAAGGAGCGGAACATGGAGGCGCCGTCCATATAGGCCGACTCGAGCAGGCTGTTCGGCAGTCCCCTCATGAACTGACTGCAGAGTAATACCGATAGAGGCAATCCGAAGGCGGTGTACACGAGGATTATTCCAACGTGGGTATCCGTCAGCCCCACGGAGCTCAGGAGGAGAAATAGCGGTATGATAAGGGAGTTAATGCTTATGAGGTACCCTAACCCGACGACGGCAATAACAAAGGTGGATAGCCGCTTGAAGGGCATCTTGGTAAGGGCGAAACTGATCATCATCCCCAGCAAGACAATGAGAGAGGTCGAAACGGAGGCGTAAACGACGCTGTTGAGAAACTTAAGACCAAGCCCTCCCCGGACCCAGGCCGACCGGTAGTTGAACCAGATGGTGCTCCAACTTATCTTCGCCCGCATCAGGGGCGGAAGCTGTGATACTCGCAGCGTATCTCCCGGTTCGAGGGCCGCGATCTCCGGCGGGAGACCCTCCTTGACCAGAAAGTGCACCATCAGCCGCCGGGTCGGGGCGATGGTAGTTGACTCGATAATAAGCCGTTCCCTCGGGTCCTCCTCAAGATCGTAGGGAAGCACTAGATTGAGAGATGGCTCGATAACTACGTACTCATCCTCGGCATTATCGAAGAGATCGTGGGGCAACGCAAAAACGTCGAGGGTAAGCTCCTCGTTCGATTTGAAGGAGGAGTAGGTCATCCAGAAGAGGGGAAGAACCGTCATGAGCATCCACGCCACGAACACCACGTAGGAAACCGCGCGGCCGGCCAGAGTCCCGGACCTCACTTTGGTCCCCTCGGGTTCGACGGCCGTCCTCTTACTCATCGCTTTCCACCCCGAGCCGGCGGCCGATCGCGTTGCTCAGAAAGATCAACGCTATGCTGATGACGACGATCGCGTTCGAGATCGCCGCTCCATAGGCGAATCGCATCGGATTGCGATAGTCCTGAAACGCGGTCTGGTACATGTAAATGGGGAGCACCATCGCGTTGTCCCGCTGCAGTCCTCGGGTCGTAATGGCAAAAATCAAGTCAAACCCTCTCAATGATCCGGCGATGGCGAGGATGGTCGAGACCAGGATCGTCCCGGAGAGAATCGGAACAATCACTCGGAGAAAGATCTGTGTCTCCGTTGCGCCGTCAATCTTGGCCGCTTCTACCAGGTCGGAGCTTATCTTCTGCAGGTTCGCCAGAAAGATCGTCATGTAGAGCCCTGTGTAAATCCATATGAGAGCGAATCCGATCGGAATCATGACCGTTTGCGGACGAAGCATGAGCTCGAACTGCGCGGTGGGATCTCCGGTCAGGAGCTGGATTATGCGCGCTACCGGTCCGTTCGCCTGAAAGAGCCGTTTCCACATCGTTCCGATAACGATGGTTGAAAGGAAGTGCGGCAGAAAGACCATAGCCTGAAAGAAGTGTCGACCTTGGACGAGCTTACGATAGAGGATGTACGCAAGAACAAACCCGATCGGAATCTGTCCGAAGACCGAGACCAAGACTACGATCATGTTGTTCTTGAATGCGTGCCAAAATCGCGGATCCGCCGCCATCTTCTCGTAATGGAGCAATCCGACGAGATTCCACCGCCCGCCGGCGTTTGGATTGAAGTCGGTCAAGCTCAAAACGAACGAGTACAGAACCGGATACGCCACCACGAAGAGATAGACGGCCAATCCGGGTGCGATAAACGTAATGTAGACCAGCAGTTGCCTGCGCTCTCGTGCCTTCACATCGATCTCCGTTGCACCGGGAGCGGGAGGGTAGGCACCCTCCCGCTCCGAACTGTATGAACGTTCTCGCGGCTCACGCCACGGCTTAGTGCGCTAGGGACTGCACCTCTTCCGCTATCTCCTCGGCAGTGGCATCCCCGCTCACGATCTTCTGCATTCCGGCGTTGAGGGCGTCATTGGGGGCACCGCTCAGGAATGCATCGATAACGTCGGTGTAGGTGACGCTCTGAGCCATCGCCACCTTCTGCTTTACGATCGACGGAAGGTCCTCGGGAACTTCGTAGTCCTTGAGAATCGGTGCTACGATCGCCCCGTCCCGTAGCCGCTGGGTGACCTCCGGCTCGCTATTGAAGAACCGAATGAACTCCAGCGCCGCATCCTGTACCGCCGGGTCTTCGGTGCCCGCCTTGGTAATACCGTAACCGACCTGGATCGCCGCAGCCACGGAGTTTGCGGTCTCTGACTTCTCACCGGGAAGCTCGGGCCACGCCATCATGACCGTCTCTTCCTGAACCGCCGGGTCGATGCTTCCTGCCACCCACTGTCCCTGAACCATAAAGAGCGCCTTACGGTTACTGTAGTTAGAAATGTTGGTGCCGTAGTCGACGAGAACCGAGCTCCGGCTGATAACGCCGTCCTCCACCATTCGGGTGAGAAACGCGAGAGAGTCGACGAACTCCTGGTCGGTAAAAGAGTGTTCCCCTTCGACCGCCTTCGATACCCAGGCCGGATCACCGGACATCCTGGCAATTACCATGGACATAACACAGGATCCCCACGCCCAACCGTCGGCACCGTCGATGGATATCACCTCGAGTCCCGCTTCTCGCGCCTCGGGCACCATTTCCACGATATCCTCATAGGTTTCCGGCCTATCGAATCCGAGTTCCTCCACCAGCGCCTCGTTCATGTAGAGCACGGTGGTCATATTGGAGGTTCCCAGGGGAATCTCGTACACTTCGCCGTTGGGTCCCATCGGAGGGATGAGCTCCATGTCGTAGTAGTCGGTGTCCATAAAGGGCCTATGGTCGACCTGCTGACCCGCTTCCTGCCACGGCAATCCCCAACGAGCGTCGGCACCCATGTAGGCGAGGTGCGGAACATCCCCGGAAGCGAGGCGGGCGACGACTTTCTCGTGGTACGCTTCGTCATAGAGAAGCTCATCCTGAATATCGATATTCGGATGCTCCTCCTCGAAAGCCTCCACGATCCGGCGCCAGTTCTGCCCCTCTTGATTGGAGTTGTCCCCGTAGCCCATAGCTTTGACCACTACCTTCTCCGGGTCATCTCCTTCCTCTCCCTGTCCCCCCGCAAAGAGCGGAAGGGCGGCGAGAACCACCAACAATGCCACCATTAAAACCAGAATCTTACGCATAGCAGATCCTCCTTCTTTCGGGTGCCTCCTAGGACACCGTAATTCGATATTCAACGCGGCCCAAAGGCCGCGGTTCCACCATACCAAGGCGTCTCATCAGCCTACCTCCCCTCCTCCGGTAAGTAGGTGCCGAGCTTTCCCTCAGCCAGAGCAACTCCGGGCAGGAGCGTCGCATCCCATCCCCCCTCTCGGGTGACCCCTTTGACGAGCTCGATATCCGCGAACATTCGCTCCAGGACCATTCCCGCCGCGCCGAAGGCGACCGCCCGTTCCCGGAGGGAGGAGTAGCCGATCCGGGTGGAGACGGGATTAGGGTAGGGCCAGTTCTGATCGATCTCCTCGGCGAGAATGTCGCGAAACCTGTTGGCCTCGAAGTCCAGGCTTCCGCCGAGGAAGACGTGGCTCAGATTGAACGTGTTAACGAAAAGGGCGATGTGACGGCTCAGCTCCCGGACGAAGCGATTCATGATTTTCGGGTCCTCCTCGATTCGAAACGCCTCCTCCCGGCTCAGGGCGACTTGGCCGAGGTGCTCGGGGTCTCGAAAGATGGAGCGAAACTCACCGGCGGAGAACTCGTGACCGTAATGGACGCTTCCGGCTATGGCGATACCGAAACCGATGGAGATCTTCTCGTGCAGCACCTCCTGTCGGTCTACCTCTCTGAACTCCACGAGACAGTAGAGAAAATCCCGCAGCTCCCTGTGCCGATGAAAGGCGAGCTCTCCCCAGGCTGAGGCGTTGGCGTCATTCTCGATGAGAAAGGGTACATCGAACTCCCCTGCCATCTCTTCGTAGAGATTAATCGGTTCGTCGAAATTAAGAGGAATGGAGAAGCGAATCACTCCCAAATGCGGGTTGACCACGCCGGAGAGACCGACCCCAATACCGAGGAGACGGAGGCCGCACCGTTCCCGCTCCACGTCCACCCTGTCGACGATATCGAGAATACTCGCCCGGAGGTCCGACCCGGCGAGCTGCATCTTCTCAAACTTCGAGAAGACCACCTCGCCGTTCAAATCCACTCCCACGGCGGTGTAGGACTCCGGGCGAAGCTCGATACCGAGAACGCATCCGAACTTGCCGTTCAAGGTTATGTGCACCGGCTTTCGCCCCCCGAGAGGGCCCGCGGAGCCCTCCCTTGTCTCGGAAATGAGCCCGACGTCTATGAGATCGTTCACGATGGCGGATACCGTGGACTTGTCGAGGCCGAGAGAACGGGCGATTTCGACGCGGCTTGTCTCTCGACTCGTCCAGATGTCGTGCATAACCCGGGAGGTGTTAATTCGTTTGGTCCGCTTTACTGCCATTCCTCGGTCTCCGTCGATCCGCCCGTAAACGGACGATCGTTGGTTTTTACTCCAACTAACCGTATTCTTACACGGGCCCCCTCAGCTGTCAAGAAAAACCTCGGACGACCCCTCTTTCGGCGACGAATCTACGAGGATTGACCGCCTGTTTACCCCGTGTAATACTGTGTTGGTTGATTTTTCGTACTAAGGAGCCTGAAATGCGTCACGACCTGGCCGGGACCTGGATCCTTCAGAGAGCTGATAGCCCTCAATCCTGGGAGGCGACGCTTCCGGGAGACAATCTTTCGGCCCTCCTGGACTCCGGCGCCGTGGAAGACCCCTACTTCGGGACCAACGAGCTCGATCTGCAGTGGATCGGCCGGACCGACTGGCGCTACGAGCGCTCCTTTTCCGTGAGCCCGGACCTCGCGGGCAAGAAGTACCACTACCTCCATCTCGAGTCGGTGGACACGGTTTGCTCGGTAACGGTGAACGGGCGCGAGATTGCCCGGCAGGAAAACATGTTCCGGGCTCTCCGCGCCGATCTCTCCGGAAAGGTAGCTGCCGGGAAGAACAGGATCGCCGTGAGTCTCTTCTCCCCCGAGGAGCGGGCGATCGAAAAGGCCGGCGAGCTCCCCTATCCCGTGCCTCACCAGCACTACCCCGTACAGTCTCCCCACCGAAATCTCTTGAGAAAAGTACAGTGCCACGCCGGCTGGGACTGGGGACCGGCGCTCATGGTGAGCGGCATCTACGGGGAGATCTACCTCGGCGGAACCGATCAAGAGCGAATCGAGTCGGTCCGTCTCTTTCCCAGGAGGAAGAGCAGCTCTCGCTGGACGGTGGAGTTTCTCATCGAGCTCTACGCCTACGAGGCGGGAGAGGTCGCTCTTTCCGCTTCGGTGGCCGGAGTCTCGGAAAGACGCACCGTCCCCGTGGAAACGGGAGTCTCCTCGGTTTCGATGAGCCTTACCGTTGAGAACCCGGAGCTCTGGTGGCCCCGGGGGTACGGGGAGCAGCCTCTCTACGAGGCAACGGTGGAAAGCGAGAACGACCGCTGGCGCGGGAACGCCGCCTTTAGGACCCTGGAGCTCGTCAACGAAGAGGACGAGTACGGGAGGAGCCTCGCTTTTCGCATAAACGAAAAGGATATCTGGGCGAAAGGGGCGAACTGGATTCCCGCGGATGCTCTGCCGGGACGAGCGAGCGGAGGACGCATCACTCGTCTCTTAGAGGATGCGGCGGTGGCAAACATGAATATGCTCCGCCTCTGGGGCGGCGGACAGTACGAGTCGGCGCACTTCTACAACGAGTGCGACCGTCTCGGCATTATGGTCTGGCAGGACTTTATGTTCTCCTGCAGCCTCTACCCGGCGGACCATGAGTTTCTCGCTTCCGTTCGGGGAGAGGTGGCGTATCAGGTCAAACGGCTGCAGCACCATCCCTCCATCGTCCTCTGGTGCGGAAACAACGAAAACGTCGGCGCCCTCACCTGGTTCGAGGAGTCGATTCGGAACCGGGATCGCTACATTATCGACTACGACCGGCTGAACGAAGGAGCCGTGGGCGCAATAGTTCGGGACCTCGATCCGAGCCGCCCCTGGTGGCCGAGCTCTCCCGCCGCAGGGCCGGGGGACTTCTCCGACAACTGGCACGACGACACTAAGGGGGATATGCACTACTGGAGCGTCTGGCATGAAGGCAAACCGTTCGAGGCGTACTACGAGGTAACTCCCCGGTTCTGCTCGGAGTTCGGGTTCCAGTCCTTTCCCTCACCGGAAACGGTGGCGAGCTTTGCCCCCCCGGAGGAGCGCAATATCACCTCGCCGATTATGGATCATCACCAGCGCCATCCCCGGGGCAACGAGGTGATTATCGCAACCATCGGTCGCTATTTTCGCTTTCCTTCAACCCTCGAGGAGTTTATCTACCTGAGCCAGGTGCAGCAGGCGATGGCGATCACCGCCGCCGTTGAGTATTGGCGGAGCCGCCGGCCGATCTGCATGGGAGCCCTCTACTGGCAACTCAACGACCTCTGGCCCGTGGCCTCCTGGTCCTCCCTGGAGTATTCGGGTCGGTGGAAGCTCCTCCACTACGCGGCGAAGCGGTTCTTCCGGCCGGTGCACCTGGTCCTGATTCCCGGGGAGGACCAGCAGACCGAAGCGTTCGTAATTAATGACACCTTCGAGCCGGTTACCGGCACCCTGGTGTACAAGCTTCGCCGCTTCGACGGAGCGATTATCGCCGAGGAGGCTCGGGAACTCTCGGTGGCGCCGGAGAGCTCGGTCCGGGCGGCTCTCGTAGCGCCCCCGGCGGCGGCGGGAAAGCCGTCCACCGCCTCGGCGTTACATCCGCCCGCCCCGAAAGGGAGCTATTTCGTGGAGGCTACTTTCACTCTCCGGGCATCGGGAGAGGAACCCCGCACCGCGCTGGCTCTCTCCGCGGCGCCCAAGCGGTGCGAGCTCCGGCCGTGTGAGGTAACCGCCGCCCCCCGCGCCGCCGCCAATGACGGCGGCGGCAGTGACGGCGTGGAGATCGAACTGCGCAGCGACCGTCCCGCCTTCTACGTCTCACTGGAGGTAGAAGACCCGCTGGTTCGCCTAAGCGACAACGGCTTTCACCTCATGCCGGAAGCAGCGCGACTGATTACGGTTACCGAGACCGCGGGACATGAGGCGAGCTGGTTTCGAGACAATCTGCGGATTCGAACGGTAAACGAGATCGGCCGATAGCGAGCGGGGGCTATGCGCCCCCTCCGTCAATCATCGTGGTCGTGGCGCCTCTACTTGAGCGCCTCCACTCCCCGAAAGAGATACTCCCAGCCCACGGAGGTTTCGACGCTCTTGCCGGCCTCGTCGGTGAGAGTAATCGTCCCCTCCCCGGGGATAAGTTTCGCGACCTTTCCGAACCCCTTCGGGGCGGCGGTCATGCCCTGGATGTAACGAACCGCGGTCATGCGCTCCGGGGAGAGAGTGACGGTGGTGGGTATTCCCGCCTCGGATACGGGGTTCTTGGCCACCGAATCCACTCTTCCACTCGCCAGATAGCCGCAGGTCTCCTCGAGGCCGATACAGCAGTTTCTTCCGTTCCAGGGGAACTGATGGCGCCCGTAGTTCTCCATCCAGAGGACCGTACCCGGCAGCATAGCGGAGTCCTTCAGGGAGAACCAGATCCATCCCTGGTTACGGTTGACCGCGCAGGTCCAACCGAGCCTGGAGACCGGGTCATCGCTCTCCGCCGCTTTCCGGTAGACGCCGACGATATCCACGAAACCGCGGCGATTCGGGTAGATCGAGCAGTCAGTCTCGGGCTCATCCTTCCAGACCGTCGGGACCGACTCGAGGGAAGAGAAACGGTTGCCCGGCTGAATGGCGTAGTACTCCCCATCCGCCTGAAACCAGGGGATGGTAGGAGGAGTTACCCCGAGGTCAAAAGGTTTCACCGAGATTTCCAGCTCTCCCGGGTTGACGCTTCCCGCAAGGGTAGCGTGGTGACCCAGCGGATAGGCGCCGGAAAACCCCGCCACGGTGTGCTCGCTGTAGAGTACGCTCTCTCCGGAGCGGAGATGGAGCTCCTTTGTGAGGGTCCCCTTCGTCGCTTCGTACTGCAGGGTCATGGCGAAGCTCGTGAGAGGACCGGACTCTCCGAGAGCTCCCGGTGTCCAGCGCCCTCCGGCGGCCTCTCCATGAACCCGATGATCCTCACCCTCCATCTTGTTGTTCGCCCCGAAGGGGAGACAGAAGAAATCTCCCCGCAGGGGGACGAGGACCGGCTCGTCGATCTCGAGGTTCTCCGAGTGCCAGGGGCTCACGTAGTAGGGTGATACGCCTCGCCCGTCCGGTAGGGTGTAGACCACCGGAGCGGTCATACCCCCGAGCTCGGTAACGCTTACTTCCACTGTGTCATTTGCGAATACGTAGGAGGTCTGGCCGAAGCGCCCCTCCTGTCTCAGATTTGTTTCGGTAGCCATGGGGGTATTGTAAACCGAGTCGAGCCCGCCGTCACTCGGATGCTCCGAAGACGGTGATCACCAGCTTCCGGGGACCGCCGTGGTTCCTATGCTCGCAGAGATAGATACCCTGCCAGGTGCCGAGATTGAAGCGCCCTCCGGTTATGGGAATAGTGAGGTTGAAGCCGAGGATCGATGCCTTCGCGTGGGCGGGCATGTCATCCGGACCCTCCAGGGTGTGGCGATAGTACGGTTCGTTCTCCGGGACGAGGTGATTAAAGATCGACTCGAAGTCCGTCCGTACCTCCGGTGAGGCGTTCTCATTCAGCGTTAGGGAGGCGGAGGTGTGCTTAATGAGCAGGTGCGCCACCCCCTGCTGAATGCTCCTGAGCTCCGGCATCCCCTCTTCCACCTCCCGGGTAACCAGGTGAAAGCCCCGGCTCCTGGGCCTCAGGGTAATTTCTCGCTGCACTACGTTCACTGTCGTCTCCTATGATGACGAAGGTACACCGAAAGCGCCCCGCTGCCCAGCGTACCTTGGCCCGGTCCGGGGAGACTACTCCTCGAAGGCGGTGCGGGATAAGTTCACCAAAATCTCACGGCTTCTTTACACCGACCTAACGGTACTCGCCTACTCTATCGATCCATGAGGATCGCACTCTCCTGTACAGGTGAGGGTTTTGGACACGCCGCGCGGACGGTGGCGCTGGCGCGGGTTCTCTCACGAAAGTACGAACTGGTAATCTTCTGTCCGAGAAGGCTTAACCAGTTTATGCGGGATAACCTAGGAGATGTTGAGCTCCAGCCGATTCCCTATTTCAGCTTTGTAAAGAAGCGGGAGCGGATCCTTCTCGCCGCCACCGCGGTGGCCAACCTCGGTAATCTGCTTCGCTTTCCCACGGATGTGACGAGGCTCTCCAGAACGCTCAAGCGTCTCGGGATCCAGGCGGTCATATCCGACTACGATCCCTACCTCCCTTACGCCGCGGATCGGCTGGCGATGCCGATCCTTCAAATCAACCACCCCTCGGTTGTCTTGCGGGACCGCAGCTTCTCCATCGAGTCCATGCTCGCCCGGCTCATTTCCATTATGCTCATGGGCAAGTATCACCGAAAACTGATCGTCTCCTTCTACGACGGCGACGTAGGGCCGATCGTCCGACCCGAGCTCGAGGAGCATCCCCGAGGTAAGGAGGACTTCTTCGTGGTCTACCTGAAACCGAGCTATCGCAAGATTATGCTGAAGAAACTACGTAAGCTCGCGGTTAACAATGTGGAGCTCTTTCCGGACCCGAATAAGAACATTGTGGACTACCTCTCCCGGTGCAAGGGGGTCATCTCCAGCGCGGGACACCAGTTTATGAGTGAGGCGATGGTGCTCGGCAAGCCGGTTTTTGTCGTTCCTCAGACGGGGCAGTACGAACAGATGCTCAACGCCCGGATGCTCGAGCTATCCGGTTGGGGGACCTACAGCACCATCGAGCAGCTAGACCAGCGGCTGCCGGAGTTCATACGGAGCGTCGACAGCTATCCAAAAACGGCGATGGCCAACGGCGTTCGATACAGCTTCAAGAACGACTTGAATCGTGCGGTCTCAAAGATCGAGCAGTTCCTGCAATCAGCTCAGCAATCTCCTCCGGAGCGTGTCGCTCAGTATCGACGATGAGATCGCAGAAGCCGTAGTCGTTGTTGTCGATACCGTAGATCTTGAGGTACCGCTCGTGATCGTTCTTGTCCCGGGTTATGGTCTCCTTGAGCTTCTCCTCGAAGGTGCCGCCTTCCCGCTTCTGAATCCGCCGCGCCCGCTCCTCCTCGGAGGCGTCGAGAAAGACCTTTAGATCCGCCTCCTCTCGAAGCACCCATACCGCCAGACGGGAGCCGAGGACGCAGGATCCCTCGAGAGCCATCTCCCACTGCCGTCTGTCGACCATCCGGTCCCACCGCGGATCCTCCTCCGCCATTCGCCGCATTTGAGCGAAGCTCACTCCCTGCTCCTCGGCGAGGGTGCGAAAGGTATAGTTTATCATGCGGATACCGAGCTTTCGGGCCACTAGTTTAGTCACCGTTGAGTTACCGCAGCCGCTCTTACCGGAAATGGCCACCCGCAGCTGGCCATCCCCTTGCGGACCGAGGGGGCTCTCTTCGCTACTCCACATTACGGAGCTGCTCCCGGATCTTCTCGAGATCGTCTTTCACCTCGATCACGCTGTTATGAATATCCACTTCGATGCTTTTCGAAGAGATCGTGTTTACCTCCCGGTTCATCTCCTGACTGATGAAGTCGAGCCTTTTGCCCACGGGCTCCTCCTGCTGCATCGTCGTCCGAAAGGCGTCCACGTGCGCCCGGAGCCGGGAAATCTCCTCGTGAATAGAGTGCTTAACCATAAGAGCGGCGGCTTCGGCGTAGATGCGCTGCTCCTCAGCCTCCTCCCCGAGGACCTGCCGAAAGCGGCTTCGAATGCTCTCGACTATTCTTTCCTCGATCTCAGGGGCCCGAACGGAGATCGTCTCAACCTCTCCTTCGATTCGCTGCAGAAGTCGGGCGATATCGTGAAAGGTAGCCTCCCCTTCACGGTCTCGAACCGCCTCGAACTCCCGCAACCCCTCTTCCAGGAGCGGAAGGATCTCGCTCCAGAACTGCTCGACGTCCCGGCTCTTCTCCACCGAGAGCACCCCGTCAAAGCTCAGCAAATGCTCGAGGCGGATCTCCCCGGTTAAGGTAGTCTCGTCCTTGAGCGTTCGAAGCGCCTGGAGATACGCTTCGGCGGCGCCGGTGTCTACGATGACCTTCGGTTCGCTCCGGAGCTCCCGGACCTTGATCCAGACATCCACCTTTCCCCGTCTCACCTGCGCCGACACCCGTTCCCGGATCCGGGGCTCCAGCGGATTGAGGAAGGGAGGCAGCCCGACGGAGACGTCGAGATACCGATTGTTGTACGCCTTTATCTCGAGAGTGTAGCTACGCTCTGCCCCCTGCTGCTCACGGTAGGCGTAACCGGTCATGCTCTTCATGAAGCTAACTATCCTCCTGAAGTCGTCGAAGCACCTCGCGCCCTATCTGCCAGTTATCTCCGGCGCCGAGGGTTAGTAGGAGGTCTCCCTCCCGCAGGATTCCGAGAAGATACTCCACCGCCTGCTCGTGGCTCCCGCGATAGACCACCGCCAAGTGGTTGCGGCGAATCGCATTGGCCAGCTCCTCGCCACCTATGGAACCGTCGAACTGCTCGCGGGCGGAGGCGTAGATCTCATTTATCACCACGATATCCGCCTCGCCGAAGGAGGAGGCGAACTCATCCAAGAGCCGGAAGGTGCGCGTGTAGGTGTGGGACATAAAATCTACGATTAGACGCTCCGGATCGTAGAACTCCCGAAGCCCGCGAAGGGTAGTGACGATCTCCGTGGGGTGGTGGCCGTAGTCATCCATCACCCGGATACCCTTTGCCTCCCCTATCGTTTCGCTCCGCCGGCGGGAGCCGGAAAAGGAGAGGAGTCCCTCAGCTATCGCTTCCCGTCGGGAGTGAGCGAAGCTCCGCCAGGTGCCGCCGTATCTGATCGCGGCGGCGGTGCAGGTTGCCACCACCGCGGCGGTGGCGTTCAGCACGTTGTGAGTCCCGGGAATGGTGAGGGCGAAGGCCGCCTCTATTCCTTCTATGCCGAAATGAATCCTTCCGGGCTCGCTCCGCTCGGCGATAATGCGCACCTCCTCGGTGCGGGCTCCGCCGGGCAGCGGTCGAAAGGAGCCCTCCCGACGGTATCCGAAGAGGTGGAGGTCGTCTCGTTCCGCGGCGATCCGCTCGGCGACCGAGAGCGCCCCGGGGTCATCGGCGCAGTAGATGACGGTACCCTCCGGCGGCAGCTTTCTCAGGTACTCGAGAAAGGCGAGTTCCACATCCTCGCCGTCCCGAAAGTAGTCGAGATGATCCGCCTCGACGTTCGTCACCACCACAATGGAGGGATCGAAATCGAGAAAGTGACGGCGATACTCGCAGGTCTCCGCGACAAAGAACTCCTCCCCCCGAAAGAGGACCGAGGTGCCTCCGAAGTCGGTGACCGCGCTCCCCGCGAGCACCGAGGCTCCCAGGCCGAGGGCGTCCACCAGGGTTCCCGCCATGGCGGTAGTGGTGGTCTTTCCGTGCACCCCGCTCACGCCTACCGAAACTCTTCCCCGGGAGTAGCGTCCGAGGGCCTCGGTGTAGACCAGGACCGGGACGCCCCTTTTCCGGGCGGCGACAATCTCCGGATGGGTCTCCGGATCGTAGGCCGCGGAGTAGACCAGGAGATCGCACCCCTCGGGGATGTTCTTCGGGTCAAAACCCTCGGCATAGGGGATACCGATTTCCCGCAACACCTGATCGGTGTAGAAGGTCTCGGTGGTGTCCGATCCGGTGACGGAGACACCACTGCGGTGGTAGAGCTCCGCCAGAGCGGACATCCCCGTACCCTTTATGCCGACGAAATGAGCCTGTCGCGGAAGGGGTGCGGGAGGCATGGCGCTATTGTATGGAAAGATCGATACCTTGGCAATTTAGGTACGCCGACGAACGAGAGAGTCCACATCGAGCATAAGAGCCGGTGTACCGTCTCCCAAAAAGACTACACCGGAAATACCCTCGGTGTTTTGCAGCAGCTTTCCCAGGGGCTTAATGACGGACTGAAAATTCTCCAGGAGCTCGTCTACCACGAGCCCGAGGCGACGCTCCTCGAGGGAGACTACGATCACCTGGCCCTGCCCGTTGGAGCCGCTCCCGTTGGAATCACTCCCGAAGAATCGACGGAGGTCCATCAGCGGAAGCACTCTGCCCCGGAACTCGAAGGTCTCCCCCCCGGCTCGACTGAGACTCTGGGTGTCCACACACTCCTCGATGTAGGCGAGGTTCACCAGGTAGTAACCCTCTCCGACCTTGCAGAGGAGCCCCTCGACGATTGCGAGAGTGAGGGGCACTCGAATACGGATCCTCGTCCCCTCGCCGAACTCGGATTCTACGGCCACCGCGCCCCCGAGGCCTTCGATGTTTCGGGCAACCACGTCCATTCCGACGCCCCGGCCCGAGAGATCGCTCACCTCTTCCGCCGTCGAAAATCCCGGCTGCATAATGAGGGAGACGATCTCCTCCTGAGAGAGCCGTTCGGTCTCGGAGCCGATAAGCCCCCGCTCCCGGGCCTTGGCGAGGATTCTCTCCTCGTTTAGGCCCCGGCCGTTGTCGGCCACCTCGATGGTCACGAAGGTCCCGCTGTATCGAGCGGTAAGCCTGATCTCGCCGCGCCGGCTCTTTCCCGCCGCCTCCCGCTCCACGGCGCTCTCGATGCCGTGATCGATTGCGTTTCGCACGATATGCATGAGCGGATCCTTGAGGAGGTCGACGAGATTCTTGTCCAGCTCCGTCTCAGCCCCCTCGATCGTGAGGTCCACCTCCTTGCCCAGTTCCTCCCCGGTGTCTCGGACCAGGCGGCGAAAGGGACGAAAGAGTAGCTCTATGGGGACCATGTGGAGCTCCATGGAGAGATCCCGGAGGTCCGAGACGAGGCGGTCGAGCTGCTCGGAGAGTCCGGTAATCTCCCCGTCCTGGGAGATTGCGGCCCGAAGGGATAGTGCCGCTTGGAGGGAAACGAACTCCCCCACGAGGTTAATGAGCTGGTCGAGGCGGTCGGTGCGAACCTTAATAGTCGACTGCGACTCGGTTTGAATGGTCCGGCGGCGGCTCTCCCGGACCACCTGTTGCTCCTTGAGGGCGGACTGCACCACCTCCGGGTCCACCAATCCCCGGTCCACCAGGAGCTGGCCGAGGCGGGTCCGTTCCGAGAGCACTTCGGTGAGCTCCCCCGGAGCGATCTCTCCCCGTTCCACCAGAATCTCTCCGAGACGGGCGTACTCGTGCTCCTCCTCGAGGAGCTCGGGAGAGTCGATCACGTCTACCGTGAGCTGAGACTCCTCATCGAGAAAGATAAACACCGTCTCTACATCCGCTCGAGAGGCGGTGGTGGTGAGCAGAAAGATCCAGCGGACATAGCACGCCGTCGGTTCCATCTCTCTGAGAGGCGGGATCTCCCCGGTGAAGCCCATCGGCGTGCACTGCCCGAGCTCACCGAGCTCCTTAATGAGCTGCAAGGGGCGCAAGCCTCGGTTAAAGGTTTCCCGGGAGGGACGGTAGGTGATGCGGTAGGTGGTCTGGGTACCCTCGGCGGCGCCCCCGTCTCCGCCATTTCCCGCGTTCGCGGCTTCTCCCGCCGCTTCCGGTGCCGGTGTCCCCGCCGCGGCCTCGGCGACCCGACTTCCCGAGAGCTGGCCTTCGAAAAAGGAGAGGAGCGCCTCCCCTTCCGCGGCGATCGTCCCGAGGTCGGCGTCCTCTTCCGCGATTGTCGCCTGCAGCAGAGCCTGGAGGGTATCTTTGGCCTGGAGCCCCTGAGAGACCACTTCTCGGGTAAGGCTCACCTCTCCCTCCCGGAGGGCGGAGAAGTAGTTTTCCAGGCGGTGGGCAAAGGATGCGAGGGAGTCGAGGCCGAGCATCGTCCCGGAGCCCTTTATCGTATGGAGACTGCGAAAGGCGCTGGCCACATGCTCCTGGGGATCCGCGGGGTCCTCCTCCAGCGCCATAAGTGCCGCCTCGTAGGCGTCCAATAGGTCCGCGGCTTCTCCCGCGAACGTATGAAGTGGATCCGTACCGCTACTCATCGCTATTGGATTCTTTTTCTATGTCACTTCCCGGCAGAGGCGTAAAACCCGCAAACCGTGCCATGCGACCGAACCGGGCCCCGTTCACTCCGAATTCGAACCGGTGCTGCCCCCGATTGAGGGCGTAGAGAAGCTGGAGCCCCGGCAGGTCGAAACGCTCAACGGCGGAAAGATCGATCGTCTCATCTCCGGCGAGATTCGCGCCTAGGAGCTTCTCTCGAACTCCTTCGAGCTCTTCCAAAGTAAGCTCTCCTTCAATGAGGATCTTCTTCTTTCCGGATTTCTTGACCGAGGTCATTAGAACTCGACGTCTCCAGTGACTTTCTCGAGAACTTCCAGGAGCTGGGCCTTCTCGAAGGGCTTCGTAATCCAACCGGTTGCCCCGGCGGCACGCCCATCTTCCTTCTTCTGCTGCTCCGACTCGGTCGTTACCATTATGATCGGCTTGTTCTTGGCAACCTCGCCGTTTCGGATCTCCCTTATGAAGTCGACGCCGTTCATTCCCGGCATGTTGTAGTCGGTAATGATCGCAGCAAGGTCCCCGGAGAGCTTCTCCAGTCCCTCCCTGGCGTCCTCCGCCGGTACCACCTCGTAGCCGCCGGAGCTGAGGATCATTGAGAGCATCTGGCGCATTGAGACCGAGTCGTCTACGATGAGCACTTTCTTTGCCATATCACATCACTCCTCTCTCAGGGGAAACGATATTCGAAACGTCACAAAGGGACGCGACTCGCCCCGGGAGTAGTCTACTCCGCTGGCGTTGCGAATCCAGCCGCCCTGCCGGCGTATGAGCCTCCTGGCGAGGTAGAGACCTGTTCCGTCACTCCACTTCTCCTCATCCAGGTAAACCGGAAAGCTCTCGATGGTGAAAAAGAGGTCGAAGACGAGCTCCGAATAGTCATACGGAATTCCGTGGAGCGTGTTGCCGGAGGGATCCTTGGTAGTCACATCCTTGGTGTAGTTTCTAACGGATATCGCCAACGCCGGGCTGCTGCTGTCCCGCTCTTCCTCCAGGAAGTAGTAAATCGTACTCCCTTCCGGGGAGTACTTGATAGCGTTGACCGTCAACTCCCAGAGTATTTCCCGCAGGTAGTTCTCGTCGGCTTGGACAAAACCAGAGGGGAGCCCCGCTCCCTCGAGAATCCGAATCGCTCTCCCATGCTTCTTGGCGAGCGTCGAGAGCTCCTCGTTGACGTAGGAGAAGAACCGCTCCTCGAGTACCGAGGAGCGGAGTCGCTCCTGGGCTATCACAACCTCGTCGATACTCCCGACGAAGGTGATATAGTCAAAGATCTGCTTCTGGCTTTTCCCGGAGGAGAGTATCATATCCACCAGCTCCGTGGGAACTCTAAAGGTTCCGTCCTCCAGCTTCTCCAAGCTTCCTTCCAGGAGGTCTATCCACATGAATCCGCCGGCCTGGTTAATGGTCCTCGAAAGGAGCTGGATCATCTGCTCCGTCTGTCGCGCGTCCTTGGAGGCGTAGAGGTTGCGCCAGTTGACGAGTTTCTTGTTCTCTAACTCTAACAGCTGCCGTTCCTGCTCGATTCGTTCGATGAGCTTCGCCAGTCTCGCCGCCTCCACCGCCTTTTCGACGCGGAAAAGAAGGGTCTCCGCGATAATGGGCTTGCGAATGTAGTCCGCCGCCCCCTTGGTGAGCAGGTCCACGGCGTTTTCCAAGTCGTCATTGCCGCTCAAGAAGACGAAGGGAACCTCCGGCGCTTCCCGCTGGGCGGCAGCGAGAAACTGGGAGCCGCTCATCTCCGGCATAAAATAATCCGAAAGGATGCAGTCGAAGTCGGCGAGTCGCTCCTGCCGCAGAGCGTCTCGAGCGGACTCGTAGATGGTGGCCTCGTGATCTCGCTTATTGAGCGCGGCTTTCACGAGGAGAAGCGTGGAGCGTTCGTCGTCTACTACAAGGACCTTCATCGAGGAGTATCTCCGGGTTGTTTGTCTCTATGATACTGCTCCACTACGGCTGAAGTCACTACTAACGCGGCGGTCTCCGTCCGAAGCACCCGTGGTCCCAGGGAAAAGGCGCGGAAACCCGCCTCCCCTAAGACTGCGCGCTCACTCTCGCTCCAACCGCGCTCGGCTCCGACCGATAGAACCGCCGGCTCCTCGGGACGGAAAGGCCCTCCCTCTCGGAGCGCCCGGAAGAGCGTTCGATCATGAGAAACAGCCTCATCCGCCACCAGCAGCCTCGCCCCATCTGTCGGGATCGCCTCGGAGAGGGCATCCGGAAGAGTCTCTTTGCGCACTACCTCGGGGATCATGGTAGACCCCGCCTGCATGGCGCCGTCGATGAGAAAACGGCGGTATCCCTCCCCCTCCCAGAGAGAGCAGTCGAAATAGCTCTTCTCGCCCCGCTCTCCGGGAAAGATGATCATTCGCTTAACGCCGAGGGTGGTAAGGTCCTTCAGCATCCGCTTGAGGACGATGGGCCGCGGATGGGAGAGAAGCAGCGTAACCGGATCGGGAGGTAAGAGCGGGGTTTCCCCGAACTCGACGGAGACGAGAAGGAGCTCCCGATCCACCGAGAGGAGCGTCGCCGTGGCGCCCGGCCCGTTAACGAGGCCAGAGCGAAACCGGTCCCCCGGGGAGAGCTTGAGAACGCGCCGAATATGGCGGACACGCTCGTCAACTCCGGGGAGGGTGACCCGGTTGTCGGCGGTGAGTTCAAAGGGTTCGAAGAGAATACGGTTCATTCGGCCTGAGCGAGTGATGCAACGAAAAAGGAGGAGACATCGTCAAAGGAGAGCTCTTCCACCCCGAGAAGGCGCTGAATCAGAAAACCGTCGATCGCCGCCAGGAGTACCCGGGAGGCGACGCGGTACTCCGCCTCGTCCCGAAAGACCTGCTTCAGGCCATCTTCTATGAGCTTGCGCCACCGTCCGTACGCCTCGATAAAGCGCCCGCGTAAGGAGGGATTCTCGGCGAGAGCCTCTTGAATCAAATAGAGGTGAATGTGACCCCTCGTCGGCGAGTGCAGGGCGGTATCGAAGACCATTCGAATAACCCGCTCCGGGGATTGTCCGTGACCGCTCTCCTCGATCCAGCGAAAAATCTTCTCGGTCATTCGGTTCATGTGACGGTCGGCGATATCGAAAATAAGGTCGCCCTTGGTAGGATAGTAGTAGTAGAGGGTTCCCTTCGAGATGTTCGCCGCCACGGCGATATCCGCCAGAGTCGTGCTGGCAACGCCGCGCTCGATAATGAGCTTCGCCGCCACGGCGATAATGCGCTCTCGATTGGCTTGGGTTGTCTTTCGAACCGCCATATGCTCCCGCCTGTTCCGTCGGCTATAGACCGAATAACCTCCACAATGTAGCGGGAAAAGCGGCATACGTCAATTTGGCTCAGATAGATCCGGGTGCCGGGGCTACCCGTGGATTACCGCTTACGGGCGGGAAACGCGATACACAAGCTCGGTGAGACGGAGTACACTCTGAGCGATGGAACGAATCAAGCTTGGAATCATCGGCCCTGGACTCATTTGGGATAAGACTCACCGGGACATCGTGCGGAGCATGGGCAACACCTTTGAGGTGACCGCTCTCTCGGCCCGATCCGAAAAAACCCGGGAGAAGGCCCGGGGGCAGTTTCCGCAAGCCGAGATCTACCCCGACTATCGGGACCTCATAAAGAGCAGCGACGTGGAGGCGGTGGTAGTTCTCACTCCGATTCCGCTCAACGCTCCGGTGACCCTGGAGGTCCTCGCGGCGGGCAAGCACGCAATCGTTGAAAAGCCGATGGCCACCTCCGTCGAAGAGGGGAGTGAGGTCATCGAGGCGGAGAAGAAGAGCAACGGCAACGTCTATATTCTGGAGCAGTTTCCGCATAAGACGATTATCCCCGAGGTGAAGGCGATTCTCGAAGAACGCCTTCTGGGGCGAACCCTGCATTTCGAGCAGCTGGTGCACAATCAGCTCCGCGAAGCTCGGGAAGGCGAGCCGATTAGCTGGGGGGACACGGCGTGGAGACAGGAGACCGCTTTTCCCTTGGGCAACATCTTTGACGGCGGAATTCACCAACTGGCGATGCTGCAAATGATCTTCGGTCCTCCCCGCTCGGTGGTTTCCGTTGGAAGCAATCTCCGACCCGCCTTCGGAGAGTACGATACGATTAGCTCCCTCTTCCGCTACGGGAAGGGGCTGATCGGGAGCTTCAGTCACTCCGGTTACCTTCCGGCAGTGAAGAACTACCTCATTATCCGGGGAGATAGGGGCGCCGCGGAGATAGGAGACAACGAAATAGTGATCCACTATGCCGATGGCGGTGAGGAGGAGCGACGGGTAGCCTACGAGAATGAGAGCGCCCGGATGTGGCGGGAAATCGGGAGCTGCATCGCCGCCGGCACCCGCGCCCGCTACTCCTCGGAGAGCACCCTATTGGACCTGCAGCTTCTCGAAGCGATCGAGAAGAGCCTCAAAGAGCGCCGACAGGTTGATCTCTCGGAGTAACGCGTGAACGAAACGGTAGAAAAGCTCTCCCGAGCGATCCGGATACCTACAGTCTCCCATACCGATGTCGCGCTCCGCGACGAGAGCGCCTTTCAGCGGTGGAGAGAGTTCATCGCTGAGAGCTTTCCCCTGGTCCATAGAGAGCTCGAGGTCCATACCCCCGGGGAGTTGACCCTCGTCTTTCGCTGGGCCGGAAAGGAAGCAAGCCTCCTGCCCGGGGCGCTTCTGGCCCACTTCGACGTAGTCCCTTCGGGAGATCCGGAGAGATGGAAGTATCCGCCGTTTTCCGGAGAGATCGCCGAGGGGTGCGTCTGGGGACGGGGCGCCATAGATGACAAGCTTTCGCACATCTCGATTCTCCAGGCGGTGGAGGAGCTCCTGAAGGAGGGAGTGGCGCCTGAGAGAACTCTCTACTTCTGCTTCGGCGGCGACGAGGAGATCGGAGGTACCGAAGGGGCTCGGTCGATCGTACGGTGGCTCCGGGAGCGCGGGGAGTCTCTCGCCTGGGTTCTCGACGAGGGTGGCGCGGTCACCGAAGGAGCGCTGCCTGGCCTCCGGGTTCCGACGGCGATGGTGGGCCTCGCGGAAAAGGGACACGTCAATCTCCGGCTCACCGCCCGAGGCGCCGGGGGCCACGCCGCCTCCCCGCCCCGGGAAACGGCGATCTCCAGCCTCGCCCGGGGAATCCGGCGGCTGGTGAAATCCCCCTTTCCGACTCGCATCACCGGAACCGTGGACGCCTTTCTCTCGGCCCTGGCCCCGCACCTCACGGGAGCCCTCGCACTTCTCCTTCGCCTCCGTCCGCTGACCAACCCTCTCATTCTCGCAGCCCTTCGCAAGAATCCGCGGACTCGGGCGATGGTGGAGACCACCCAGGCGGTCACCATGGTTTCCGGTGGAAGCGCGGAGAACGTGCTCCCCGACTCCGCCTCGGCGGTGGTCAATATTCGCCTTCTCCACGGCGACACCATAGAGTTCGCGCTGGCGCACGTACGGGAGGCGATCAACGACCCTGAGATCAGCGTGGAGCTCCACGGTGAGTGGGGAAACAACGGGGCTATCCCGGAAACCCCCGTGGACCACCCCCTGCTCGCGGTCATCCAAGACGCCCTCGAGTCGGTCCTGCCCGGGGTGCCGCTGCTTCCCTATCTTCCGACAGGCTCCACGGATTCCGCAGCGTACAGCGAGCTCACGCCGAACATCTTCCGATTTGTTCCGATGCTCCTCTCCGCGAAGGATCTATCCCTGGTACACAACATCGACGAGCGGATCTCAGTCGAAAACGTGGAGCGCTGTTTCGGGTTTTACAAGAGCTTTATCCGTACCGCCGGAGGAAGGGAGTCGGACCATGAGTGAACAGTTTTCCAGCAAGGGCGCCATTCGCATCGGCAAGCGCGCCTTTCTCTTTGCGGCGGTGATCATCCTCCTGCTCATGGTGGTTTCCGGCGTTCTCACTCGAGCGGTTCCACCGGGCAGCTATGAGCGCGTGATCGAGGATGGACGGGAGAAGGTGGTCCCTGGCTCCTTTAGCTACGATGAGCCGGTGGCGTACCCGGTTTGGCGCTGGTTTACCGCCCCGGTAGAGGTGCTCTTTTCGGAGGACAACCTCACCCTTATTACCATTATTCTCTTTCTCCTCTTCGTCGGCGGCGCTTTTACTATTCTGGAGCGGACCGAAGTGCTCTCGGCCTTTCTCGCCCGGGTGGTTCATCGTTTCCGGGAGCGAAAGTACCTGCTCATGGGGGTGATTCAGTTCTTTTTCATGTTTACCGCCGCGGTCCTCGGTATCTACGAGTCCATGGTGCCTCTGCTCGTCTTTATCGTACCCCTCGCCCTCATGCTCGGCTGGGATAGCATGACCGGCCTCGGCATGAGCCTCCTGCCCCTAGCCTTCGGGTTTGCCGCGGCGGTCACCAACCCCTTCACTATCGGCGTGGCCCAGACCATCGCGGAGCTGCCGCTCTTCTCCGGCGCCTGGCTCCGTATACTCTTCTTTCTCCTTGTGTACGCGTCGGTCCACCTCTTTGTGCGGCGCTACGCCCGTAGCATCGAGGTCGAGCCGAGGCGCTCCCTGGTCTACGCGGAGGACGCTGAGCTGAGGGTGCTCCATCGGGAGGCTCCCCCGGAGGCGCGAGAGGCGCTGCCTCCGGGGCTCAAGCGGGCGCTCCACTTCTTTGCAACAACCATGGGGGTAGCGGTGCTTTTCATTATCGTCGCCTCTCAGCTTCCGACGATATCCGATCTCGCCTTTCCGGTAATGGCGTTTCTCTTTCTACTCGGCGGTCTTGGCTCCGGGCGGCTCGCCGGTCACCCCTGGAAGAGCGTGTTCGGCACCTTCCTGCGGGGAGCGGCGAACATGCTCCCGGGAGTGATCCTTGTGATGATGGCGATGAGCGTCAAACAGATCGTCGACTCCGGGGGTATCACCGACACCATACTCTTTCGGGCGAGCGAGCGAATCGCCGAGCGAGGAACTCTGGGGGCGGCGTTCCTAATGTACGCCCTTACCCTGGGGATGAACTTCTTTATCGGTTCCGCCTCGGCCAAGGCGTTTCTGATGATGCCGATCCTCACGCCTCTTGCGGACCTGGTCGGGGTGAGCCGGCAGACCGCGGTCCTCGCCTTCGGCTTCGGAGACGGCTTCAGCAACATGGTCTACCCCTCCAACGCCCTGCTGCTCATCGCCCTGAGCCTGACGGTGGTCTCCTATCCGAGATGGATACGGTGGACGATTCCACTGCAGCTGCTGATGCTCGGACTCACGGCGCTCTTTCTTACCGCGGCGGTTCTGGTGGGGTATGGCCCCTACTGAGCGACGCACACTGCGGTGCTGAAACGGAGCGGAGCGCTACGCGAGAATCTCCTTCATAAAGCTCGCAAGCACTTCGAGAGCCTTTTCGTTTGCTCCGCCTTCGGGGACGATGAGGTCCGCGTACGCCTTGGTGGGCTCGATAAACTCGTAATGCCCGGGGCGCACAACCTCGAGATACTGCTTGATAACCGACTCCTGGGTGCGCCCCCGCTCGATCATGTCACGCCGGAGACGACGAATGAAGCGAATATCGTCAGGCGTGTCCACGTAGAGCTTGAGGTCGATGAGGTCCCGGATCTTCTTGTCGAAAAAGATGAGAATGCCCTCGAAAACGACGATCTTCAGCGGCTCCACTCGCACCGTGCGGTCGCTTCTCCGGTGGTGCACGAAGTCGTACTGCGGCATGTCGATCGCCTCTCCCCGCTTGAGCCTAGTCAGATGCTCCCAAATCAGATCGGTATCAAAGGCCGAAGGATGGTCGAAGTTGAACTCGGTTATGTTGGTGTTGCTAATGTACTCGGCGGATTTGTAGTAGCTGTCCTGGGGGATTAAAACGAACTCGCTAACGATCTCGGAAATCTTCTTGCAAATGGTGGTCTTTCCGGAACCGGAGCCTCCGGAGATGCCTATGATCCTGTTCTCCACGTAATCACGCCCTGAGAGAGAAGTATACGGCCCGGCGCCCTCTTGTTAAAGAGGGGCCAAGACGATTAGCATCATCACCACTGATGAAGGTGACCGTCTACGAGACTGACAACGGCCCCTGCCCCTATCTTGATAACAGGCGCTGGGTTACACATACCTTTGCAGTTCCCAGCATGCCCGCTGAAACCTACGAGGAGATGATCAACAGCGGCTGGCGGCGCAGCGGGACCTTCTTCTACCAGAACCACTGCCCCGGTTGCAGGGCGTGTCAGCCGATCCGAGTACCGGTACGGGAGTTCGAGCCCTCTAAATCTCAGCGGCGCGTGCTCCGACGGAACGAAGAGGTCACCGTCGAGGTTGTTCCCAACGTCTTCGATAGCGAAGTGTTCGCGCTCTACTGCCGGTATCAGGAGGAACGCCACGGTCGAGATGAGACCTCCGGAGAGTCCGGGTTTCGTCGCTTTCTCTGTGATTCAGCGGTATCCACGGTACAGATGCACTATCGCCTGGGAGAACGTCTTATCGGGGTCGGCTGGCTCGATGAGCTAACCGACGGCCTTTCGAGCGTATACTTCGTCTTCGACCCCGCCGAGAACCGGCGAAGCCTCGGCACCCACTCCGTGTTAATGGAGATCGAGCGGGCCAGAAAACTCGGCGTGCGATGGCACCATCTCGGTTTCTACGTCAAGGACTCCCGAAAGATGTCCTACAAGGCGAGCTTCTATCCCCACGATCTCCTGATCGACGGCAGGTGGATACGCCAACGGAAGGAGCGAGCCGGAGCGGCGGAACCCCTCGACAGCGCCATCTTCGACTAGGGGTGGCCGATCTCCGCAACTCTCCCCGCTGCTTAGTGGGCAAAGACCGTACTCATCAAACCTCGCAAATCGTCGAGGGTAAAGGGCTTCGGCAGGATGGCGACGAGTCCCGGATCCCCTTCGCTCAGCTGTTCCGGAACTCCCGCAAAGGCGCTTGTAAGCACCGTGGGTAGATCCGGCTGGAAGGTGTGGATCTGTCGCAGGGCATCGAGCCCGCTCATTCCGCCACGAATGGCAACGTCGGTTATCATGAGATCGAAGGGATAGCCCCGATCCAAGGCATCTCTCGCCTTTGCCACCGCGTACTCTCCGCCCACTACGGCGGTGGGCTTCGATCCGAGTAGTCGCACCATTCGATCGATAACGCTGAGTACCAGCTCATCGTCCTCGAGAATGAGAACGCGCTTGTTTCGGGGCAGCACCATCGGGGAAAAGGTGCTCCCGCTTTCGCCGACCGAGGAGATGGCGGGGATCGTGATCTCCACGGTAGTCCCCATGCCGACTTCCGAGTCGATCTCCAGATACCCGCCGTGGGAGGAAACGATGGAACGGGCGATAGTGAGGCCCAAGCCTCCAGCCCGGTCCTTGGTTGTAAAGTAGGGATCGAAGATAAACGGCAGGTTCTCCTCGGGAATACCAGGGCCCTCGTCGGCGATCATCACCTGCACCGAGGGGCTCCCTCCCCGCCCCCGGGAGGATATGGGAGCGCCGTTTCTCACCTCCACATGGATCGTCCCGACATCATCCATGGCGTCCCGGGCGTTCATCACCACGTTCTGAAGCAGCTGCCCAAACTGTTCCTGGTCAACGGAGACGTTCCAGGTCGGAGTCTCGATGGTGTAGCTCACCGCAATGGATGAGCCCCGGAGAGCGTACTGCACGGCGTCCCGGACGAGCTCCTCCACCGATGTTCCCTCCAGGAGCGGCGGCTCCTGTGTGCCAAAGACACTGAGCTGCTGACTGATCTTTCGTATCTTTTCAGCGGAGCTCTCTATGTTCATGAGTTCCTCGCCGCAGCCTACGCCCTCGTTCATCCGCTCCCGAAAAAGCGAGACCTCTCCTAAGAGCGCCGCGAGAGCGTCATTGAGATCGTGGGAGATCCCTCGGGCGAGACGGGCGAGGGAATCGAGTTTCTGGACCTGTCGCAGCTCCTCCTCATGCCGCCGCTTCTCCGTTACGTCCTCAACAACAACTACCGCCCCGGTTCGGGTTTCTTCCTCCACATGCATGGGAGAGACCACCACCGACACGTCCATGGGAGGACGCCCCGGAAGTCGAAGCGCCACGTTGTGGGTGTACTCGAGTTGCCTGCCCTCCTCCACGGCGCGCTCTATGTAGCCGGTCACGGCGGTTCCGTCGGAGTGGCGGAAAAGCGGGAGAATATGGTAGATAACGGCGCCGAGGGGTCCGATTTCGTCCTCCGCCCCGAGAAGTCTGACGGCGGCGTCATTCATCATTGTCACCGTACCCAAGGAGTCAGTGGCTAAGAGGGCGTCTCGCATCGCCGAAAGCGTCGCCGCGAGGGAATCTTTCTCGTAGAGAAGGCTCTCGAGGAGACGGACGTTTGAGGTCGCGTCCAGAACGAAGCCCCTTGCCGAGAGCGGGCGACTCTGTTTGTCTCTATCGGCTACTTCTCCCCGGATGAGCACCCACTTCCAATCCCCGTCTCCGCATCTCATGCGGTGTTGTGACTGGAGCAGCGGCAACGCCCCGGCCCGGAACGCCTCCACTTTGCCCTCTAACAGCGGCAGGTCCTCAGGATGGACGAGATCGATCAAGAACTCTCCAGCCGGAAACTCTCCTGAGCCGTAGTCGAGGAGCTCGTGGAGTCTATTACTCGGCACGATAAGGCTGTCCCGGAAGTCCCACTCCCAGAAACCGATCGCCCCGGTGCCGTCAAAGTCGGCGAAACGCATACTCCCTCTAATTGTATGCTTCCAGGGGGGGCGCGCAACAGCCGGAATGGTATACTAAGCGGAATGATCTACGACGTAATTGGCGATGTCCACGGCCACGCCGGGGAACTGGCGGAACTCCTGAAGAAGCTCGGGTACCGTCAACGGGGTGAGCTCTTCAAGCCTGAGGAGGAGAATCGAAGGGCTCTCTTTCTCGGTGATTTTCTCGATCGCGGTCCGGAGATACGGGAGACCGTTCGCATGGTTCGGGCGATGATCGACGGAGGTGTCGCCCTCACGGTAATGGGCAACCACGAGTACAACGCCGTGGCCTTTCACACTCCCGACGGCGAGGGCGGATGGCTCCGCTCGAGAAGTAACCCCCACCTCTTTCAGCACCTGGAAACGCTCTATCAGTACCGGGGGAGGTACCAGGAGTTTGAGGAGCTCCTACAGTGGTGCAGAACCCTCCCTCTCTATCTCGAGCTTCCGGAGCTGCGAGTAGCTCACGCGGCGTGGATTCCGAAGGATCTGGAATTCCTGAGGACCGTTGAGCCGCAGGGGAGGCCGCTTCTGAGCGAGGAGTTTCTTCATCGAAGCGCCCGGGAGGGCACCCCGGAGCACGATGCGGTGGAGCACATTCTAAAAGGCATCGAGATCTCTCTTCCCGAAGGGGTCTATTATCGGGACAAGGAGGGCTTTCGCCGCGCGAGAAGCCGTGTCGCCTGGTGGATGGATCCGACCGAGGAGAAGGAGCTGACGGTGGGAGATATCGTCTTTCCTCGAAACGTCACCGAAAGCAGCCATCCGATCGCCCCGGAGGAGTACCGGCTCCTTTGCGGCTACGACCAGGAGAAGCCGCTCTTTCTCGGCCACTACTGGCTCTCGGGAGAGCCCGAGCCCCTAACGCCCCGGATCGCCTGCCTCGACTTCAGCGTCGCTTCCGGGGGCAAGCTGGTGGCGTACACCTTCCGGGGCGAAAAGGAGCTCGTAGAGGAGCATTTCGTCTCCGTTGCTAGGCGGTCGTAACTCCTACTCCGCCTTACTTCTCGCCTTTTTCAATCCTCTCTCGATATCAGCGACAATGTCGTCCACATGCTCCAAACCGATGGAGAGCCGTACGAGCTCCGGGGGCAGTCCCGCGTCTCGCTGCTGCTGCTCCGAGAGCTGGCTGTGGGTTGTGCTCGCCGGGTGAATTGCCAGACTCTTGGCGTCCCCGACGTTGGCAACGTGACTAAAGAGCTCCAAGCCGTTAATGAACCGCTCGCCCGCGGGCCGGCCGCCCTTTATGCCGAAGACCACCATACCGCCGAAGCCGCGCTTCAGGTACTTCTTGGCGTTTTCGTACGTGCTTTGCCCCTGCAAGCCGGGATAGTTGACCCACTCCACCTCAGGGTGCTTGGAAAGATACTCCGCCACCGCAAGGGCGTTCGCAGAGTGCCGCTCCATCCGCAGTGGCAGCGTCTCGATTCCCTGCAAGAATATCCAGGCGTTGTCCGGAGAGATCGCGGAGCCGAGGTTTCTCAGGGGCACCAGGCGCATTCGGAGGATGTAGGCCAGGGGCGCCAGCTCGCCGAGGTCGTGGGCGTAGCGAATCCCGTGGTAGCTGTCGTCGGGATCATTCATAGTGGTGAACTTCGGGTCCTTCCAGTCGAACTTGCCGGAGTCCACAACGGCGCCGCCGATTCCGGTCCCATGACCGCCGATCCACTTGGTGAGACTATCCACCACTATGTCCACCCCGTGGTCGATAGGCCGAAGGAGGTACGGGGTGGTAAAGGTCGCGTCGGCGATCACCGGCAGGCGGTGGCGATGAGCGAGCTCGCTGATCGCCTCGAAGTCCGGGACGACCAGGGCGGGGTTGCCGATGGTCTCGATAAAGATCGCCCTGGTCTTTTCGTTTATGGCAGCCTCGATCTCCTCCAGGTCGAGGGGATCCACGAACCGGACGTTGATGCCGTAATCCGGCAGAATGTTGTTGAACATCGTGTAGGTGCCGCCGTAGAGATACTTCGAGGAGACGATCTCGTCTCCCGCTACGGCGAGGTTGATAATCGAGTAGAAGATCGCCGAGGTCCCCGAAGCGAGCGCCAGGGAGGCCACGCCCCCCTGCAGGGCGGCAAGGCGTTCCTCCAGGGTGTTCTGCGTAGGGTTTTGAAGTCTCGTATAGATGTAGCCGAGCTCCTTAAGGGCGAAGAGATTCGCCGCGTGCTCGGTGTCGCGAAAATTATACGCCGTCGTTCGTGCCACGGAGACCGCCCGACTCGGGTCTTCTCCCCCCTTGCTCTGCCCCGCGTGGAGCGCCAAAGTCTCAAACCTGTAATTCGACATGCTTCCTCCTCCTAAGCCTCGTCAAAGAGCCACGTACTCAAATAGCGCTCTCCGGTATCGCAGATCACCGTGACGATCTGCTTTCCCTCATTCTCTTTTCGCCTCGCTACCTCCATGGCACCCCAGGCGTTCGCCCCGGCGGAAATTCCGCAGAGAATGCCTTCCTTCTTGCCGAGCTCACGAGCGGTTCGCCCCGCATCCTCCGCCGTAACCGTCACCACCTCATCGATTACCGATCGATCGAGCACCTCGGGAATGAAGCCCGCGCCGATTCCCTGAATCTTGTGCGGACCGGGATCTCCGCCGGAGAGTACCGCCGAATCCTTCGGTTCCAGAGCTATCGCTGTAATCCCGGGATTGAGCTCCTTGAGCCGTCGCGCCACGCCGGTGATGGTGCCGCCGGTGCCCACGCCGGCAACGAAGATCTCTACCTTTCCCTCGGTGTCCGCCCAGATCTCCTCAGCGGTACTCCTGTAGTGCACCTCCGGGTTCGCCGCGTTGCGAAACTGCTGCATAAGCACCGCCCCGGGGGTCTCATCCACAATCTCTTGGGCCCGGGCGACCGCTCCCTTCATGCCACCGGAACCGGGCGTCAGCTCCAGTCGGGCGCCGAGGGCCTGCAGCAGCCGGCGCCGCTCGATGCTCATCGTATCGGGCATAGTGAGAATAACCTTGTACCCTTTGACCGCCCCGACGTAGGCGAGGGCGATCCCGGTGTTACCGCTGGTGGCCTCCACGATGGTAGAGCCCTCTTTGAGCTCCCCCGCCTCTTCGGCGGCCTCCACCATGGCGAGGCCGATACGATCCTTCACACTGGAAAGCGGGTTGTGAGACTCCAGCTTGCCGTACACTTCCCCGAGACACCCCTCGGCCACTCGGTTCAGTCGAACCAGCGGCGTGTTTCCCACGAGCTTTGTTATATCCTCTACAAGCGCCATACTGCCTCCTTAGCACGCTATATCGTGTAGTTGACCACTCCCCGGCGCCGCTCCTCGGCGAGAAGGGCGTCGGCGATGGTGTACTCGCCGATAATCTCGGTGACCCGGCGATTGATCTCACTCCAGACCGCGGGCGTGGGATCTCCCGGGGTCTCCTCCGGGCCGTTCATGCTCGAGGCCTCGAGGATCTCGAAGAGATCCGTAAGCCTGATCCTGCTCGGCTTTCGGGCGAGACGAAAACCGCCGTATTTGCCCTTGACGCTCTCGAGGACTCCCGCAGCCCGGAGTTCTCCCACGATCACTTCAAGGTACTTTTCCGGAATCGACTCCGCCGAGGCTATCTCTCGCACCGATACGTTCCGCCCGGAGCCGTACGCGGCCAAATAGACCAACGCTCTCGTTGCGTAGCGCACCTTGCTCGAGGCGACCCGGAGGTATCGTTCTGCACCGCTATTCCGTTCCGACATTACCCTAATACCCTATCTGGTTATAGGTATATTACTAGAAAGCTCTCCTATGGTAAAGGGGTGAACCGATCTCCGGCGGCGGCTACCCTCTAACCACCCAGGTGGCGCCGGCGGGAATACGCGCCACCGCCCCGGATCCTTCGGCCAGGGGTGCCGCTCGACCACGGTCGACTACGGTCCAGTGGCGGCCTGCGAGCTCTATGAGGTAGCGTCGGTGGGTGCCCATGTATACGTGGCGGATAATGCGCACCGGAAGGAGGGTAGCTCCCTCCGACGTCCCGCCGGAGTCCGGCGCCGCGGCGCCACCAGGGTTGTTTGCCCCGGCTACGTCGTCGGCCGGTCCCTCTAGGGGAAGAAGGGTGATTTCTTCGGGCCGGGCGAGAAGCGTGACGCGCGCTCCCTCCTCAAAGCTGCCGGCGGCCTGGACGGGGCGGAAATCGCCCGCCTCGGTCATTACGCCCGTTCCGGAGACCCGCCCCGGCAGGGTATTGCTATTGCCGAAAAACTTGGCGATAGCGAGGCTCGCCGGCCGGCGGTAGAGCTCCTCACTCCTCCCGTACTGCTGGAGCTCCCCGCCGAACATTACGGCGATACGGTCCGCCAGGAGCACCGCCTCCTCTTGGTCATGGGTGACAAAGATAATGGTGAGATCAAGCTCCTCCTTGATCGAGAGAATCAGCTCGCGCATCTCGTCCCGGAGAGAGGCGTCGAGATTCGAAAGCGGCTCGTCCAAGAGCAGCACCTTTGGCTCCAGCACCAAAGCCCGGGCGAGTGCGACGCGCTGTCGCTGCCCTCCCGAAAGCTGCGAGGGGCGCCGTTCTTCGTAGCCGGCGAGCTGCATCCGCTGCAGCATTGGGGTGACCCGGCGTCGCATCTCCTCTTTAGAATCCCCTTGCATCTTCAGACCAAAGCCGACGTTCTCCGCCACACTCAGAAACGGGAAGAGCAGATGGCTCTGAAAGACCATCACCGCCTCCCGATGTTCCGCGGGAATACGGGTAACATCCTGACCGTCGAACCGGACGTTGCCCTGGTCCGGTTCGAGGAGACCGGCGATAATCTTGAGGGTAGTGGTCTTGCCGCACCCGGAAGGGCCGAGGAGGGAGACGAGCTCCCCCTTCTCAACCCGCAAGGAGAAGTCTCTAACCGCCTCCTCCTCGGAACCGGGATACCGCTTGTGGATATTCTCCAAAACGACTTCGATCATCGTGCACCCTTCACGTCAACGTTTTCCAGCCGTGCCGATTGCCAGAGAGCGACCGGTAAGAAATCGGGAGGTGAGCACCAGTATCACCGCTGCGGGGAGCAGAAAAAGTACGCTCAAGGCACCGGTGAGGGCGTTGTCTCCGGCAATGGCGAAGGAGAAGAGGAGCACCGGCAGGGTAACCACCCGCCCGCCCCCGATGAGAAGCGTGAGGATATACTGACTCCAGGATATGAGAATCACGAAGAGAGTGCCGGCGAGTATGCCGGGGTAGACCATGGGCAAGGTCACCCGGAGGAGCGTCTGGTACTTCCGAGCTCCCAGGGAGCGTGCCTGTTGTTCATAGCCGGGGTCGTAGTTCGTGAAGACGCTCTTCATTACAACGATCATATAGGGCAATGCCGGAATTAGGTGGGAAATCACCACGCCGAGCAGCGTATCCACGAGGCCGCTTCGGATGAAGAAGACGTGGATTCCCATGACCACCGCAAGAGGGGGCACGATGAGGGGCGCGAGAATGACGAACTCCACGATCCGCTTACCAGGAAACTGGTAGAGCCCCAGGGCTCGGCCCGCGGGGACTCCGAGAATGAGACAGAAGAGACAGACAAGCAGGGAGACGAGCAGCGTGTTTCCGATGGCAGCGGCCACGCCGGAGTCTAAGGAGAAGACGTAGCCCCAGGCACGGCCGCTGAGCTCAGACGGAAGAGTATTCGGAAACCACCATCCGTGACTCACCGACCAGACGAAGAGCGGGAACAGGGGAAGCAGAACTCCGAGCAGAATTCCGAGGAGGACCGCGATGCGGACCGGGCGCTGAGTCGTAGAGATCACCGCTCGCTAACCTCCGTGTAGCCCCGCGTTAGCCTCTGGTAGATAGCCACGAGTATAAGAACCACCATCGCTATGGTCACGCTTACCGCCATCGCCTGCGGTCTGAGGGAGAGGTTCGTATCTATGTAGAGCCGGTAGGAGAGCACCGAGAGCATGGTGGGAAAGCTCTCCCCCATGAGATAGGGCACCTCGAAGGAGCCGAAGACGAAGGCAAAAATGATAATGGAGCCCGGAATGAGTCCCGGCAGCATCAGCGGAAGGAGAACGTGGCGGAAGCGCTGCCAGCTACTCGCTCCGAGAGACCGGGCGAGCTCTTCATAGTCCTCTCCAATTGACTGGAGCACCGCCAGCGCAATAAGGCCGACAAAAGGCACCTGTTTCCAGAGATAGACGAGAATGATACCCACGCCCCAGTCGTCATGCACGAGGATCGGGAACTCCGCCTGCTCGCTGATCAGGCCGAGGCCGAGAGCGACCCGGGAGAGGAGCCCGCTCTGGGAGACCAGAGTAAGCATGCCGGCGGCGACAACGATGTGCGGCACGGTGAGGGGAAACTGGTAGAGAAAGGTGAGAAATCCCCGTCCACGAAAGCTGCGTCTCAGGACCAGGGCGGAAAGCACCGCGAGAAGAACTGTGCCCGCCGTGGAGACGAGGGAAACCCAGAGTGTGAGCCCGAAGGAGTGAAGGAACCCGGGGCTCCCGAAGACCTCGAGATACGCTCGTGAAGAAAGCTGCTCGAACCCCGCCGCCGGCAGATAGCCGAGACTCTGCAGGAATCCCATGGTTATCCCGCCGGCAAAGAGAAGGATCAACAGGAGGACCGCCGGCGAGAGAAGAAGCACAATGTCCCGGGTTCGCCGGACTGCCGAGGAGGATCGCTGCGACATCGCCTACTTCTCCAGGACCTCGCTCCTCCAGCCGCGCTCGATCGCCTCGAGCCACTCCGATTGTAGCTCCGGCAGCTTGTTCTCCCCCCGGACCTCCGGTGGAACCACCGCAGGAGGAGTCGGAAGCTCCTCGAATCTCGCCCGCCACTCCGCAGGCAGCTTGCTCACATCGATAGCCGGCGGGTCTCCCCATGCTTCGGGCCTCGCCTTTTCCAACTGCACCTCCGGGGAAAGGAGAAGGTTTGCCAGAACCATCGCAGCCGCCTTGTGCGGGGAGTTATAGGCGATAGCAACGTAGTGGGTATTGCCGATGGTCCCGCCGTCAAAGACGAAGGAGCGCGTGCTTTCGGGATATCTGCCCTGGGCAACGAGGTTTGCGGGCTCGTTCGGATTGTAGGCAACGTCGAAGTAGAGCTCTCCGTTTGCATAGAGCTGCAGTACCTGACTCCGGCTTTCAGGGTAGGTCTCGCCCCCTCGCCAGAGGTAGGGCTCGATCTCATTGAGTATCTCCCACGCCAACGGCGCCACCTCGTCGTACACCTCCTGATCAAAGGGCCCTAGGAGCCGCTCGTAGCCGCCTGCGGCGTAGTAGAAGATGTGGCGCACGAAGGCGCTGCCGGTGAAGTCCGGCGGCGCCGCGTAAGCAAACATTCTCGGGTTTGCCCGGATCCACTGCAGGAGCTGACCCACGGTTCGGGGAGGCTCAGGCACGTCGTCGCTGTTATAGATCATCACCACCTGGGCGGTGCCGTACGGGCTTTCATAGCCGTTAACAGGGTACCCGAAATCATTGGCGATAGAGGGGTCCTCGAGATTGACATATTCGATATTGGGAAGTTGCTCAGCGTAAGGGCCGAAGAGGAGGTCCGCCTCCCGCATGGTCCGAAAGTTTTCACCGTTTATCCACATGATATCCACCGAACCGCCGCTGTCTCGCCCCGCCTGCTTCTCTCCCAGGACCTTATTCACAAAGACCGAGGCGTCGGTTACCGGCACCATCTCCAGGTCGATACCGTACCGCTCCTCCAGCACTCCGCCGACGTAATCCTCGGCGAATCGGTTTATGACGTCCGAGCCGCCCCACATGTGCCAGTAGAGAGTCTGCCCCTCCGCCTCGGCGACGATCTCTTCCCAGCTCATGGAACGAAAACGCTCCTCAAAGGGCGGGAGTTCCCCTTCTCCGCTGCCCCCGGCCTTAATTGTAAATACAACAAATATAAGAAAAGTAGCCAAAAATCCGCTTCGTACTCCCTCCATTCGGCTCCTCCCTATACTGGACCGTGGTGATACGGTATGCAGCGAGCTCGGGAAACGTCAAGAAGTTGTTACATTTTTGTCACCCTCCTCCTCTCCGGTAGACGGGCATAGGCGGGCACCATACATTGTGGCTTATGAAAAGGTTTATTGCTCTGGTCCAACTGTTGATTCTTCCGCTCCTTCTTTTCGCTACGGGAGTTCAGGAGTATCCGGCGGATTCCGGTGAGGCGCTCCAGCTCAATCCGAAGGTCCGGCACGGCATGCTCGACAACGGCTTGAGTTACTACATTCTCGAACACCAGCAGCCGGAGTCCAGGGCGACCTTTCGCCTGGTCGTAGACGCCGGCTCTCTTATGGAAGAAGAAGACCAGCGCGGTCTCGCCCATTTTCTCGAGCATATGGCCTTTAACGGCACGAACTCCTTCGAGGGTAACGAGCTCGTGCGCTACATGGAGTCCCTGGGAATGCGCTTCGGTCCGGACGTCAACGCGTACACAAGCTTCGAAGAAACCGTATACAAGCTTGACGTACCCACCGATGACGAGGAGCAGTTCGAGACGGGGCTGAAGATTATGCGGGAGTGGGCCTCGGAGATGACCCTCGACCCGGAAGAGATCGAAAAGGAACGGGGTGTCGTCATAGAGGAGTGGCGGACCGGTCAGGGGCCCGCCACCCGAATCCGCAATCAACACCTCTCGGTGATCTTCCAAGACTCCCGGTACGCCGAGCGGCTACCTATCGGAGAGGTGGAGATCCTTCGTACCTTTGAACGGGAGACGCTCCACCGTTTCTACGAGGATTGGTATCGACCCGACCTTATCAGCTTTGTAGCGGTGGGGGACTTCGATGGGAAAGAGGTGGAGCGACAGGTGCGAGAGACCTTCGCCGATCTCGCCCTACCGGAGGCTCGGCGTCTGCGCACATTCTATCCGATACCGGACCACGAGGGGACCCGCGTCTCCATCGCCTCGGACCCCGAGGCACAGCAGAATCAGGTCGTCATCTACAACAAGACCGAGCCGTTACGGCTCGTAAGTAAGGGGGACTACCGGGAGCTTCTCGCCTACTCTCTATACTCGATTATGTTTAACAACCGCCTCGATGAGATCGCCCGCTCCCCGGAGGCGCCCTTCCTGAGCGCCGGGGCGGGCCGGACCAACCTGGTGCGCTCCAAGGGGGTCCTAGCTCTCAGTGCCGAGGCACCCACGGCCGGACTCTCCGAAAGCCTGCAGGCGCTTCTCATCGAGGCCAAGCGCGCCCACGAGCACGGCTTCAGCGACGGCGAGCTCTCCAGAGCCAAGGATCGAATGCTCTCGCGGATGCGCCGGCTCCATGCAAACCGAGAGAGCATCGAATCCGGCAGAAAGGCGGATGAGCTCATCCGGTACCATCTCGAGGACGAGGCTTCTCCCGGCATATCCCGGGAGTGGGAGCTCTACCAGGAGCTCGTACCCGAGATCACTCTGGACGAAGTGAACGATCTCGCCGCCGGCGCGCTGCGGGATGACAACCGGGTAATCACGGTGAGCGGCGTAGAGAGCGAGGAGAATGAGATTCCCGATGAGGGGGAGGTTCGCTCCCTGCTGGAGGAGGTGCGCTCTACGGAGGTGCAGCCGTACGAGGACCGGGTGATTAACCGTCCCCTAATCGAGGAGCTCCCCGAACCGGGGCAGGTGACCGAGGAACGCTTCCACGAGGAGGTGGAGACCACGGAGTTTCGGCTATCCAACGGCGCGCGAGTCCTTATCAAGGAGACGGAGTTCAAGGACGATGAAGTAATCCTTCGCGCCTGGAGCCCTGGCGGGAGCTCCCTGCTTTCAGACCAGGTAGCTCGCGCCGCCTCCCACGCAACGGAGGTAGCCTCGCAGTCCGGTCTCGGTGATTTCAGCCGTACCGACCTCGATCGGCTCCTCTCCGGCGTGGAGGTATCGCTCACTCCCTACATCTCGGGAAACAGCGAGGGCTTCTCCGGAAGCAGCTCCAAGCAGGATTTCGAGACGCTCCTGCAGCTGCTGCATCTCTCCTTTACCGAGCCCCGCCTCGACGAGGACGCCTACAACACCTACATGCGCCGCCTCCGGCAGCAGCTCTCCACCCGGGCGAACGACCCCCGGGGCGCCTTTCAGCTCCGCCTTCAGGAGCTCTACGCCCAGGGCGATCCCCGGCAGGCGCCCCTCACCCCGGAGAACGTGGAGGAGATAACCCTCGACCGCCTCCGGCGCGCTTACCAAGACCGGTTCCGAGGCGCCGGGGACTTCACCTTCACCCTAGTCGGAACCATAACCCCCGAAGAGGCGCGCCCGCTCCTGGAGCGGTACCTCGCCTCTATCGAGTCCGGGCCTAGGGGCGAGGAGCCTCGGGACCGCGGTTTTCGCCCGCCCCGGGAACGGATAGAGGAGACTCTCCGGGCCGGAAGTGAGCCGGTTAGCCAGGTGGCGATTCTCTTCTCCGGCGACTACGACTGGTCCCGTGAGGAGAACTACCATTTCGCCAGCATGATCGACGCGGTGCGCATTCTGCTCCGGCAGGAGATTCGAGAAGAAGCGGGAGGTACCTACGGCGTAGGCGTTGGCGGTTTCCGGCAGCTCGAGCCCTACGAGGTCTATCTCGTCCAAATCGGCTTCGGCGCCGATCCGGATCGGGTGGATGAGCTTACCGAGCGACTCTACGAGACACTGGACTCCGCCAAGGAGGGCGCCCTGGACGAGAGCTTCCTCGAGCGCGTGACCGCCACGCAGCGGGAGGAGTATCGGAAGGATCTCGAGGAGAACGACTACTGGGCCTCCGCTCTGGAGACGGCGGTGGAGTACGGCCGGGAGTTCGACTCAGTTCTGGAGTTCCCGGAGCTCATCGACTCCCTGGAGACCGCCGATCTTCAGGAGGCCGCCCGGAACTACCTCGACCGCTCTCGATCTCTGGAGCTTATGCTTCTCCCGAGAGCGGAGAGCGGCGAATAGCACTCCGCGAAAAGCGCGGCCCTTGAGCCACGTCGCCCTCTCGGCTAACGCTCGGCTCGCCTCCGCTTTCGCCGCTCGGCATCCGCCTTGTCGTAGAAGATCCCGTAAAGGGAGGGGACGATAATCAGGGCGGTCACCGTGGAAAAGATGAGGCCGAAGATAATCGTGGAAGCCATGGGGCCCCAGATCACCGACTCGCCGCCGACGCCGAGGGCCGTCGGGAGGAGTCCGGCGATCGTAGTAATAGAGGTGAGGAGAATCGGCCGGAGCCGTGTGCTGGCGGACTCGATAATCGCCTGCCGAACCGGGGCGCCCTGGGCCCGCGCCTCGTTTACAAAGGTTATGAGCACGATAGTGTCGTTTACCGCGATACCCGCCAGAGCGACTCCGGCGTAGATCACGGTGGTGGAGAGAGCGTTGCCGGAAATGAGGAGATAGAGGATCACTCCCACGAAGGCAAAGGGTACCGCCAGGAGGATGAGCAGAGGCTGGGTATAGCTCCTGAACTGAGTGGCAAGAATAGTGAAGATGAGAAAGACCCCGATAAGAAAGACCCGGGCGATCTCGGTAAGGGTGTCGGCGATCTCCTCGAACTGGCCACCGACGTCGAGCTCGACGCCGGGGAATCGGGCGGAGAAGCGCTCACTGTAGAGGCTTCCGATTTCCCGGTTGATCGCCGGGATATCGACCTGACCCCGGGTTTCGGCGGTAACCGTCACCTCGCGCTTTCCGTCTATGCGGCGGATCGCCGAAATGATCTGCCCCTCCTCGATCTCCGCCACCGCCGAGAAAGGAACCAGCGCGCCGTTTACCGAGGGAAGCTTGAGCTGTGTAATGTTGTCGATGGAGAAGGGGCGTTCGTCGGCGTAGCGTACGACAATGTCGCTCTCCTCGTTCTCCGTGAAGACGGTACCTGCGACGATACCGTCAAAGCTGCCGCGAACGAAGTCGCCCACGCTCTGCGCTGAGAGACCGTAGCGAGCAGCTAAGGTGTCCTCCACTCGAACTCTGAGCTCCGGCGTTCCGGTGTCCAGGTTATCCTCGATGTTAGTGAGTTCTTCGTAGCTGCGAAGCCGCTCCTGAAACGCTTCGGATACGGTGCGCAACTCCTCGTAGCTATCCCCGAATAGACGAAAAGAGACCGGAGGGTCCGTGGGAGGGCCGGTCTGCTGCTTTCGAAACTGCACCACATCGGGCCCGGGGATATTCCTCGTCTCCCCCTCCACTTCCGTCATGATCTCGCTTATTGACCGAGCCCGCCCCTGGTCCTGTTCGGTAAGGTCCACGATGATTTGGGCGATGTTGCTCTGCCGGACGTTCTGGGTGTCGCCGCCGGCAAAGCCGACGAAGGCGTTCACCGCCACAACCTCCCCATCTCCGACCCTCGGGAGAATCCGCTCCTCGTACGCCCGAACGACCTCGCCGGTCCTCTCCACCGGCGTGCCGGCGGGCATCTCGATATCGATGTAGAAGAGGGTGAAGTCTTCCGCCTCGAAGAGGTTCTGCGGTATCGAGCCGATCCTGCTGAAGATAAGAAGCATAATGACCCCCGCACCGATCGCGGTGACGACTCTGTGCTTGTAAAGGCGGTCTAGAATCCTCGAAAAGCGGTGTCGAAACCGGTCGAACAGGCCGCCGGGCTTTCGGGGATTCTTACCGCCGGGCCAGTCGGCGTAGTGAGAGGGGAGAAAGAGTGCCGCCTCCAGGGTGGAGGCGATAAGCGCTATGGAGACCGTGAGCGGTACAACCCGCAGGAAGCGACCGATAATCCCCGGCAAAAACGTTAAGGGGAGAAAGGCTGCCACGGTGGTCGCGGTTGCGGCTATGACCGGAATAATGACCTGGTTGACCCCCTTCTCTGCCGCCTCCTCCCGGGAGGTGCCGCGCTGCTGGAGCCGGTAGGTGTTCTCCACGATCACAATGGCGTGGTCAACAATGAGACCGAGGACCAGAACCAGTGCGAAGAGAGTGTTGCTGTTCAGAGTCTCCCCGAACCCCTCGAGGACCACGAAGGTGAGCCCAAAGGCGATGGGAATGCCCACGGCGGTAATGATCGCGTTGCGAACCCCCACGAAAATGAGCAGAATCAGCACCAGCAGGGCGAGACCGTAGAAGGCGTTGGAGGCGAGCACATCCAGGCTGTCCCGAAGCTGAATCGTCGAGTCGTTGAAGTAGGAAAGCTCGATACCCTCGGGCAAGTTTGGCCGAAACGCATCGACTTCGCGGCGCGCCGCCTCGACGATCTCGATCGACCCACCCCCGGGAACCTTCGCCACCCGGAGACTAATCGCCTGGGACCCGTTGAAGCGCGCTTCACTCCCGTCGAGGTCGTATCCCGGATTGATCTCTGCAATATCTCCGAGGCGAATAACACCCCGGGAGTTGCCGGCGTTGTGCCGGACGACGATACGGCTGAACTCGTCGACCTCGTTGAGCTCCCCCACCGTTCGAAGGAGAAACTCCCGGTTTCCCGTCCGGAGCGTTCCGGCGGGGATGGTGACGTTGTGCGTCCGGAGCGCATCGACCGCCTCGTTCAGTGACACCCCGAGGGACTCCATCTTGCCCCGATCTAAGTCGACATAGATCTCCCGGTCCCGGCTACCCACCAAAGTGACGCCGGACACGTCACCGATCGTCCGGAGTCGGTCGCCGAGTCTCTCGGCGGCGGTGTCCAGGGTGCCGTAGTCGACCTCGCCGTGGAGAACAACCTCGATCACCGGGACAAAGTCCGTGGAGGAGAACTCATCGATGGTCGCCGGCAAGGTGCCTTCGGGCAGATCAACGCTGTTGAATCGGTTCTGAACCTCCTGAAAGAGCGTGTCAAACTCATCCTCACTAATGCCCTGGTCGAACTGCACGTTGATCCGGGCGATGCCCTCGTTTGTCTCGGACTGGATCTGATCGAGGCTTTCCAGGCCGGCCATCTCGTTCTCAATAGGGACGGTAACCGTCTCCTCGATATCCTCCGCCGCGACCCCCGGGTAGGGGACGGTGATGTTGGCGAAGAAGAAGGGGATCTCCGCGAACTGCTCCCTCGGCAGACGCTGGAGACTGAAGAAGCCGAGCACGAGAATGAGAATCATCAGAATGTTGATCAGTACGGAGTTACGTACGGAGAAGCGGCCGATATTCACGAGTTACCTCTCCTCTCGCACGGTTACATCCACCGGTTCTCCGTCAGCGAGGACCGTCAGGCCCGAAACGAGGACGATCTCGCCGGAAGAGAGTCCCTCGGAGATTGCAGCGCGATTGCCCAGACGCTCTTCGACGGTGACCTCTCGGCGCACCGCACGTCCCTCTTCGGCCACGAAGACGTGATCCCCGTCATCGTCGAAGACGGCGGAGGCGGGAACAACGGGCCAACTCCGCTGATTGGTCGGTTCTATGGCGACGGTCGCTGAGACGCCGGAGCGGACATCGGCGCACTCATTCTCCCAAGCCACGACTACCGGAAAGCTACCGGTAGTGAGATCGCTTCCGGCGGCGATCGCCTCCACCGCCGCGGGCCTGCTGCGCGGCTCACAGCTCGGAATAATCACCTCGGCCGGAGAACCAACCTCCAGGAAACGAACCTCCCGCTCTCCCACGGAGATCTCTACCTCCAGGCGAGCCAGATCGACGATCCGAGCCACCTCCACCCCCCGTTGCAGATAGTTGCCGGGGCCCAGGCTATTCGCTTTCGAAGCGATGTAACCGGAAATCGGGGCGGTGAGCGTACGATTCTCTAAGAGCTCCCTGGTCTGCTCCACCCGGGAGCGGGCACCGCTGGCGGCGCTACGAACCCTCGCAAGCTCCGCCTCCGAGACCGTACCCGCCTCCGCCCGCCGTTCGGCGGCGTTCAACTCGATCAAGGCGCGCTGCAACTCCTGCCGCGCCTGCTCGTAGTTGAGCTGCTCCACGCTGTCGTCGACTCCCGTTAGAGCCTCTCCCTCCTCTACGAAGTCACCGAGCCGGAAGTCGACGAACTCGAGCACGCCTTCGGTCTCGGAGACGACGATCGCCTCACGCTCCCCGCGCACAACTCCGGAACCGCGAATCTCCTGCACCAGCCGCTGGGCGGTAACTTCCACTGCCTCAACCGCCAGAGACTCGCGCTCCCCTCCCGACTCCGCCCCATCGCCCCCGGGCCTGCCGCCACCCGGGCGGCCACCGCAGCCTGCGAGGAGAATCGTCGTCGAAAGGAAGAGTAACCAGAGAGATTTTCGCATCCCGTCCTCCTTGAGGTAACTCCGATCAAGTCTTACCTAAAATACGGTAGGCAAAATCGGGCGTCAACGAAAAAGGGCTACCCCTGCGCTCCGCGACCGGCTATGCTTGAGTCCGATGAACGAGAGGCGTCTTCGCTCCTCCAGAGAACAAATACTCGATGTAGCGGAAGAGCTCTTTGTGGAGCGCGGCTACAAGAGTGTTCGCCTCAAGAACGTGGCGGACCGGGTCGGTATTCGGCAAGCGTCGCTCTACTACCATTTTCCCCGGGGTAAGCGGGAGCTCTACGTCGAGGTGATGCGAAGAAGCTTCTCCCGGAAACGGGCCGGGCTACAGCAGGAGATAGCGACCGCCGGACCCCACTGGAGAGAAAAGCTCGAGGCGGCGACGGAGTGGCTTCTCGCCCAGACCCTGTACGACTACCGACGAATGGTTCGAAGCGACTTGCCCGAGATCGCCCGGGAGGAAGCGGAGATGCTCGCTCGGGAGGCGTACGCCGCCATTCACCAACCTCTGGAAGAGATCTTCGCCCTGGGGGCAGAGCAGGAGAATTTGAGACTGCCGGCGCCCGGCATGATGTCCGGCTCCTTCATTGCCATCATTGACGGGATTCAAACAATACCGGAGTACGCGGTGCCGTCGACTCGTTTCGAGCTTGCCCGGACGATGATCGATGTGCTGCTGGATGGATTGCGACCGAGGTAGGGTCCTTACTCGCCGTAGACCGCCACCTGGTACTGCCCTTCGGCGCCGTCGTCTACGCTCCCGCAGACGATTGTGTACTCTCCGTCCTCGGGGATTCGCAGGGAAAGAGATGTTTCGTTGGAGAGCCCCGAGGCTGAAGCGATTCCGTGGCCCCCTGGTCCTCGGAGCTCGAAGCTCGGGGTAAACTCTCGAGAACGGACGGTAATCGTAATTCCGTCTCCCTGCCTCGCCTGAAAGAGGTGCACGTTCTCAGGCTCACCACCCTCCGTCGAAAGCCGTCCCTGAAACCGCACCAGCAACTCCCGCTCCCGAGCTCCCCCGGAGCGGGGAATGTCGGTGGCGTGCGTCCCTCCGTCTCCCTCGAGGTTGTAACTCAGGGTGAATAGGCCACCGCCGTCACCAAAGTAAGAAGTCGCCCGAACCTGGTAGGTCCCGCCGACGGGAGCTCTGAAGGTCACGCGCGAATCGGTCCCGCCCCCGGAGTCATCATCGGTGTAGCTTCTTCCGTCTGGAGCAACCACCTCGAGAAAGGCGTCAAAATCGGTGCTCCGAAGCAAGAGCTCAACGACGGCGTCCCGCTCCGCCTCCACGGTAAACTCCTGAAAGAAGGATCCCTGCTCATCGCGACTGTCCCCGGGACCGAGCAACTGAACCACTTCTTCCCCCGGTTCGATCGCGGCTCCGTCGGGAAGTTCCTGATACTCCTCGAGACGGGGATCCCGACGCACCGAGAGCGTGAAGGCTCCGGTCTGACCGTCGAAGGAGGAAACGGTGATCTCCGCCTCTCCGGAGGAGGGAAAGACGTAGAGCATTCGGGAGTCCGTTCCCATCCCGTCCGGGGCGTCGTCGTTTCTTAGCTCCCGGCCGTCCGGTCCGACAACTTCGAGTACGGTGTCGAACTCAGGACTGGAGACCGTGACTTCCAGAGCCTCTCCCGCCTCTCCGGAGAGAAGGTAGCTTCGCATCGGGAAGCCTTCCCCGGAAAGGCTCCCCTCAATGCTCTGGCCGACCTCTATCCGCGAGGGCTCGGCGGCTTCCGTTGCCGAAAAGGTGTAGCTGCCGGTGGTCTCCGATGAGAAACTCGTAACCCCCACCTCCACCGTCCCTTCCGTGGCTTGGAACGTCAGGGCTGCGTCCGATCCGGCGGCGTCATCGTTGGTTAGCTCCCGACCATCGGGGAACCGGGCGATAAGAAAGGCGTCAAAATCCGTGGAACGAAGAGACAACGCCACTCTCCCCTCCTCTCCGCTCAGCTCCAGAAGGTACCAGTCGATGTATCCACCCCGATCACCGTCAATCATATCGGAGTGTTCCAGGCGCCCTTCAACAGTCGCCGGCACGGCGATCGGCTCCGGGGGATCCCGTCTCTCCACACGAATGAGAAAGTGCCCCGCTCCGCCGGCTGACGCCCCCCGAACTGTTACCGTGAGGCGTTCGCTCGCACCCACCCGGGCCGAGGCGACCGCGCCCCCCTGAGAACCGAAGGAGGAGCTGCTCCTCCCCTCGGTGTTGATCTGGATCGTGGGCTGAAAATCGACCGAAGCGACCCGTACGGTGACGTCGCTCCCCTCTTCGACCCGGAGCTCGTAGCTCACCTGGTCCCCCTCTGCAAGTCGCCCGTCGCTTCGAAACACGGTCGTCTGAGCAAACGGAACGGCTGCGGCAGCCAGAAACAGCAGAACCGAAAGTGCCGTAGTTTTCATTTCAACCTCACTACTCGATCAGGCCAAAGCTCGCTCTCGGTGTAACGACACCGTGAACCATTTCGTCATTATCACCTAGGGGAAGCTCTTCCCTTAGTTGCTCGTCAAAGGCGACACCGATCGCCCGGTAGACGATGTGGCTCTGCCGGAGGGAGGAGAAGAAGGCGTCGTAGAAGCCGCCTCCCCGACCGAGGCGTCCCCCTTCCGGAGTGAACGCGCGCCCGGGAGTGATAATGAGAAGCGTGCCGGGCTGTCGCGGATCCCGGGTCGAGCAGAGAACCGGTAGATCCCTGCTCGGCTGACGTATCGCCATGGAGTTGTCATCCCGAAGCGACTCCAGCTCCATAACTTGGTAGAAGACGAGTCCCTCCTCCCCGAATCGAGGAAGTCCGAGCCGCTTCCGCTCCCTCAGAACCTGATCGCAGAGTTTTGTCGTCTCGATCTCGTCGGGAAGCGAGACGTAGGCGAAAACCGTATCCGCCGCCGCCCAGACCGGCGAGCTCAGGATCTTATCGACTACTTGTTGACTCGCCTGGAGCCGGTCACCGCTATCCTGCTCTCGCAGGAGTCGCCTCACCTCATCCCGTATTCGTTGTTTCGCGTCAACCCGCTTCGCCATCAGCCCTTACAGCATACCTCATCGGTCAAGCTCTTTCGAGCTCTAAACCCCTGGGCCCGAACCTCGAGATGCGCTACAGTAATACAAGAATGAAGCTGCTCGAGAAGAAGATCGCGCCGGTGCTTCTCCTATCGGCCCTTCTGCTTCACGCCCCTTCCGTTATTGGCCAGGAAAGCATGCTCGCCCTCGCCCGCAACGGCTCGGGAGCGGAGATCGCCGCGGCGATCGACCAGGGTGCATCGGTGTCGGGTAGGGACGTTTTCGGCTGGACTCCCCTCATGCTCGCGGCGAAGTGGAACGAGGACCCTGCGGTGCACGCGATACTTATCGAACGAGGCGCCCGGGTGAACGCCAGAAGCAAAGACGGCTGGACGGCGCTGCTCGCCGCGGCGCGGTGGAATAGCAACAGCGAGGTACTTACCCTGCTCCTGGAGGCAGGGGCGGCCACGGAGGCTCGCTCCGAGGAAGGGTGGACACCCCTCCACTGGGCCGCCGCCGGCGGCGATCCCGGAGCGGTTTCTACGCTCCTTGGAGCAGCGGCCCCGGTAGACGCCGAAGACGAGAGCGGTTGGACGCCCCTTATGCTCGCCAGTCTCGGTCGGGATGAGCAGCTCGTGGAGCTTCTCATCGGTGCCGGGGCGTCAGTGGACCAGCAGGACAGCTTCGGCCGAACCGCTCTGATGCGGGCCGCCCAGAACGGTAACGTGGCGGTGACGAACGCGCTTCTTCGGGCCGGAGCGTCCGTGCACTCCCAGGACGCCATCGGACGGATCCCCCTCTTCTGGGCGGCTCGGTACAACGAGAACCCCCGAGTTCTCGAACGGCTACTGGAGGCGGGCTCGGATCTCGCTCATCGGGACCGCTCCAACAACACCGCCTGGGACGTAATCCGGGAAAACAGGGATCTCATCGGCTCGGCGCCGTACGAGCGCATTCGTCGGCACTTTCAGCAGTAGCCTCACCCGATCAACCGGCCCCTTCGGGGCCGAACTCGAGAAAGAGTGCGGAGCTCGGAGGCACGGTTACGGCGCCCGAAACCGTCACGGAGTCGGGGATCGTCGCCAGGGAAGGCTCGTCCCCGGGACCGAGACGCTTCTCGTTTACGATGAGGCCCGTAGCTCGGAGCGGCCCGTCCACCCACCACGCCTCAGCGCTCCGCGGTAACTCGAGGGTGGCCCGCCGGCGGCGACTCATATTGACCGCAAGGGCGCTCCATCCCCCGTCGCTATCGGCTCTCCCGTGACGATAGACGGTAAACAAGCGGCCAACGCGGAGCGGTTCATAGACGCGCTCTCCCATGAGACGCTTCCAGAGAAGGCAGCACCAGAAGTCCGGCCGTGGTCGCAGCCCCTCCTGGTCGAGAAGACCGTAGTCCCCTCCGACCAACGCCTGCCGCACGAGCCCGCTCATTCCCGCCGCCGCCATTGAACCGAGATGGTCGAGCCACCAGAGAGAGCCGACGAAGCGGTCCGATACGCCGGGCTGTCCACCGAAGAGCGCGTGGCCGGTCTCGCTCAGCCAAACCGGGCCGCTTCCGTTCTCGGAGGCGAATCGGCGCATGCGTCCAGCCAGCCGAACCGCGGAACGGTGTGCCCGGCTCCAGAGAGCGTTGTGAAAACCAACCCGACGGACGCCGAAGATCCCGCGACGGCTCTGGTAAGGATAGTAGTGCCAGGTGAGCATATCCAGCTGCGAGCCGAGACGTCGAGTCACCGCTCTGGTCATCGGAAGAGGCTCTCCGATTACCGGCCAGACCGCCGAGGCAGGTCCCGCTGCAAGAGCTCTCTCTCCCGCGCCGGCATGCGCCGGCCGCCGCGGCAGCAGCTCCTCTATTGTCTCCCGGAAGAGTGTGTAGTCCTCGGCGTACTGTCTCGGCGACACCCGCGCCGAGGGACCGTGAACAAAGGGGAAGCCGTTGACCTCGTTTCCGAGCTCCCAGACCGCTACTTTGTCCCCCCGTCTGCTGACGTGGTTGAGAAAACGTCTAAAACTATCCGGCCTCCACGCTCCCCTATGGTCTCGGGCGCACTCTCCGGCGCCAACGCAGACAAAGAGCTCGAGGCGCGCCGCCGAGGCGAACTCCACGGTCTGGTCCCACCGTTCCGGGGTCAGAATAGTGGGGCAGCGAGTTGGAGCCGGTGGCGGGGCTACCCCTCCCCGGGCAGGAGAGCCGCCGAACGCCATGCGGTCCGATTCGCTGCCTCCGAGGCGGAGGTAAGCCGGTTCGAGAGACGCGGCGGCGGAGATGAGGCGGGGATCGCTCAGGTCCAGCTGCGGTGCGCGGATGGAGCCGAAGCCGCGACGAGTGCGACGCGTCCCCTCCCACCATCGCTCCCCGACCACGAGGGCCCAGTCGAGGGCGACCGAGAGGAAGCGGGGGTCGGTGTATGAGATGACTCGCTTGCCGGGGGCTACAAGGAAGAGCGGACGCACCTGCCTACACTATCTGCATTCGACCGGCTGGTCGAGAGGCACGAAGCGCTTTAGGCTACAGAGACCACCCGCTCACGGCTCTCGGTTATGTAGTCGGTTGCAACACAGAGATCAAAGAGGTGGTGCGCGAGAAAGCTCTCGGTGACGCTCTCGTAACCATCCTGCTCCCGAGTTATGCGGACCTGAAAGCCTTCTTCAGTTTCTGCGAGGATGTCCATGTAAGCGGATCGTCCGGGCTCGCACTTGATTCGGTAGCGTTTCATACTGGGCTCCTTCCCTGCCCCTAGTATCGACCGCATGCCGCCGCATTTTAGCGATCCTTTACCCTACCCG
>JBKHED010000007.1:0-57407 GCA_046540995.1 Spirochaetaceae bacterium | reverse complement strand
TTCTCCCTGGGGGCGGTGTGCTGTTAATGACGTCCAGGCGCACCGTCCCCTTTTTCTAGTACCCCTCGGTCGAGACTTCACCGGAAACGATCTTCGGTCCCGAGCTTGTGCCGATTCGGGTAGCACCGGAACGAATCATTTCCATCGCGTCATCAAAGCTGCGGATGCCTCCGGCTGCTTTCACTCCCATAGTCTCGCCCACCGTTTGTCTCATGAGAGCAACGTCCTGCGGCGTGGCACCGTGTTGTGAGAATCCAGTGGATGTCTTGACGAAGTGGGCACCTATCTTCTGAGCGCTCTTGCACGCCTGAACCTTCTCCGTTTCGGTGAGAAGAGAGGTCTCTATGATCACTTTGAGTAACGCACCGGTACCGCAGGAGTCGAGCACCATGGCGATATCACTTTCGAGAAACGAAAGATCTCCGGCCTTGAGGGCGCCGACGTTAATAACCATGTCGATTTCCTCAGCGCCGTCCTCTATCGCTTTTCGCGTCTCAAACGCCTTAGCATCTGAAGCGACCGCTCCGAGCGGGAAGCCTACCACGCAGCAAACCCGAACTACCTCTTCTTTTAGTCGCGCCGCAGCTCTCGAGACCCAGGCTGAGTTGATACAGACCGACCAAAATCCGTGCTCTATGGCCTGGTCACAAAGCGCGTCTATTTGGGCGGGCGTCGTTTCAGGCTTTAGGAGTGTATGATCGACAAATGTGGCTAGCTCGGCAGGGGTGAGGCGGCCTCCTGCGCTAACTTTCCGAGCGAGTTCCCGTTTTTCCTGTTCCTGATTGAGAAAGGTTTCGGTATTCATACCCTGATGGTAGCCGATACCGGAACACCTCACAACGGACCTAAAACAGCTCCAGAGGCAGAAAGAACGGCAGCCGCCGGCCGAGGGACTCGACGAATACGTTGTCCCGGGAGCCGGCCCGGAGAATCACGCTTTCCTCCGAGAGGAGCTTCTCCACTACCACGGCGATTTGCCGGCCATTGATCCGCAGAACCACGCCGTTTCCCTCCGAGGGGACGGCGTTTCCGGTAACCGGATATCCCATGGAGGTGTAGAGGGGTAGATTGCTTCCTCGAAACCGCATAAAGACCCGGCCGTCGGCGGACTGCGCGACGAGGCGGGAGAAGAGCGGCTGCACCTCCACGATAAGGGCGGCCGGAATTGCGATCTCTCCCTGCTCGCCCTCTCCGATCACCACGGTCACCATGTGCCCACCCCGAGGGATCGATATGCGGACTCCCTCGCTACCCCGCCGCTCTGCGACCTCAACGCTCCCGGAAAGGAGATCCCGGACAACGTAACCCGCTTCGCCCTCGGTTATCTCGACCTGGAGACTCTCACCGGAGATGAGTGCCGGAGAAATCGGCAGAAGCCATACGGTGAGCTGCTCCTCGTCTCCGATAATCTCACAGAGTAACTCCGCGGTAGCCTCGCCTTGGTAGGGGCCCCCGCCCGCGAGACCCGTAAGCTCCAAGAGAGTCGAGACGATCCCGCGCATTGCGCGTTCAACTAGTTGCGCCACGCTGCTTTCGAGTTGCTCCTGGTCACCACCCTCCACGGAAAGCCGAAATCGGGAGGAGAGCATCCCCTGCTCCTCGATCCAGAGGGCGAGCCGATAGGCGAGCTCCACGGCGCGCCATTTGCTCCGGCGGGCGATGTCCCCGGAAGAGGCTGAAGCGAGACGGCGAAGTCGCTCGACCCGCTCCGCCCCAACGGGTGGAAGGCTCTCCTCCGCAAGCGCCCCGAGCTCCCGCTCCATTTCCCCTTCCAAGAGAACGTACCGCTCGTACTCCTCTCCCTCGAGACGGAGCTCCACCTCCCGCAAGCCTGCCAGAAGACCTCTCGACACCTTGAGCTCCTGCCGATCCACGCTGAGAGCAAGTCGCTCAGAGGAGACCTCCTCTATCCGAGCTTCCTGCAGGGGGCTCTCGGCAAGAATCTGACTGGTCCCCTCCTTACCGAGGCTCGAGGCGCAGAGGAGGTCGATTCGACCCTCCACTCCTCCGCTTTCGGGAGTGATAGCCCGAATTACGTGCATGGATTCCTCGAGCCTGTAGAGAAGATCGACCAACACCCCGGACCCACCAGCCCGAGCCCGGGCGGTAATGGAGTAGACGCGTTCGCCCCGATCTAGCGCCTCGAGGACGAGCTTTCGCTCCAAGAGATCTAGTTCGTAGAGCTCCCAGGGAGGGGTGTTGAAGTTTACTTCCACCCACGCCTTCGGCACTGCCCCGCCCCGGAGGGCCGAGCGGTGCGCACCGGCGGAACCGGCCGGCTCCGCCTCTCTCTCAGGAGCGGTGAGGCTCTCCTTCTCTGAGCCGACCTCAGCGGGCTGCTTGGCTCCTTCAGGAAGGTGCTCGTAAAAGGAGAAGAGCGTTTCGAGGAAGCCGCCCAGGCCGTTCTGATCCCTACTGTCCCGGGCGCGGCGAGCGAGACGCTCCGCCTGGTCCGCGATACCGTCTAGCTGGAGAAACCGCGCTTCCCTGGCTATTGCATCCGCCCGCTCTCCCGCCTCCTCCATAGCGCTCTCCACCGCCTCCCGGTCTCCCTGAACCGCCGCGAGCCTCCTGAGCGCCCCCATCTCCTCCCGCAAGCTTCCGTAGAACTGCCTCTCTTCCTTATCCAACTTTGCCACCTCGCATACGGGCGAAACAGGAGAGCCCCCGTCTTCGCACTTCAGGATCCGGATCCTCCAGCGCCTGCAGTACTACCGAGCGAAACTGCTCCAGAGCGCTGCTTCCCTCTATGCCTCGGAGCACTGCCAGCCGGACTCGCTCACTCCCCCGGCTGTACACCGAGCCGAGATCTCCGTAGGCGTGCCGAATCCCGAGGGTGCTCACCGCTTCTACCGCCGAGAGCACAACGAGCTCCGAAGGATCGTAGAGAGCGTTGCGAATGTACACGTAGGCGCTTCGGCGGCCGCTATTTGCCAAACTGCGACAGGCGAAAAGTCGAACACTCGGGTCACTGCTCTCCCGAAGCAACGTGCCCAGGCGTTGCATCTCCGTCAAGCTAACGCATTCGCGTGACTCCGGGTCAGGAACCGCGCTCTGCTCTTCGGTGGCCGCACGAAGGTCGCTGTAGGCGCGCTCGATCCGCTCAAAGGCTCTTACGCTTCCGCCGGGGCGGTCCGGATGGTACCTGAGGGCGAGACGGCGGTACGCCAGCCTCACCTCCGAGAGGGGAGCTCCCTTAGGGAGACCGAGGATCGTATACGCCTTGTGCAGCTGCAGCTTAGGCGCTTCCACCGGCCTCCTCCACCTCCTGTAGGTAGGTGTTGAGCTCCCGCACCAAACTCTCCAGGGCGAGGCGATACTCTGAGCGCTCGTCGTCGTCCGCCACGCTCGCCCTTCTCGCCCCGGCAAGGATCTCCGCCGCCTCCACGGCAAACTCCCGCTCCAGGGAAGAGCTGCCCATCTCGAGGAGTTGCTCCGCCCTTCGTATGAGGGATGCGAGCCGCCGCTCCTCCTCGGCGGGATCGTCGCCCTCGACCGCGGGAATAATGGTGATACGTTCAGCGGAGCCGGTTGAAAGATCCCGGGCGTGCACCTGGGTCATGCCGTCCTCATCCACGGAGAAGGAGACCTCGATCCGCGGGTTTCCCTTCTTGCTTCGCTGAATCCCGGAGAGAGTAAACCGGCCGAGGGAGATGTTGTCCTTTGCCCGGGGACTGTCCCCCTGTACCACGTGCACTTCCACCAGCTCCTGCATATCGGTGATGGTGGTGAAGACCCGGGAGGTATGGGCCGGGAGGGGCGTGTTTCTCCTAATGAGGTGAATAACCGTCCCGCCGTCGATTTCCACCCCCAGGGCGTAGCTGGAGACGTCATGGAGTCGAGAGCCGCTCTCGGCCTGGAGACTCCGGGCGTGAATGGCCGCACCGATTGCGACCACCTCGTCGGGATTCACCAGCGGAGCGGAAGGAACCGCAAACGCCTCCTCGAGTCTCCGCTGCACCAGGGGAACCCGGCTCGATCCCCCGGAAAGAACAAGAGCGTCCACGCCGTCGAAGCCCGCCTCCTCTATCGCCCTTCGGGTAAGGGAGATCGTGCGCTCCACCAGTGAGGAAATCAGCTCCTCGAACTCCTCCCGTCTTACGTCGTAGCGCAGGTGCATCGGTCGGCCGCTGCTGCCCATAAAGGGGAGGACCACCGATGCCGCGGGGTTTGAGGAGAGCTCGATCTTCGCCCGTTCCACAAGTTCCGAGAGTTGCTGCTCCATAAAGGGATCTCTCGTGAGAGAGAGGCCGCTCTGCTCCTCGAAGGAGTCCCTCATTCGCTCTCCCAGGAGTCGATCGAAGTCGATGCCCCCGAGATTGTTGTCTCCCAGAGTACTCCGGACGTAGAACTCATCCTCCTGCCGCTCCAGGCAGGTTACGTCGAAGGTCCCACCCCCGAGATCGTAGACCACAACGCGTTTTCCCGCCCCTCCCATTTCCGAGTATGCCAAGGCTGCGGCGGTCGGTTCGTTGACCAGGGTTCTCACCTGCAGACCCGCCAGACGCGCCGCTTCCCGGGTCGCTTGGCGCTGCCCGTCGGTAAAGTGCGCCGGAACGGTTACCACCACCTCCCGAACCTCCTCACCGAGATAGCGCTCCGCGGAGCGGCGAAGAGTGCGGAGCACTTCCGCGCTTACCTCCTCGGGGCTCATGCTCCGTTCTCCCAGCGAAAAAGTGCGCTGCGTCCCCATGCTCCGTTTTACCGCCAGGACCGTCCGGTCCGCGTGCACCACCGCCTGGTTCTTCGCGGACTCCCCTACGAGGATCTCTCCACTCTCGGCCACCGAAACCACCGAAGGGGTAAGGCGACTTCCTCGCTCATTCGGTATGATCGCCGGAGTTCCGTCGAGATGGCAGGCGATGAGGGAGTTCGTTGTTCCAAGATCGATGCCGACGGTCATGCCCACTCCTTTCGTTCGTAGAGAGAGATAATGAGCTCCACCTCGCCGATCGTCCTATTGAGACGAGTTGCGATGGAGCCGGGCGCAACGCCTTGATTGTGGAGGTTAATGACCCGTTCTTCCAGGGGGATCTCACTATCCGGAGTCGCGGGTTCGCTCCCGGCTCCGGCAATAGCGGAAGATTGGCTCGTCCCTTCGGATTCATTGCGTTGCGCCGAACCGGATACGATTTTGCCCGCCTTACGCAGATGCGTGTAGACCTCGCTACTCTCCCTGCGCTTCTCCACCTCTCGTTGCAGCACCGTAAGTTGTTTATCGGCCCGTTTAATAAGCGCCTGAAGGGAGCGCACCCGTTCCTCCAGCAGGGTAATGTTCCGGTCCGTGGTCTCGTTGAGATCAACGATGACCGACTCTATTTCCGAGCGCACCTTTTCGAGAAACGCCTCGGGAGTGATATTCTTTTCGACTTTACGATTGAGGACCAGGTAGATAATGGCCAGAATGACCGCGTTGAAGGCTAATGTGGCGAGTAGGGTCATACGCCTCACCCGGAGAGATCGACGTTCTTGCCCAGATACGGTTCCCGAAAAACCTCTCGCTCTCTATCCTCTTCGGAGCCCTTGCGCCGTCGATCCTTTCGCCCCTCTCCCTTCCTCTGCCCTTCGTCGTCGTCATGAACGTTCTCGGTGCCGTCGGCCACCTCGTCAGACTCGGTGACGGTGTGCTGTTCCTGCTCGCTCTTGCGAACGATCTCGCTGCCGACAACCGCCTGGTTCTGAATCAGCCCATCTCGCAGGGCAGCCTGCTCCCTGCTCACCTGACTGAGCTGGGAAAAGAGCGTCTGAAGGTCAATCGGCTGTAGTGACACTACTCTCTCCTCCTCACCGAAATGTCAGCGTCACTCTCTTCGTACTTGGTAACCGAGACCGTTCCTCCCTCGGCAACAAAGGTCACCGAGTGGAACTCATTGCGAACATCGAGGGGGGCCTCCTTGATTCGCACCTTGACCCCCGGAAAGACCGTTCCGGAGGCGCTGATTCTTCCGTTGATCTTGAGCTGATCGAGGTAGTTCTGGATTTGCTCAATTTCGTCCCGGATCTTCTCCCGCCGAGACTTTATCTTTTCCCGCTTCTGCTTGAGGAGGGCGTACGCCTTGAGCTTCTCCTTCGGAATCTGCTTCTTCGCTTTGCGCATCTTCTCGATGGTGCTCATATTGAGACCGATCTCGTCGAGCTGCTTGCCGAGCTCCGCGTCCTGCTCCTCGAGCTCCACGAGACGCTCTTTCTGCTTCGGATCGTAGCCGACCTCCAGAAGGGTCTCCATTCCGGCGACTGAGCCGAGCGCCTTGGCGTCTATCTCCTCCGAAGCTCTCAGGTGCCCGCCGACTATACTCGCCCGCTTGCCGCGACAGACGATGCGCTTATCGGAGAAAACGGTGCTGTTGATGATGCCGTCACTTACCACCACGAGCTCCCCCGCCTCGACGTGGGCGTTCTCGATAAACTTAGACCAGAGGCTGCCGCTACAAATGATCCTTCCCGAATTCTTACCGGTTATTCCCTGATGGACGATAATATCTCCCTCAGCTGAGAGATTACACCGACCAACGCTTCCCATTACCTCGATATGCCCCGCGGCGCTCACGTCGAATCCGTCGTCCACATTGCCCTTGACCACCACCGTGCCGAGGAACTTGATGTTCCCCTCCTTCATGTTTACGTCGCCCTCCACGACGTAAACCGGCTCAACGGTAATCTTGCCGGACTGAATCCGTACCAGGCCGTTGATCTCGGCGAAGGCCGTGGAGCCGTCCTCGGAGAGACGGACATTCTGGCCAATGGGGATCGCCACATTCTTGCCGTCCCGGGCGGGAAGAAGCTTGCCGGTGACGGTGTATCCTGGTTCTCCCTGCTCCGCCGGGATCCTTTTGGCCAGGACCTGCCCCTCCACAACGTTCTGGACGCGGTTGAGCTCCTTGAAGTCAACCCGTCCTTCCACTTCCTTGACGTGAATCTTCCCGGGCTCGATCTCGAAATTGTACTGGATCTTGGCGTCCGCCCCGTTCTTCGGTCGGGTCCCCTCGGCGACCAGAACCGGCTCCCGATAGATCGGCTGCTCGTCGAGGCGATTGAGAACCTCCTCCTTAATGCCGTGAACCACGTCGTTGCTCTCGAGAAAGACGCGAATCCCGTCGGCGGTGGGATCTGCCCCCCCTTCTCCCGGCGGGGAGAGATTGAGGTACGCCTTCATTTCCGCTTCGGCGAAGTCGACGCTCATGTAGGCGTCGTTTGCGGGGTTGTAGTCGTACTGAGCAACCTTGACGAACTCGTCGTCCGCCAGTTGCACGACCTTCTTTACCAGGCCGGCGTCAAACTTCTCGATGCTACGCTTGGATAGTGCCTCTATGGCGTCCCGTTCCGTCGCCCGAACACCGCTGCCCTGCGGCGGTGAGACCTTGAGAAGAACCCCGTTAGGCGATAGCTTGACGTACGCCTGGCCGTCCCGATCCTTCGGCCTCGACTCGTCGTCAAAACCGAGGTCCATGTCGAAGCGTTCCTCGAAGCTCTCGCTGGAGACCTGCTGGATAGCGGGATAGGCGAGAATGAGGTAGGGCTTCTTGCCCACCCCCAAGACACCGCTGCTTCCGTTTTCGAGAATCTCGTACTCGATCTTCTTAATGGGAAGGGAGAGCTCCACCGCCGCCTCCCTGAGGGCGTCCTGAAGGGTTTCACCGGAGACGTTGACGTACTGCCGGTTTCGATCCTCCTCGGCGGATTTCCTCATGTAGGTCTGGAGCTGGTCAAAGCTAACCATCGCGCCTCCTACATGATTCCCTTTTTGATGTTTGTGAGCTTTGCCCGCAGTCGCATAATCGATTTGGTATGGAGCTGAGAAACCCTGGACTCGGTCACCTCGAGAACCTTGCCGATCTCCTTCAGTGTAAGATCCTCATAGTAGTAGAGAACGAGCACCTTCTTCTCCTTCTCCGGAAGCTCGTTAATCGCCTCGATAATGACCCGTTTGATCTCCTCCTTCTCCACAATCGTATCGGGATTACGGTTCTGGGGAGACTCAATGCTGTCGGCGATGGAAACCTTGTCATTGTCCTCTCCCGTGTACCAAACGTCATTCAGGGAGAGAATGGAGGTGCCGCTAATCTTCATTACCAGCTTCTCAAACTCCTTTGTCGAGACTCCCAGCTCCTTGGCGATTTCCTGATCCGTTGCTGAGCGCCCTAAAGCCGCCTCGAGACGCCGTACCGTCTCTTCGAGTTCCCGGGTCTTCTGTCGTACTGAGCGCGGTACCCAGTCGAGGGAACGAAGCTCATCGAAAATCGCGCCCCGAATTCTGGTAACCGCGTAGGTCTTGAATTTGACGTGCTTTTCCGGGTCGAACTTCTCGATAGCGTCGAAGAGACCGAAGACACCGTACCCCACGAGATCGTCGAACTCCACGTTCTGAGGCATCCCCACGGCCACCTTGCCGGCAACGTACTTGACCAGAGGCGCGTACTGCCGAATGAGGTGCTCCCGAATGGCGGGATCTTTGCTCTTTTTGTATTCGCGCCAGAGTTGCGCTTCGCTCTTTTCGGCCAACGCGTTTTGCCCGGAGCTATTACTCATGAATCCCTCTTCAACATAGTCTGCAGTGCCTTGGCGATCTGTGCCGGATCGTTGCCGGCGTCAAAGCCGCCCGGGCGGGAGCGTCTGGAGGCAGAACCGGAACCGTAGTTTGACAGGGAAGACTCCTCGCCCCTATAGCCTTCCCCGCTTTCCCCGGAGGAACCGTCCTCGAAGGCTCCTTCGAATCCTCCGATATCCGGCAGCTCATCCACGGACTCGAGTTCCTCGGACTGAGTCTCCTCCTCTTCAAACTGGGATGCCGTACTCAGCGCCTCGTCCGGTAGAGCAGCCTCTTCCACCTCCTCGACCAAGGATTCGGTAATATCCTGCTGGGGCGCCTGAAGCGGAGCCTCGCGCTCCGGGGCTTCCTCGCTTTTCGGCCCAACGGATTCAATATCCTCCGCATCGAGGGATGTGAGCCCTCCCTCTTTCGTATCCTCCGATTCCTCGGCGGGCTCCGGGACTTCTTCTTCCTCCTCGTCCCCGATGGTTATGTCCACCCGGGGCTGCGCCCCGCCGCTGCTCTCCCCGGGAGCCTCGAATAGCTCCGGAAGCTGCCGCTGCGCGAGAAACCCAATGCCCGTGCCCAGGGCGCTAAATAGAGCGCTACCGAGAATGGCGCGGAGCAGGAGGACCAGGAAGGGAACCCCGACAAAAATGCCCGTTAGTAACGAGAGTATAAAGGCGACCGCCGCCGGTCCTGCTGCCCATCTCCAATCCACGTTCATTAGCGCTCAATATCCAATATTCCAAATTAAAGGTTAGGCGAAACGTTTAGCACCGTCAAGCTACGTTTCTCTCCCAAAAAGCCGCTTTAAGAAGCTTCCTACGCCGCTCCCTTCCTTGTATTCAACCCTTTCAAGGCGGCTGGTGAGCTGCCGTATGCAAATCGAAGCCTTGCCCTTCGGATCGAGGGCGACAAAGGGCCTCTGCTTCAGTATCGCCTGCTGCACGCTATTGTCGTCGTAGACATAGCCGAGATAGTCCACCTTGAGGTTTAGAAACTGCGATGCGATATTGATCACCCGCTCAGCGACCTTTTTGCCCTCCGTCACCGATTTTACGCGATTGACGATCAGCTTGAGGCTCAGGTTGAGGTTGTCGATTTCCGTGGCAATAATCTTTATTATGCCGTACGCGTCGGTAATCGCCGTCGGCTCCGGAGTGGTGACAATAATCGCATCGTCCGCGGCGGCGACAAAGGAGAGGACGTTGTTGGAGACGCCGGCACTGGTGTCTATGATAATGATATCCGCGTCCGAAAGGGTTGAAAGCTCATCGATAAAGGCGCGCCGCTCCTCCTCGCTCAGGTTTGCGATCTTAGCAAAGCCCGAAGCGCCGGCGACGATCTGAATACCGTAGTTGGTATTCATAATGATCTCTTTCATGCTCTTCTGCCGCCGGATCAAATGGTAGAGATTGTACTTCGGAATAATGCCGAGGACGACGTTGACGTTCGCGAGACCCAAGTCCGCATCCATGAGGATAACCTTCTTGCCCAGTTCCGCGTAGGCGAGAGCGAGGTTGGTGGAAATGTTGGTCTTTCCTACTCCGCCTTTGCCACTGGCCACGGTAATAATGCGGGTCTTTTTCTCCTCCGAAGTTCCGCCTCGGGTGCGCATCATCTCGCGCAACGTCTCAGCCTGGTCGGTCATGCCGCCCCTCCGAATTTCTGTTCTATGTACGCTCTATCCACGCTAAAGCCCTCCAGGTAGAGAAGCAGCTTTAGGGGCGTCGCTTCCGAAATGTCCTGCGGCACTTTTTGACCGTCGGTGATATAGCTCAGCGGTTTTCCGCGCTCGCTCAAGACGCTGATGATATTGCCGATTCGAGCGGTCTCGTCGAGCTTTGTCAGTACTACCGACTCATAGCCGAACGGCTCGAAGTGACGCATAATGTCGTAAATGTCGCTGGTCTTGGTGGTGGCGCTCACCGCCAAGTGGACGCTCCCGGTGGCGGAGCACCGCTGAAGGAGCTCGTTCATCTCTCCGAGCTTTGCGAAATCCTTCGGGCTCTTACCTATGGTGTCGACGAAGATCACATCCGCCTCCCTGTTGAGAGCGAGCTGTTTCTCCATCTCTTCCTTCGTTTCCACGGAATGGACGGGTATATACATGATCTTGCCGTAGGTCTCTAACTGCTCTCGAGCGCCGATTCGATAGCTGTCGATTGTAAGAATACGCACGTCATCCTTACGCTCCGGCACCGCGCCCCGGAGGGCGGCGAGTTTGGCAATGGTGGTGGTCTTCCCGACCCCGGTAGGTCCCACCAGAACGAACACCTCCTGCCTGCCGTTCCGGTCAGGCTCATAGGTTTGGATGCTCTCGCCGATCCACTCCACGACCTTCTGCTCCACAATGGCTCTATCCTCCAGAGCCTCTAAAGAGAACTCCGCCCGGAGTCGCTTCATCATGGTCCGAATGTATCCCGGAGTGAAGTCGTTCGCAGTGAGGAGCTCCTCGATGTGTTGCGCCGTAGGATGGAGAGTCTCCGCACGCTCCACCGTGAGGCTCCGAGACTCGGAAAAGGAGCCGAACTGCTCCTTGAGCTCCTTGAGCTGGGAGAGCACCTCCTCCAGGGCGGCGTTACTCTTCTTTTCCAGTTTACTCTGCTCGAGGATCTTACGCTTCTCCTCCTCGAACTCCTGCTGCTGCCGCGGCTCAACTCGAGTGGGAGAATGGGAGCAGTAGCCGGTGACCTCCACCCCCTTTCGGGTAAAGAGGCCGAGGAAACCGCCACGCTGGATCGACTTGCGGGATAGAATTTTTGCGCGCTCGCCGTATTTGTTGCGTATAAGGGCGTCAACCTCGTGGTCCGTCGCTGCCTGTTCGATGAAGAAATCCATCTTGCTTACTCCTATTGCTCGTCCAATCGAATTTCACCGAGACTCTCGACACGGATATCCGGAACTATCTCTGGGATGGAGAGTACCGCCAGGTCACGAAGCTCCCGCTCGGTGCTTCCCTTAACAAGGGGGCGAGCGGCCTCGGAGCAGAGCACCACCGGTAGGTATCCCTGCTCCTGCACGGAGCGTACCGCGTCGGAGAGGGCGTGGATCCAGGCGCGCTGCCTATCCGGCGGTAGGGCACTGACCACCCCGGAGGAGGTATCCACCCGAGAGTCGATGATCTCCTGCTCCAGTCCCGGCTCGATAGTGAGCACCCGTAGTACCCGTTCGTCCCCGGCGTACTGGAGAGAGATCTGTCTTCCCAGGGCCTGTCTCACCTTTTCTACCAGAAAACCGGTCTCCTTTGTAACCGTCGCGTAGTCCGCAAGAGCCTCCAGTATAACGACCATGTTCCGAATGGAGACCTGCTCCCGGAGGAGTCCCTGGAGAACCTTCTGAACTTCTCCAACGTTGAGGGCGCCCTGCACCTCTTCCACAACCGCGGGATAGTCCTGCCGCATGGTGTCGAGCATGGAGCGAACCTCCTGACGGCCGAGAATCTCATGGGCGTGGCGCTTGATAATCTCGGTCAGGTGCGTCGCGATAATGGAGGGGGCGTCCACGACGGTGTAGCCGGCGCGCTCGGCCTCCTCACGCTGCTCCTCGGAGATCCACTTCGCCGGCAGCCCAAAGGCGGGGTCCCTGGTCTCCTCTCCACCGATCTCCGTCCGGGCGCCTCCGGGATTGATGGAGAGATAACGTCCCATACGGATTTGGCCACGGCCCACTTCCACGCCCCGGATCTTCACGCAGTACTCCGAGGGCTCGAGGCGCATGTTGTCTATAATTCGGATCCGGGGCACTACCAAGCCGAGGTCCAGGGCCGCCTCTCGCCGGATGCCGGTAATACGGTCCAGGAGCTCCGCCCCCTTCTCCTTGTCCACCAGCGGCACGAGGCCGTAACCAAGCTCCAGGGATATCGGATCCAGGGGCGCCACCGGGGAGATCTCCGCCGGTCGCTCCTCCCGGGCCGCCTCCGTTCGTTCCTTCTGCTCCGCCTCCGCGAGTTCCGCGCTCTGCCGCCGACCAATAATAATGCCCCCCAGCGCGGAGAGAACGCCCATGGGAATGAGAATGTACCAGGGAAATCCGGGAAGAATGGAAAGAATAAAGAGAAAGATCGCGGCAATCAAGTAAACCCTCGACTGCGCCGAGAACTGCTTGGAGACGTCGTCCGCGAAAGTGCCGTCCGAGACCGCCCGGGTAACGATGAGTCCCGTTGCGGTGGAAATAAAGAGGGCAGGAAACTGGGAGACCAGGCCGTCGCCGACGGTAAGGGAAACGTAGGTATTTACCGCGCTCTGCAGGGACTCCCCGTGAATGGTGGTGCCGACCACCAGCCCACCGACAATGTTAACGAGGGTAATGAGAATACCGACCTTGACGTTGCCGGAGACGAACTTGGAGGCACCGTCCATGGCACCGTAGAAGTCTACCTCCCGTTCGAGTTCCATCTTACGCCGGCTCATCTCCTCCTCACTGATGGAGCCGGAATTGTACTCCGCCTCGATCGCCATCTGCTTCCCCGGTAGGGAGTCCAGAGTAAAGCGGGCCGCAACCTCGGCGACTCGGGTAGCACCTTTGGTGATGACAATAAACTGCACCGCCACGATGATAATGAAGATAATGAGACCGATTACGAGTCCTTCCTGGCCGGCGGTACCGACGACGAAGGCTCCGAACGCTTGTACGATCCGTCCGTCGAACTCCTGGCCCAGGGAGAGAATAAGTCGGGTGGAGCTAACGTTGAGGGCGAGACCGAAGACGGTCATCAGCAGGAGCAGGGTTGGGAAGACCGAGAAATCCAGCGCCTGCTTCGTGTAGAGCACGATCAGTATAGTCAGGAGGCTCAGCACCAGATTCACCGCCATCAGGGTGTCCAGGAGCACCGTCGGCAACGGAATAATGAGCATCATGACGACGATAATGACTCCGACAGCCACCATCGCGTCGTTACTTATGCGGGGAACGGCAAGCCCAAAGGCGCCGGTTCGATCAGCCATAGACTACCTTCTTACCTTTCATGCGGTACACCTCCTTGAGAATCGTCACGAGCGCCTGGTAGTACTGCTCAGGTATCTCGTCCCCGATCTCCAGTTCCGCAAAGAGCGCCCGAGCCAGGGGCTTGTTCTCGAAAATCGGGACACCGTGCTCCTCCGCCACTTCCCGGATCTTAAAGGCGATATTGTCCGCGCCCTTGGCGACCACCGTCGGCGCCTGCATTCGCGCCGCGTCGTACTGCAAGGCCACGGCGTAGTGGGTCGGGTTGGTTACCACCACGTCCGCCTGAGGAACGTTCTGAATCATGTTCCGCGAGAGGAGCTCCTGCATCCGTTGCCGGAGGCGGCTCTTTACCTGAGGGTCACCTTCGTACTGCTTCCGTTCCTCCTTTACCTCCTGCTTGGTCATTTTCAACTGCTCGAGATGCTGCCGGCGAGACCAGAAGTAGTCTAGGATGGAGAGAATTAGAAGAATAATCGCCGCCTGCAGCACCAGGGAGAAGGTCGCCCCCGCGACTACCGCGAACCCCTGATGGAAGGGCAGATTCACCAGGTTTGCCAACTGGCCGATCCGAAGGCGAATGTTAATGTACGCCAAAGCGGTGATTATCACCACTTTGCCGAGGGATTTGAAGAAGTTGTATAGTGCCTCCACCGAGGCGAAAGAACGCTCGAACCACTTGCCTATCTTTGGCGCGGCCTTGTTGAAATCCGGGGTGATCGGCTTGGTGGTGAATAGGAACCCCACCTGCACCACGTTGCCGAGGAAGGCGGCGATAAAGGCAACCACAATCACCGGAAGGGTAAGGGGTATGAAAAAGCCGAAAAAGGCGTTGTACGCGGTGGTGTCCGTGGTTATGTCGATCTCCGCCGCCGAGGCGAAGTAGAAGCGCACCATGTCGAGCATCCGCCCGTAGAGGTACTCCGAGGCGATCCAGAGGGCGATAACCGAAAAGAGGAGAACCACCGCGGAGGTGACGTCCTGGGACTTGGCGACCTTACCCTCTTCCCGAGCCTCCTGGATCTTATGCTCCGAAGGCTCCTCGGTACGCCCTTCGTCCTCCGCGGCGAACCACTGCAGATGGAACCGTTCCAGCTCCAGAGCGAACTGGCCCTTTGGATTTCTCGGTCGCACGCACCGTGGCGGCAGGGGAACGCCGAACTCTTCGCGCTGCTCCGCCGCGGCTCCCGGCCCACCGGGGACCGTGACCACACTATCTAGAGGGAGGGAGTCCCAGGGGCTGAGCTCCCTGGGAGGCACCGATTCGAGCAGAGACACCGGTCCGCCATCGGTGTTCGAGCCGGCCCGTGTAGACCGAAGCAGAAGTTCCAGAAAGAGCGCGTTACGACAGTCCCGATCCCAGCCGCTCCAGAGCGCCGCGTTTCGGCGAACGGTTCTACTCATCCGGAGCCTCCAAGACCATGTCAAACATGATTCCGAGACGCTCGAAGCTCCCGTTGATTGCCGCGGCGAACCCCTCGAGGATAAAGGGGAGCGCCAGAAACATAATGAGGTAGGCAACTCCGATGTTCAGGGGAAAGCCGAGCATGAGTAGGTTCATCTGAGGGGCCGCTTTAGCCAGCAGGCCCATGGTAACCGAGGCGAGAAAGAGGGTACCGAGAATCGGCAGCGCCAGTACCATGGCCTGCTGGAATAGCGAGCTCAGAGAGGAAACCACGAGACGGACGATGTCGTTTCGGTGAATGACGAAGTCGATCGCTCGCATGGAGCGAAAACTGTAGAGCACGCCGGTGAGAAAGATCTTCTGAAAGCCTTCGATCGTCACGAAGAGGAGCATGGCGATCATGTTGAAAAACTGACCGGTTAACGGAATGGAGACCTGCGACAGCGGGTCAAACACCTGGGAGGCCCCGAATCCCATTTGCAGAGAGAAGAACTGACCGGCGGTTTGGAAAACCGCGAAGAATGCGACCAGGAGAAAGCCGATGGTGAGCCCGATCAGTCCCTCTCCGATCAGCAGAAGGACGTAGGCGAGAACGTTCTCCGGTATGGGGTATCCTGCTCCCGCAACCCCGGGAAATACAAGGAACGCGGCGAAAAAGGCGAGGGCGATCCGAGCAATCCCTGGAATCGATGTGGAGTTGAGCAACGGCGCTACCGAAGCGAGTACGATAATCCTGGCAAAGACCAGGAGGAAAAGAGGCGCTTCCGCTGCGATCCGCTCAACCATTCCCACCGTCTATCCCACCATATTTGGTATCTGATTGAAGAGGTTGATCGTAAACTGCCGTAAGGTGGCAATCATCCACGGTCCGAAGAAGAGGAGCGCCACCAGGATCGCCGCGATCTTCGGAACAAAGGTAAGTGTCTGCTCCTGTATCGAGGTTGTCGCCTGGAAGATGGAGACAATGAGCCCCACCAGCATACCCATGAGAAGCACCGGCGCGGACATGAGCAGGAGCTGCAAAATGGCGGTGCGAAAAATCATCACTACGAATCCGACGTCCATCAGAAGCCTCCAAAACTGGCAACCAGCTGCTGCGTAATGAGCCCCCAGCCGTCCACGAGGACAAAGAGAATGAGCTTAAAGGGAAGGGAGATCATAATCGGCGGCAGCATAATCATACCCATGGACATGAGCGTAGAAGAGACGACCATGTCGATAATGATGAAGGGTATAAAGAGCAGGATTCCGATCTTGAAGGCGACGGTGAGCTCATGGAGAATAAAGGCGGGAATGAGCACGTGCGTCGGCACATCCGCCAGGGTCTGCGGCCGCGGCAGCTCCGCCATTCGCATAAAGAGCCCCACGTGGGAGGGGTCCGCCGCCATCTGTCGGTACATAAATCGGCGCATGGGCGACTCGAACTCCCGATACGCCTGCTCCAATCCGATTTCCCCCTCCGATAGCGGCTGAAATGAGTTCAGGTAGATCTCGTCCAGGGTGGGCCACATAATAAAGATCGTGAGAAAAAGCGCTATCCCCATCAGCACCTGCGTCGGCGGCACCTGCTGCAGCGAGAGGGCGCGCTTAATGAAGTCCAGGACGATGGCGATCCGCAAGAACGAGGTCATTATGATAATGATCGAGGGAGCGAGGCTCAGAACAGCCAGGAGGAGCAGGATCTGCAGGGAGAGTGCCACCTCCTGATCGCTCTCGGGTTGTCGGATCGTTAGGTCCACGAAGGGAACCTGGAGCGCCTCTTCTCCCGGCACCGGCTCCGCCGGGTCCGTAGCGCTTTGAGCAAACCCCGGAGGTGCAACCGTAAGAAGCAGAAGGAGAAAGACGACGAGTCCGCCGGGGAACCTCCTCATGAATTAAGCCTCTTGAGCCGCTGCCGCTGGCTGGAAATGTACTCGAGAACCTCCTGCTCCGCCCTAACCTCCGCGGAGGAGGGCCTCGCCTCGGCGGAGCTCGCCTGAGGCGTATCGGTGGCTCCCGCTCTCTCCGCAGCCGCCGGCCCGGACCCCTCTCCCCGCTCACGCTCTTGGGTGGCCGCCTCCCGACCGAAACCTCCGAGCATGGCGCTCATGAGATCGGAAAAGCTCTTGCGCTCACTCTGAGGCATCTCGGCGACCCGGAGTTCCACCTCGTCCCGGGACTCCTTGTCGCTAATTTCGGTGAGAAGCCGTAAGGAGTGCTCGGAGCTCCCGAGTACAAATACCTGAGTGCCCACCTTTATGAGGTGAACCATGCCGTTTCCCGGCAGGCTCTGCGTGGCGAGAACGGTGATCACCCCGCTCTGCTCACTTCGAACACTCCCGGTTCGCTTGAGCAGAAAGAAGAGACCGTAAATGAGAGCTACCACCAAGGCGAGAACGAGTACCATCCGGACGAAATCCCAAATGGTGAGATCCGTCACCGGCCCTATTGCCTCCCCCTCGGTGGTGGGAGTTTCCCCATCTGCGAAACGGAGCTCTCCCTCGTCGACGGCTCCCTCCGCAGCAGCGTCCCCCGGGGCGGACTCCTCTCCCGTCGAGCTTCCAGTAGCTGTAGTTGATTGCGCTCCCTGACCGGCATCCTGTGTATACGCAAAAAGCGGACAGAGTGCCGCTAGCAGTAGAGCAAGTAGTAGACGTTTCAGTTTTCCCCTCCCAGTTTTTGACACCCGCCTTACGGCGGAAACCCTGTTACGTCATGTTACTGACCCGCTCCATCGGAGAAACGATTTCGGTGACACGAACACCGAAGTTCTCATCTATTACTACAACCTCACCCTTTGCGATGAGCTTGTGGTTTACCAGGATATCTACGGGCTCACCGGCGAGCTTATCGAGCTCGATTATGGTACCCTCTCCCATGCCGAGGATCTCCTTAATCAGCTTCCGGGTCCGGCCGAGCTCGACGGTCATCTCCATGTAGACGTCCATCAGGAGCCCGATGTTACCCTGCTCCTGAGACTGACCACCCTGCTGAAGATTCGGAAACTGTACCGACTGCACGCCGGGACCGCTCATGCCGCCTCCCTGTTGCTGACCACCGCCGAAGCCACCCATCATCTGTCCGAAGCCGCCCTGCTGCTGTTCTTGCTGTTGCTGTTGTTGTTGAGGCTGCTGCGCCATGGCGGCGAGCCCGGCCATCGGGTCTTCCTGTTGGCCGCCAGCGGGCTGAACGAGCTCACTGACTATGGCGGGATCAAAGATCTCCATCACCGAAGCCTGGTTTCCCGAGATTGAGAGGTTGTAGGTGACCGCGATGAAATCCGGCGAGGGAAGGTCGATGGAGCCCACATCGGTCTGCTGCGCCTCCGCGGGCTCCGGCATGACCGTGGCGCCCGCCTTCTCCCCGAGGGCGTTGAGCACCGGCCCGGAGACTTGCGAGAACGCCTCCTGCACGGCGTTTAGAGCCGCGTCATCGAGGTCCACGTCGTCGAGACCCATCATGCCGCCCGCCAGGGTGAGGGCGTCCTGCTCCGAAAGGACGTAGAGATGGCGCCCGGAGAGCCCCTCCTTTAGGTTGTAGTCAACCTGCACCACGTTGCCCGCCATTCGAGTAGAAAGCGCCTCCGCGGTGATCGCTTCTACGTTCTGAACGGATATCGACGCCTCCGCTGAGAGGATCATCGAGAGATTCGAGGTTTGGCCGTCTACGGTTTGTCCTATAAGCTGCCGGAACGAACCGATCTGCTCCGGAGAGAGGCTCTGGTTGGTGTTAGCCGGCTCGCCGAAATCCATGTTTCCGGAGCCCTGGAGCAAAGCATCTATTTCATCTTGAGAGAGGGATCCGTCACTCATGTATCACTCCTCCTCCTCGGCGAGCTCTTCGAAATCTTCCTCGTCAAAATCCTCGAGCTTTCGAAGCACTTGCACCGCGAGTTTGTTACCAATCTGCCCCGGCTTGCACAGAAACTTCTTTCGCGCTCCCACGCTCAGATACATCGGATCGTTGATCCGCGTGTTTTGCAGACGTATCACATCCCCCACCTGGAGGTTCAAGACGTCACGAACCGTGAGATCCATGCTCCCGATCTCCGCGACCACGGTCACATCGATGGTAGAGAGTCGCTCCCGCAGAATATTGAGATTCTCAGTAGTGGTGCCGCGGCGGACCGAGGAGTACCAGTACTGGGCGGAGAGCTTCGAGATAATAGGCTCGATCGTAAGATAGGGAATACAGAAGTTCATCATCCCTTCCACTTCGCCAACCTTTGTTTCCAGGGTGACGAGAACCACCATCTCCGTGGGAGGGACGATCTGGGCGAACTGCGGATTGGTCTCTATCTGGCCGAGCCGGGGACGCAGGTCGATAACCTGGCTCCACGCCTCCCGCATGTTACCCAGAATCCGGACGATAATTCCCTCCATGACCGACTGCTCGATGTCCGTGAGGTCCCGGGTTACTTTGGTCCCTTCGCCCTGGCCACCAAAGAGCCGGTCGATAATGGAAAAGGTGATGGCCGGGTCTATTTCGAGAATCGCGGATCCTTTGAGGGGATCCATGTTGATTACCGCTAGGGTTGTAGGGTTTGGAATCGACCGAATGAACTCTTCGTAGGTGAGCTGGTCCACCGAGGCAACGTGGACCTGTACGAGGGAGCGAAGCTGAGCGCTCAGACTGGTGGTGGTAAGACGCGCAAAGGTCTCGTGCATAATCGAGACCGTTCGAATCTGCTCCTTTGAGAACTTATCCGGCCGCTTGAAGTCGTAGATCTTGATCTTACGCTGTTCGGCCGGCTGAGAGATTTCCTCAGTTTCCACGTCTCCCGATGAGATCGCCGTTAGCAGCTGATCTATCTCATCCTGAGACAGTACTTCGGTCATGTTAAGTTACACCCTCCCAGTAACTTGGCGAAATTCTCGCACACTTCTCCACCTTTTTCAAGCTTTCTTCTAAAAGTCGAGAATCTGGTACGAATCAAAGGCAACTTCCCGAATATCGTTTCGCATCATGCGGTTGATTTCCTCCCGGAGCTCCCGTTTTACCCGCTGCCGGTTGTCCGGCCCTTCGAGCTCCCGGGCGTAGTGGCTCCCAAAATATATGGCGATGGTCTCCTTGATCTGAATCTCCCGCGAGATGAGTTCCTGCAGTGTCGCCTCGCCGCCATCCGGCTCGTACCCGATCCAGGGCTCTACGATAAAGGTCATGCTCGGCTCATCCCGCGTCTGCCCCCGCACCTCTTCGAGCTGGCTGAACCAGGCAAGCTCCGGCGGCACGGAGTCCTGATACTCCGAAACCCGGGGTACGTCCGCTAGTTGCCCTCCCTCGCGGCGATCCAAGGTGCGGACGGTTATCACCACCACGACTACGATAAAGATAATGGCGCCGACGATAATCGCCGCCCACTTGAGGATATCGATGACGACCGCCGGCAAGAATCCAATGCGTTTCTTACCGGCCTGCGGTTGTTCCTCTCCACCTACTTCTTCTTCAGTGTCGAACATTTCGTCGGACATAGCGTTACCTCACTATGGGCCACACCGTCTCTTGCGGGGTGGCTTTCAGGCCATCTGTTAGAGGTGGCCTTCGGTTAGGATTATCACATCAACCCGCCGGTTGTACGCCCGGCCCTCGGGTGTGTCATTATCAAAGAGCGGCTCCGTATCGGAGAGTCCCATTACCTGGAACTGATCCTCCTCCACGCCGAAGTCCGTCAGGTAACGGAGTACCGAAAGAGAACGAGCCGCGGAAAGCTCCCAGTTACTCTCCCAGGGACCCGCCGGGTCCACGGGGGTGGAGTCCGTGTGTCCCTCGATTCGGAAGGTTCGGTCCTGGAGGTCCGGCGAGTTCAAAAGCCGCGCAAGACGCTGCAGGATATCTCGGGTCTGCTCAATGTTAATCTCCGCGCTGGCAGGATCAAAAAAGGCGTCCGAGGCGAGGGAAATCACCAGACCCCGCTCATCCTGGGTGACGCGGACCATCTGATTTCGTACCTCGGGTTGAAAGATCGAAATCGCTTCCCGCCGTGCCTCGTCCAGTGCTCGTCCCCGCTCCATTGAGGGAAGTGACTCGATGGTGTTTCCGAGCTCCGCTAAGCGTCCCTCTTGCAGCGTGTTGCCACCCTCGTACGCCCCCAAACCTGGGAAAGCCGCCAGAATTAGCCGGAGCTGGTATCCGTCGATCTCGGCGGGGGTGAGGAGCATAACAAAGAACGTTAGAAGAAGTGTCATCATGTCACCGTAGGTGAGCATGTAGTCCGGAGTTCCCTCCGGCGGACACTTCTTCTTTCGCTTTTGCTCTCTATCTACGGGCATTCCCTCTACCTCATCGTCCTACTCAGCTCCCGCCTCCTGTCTTACCGCCTGCCGCTGTCCAGGGGGCAGGTAAGAAATGAGCTTTTCGAGAAGGATTCGCGGGTTGTCACCGGACTGGATGGAGAGCACACCCTCCACCACGATCTCCTTGGCCCGAACCTCCTCCTTGTCTCTCCCTTCCAGCTTCGTCTTAATCGGCATGAGTAGAAGGTTGGCAAGAAACGAGCCGTATAGGGTGGTTACCAGAGCGGTCTGCATACCGCGCCCAATGGCGGCGGTGTCACCACCGATACTACCGAGCATGGCGATTAGACCGATGAGAGTACCGATCATTCCAAAGGCAGGGGCGATCTTCGCCCAGTCGTCAAATATCTTAATACCCGACTCGTGGCGGGACTGTATCTCGTTGAGGTCGGCGTAGAGGATGTTCTTAATTATGTCCGGGTCCGTGCCGTCGACGACGAGTTGAATACCCTTCCTCATGAACTCGTCCTCCACGGAGTCGAGGTTGTCCTCCAGCGCCAGGAGCCCCTCTTTTCGCGCTCGGTCGGAGAATCCGACCAGAGTAGTAATGAGCTCTTCCTCGGCCCAGCTGGTAGTCTGAAATACGTGGCTTAGGTATCGCCCGATTCCGAGCATTCGGGAGAGCGGGTTCGCTACGAGCATCGCTCCGAAGGAGCCGCCGAAAACGATAAGAACCGAGTCGAAACTGATGTACGGACCCATCCCGACGCCGCCCAGAAAGATTCCGAGGGCCACCATGACGAATCCGAGTCCTATGCCAATTATCGTGCCAAGATCCACGGCAGCTACTCCTCGTTCTTGAAAGCGCCGATTTGTCGTCGATACTCCACGATCCGATCGAAGATCGTCTCGTACTCCTCACGAACAATAAGCCGCTTCCCGGATAGCATTATCAGTGTCGTATCAGGATTCGACTCGATGTACTCGATCTGATGCGGATTTACGTAAAAGACCTTCCCATCGAGTCGGGTCACTTCAATCATCGTCGCCTACGATACTACTTCCTTTACCGCTTGAGTGTTAAGAGTTCCTGCAGCATCTGATCCGTGGTCTGGATCGTCCGGCTGTTCGCCTGGAACCCTCTCTGCGTTACGATCATGTCCGAGAACTGCTCCGCGAGATCGACGTTACTCATCTCGAGAGTACCGGACATAATGTTCCCCTTTCCCGCTACCCCGACGGGACCGACGTCCGCGGTACCTGAGTTAATCGACTCGGTGAAATTGGTGTCACCCTCCTTCTCCAGTCCTCCCGGATTGGTAAAGGAGGCGAGAGCAACCTGCCCGAGGTCCCGGGTGTTGCCGTTGGAGTAGATGCCTCGGACAATGCCGTTCTGGTCGATCTGGTAGTCCTCGAGATATCCCATGGGAAACCCGTTCTGCTCGTAGACCTTAGTGGAGCTTTCCGAGGCGAACTGGGTCATGGAGTCGGTAAACGCTCCGACTTCGCCCAAGTTCAGGGTGAATGTCTGCTGCTGCGGACCACCGGGAAGCCCGGTTTGCTGATCCACGGGAATGGCCGCCTGCGGCACGTCATAGGTCACGTCGATAGCGAGCTGGTCTTCGTTGTCCAAGCCCCCTTCGTCGTTGAAGACCCGAAGGAGGGTGCCGTCATTCGCAAACTCGAGATTGAAGGTCTGGTCGTCGTCGCTCTCGATCCCACCGACGGCGACGTTCTGGTTGACCGGCGTCTCCGACTCCGGGTCGATATCGACCGCCGCCTGCCAGACGTTCTCCTCCCCCTCCACTCGGGTGAAATCGATGCGCAGGGTGTGAGGGCTTCCGAAGGAGTCGTAGATGTCATACTCAACGGTCCAGGTCCCCTCCTGCGTCTCCGCGGGACCGGCGTCAGCACCGATCACCGGCGTTAGCTTGTTGAGATTACTCGCCAGGAACACTTCACTCGTCTCCGTCGCGGGGTCTTTGCTGCCGATCGGTATGACCAGGTCTTCGAGAGCTCCGGAAGTGTTGATCAACGTCTGTCCCTCCACTTCCTCAGCCTGCCACCCCTGTACCCGCATCCCGTTCGCCGGATTTACGAGCATTCCCTCGGAATCGAGACCGAAGGCGCCGTTCCTCGTATAGAGCTCCTGATCGCCGTCCCGCACTATGAAGAACCCGGCTCCCTGAACCGCGAGGTCGCTCTTAACGCCGGTAGACTGAAGGGAGCCCTGGGTATGGATTGTGTCGATCGTAGCGACCTGCATACCGAGGCCTACCTGCTTCGGGTTCGTACCGCCAACTCGCTCGTCGGGACGAGAGGGGCCCTGCATCGTCTGGGAGATGAGGTCCTGAAAGTTGACCCTTCCCTTTTTGAAACCGGTGGTGTTGACGTTCGAAATGTTGTTACCGATAACGTCCATCCGGGTCTGATGATTCTGAAGACCAGAGACGCCGGAATAGAGTGAACGCATCATAGACTATGCCCCCTTACTGCCAGATTCGCTGTACATCGTTAATGCTGAACTGTTGGCCGTTGACCTCTATTTCCGGCGAGGCCCCTCCCGTTACGGCGCTCACGAGCCCCTCGATGGTTTCTCCATCGGCGGCTACCGTTACCTGCTTGCCGAGCATGGAAACCGCCCTGCTCGCGCTCAAACCCTCGGCGAGGCTGCCGAACTCCTCGCTCATATTGGTCATCTGTTCCAGAGTGGAGAATTGCGCCATCTGCGCGATGAACTCCTTGTCCTCCATCGGGGAGGTGGGATCCTGATTCTTCAACTGGGTGATCAGAATCTTGAGAAAGTCATCGCGACCGAGGGTGCGATTAACCTCCCGCCCATTATTCAGCGCCTTATTGAAGGCGTCCGCCTGGGCGGCGGTCCTGGACTGTTCCTGTGCGCTCATTAAGGAGGAAAACTCCATAACTCCCTTTCCTCTACCTACGCCATAAGATTTACCCGAGCGTCCTCGTAGAACGAATCAGGCAATCGCGCGGTATGCTCTTCAAATATGCGGACTTCCTCGCCTCGGCCGGTCTCTCCCCGCCCCCGGCGCTCTCGCCCGTCGCCTCGCTGCTCCACGGCTACTTCGAGCCGCCCGGTGTCGAGCCCCTGGGACTGAAACGCCCGCTGGAGCTGTTCCAGGTTCTGCTCAAAGACTTCGCGTACAGTAGAATTTTCGACAATTATCCGCCCGGCTATATGAGAATCCTGCAATTGGAGCTGAACCCGCACGCTTCCGAACTCCTTGGGCGAGAGATTTAGCCTCAGCTCGCCGTTGCCGCCCTCCCGGAGCATGACTCGAGCGTTTCGAACGATCTCGCCGTACCCCTTCTCCTGCAGGAACCGGTGGAGCTCCTGCTGCTGCTGAACGAAGCGCTGGGCCACTCCTTCGCCGCGATTCGGCGACCCGAGTTGTCGGGCAAAAACACTCTCTCCCCCTTCGAACCGGGGGGTGTTGCTCTCACTCCCTTCGAAGGATTGGAGCCGGCCGCTCTCCTTGAGTCCGTTTCGACCAGTGCCGTCGCTGTTCTGCTCCGAACCTGCCTCCCTAGGGCGACGCGCTTCTCTGGGCGCTCTCAGGTCAACAACCCGAAGCTTCCGATCATCTCCCTCCGAGCGCTCACGGCTCTCGAGATCAGAGAGCGCCTTCTCCGCCTTTCGGCGGATTTCATCGCTAACCGGCTCCGTGCCGCTGCTCGCCTGAGAAAACTCCCGAAGAAGCGCCTTACTTCCGGATAGTTCCGTTGCCACCGCTCTCTCCCGCGGGCCGTGGCCTTCCTCAGCCGCGGAGTCCCTGGAACGATTCCGGGTCTGGGCGAGCGCCTTTTCCATCTTCTCCCTCTCGGTCGAACTCGCATCCTCGCCGTTCTTGTCGGCGCCGCTCGCTTCGGCGTCGCTCGCTTCGGCGCCGCTCCTTCTACTTCTGCCTCGCCCTTGCTCCCGGGCCAATTCGACGAGCCTGGCCCCTTCGGATTGCGGTTCGCCGCGGCGACCCCACTCCGCCTCCTTGGTTGGAGCCTCCTCGCCTTTGGTCAGCTTAGAAATCGCCTCGCCCACCGCGAGCTTAGCGAGCGCTTCGGCCTCCTCGCCCTCGGCGGTGTCACTACCCTTCTTCTCCGCCCCGGTCACGGCCTCCCCGTGCGGAAGCTCATCCTTCCCGGTCGCGGCGTCTCCCCGATCCCGGGCAGTCGGCTTCTCGGCCTCTTCCGCTCGCCGCTGGTTCGCCTCCTCCCGCTCCCGGGAGACGCGCTCCTCAGCGGACCTCCGCTCTCCGTCACGGGCTCTCTCTTCTCGGGCCGCATTTTCCCTGGCGGCGTCGTCACGTTCCCTCCCCTCCCGGGCAGCGCGGTCGGACTCGGCGCGGTCGGAGTCGGAACGGTCGGAGTCGGAACGGTCGGCGTCGCTGCCCTCCCGGGTCTCCTCGGATCGACGGTCCGAACGTTCGTCTATCGAGAACTCTCTCCGGTCCGAGCGCTCGGCATGCCGCTCCCGCTGCGGACCATCGGATTCCGACGCCGTTTGCGGGGAGGTATCGATTCGACTGTAGGCAGTTGACTTGAATCGAGAGGCTTCGACCTGGCTCAAAAGGTCACTAAAGGAGGGGCCGGTAGGTAGCTGCGGGGATTCGAACCGGCGGTTATCCGAGGGACCGCTTCGGATAATTCCGTCGATAAACGCGACTTCCCGCACTATGCTACCTCCTACAGGGTCATTCGTCCGGCTTTATCGTCATCTTACGCTGGATTTCAGCGGCCCGATCCGCGGGCATTTGCGACAGCCAGAACGATACCAGGGAAGCCTCTCCGGCCTCCTGGGCCAACTCCTCACTCACTCTGAGGGTGTCAATCAACAACTGATCGTCGTAACTGACCAAAATCTCCACCGCTCGTTCCGGGGGCATATTGGTCAGGTTCCTCGAGTTCTCTTCGAGGACTGCTCTTCTATTTTCGTACCGCCTGACCCGTTCGTTTAGCGAATTCTCTCGATCCTCCAACTCCTCTTCCCTACTTTCCAGGGAGTGAAGGAGCTCTTGAATCTCCTGCTGCCTGCTTTCGAGCTCCTGTCGCCGCTGGTCGAGCTGCGCTTCCCGGAGGGTAACCGCCTGTTGCTGCTTCTCCAGACGGACTCGGTCGAGAAGCATCACGTCCCCTGGATCACCGGTACCCTGCCGGGGTGCGATTCCAATGAGGGAGAGAACCGGAGCAAGGGTGTCGTTAACGTCTATGATTCCGAGATAATCGAACCAGACGAGGCCTCCGATAACGAGACCGACAATCAGAAGCAAGAGAAGAGCGATCTGCGGCATCGCCCCCAGACGACTGTAACGATCAGCCATTTTTCTCTCTCCTCCATATGAGAGCGCTCACCTCGTCCAGGACAAGCTGCCGTTCCTTCTTGACCTCCTCCTGGTGATGCTCCGCCTTCCGGCTCTTGAGCCGGCTCAGGACCTCTCGCTGCTTTCGCGCTTCCCGATATCGACTCCGAGCCTTTTCGAGCTCCCGTTCCCGCTCCAGGAGCTCCCGGCTGAGCTGCTCCGACCGGCTTCGAAGTCGCATGATGTAGCGTTCCTCACCAAAGCGATAGCTCACATCGAAGGATCGGCTTCCGAGATGAGAGCGGGCGGCAACCCGGCTCAAATCCCCGAGGGAGCCGATCTCACGCCTCAGGCGCTCGCACTCACCGGTAACCCGGCCGAGCTCCAGCTCCGCCTGCCGCTCCTCGTACTCTCTCAGGCGGAGGATCTGCTCGAGGGAAAAGGCGAAACGCTTCATGCCTCAGCCTCCTCCTCGGCGGTCGCCTCCGGAAGCGGCACTTCCGCCAACTCGCAGAGCATGGCGTGGGTCTGCTCCAGGGAGCTTCGCTCCTCGATACGCTGTCTCAGGAGTTTGTGGATCTGGGGCATCTTCTCCAGGGCACGGTCGATCTCGTCGTTACTGCCCCGGACGTAGACTCCGGCGTTAATGAGGTCCTCATTCTCGTTGTACGCCGCCAAGAGGCTTCGGATATGGCCCGCCGCCTCCTGGACGTGCGGAGCGGTTACCCGGCGTTCGAGGCGGCTCACGGAGCCGAGGACGTCAATCGCCGGGTAGTGGTAGCGCTGCGCGAGACGGCGGCTCAGGATGAGGTGGCCATCGAGGATACCGCGGACGGCGTCCGAGACGGGCTCGTCGATGTCGTCACCCTCCACTAGAATCGTGTAGAAGCCGGTAATGGTGCCGGTGTCCGAGGTGCCGCACCGCTCCAGGAGCTTCGGCAGAATCGCGTCCACCGAAGGGGGGAAGCCCCTGGAGGCGGGGCCCTCTCCCCGGGCGAGGCCGATTTCGCGCTGCGCCCGGGCAAAGCGGGTGACGGAGTCGAACATGAGCATGACGTCGTTGCCCTGGTCCCGAAAGTACTCGGCGATGGTGGTGGCGACATACGCAGCCCTAAGGCGGGAGAGCGCGGGGGTGTTGGAAGTGGATACGACCACAATGGAGCGTTCGAGCCCCTCCTCCCCGAGATCGTTATCGATAAACTCCCGAACCTCCCGGCCGCGCTCACCGATTAAGGCGATGACGTTAATGTCCGCCGAGGTGTTTCGGGCGATCATACCCAAGAGGGTCGACTTACCCACACCGCTCCCGGAAAAGATACCGAGACGCTGCCCCTTTCCAGTTGCAATGAGGGCATCAATGGCTCGGACGCCGGTCTCGACCTGCTCGTCAATAGTTCTTCGTCGCAAGACATCCGGCGGATCGTTGAGAATGGGATAGTGCTCTTCGGTAATGATTTCCGGCCCGTCGTCGATGGGCCGTCCCATGGCGTTGAGAACTCGGCCCATCATCGCGCCACTCACGCCGATCTCCAGGCCGTGCCCCGTGGCGATGACGGGATTCCCAATTTCGATACCCTCGGTTTCGGTGTACGGCATAAGCCGAACCTGGGTGCCGTTGAGACCAACCACTTCGGCCCAGACGCTCTCCCCGGTGCGTTCGATATTGATCTGACAGAGTTCACCCATTACCGCCTGGGGTCCCAGACTCTCAATGAGCAATCCCTGAACCGACTGCACCCGACCGATGTGCTTGATTGGATCCGTCTCATCGACGGCTATGGCGTATTTCTCAAGAATGTTCACTGGCGCCCCTCCCCACGCCTATCGGCGCTATCCTCCGCCGCTCTTGCTTCGATTGGAGATGGGCATGAGCTCGAGGATTCGGTCCTCGATCTCCCTGAGTTGCGAGGAGATTCGGGCGTCGATTTCACCGAAGTCGGTTTCCACGATGGCCCCCCCGGGATCGACGGTGGTGTCCTCGGCGACGGTAATGTTTCCCACCCGCTCGATGCTCTTAATGATCTCCTCCTTGTGCTGCGAGACCGTCTTGAGATCCGCCAGATTCACGCGAATAATGACGTCGGACTTGCTCTTGAGCTTGCGCAGGGACTGAATGACGTTGTTCATTACAACGTTCTTCTGGTTCTCCGAGATCACCTTAATCACCTTCTTGGCGATATTGAGTACCAGGGTGACCACCTGAGACTCGGACTCCTCGATGATTTCGTTCCGTCGCTCGATAGCTCGGTTGAGAACGACGTGGAGCCGCTCTACAACCCGATCCGCCTCTGCCTTCCCGTCCCGGTACCCCTCTTCCTTGCCCTGGGCGTAGCCGCGGTCAAAGGCGTCCCGCTCGATCCCTTCGGCACGCTGATTCGCTTCCGCCTCTATTCGCGCCGCCTCGGCCTCCGCGGCCTGCTTTATCCGATCAGCTTCCGCCTCGGCCTCTTCCTTCTGTCCCTGGGCCTCTTCGGTCTTCTTCTTTATCTCCTGGAAGGCGCGTTCCTCCGCCTCATGGACGATTCGCTCCGCCTCCTGTTTGGCCTCGCTTATCATCCGCTCCCGCTCAGCGTCCCACTTCTCCTTAAACTCCTGCGCCTGCCGCTGGATATCCTCGATGGTGGGACCGGTGTACTCCTGGACCTCCTCTTCCTGGAGAAGCTCCTCCTCGGGCTCGGGAACGCGCTCCGGCGGCTGAATATAGACCTTGCTGTTGATATTGCGTACTTCGTTTCCGCGATATACGTGTCTCGCCATGAGCTACGCTCTCCGTCCGGTCATTAGACCACCGGTCATTAGACCACCAACTCGTCTTCGCCCGCCCGGGCAACGACGATTTCGCCCTGCTCCTCGAGCTTGCGAATAATCGAGACGATCTTCTGCTGCGATTCTTCCACATCCTTCATGCGGATCGGTCCCATGTACTCCATGTCGTCCTTGAGTAGTCCCGCGGCTCGCTTGGACATGTTGCGGAAGATCTTGTCCTGTACCTCCGAGTCCACGGCCTTGAGCGCCTTGGCGAGCTCGCTCGTGTCCACCTCCCGAAGAACCTTCTGAATCGCCCGGTCGTCGAGCATAACGATGTCCTCGAAGACGAACATCCGCTTCTTGATCTCCTCGGCGAGCTCCGGGTCTTCCTCTTCCAAGGACTCGATAATGATCTTCTCCGTGCTCCGGTCGACCAGGTTGAGAATCTCGACGATACTCTCAACTCCACCGGCGGAGGTGTAGTCCTCGGTAGAGAGGGTGGAGAGCTTCTTCTCCAGTACCCGCTCGACCTCTCGGAGGACCTCCGGCGTGGTGCGGTCCATTGTGGCGATTCGCTTCGCCACATCGGACTGAATGTCGTTGGGGAGGCTACCAAGAATGACCGAAGCCTTCTGCGGCTCCAGATACGCCAGAATGAGAGCGATCGTCTGCGGGTGTTCCTGCTGAATAAAATTGAGCAGGTGCGTCGGATCGGTCCTCCTTATAAAGTCGAAGGGACGAACCTGAAGGCTCGAGGTGAGGCGATTTATGATGTCCACCGCTTTCTGACTGCCGAGAGACTTCTCCAGGAGCTCTCTCGCGTAGTCGATGCCGCCGGTGGTAATAAAGTCCTGGGCCATCATGAGTTCCTGAAACTCCTGAAGCACCCGGTCCCTGTCCTCGGACTCTATGTTGTCGAGACGAGCGATCTCAAAGGTGAGAGACTCGATCTCATCCTCCCGCAGATGCTTGAAGATCTCGGAAGAGATCTCGGAGCCTACGGTCACGAGAAAGATCGCCGCCTTTTGACGGCCGGTCAGCTCCTTGCGATGAGAGGACTTCTTCGGCTGTGTCTGGGTCTGCGCCTGAGAGGCGCTTGCGGCTTGTTGTTTCGCCATACCCTACTACTCCTCAGCCAGCCAGGTACGAATGAGCTGCGCCACATCCTCGGGATGCTCCCGAGCCATGTTGATGGCGTTTTCCTGCATTTCCATCCTGGCTCGCTCCTCGACGGACATCTCCACTTCGGCGCTCTCCTCCTCGGCGCTCCTGAGCGCCGCCTCCCGCATCGCCTGATGCTGTCGGGCGAGCTCCTCTTCCCGAAGTCGCTTCCGTCGTTCGATTTCACGGGAGATGAGCCGGAAGACGATGAAAGCCACGAGGAGGACGGCGATACCGATAAGCACGTAGAGTACGATCATCTGTATCTGCTGCTGACGCCGAAACCGTTCGTCTTCCTGGTTAAACTGAGAGGAACGGTCAAACTGAACGTGCCGAACCGTCACTGAATCACCTCGGTCCGCGTCGTATCCGACGGCGTCCTGCACCAGTTCCCTGGCTACGGTGAGTTCCTCTTCGCTCACTGGAGTGTACTCTCGGGCAATACTACCGCCCGGCGCGAGTTCCACCTCCCCACGCTCATTATACGACCAGCGCCAACTGCCGTCCAGGGCGACACTTGCGGTGATACGGTCGACCTCGGGGCTCTTTTCCTCGTAGATGCGGCGAGTGTTTATTTCGTTGTTGACCCGCTCCTCGCTGTTGTCATACCGGCCAACGAGACCTTCCAGGTCACGATACGCCGGCGGAGTCTGGCCCTCGACGCCGGGTGGTCCCTCGGGATTGAACCCGGTGCCTTCGTAGTTCTCGTCAATTGTCTCGGTGGAACGGGGAATGGAGAGGACGTACTCCCGCTCGCTAAAGGGTGTTCTCGGGTCGTCGGGAACAGTGATAATGGGGAAATGCTCGGTGGTCTCCTCGGTGCGTTTGCCCATGTCGAGCTCCACGTTGATATTGAGCACCTCCACGCGGTCCTGGGAGTAGATGTTGCCCAGAGCCCGGAGGATCGCCTCCTTGTACCGGTTCTCCACGCTGTTCTTAATCTGCAGCTCCCGCTCGGTCAAAGAGAGACGATCGAGGTCTTCCAGGTTCTCGAAATCATTGAGAACCACTCCGCTCCGGTCGGTAATGGTGATGTTTTCCGGCTGTAACCCCGCCACGGCGAACTGAATAAGCCGCTCGATCCCCTCGATCTTGCCGCGGTCTTCGGTGATGTCTGCGCTCGGCTTCGGGGTGATAATCACCGAGGCTGTAACCGGGTCCTGCTCCTCGGCGAAGAGCTCGTCCTCGGGGATCACCACGGTAACGCTCGCCGCGTCGACGTCGTCCAGGGCGGTGATGTGCTGCTCGAGCTGCCGCATAATGGAACGCTGCAAGTTGACGTTGCGCTCGAAGTCGGTGATGGTCCACCGTTCCATGTCGAAGAGCTCCCAAGGATCGGTCTCCGGCGGAATCAGGTCCTCCCGAGCGAGTATCGAGCGCATTCGCCGGGCGGTCTGCTCATCCTGCATGAGTATTCGATTGTCATCGGTGACTTGGTACTCCACGCCCTCCTGATCCAGTCTCGTTGAGATCTGCGACATCAGTTCCGGATCTTGGATCGGCGTGGTAAGCAGCGGAACCATGCTCGGCGATGCGCTGAAGGTGACCAGCAGCACGATTCCGAGAACGGATACACCGATAATGCCGAAGAAGATCACCTTCTGTACCGGCTTCCACTGCGACCATACGTTTTTCAGCTGTTCGATCAGCCGCTTAAACCATTCGTTCATGTCCCCTCCCAGTTAGACGAACGGTCTGCGGGCTAGCGCAGAGTCGTTATCGATCGGTAGGCCTGAATCACCCGGTCTACCACGTTTCTCGTAATATTCAGTGTCATATTCGCTTTCGCTGATGCAACGGTCACGTCATGAGCATTGACGCTCTCCGGGTCGATGATCGACTGAACCGTAAGCCGCTCGTGCTCCTGCTGGGCGCCGTTGACGTCGTTAAGCGAGTCCATAAGCGCCTGGCCGAAGGTAGAGCTCCCGCCGGTCCCGGGTACTTCGCCACCCCCGCTCCGATGGGTGGAGTGGGTTCGAGCAAGAACGAACTGGTCGCCCCTCGTTTGCTCCGGCTGCAGAAAGCTCTGTCGGAACCCGGTTCCACTAAACATGTCACTCATCGCTGCCCTCCCTCAGGCGATCTCTATCTGCCTATTTGCAAGGCCGCCTGGAACATACTCCGGGCGCCATTTACAACCGCCACGTTCGCCTCGTAGGCGCGAGAGGCGGCGATCATATCCGTCATTTCGCTTACAACGTTGACGTTCGGCATCTCCACGTATCCTGCCCTCGGCCCGGACTTGATTGCATCCGGGTGGGTAGGATCGTAGACCAGCTTCGTCTCGGAGTCATAGTCCTTCTGCACGTCCGTGACCCGGACACCGCGGCCGATACCGTTGTCCAGCTCTCGAGGCAGAAAAGGACTCCGCCAGTAGGGGGTTTCCACCCTGGGGCGAAAGATCACCCTGCTCCGCCGGAAAGGCCCCCCCTCAGTGGTACGGGTGGTGTTGGCATTGGCGATGTTGTTTGAGATTACGTCCTGTCGCAATCGCTGCGCCGTCAACCCCGTGGCCGCGGTGTTAATGCTCGAAAACATTCCCATACGCTACCCGCCTACCTGAGCACCAGGTTGACCCGGGAGAACTGGTCGCTCACAGCCCTGGTCATATTCTGATAGAGGAGTTGATTGTTCAGAAGATTCATCGACTCCTCCTCAATATCAACGTTGTTCCCGTTGTTCTTCACGTTAGTCCAGTAATCCGTATATCGCCGGGGAAGAACGTCCCGGTAGTCAGGGACCCTGCTAAAGGGGATGTGCTGCTCATCCGTCAATGCCGCTCGAAACCGCGGGGGGCGCGCCGCCCGGTCCAGGGCATACTTGAGCTCGGACTCGAAGTTGACCACGGTCCGCTTGAAGTTCGGCGTGTCGGCGTTGGAGATGTTGTTTGCAATCACGTCGTTGCGCATCTGGCTCACATCCATGGAACGATGGAGAATATCCAAGGTCCTACCGAAACTGTTGTTCAAAAACATGGTTCTTCCTACTCTCCTCGTTCAGATCATCGGCTACCGGGTATGAAAGTTTAGCCCTTCCACCCGCCGATCCGTCCCGCGACGCCCGTTGCCGGCCACGGGCCTACAATATGTAACGGCTGAGATCCTGATCCTCCACAATCTCTCCCAGTCGTTCGTGCACGTACTCCGGGGTAACCGGAATTGTCTGGCCCGTGAGCTCCGGCGCGGTAAAGGAGACCTCCTCCAAGAGCAGCTCCATAATTGTGTGGAGTCGGCGCGCTCCTATATTTTCATTGCGACTGTTAACCTCCGCGGCGATCTCGGAAATGGTTCGTATCGCCTCCTCGGTAAAATCGATCTCTACTCCCTCAGTCTTGAGGAGCTCCCTGTACTGCGTAATGAGAGCGTTCCGGGGCTGCGTCAGGATCCGGTAGAAGTCCTCTGCTCCGAGAGCCTCCAACTCCACCCGCAGGGGAAAGCGCCCCTGTAGCTCCGGAATGAGATCACTCGGCTTGGACATGTGGAACGCCCCGGCGGCGATAAAGAGGATGTGGGAAGTATCCACCATGCCGTACTTGGTGTTAACGGTGCTCCCTTCAACGATGGGCAAAATGTCCCGCTGCACTCCCTCCCGGCTCACGTCGGTCCCGGAGCGATTCTCCTTGGCAGCGATCTTGTCGATCTCATCGATAAAGATAATACCCATCTGCTCCACACGCTCCCGCGCAAGCTCGGAGACGCGGTCGTTGTCGACGAGCTTCTCCGTCTCCTGCTGGAGAATCTCTTCCCTGGCGTTTCGGATGGTGGTCCGCTTCTTCTTCTTCTTTCCCCCAAAGAGGTTGGAGATTCCCCCGAGGTTGAGGTCCATCTCCTCGAAGTTGCTCCCGGAGAAAATTTCGATCGCTGGAAAGCCCTGGCCGGCGGAGACTTCTATATCCACCTCCTTCTCCTCGAGCTTTCCCTCCCGGAGCATCTTCCGAAACTTCTCCCGGGTGGAGCTTCCACCGGCTCCGCTTTCGGTGGGGACGGTGTAATCGCCGGCGGCGGCCGGAGTGGTTTCGGCGGAGGCACTGCCGGTTCCGCTGGAGGCACTGCCGGTTCCGCCGGCCGAGCTACCGGAGGCGCTGCGGGGGCCACCAAAGCCCATTGGCCGGCTGCTTGATCCGCCGTTCTCCTTGGTGTCCGGGAGCAGAAGATCGAGAAGGATCTCCTCGGTGCGCCGTTCCGCCTCCTCCCTCACCTCTTCCTGCAGCTCGCTTTTTACCATGGTGACGGCGTTGGCGGTAAGATCCCGGACCATGGACTCCACGTCCCTGCCCACGTAGCCCACCTCGGTGTACTTGGTCGCCTCGACTTTAATAAAAGGGGCGCCGGTGAGCTTGGAGAGTCTCCGGGCTATTTCGGTCTTTCCCACTCCCGTGGGACCTATCATAATAATGTTCTTCGGTGCGATCTCGTCCTGGAGCTCCTCCTCCAAGCGCTGACGGCGCACGCGATTGCGAAGCGCGATCGCAACCGCCTTCTTCGCCTTCTCCTGACCGATAATGTACCGGTCGAGCTCCGCGACGATCTCCTTCGGTGTTAGCTCTTCCAGTCGTCGCCTCATGCCAGCTCCTCCACGGTTATGGCGTCGTTCGTGTAAATACAGATATCTGCGGCGATTCGCAGGGAGCTCTCCGCGATCTCCCGGGCGGAGAGGCTTCCACTCTCGAGGTACGCTCTCGCCGCGGCCAGGGCGTAACTACCTCCGCTTCCAATGGCGATCGCCCCGTGCTCCGGCTCGATAACGTCGCCGTTTCCGGATATGAGAAAGGTCTTGTTTCGGTCCGCTACTAGGAGCAGTGCCTCGAGGCGCCGAAGCATTCGGTCGGTCCGCCAATCCTTGGCAAGCTCCACCGCCGCCCTCGTGATGTCACCGCCATACTCCTTTACCTTCCCTTCGAATCGTTCAAAGAGGGTAAAGGCGTCCGCCGTTGCCCCGGCGAAACCGACGAGGATCTTGCCGTCATACATGGTGCGCACTTTGCGAGCGTTGCCTTTCATGACGCTCTCGCCCATGGTCACCTGTCCGTCCCCGGCCATCGCCACGGAGTCGCCCTTTCGGACGGCGATTACCGTAGTGCTCCGGGTTGATCTCTTCTCGTTGTTACTCATCACTATTCTCTGCTCCCCGCAGGGCGCCGTGGGGGTGCGCCCGGGCGTATACTTCTTTCAACCGGCTCACCCCCAAATGGGTGTAGACCTGGGTGGTGGAAAGCGAGCTGTGCCCCAACAACTCCTGTACAACTCGAATATCCGCTCCTCGGTCCAGCATATGGGTTGCAAAGGAATGACGAAAGGTGTGGGGACTCACCCGCTTGGCCACCTTGAGCGCCCTGAGCCGTTTTTCTATGAGAAGCGCCGCGCCTCGCTGGGTCAGCCGCGATCCTCGTTGGTTGAGTACGAGCGCCTTCTCATCGGTGATGCCCTTCCGTCTCAGGAGCTCCCGACGCCTGGGTAGGTAGTTGGAAACCGCCCGGTAGCTGTGCTCGTTGAGAAACACGAACCGGTCTTTTCCGCCCTTGCCGCGAACGAGGACCGCCCGCCGCTTGAAGGCGATATCATCCACGTCAATGCCCAGGAGCTCACTAATTCGACATCCCGCCGAGTATAAGAGTTCCAGGAGCACTTTGTCACGAAGCTCGGCAAACGTCTCCGCCTCGAAGTCCAGAATCTCGCTGATCTCCTCCTCGAAGAGGATGTCCGGCAGGGTACGCCGTAGTCGCAGGGAGCGAACCGCCTCCATCGGGTTGGCGTTCCGTCCGCCGAAGCGCATCTGATACTTGAACAGCCCGTTCAGCGCACTAATGTGCCGGTTCACCGTTGCCGGGGCCGCGCCCCTGTGTCCGAGCTCCCGCACGTAGCGGCGCAGGGTTCGGGAGTCCACCTCCTCGAGCCCTTCGCCTCGCTCTTCGAGCCAGAGCCAAAACGCATCGAGGTCGCTCCGATAGGAGGCAATGGTCTGCTCACTCAAATTGCGAACGCTTCTGAGGTAGCTCAAATAGCGATCGATCTCACCGGTGACGCTCACGACTCCTCCCCCTGTGCGGACTGTTCGCCGGAGAAGAGAGCGAGCAGTTCCTGTCCGGTGATCATCTCCTCACTGTGCTTTCGTATCCGGATCCGTTCCCCAGACCGTTCCCGCCGGGCTCGACCACTCCACTCCTCCAAGGTTTCCGCCACCGTAGGCTCCGCGCTCTCCACAGGAGGCCACTCCTGCTGCTCCAAAAAACGCTCCCAACTCTCATACTCCCGGGCTCCATCATCCACGAGGGCGCGACTTCCCTGATTCCTCTCCCCCGGAGCCGCTCCCACGGTGTGAACTACCACCTCCCGATTCTCCTGAAGGGCGAAGTCCGCGGTAATAAGCGCCCCGGATCCTCGCGGAGCCTGTACCACCCAGAGAAGCGCGGTGAGACCGGCGATAATGCGATTACGCTCGGGGAACTGGTACTTCCGCACCTCCGTGCCCGGAGGGTACTCGCTCAGGATGAGCCCCCCGGAGGCGAGGATTTCCCGCGCCAGGGGGCGATGCTGCGGCGGGTAGAGTCGGTCCACCCCGCCACCGAGAACGGCGATTGTTCGTCCTCCGGGATGACTCAACGCTCCCCGATGGGCGGCGCCGTCGATACCCCGGGCGAGACCGGAGATTACCGTATACCCGTTCCGGGCAACCGCCGCGGCGAGTCTTCGCGTCTCGGAAACCGCCTCCGCCGTGGGCCTCCGGGTACCGACGATGGATACTCCCGCATCACTATGCAGCAGCTCTCGATGCCCCCGAAGAAAGAGGAGGAGCGGCGGATCAAAGATGTGGCGCAGCCGGGGTGGATACTCCGCGTCAAAGAAGGAGCAGAGTGAGATCTCTCCATCCTCCAGGCTCCGAAGGTCCCGCCGCAGATCGAACGCCATCGCCTCCGGCCCGTGTCGCTCAGTGGAGATAGGCCGCCCGACCATGGAGGAAAGCTCCTCGGGAGAGGCGGATAGAAACGCCTCCTCCGTCTCCAGATGGTGGGCGAGAATAATGCGCTCCCGCGGCTTGATGTGCGCAAGCCTACTCAAGCGAAGAAGGAGCGTGGTCTCGGGCATCAGTTCCTCCCCTCCAGAAGCTGGTTTCGATTGGCCATTGCGCGGTCCCGCTGCTCCCTCGTCGGCGCCTCTTCCGCGATCTCCCCATAAAGGTCCGCGGCCTCCTCTATGTTTCCGAGTTCTACGAGCATCCTCGCCTTGAGGAACCGCGCCTGAGTGTTGCCGGGGTCAATCTCCAGAAGCCGGTCCATGTACTCTCGCGCCTCTCCGGGCTCCTGGAGCTCGAAGACGTAGAGCACCGAAATGGCGTAGAGGCACTCCCGATAGCGCGAATCCAGCTCGAGCGCCCGAAGGTAGTACTCCTCGGCAAGCCTCAAGTGCTCCTCCCGACGCCCCCGGTCCTCCACGTACGCCTTGCCGGTTTGGGCGGAGGATACTCCGGCGAGGTAGAAGAGTACGGCGTTCGCCGGCTGCAGCTCCATCGCCGCCTGTAGGTGCTCCAGGGCGGGACCGTACATTTCCCGGTCGAGAAACTCCTCCGCCAGGAGCTTGCGAAAGACCCCAACGTCCGAGAGCTTACGAACCACCTCTTCCACATCCTCCTCGTAGGTCTCGATCTCCTGCTGAAGCTCCCGCATCCGTTCCTGGGAAACCTCCTGCCCCTCGTACCGCGTTGCTTCGGTCCGCTGCAGAAACTCGAGGGCGTCCCGGCGAGAGTCTCGGCGGTCGCAGCCCGATAGCAGGAGCAGAGCGATAGCGGAGGAGAGGAAAAGCCGAATAATGCGCACTCCCATACACCTCATCTCTGTCCCGCAAAACGAGGTTGCTGCTTCACGCAGGGCGCGTTCAGGAACGCGGGTGGTACTCGTCATGATACGCCTTGAGCTCCTCGTTATCGATGTGGGTGTAGATCTGGGTCGTGCTTATGTCGGCGTGGCCGAGCAGCTCTTGTACCGCCCGCAGATCCGCTCCCCCTTCCAATAGATGGGTGGCAAATGAGTGACGCAGAGTGTGCACCTTCGCCTCCACTCCGACTCGCCCGGCGAGCTCGTTGAACCGTTTCCAGATCCCTTTTCGAGAAAGGGGCCGGCCCCTTCTATTGATAAAGAGATGATCCCCGCCGGCGGTGGACTTGTTGAGCTGGGGCCGCGCATCCTCGAGGTACCGCTCGATCCACATTGTCGCCTCGTCACCGATCGGCACGAGGCGCTCCTTCCCTCCCTTTCCGCTGATGCGCACCAGCCCCTCGGAGAGGTAGAGGCGACTAATGGTGAGGCTTACGGCCTCGGAAATGCGCAGGCCGCAGGAGTAGATGAGCTCGAAGATCGCCCGGTCCCGGAGGCCAAGAGGTGAGCTTATGTCGATACTCTCTAGGAGACGTTCCACCTCCTGCACCTGTAGCACTCCCGGCAGCCGGTACTTCGCCCTGGGCAGCTCGATCCGCCGCGCCGGGTTATCCTCCCGCACCCCCTCGAGAACGCAGAAATGAAAGAAGGATCGTATCGCCGAAACGATCTTCGCAACCGTGCGCTGCTCGATACCGTTCTCTTTGGTCTGCCGCTCGATCAGGTAGTCGATAATGTCCTGGGCCGTTAGCTCCGCCGGCTCCTGACCTTCTTTCCCGGCGTAGGAGAGAAAGGCGGTGATGTCGCGCATGTAGGTCTCCACGGTCTGTTCCGAGAGGCGCAACTCCACGGCCAGATAGTCATTGAAGCGCTCGAGAAGCTCCATGGCTCAGCGATTCCCGCTTGCCGCCCTGCGATAGCGAAGCACCGCGGGGATGCCGAGCTCATCGCCGTAGGCGGGATCATCCGCGAAGAGATCCTCCTGCGCTTCCCCACCCTTTTCACTCGTCATCTTGCTCCACTCATCGAGAGAGATAAACTGTTCCTTCTTCGACTCACCCTCGTTGACCTCGCTCTTCTTTTCCTGATGAGCGGCTCGAGGAGCGTGAAAGCCCGTAGCGATAACCGTTACCTTGACGCTCTCACCCATGGTCTCGTCGATCGCGCTGCCGGCGATGACGAGCACCTCCTCGTCGGCGTTTGCGGTGATAATGTTGAGGACTTCCTCATACTCGGTGAGGGAGAAATCGGGCCCTCCGGTGACGTTGACCAGAATCCCCTTGGCTCCTTCTATGCGGGCGTCCTCGAGGAGCGGGTTGTTAATGGCGTTGGTCGCCGCGTCCACCGCCCTGTTGTCGCTCTGACCGATGCCGATGCCCATAAGGGCGTCTCCCTGGCCGAGCATGATCGTCTGCACGTCCGCGAAGTCGATGTTAATCATGCCGTCCTTGGTTATGAGGTCTGAGATCCCCTGCACCCCTTGCCGAAGAACGTCGTCCGCCAGGAGAAACGCCTCGGTGATCGGCGTCTTGCGCTCTACGATTTTGAGAAGGTGCTGATTGGGAATCGTGAGCAGCGTATCCACGGAGCCGCGGAGCTTGCTGATACCTTCCTGGGCAATTCGCGCCTTTCGAGCTCCCTCGAAGTTGAAGGGTTTGGTCACCACCGCAACGGTAAGAATACCGAGGTCCTTGGCGACCTGGGCGATAACCGGCGCCGCTCCGGTTCCCGTACCGCCGCCCATGCCGGCGGTGATAAAGACCATATCCGCCCCGTTGAGCAGCCGCTGTAGCTCCTCCTTGTCCTCCTGGGCGGCCTTCTCGCCCACCTCCGGTTTTCCTCCGGCTCCGAGGCCGCCGGTTATTTTTGCACCCAGAGGCATTCTGGTGGACGCTTTGGAGCTCTGCAGCGCCTGCATGTCCGTGTTGACGGCAATAAACTCTACGTTCGAGAGGCCAACGGAGATCATGCGGTTTACCGCGTTGCTTCCGCCGCCCCCGACGCCTACTACTTTGATCACTGTAGGACTACTCGTCTCGGCTGTCTCGAGCCATTCATCCTCGCGTATTTCCAAGTTCATGCAACCCCCTCCCAGTTATTGCAATCTATGTGTTACTCACTTCGTTACTCAAAAAAGTTCTTCATCCAGGACTTCAGTCCCTCCAGTACTCCGCTCCCCTTTTCCGGGAGCGGTCTTTTAGGTACACCGCCCTCCCGCGCGGCAAAGCGCACCAGGCCGACGGCGGTGGAGTACTGCGGGCTCTGATAGCGATCCACCAGCCCGCCGTAGTTTCCGGGCTCTCCGAGCCTCGCGCCGATACGAAAGATCTCCTGAGCGAGCTCTACCGTTCCCGGAAGCATGGAGCCCCCGCCGGTAAGGACGATCCCGCCGCCGATTTGCGGCAGAAGCCCCTTCTTCTCGACTCGCTCCTTCGCCATGGTAAGAATCTCCGCCATGCGCGGCTGGATAATCTCGCAGATCTGCTCCCGGGTTCGGGAGATCGGCGGGCGACCACCCACACCGGGGATAATCACCGGTTCATCCTCCTCCACCATACCCATAAAGGCGTAACCCGCCTCGTACTTCAGCTTATCCGCAACATCCAGAGGAGTCTTCAGCATAATCGACAGATCCCCGGTTACCTGCTGTCCCCCGATCGGTATCACCGTGGAGAAGTAAGGCGCCCCGTCGATGTAGACAACCACGTCCGTGGTGCCCCCACCAATATCGATCATCACTACTCCCAGATCCTTCTCGTCCTGCACCAGCACCGCCTCGGCGGCGGCGAAGCTGTCAAAGACCACCGACTCTACCTTGAAGCCCGCACGGTTGACGCATTTGACCAGATTCTGGCCCGCCGTAACTGATCCAGTTACGATGTGAACATCCACCTCCAGGCGAACTCCGATCATGTCCAGAGGGTTGCGGATACCGTCCTGATCGTCCACGGTAAACTGCCGGGGTATAACATGGAGAATCTCCCGGTCCATCGGGATCGAGACCGCCCTGGCCGCCTCGATAACCCGCTCCACGTCGGCAGTGGTGATTTCGCGCCCCTTACCGGTAACCGCCACCACTCCGCGACTGTTGAGCCCCTCTATATGGCTTCCGGCGATACCGGTAACCACCGACTCGACCTCCCGGCCGGCCATCTGTTCCGCCGCTTCCACCGCGGAGAGCACCGACCGCAGGGTCGCCTCGATGTTAATAACCACCCCGCGACGGAGCCCGGAGGAGACACTTGTACCGATTCCGACGATTTCGAGATTCCCGGAGTCGTTGTACTCGCCCACGGCGGCGGCAACCTTGGAGGTACCTATGTCGAGGCCGACAATGATGTCGTCCGCTGCCACCTACTCCTCCTCCTTCATAGTGAAAACCACGTTCCTGCTTCGAAAGTCTATCTCTTCAATATCCGCGAGAATACCTCGCTGACGAAAAGTGTCCAGTACCATAAAGATGTATCCGCACTCCTCGGCAGTAAAGCTCGTGGAGACCCGCACGGGTGTGCGAAAAGGCATCGGATAGAGCACCACGTCGTAAAGCATCCCCTCCTGGGGTACAATCTCATACTCTGAGATCATGCGATAGAGCTCCGGTCTATGAAGCTTGAGTTCCTCAACGGAAGAGAGAACCGATTCCACGTACTCCGGCAGACGTTCTCCCGGCACAAGCTCCTCCTGAACACCGGAGACGATGGGCAAATCGCTCATAATCCGCCTCGAAACGGGAGCGAATACGGCCCCTTCTGAGTCGACGTGGAGGAGTGTTTCCTTCCCGCCGGTGACCAATAACGCCGCCACCGGTTTTCTCCGTTCTATGGAGATCTCCAGGGTATCGGGAAAGCTCTTTTCCACCACCGCCTTTGCGACCGGAGGATACTCCTCCAGGCTCTCAGCGACCTTTCCGGGGTCGAAGGAGAAGTAGAGCTCATCACCCCGAATTCGCGCCATTCGCAGGAGCTCCGAGTCGCTTACCGGCAGATCACTCTCCACCACGACTCTGGTGATTCGAAACCGTGGAGCGAGAAGAAGGTGAAAGAGCATCTCCGCGCCCATCAGGAGCGCGAGGGCCACGGCCACGCCTACGAGAAACCGGGTCGCCGGAGTGCGCTCCGGAACCGCGCCCCCCTTCTCTCGGGAACGTGCTTTGAACTTTCGCTTCCGACCGCCGAGGATCAGCTCTGCCATGGAGAGCCCTCACTTTCCGGCAGTCGCCGGGAGACGTTGTAAATGACCCCGCACATCACCAGAGTGATAAAGAGCGAGGAGCCTCCGGAGGAGAAGAACGGGAGCGTCACGCCTGTTGCCGGCACCATGCCGGAGACAACGGCCATATTGAGGAGCGCCTGAAAGGCGATCGTCACGGTGAGACCAAAGGTGAGAAAGGAGGCGAATCGCTCCTCACAGACAAGGGCGGTGCGAAAGCCGCGGTACGCCAGGAGCCCGAAGAGCGCCATCACCAGGAAGATCCCGAAAAACCCGAGCTCTTCCCCGAGTACTGCAAAGATAAAGTCAGAGTGAGCCTCGGGGAGCACGCCGAGCTTCTGGGTTCCCTGGCCTATGCCCGTGCCCCAGAGACCACCTCGGGCGAGGGCGTTCTGAGAGGCAAGCACCTGGTAGCCGGTGCCGGTGGGATCGAGGCGAGGCTCGATAAAGGAGAGAATCCGCTTTACTCGGTGCTCCCGGCTAAGAAGCATAATGAGAGAAATCGGGATAACCGCGGCGAATAGCGATATGAAGTACCGCCAGGGTACCCCGGCGACGAAGAACATGAACAGTGAGACAACCATGACAAAGAAGGCGGTGGAGAAATCGTTCTGCAGATAGATGAGGGTGGTAAAGATTGCCACGACAATGAGCGGCGGCAGGAGCGCGTTTACCGGATCGTCGATGTTCTCGGACTTCTTGTCGAGGATGTAGGCGAGATAGAGGATGAGGGTGAACTTCGTAAGCTCGGAGGGCTGAAAAGAGTATCCAAAGAGGAAAATCCACCTTCGGGCACCGAGATACTCGGCGCTTACACCGGGGAGAAAGGTCATCACCATGAGAGAGAGCGTCACTGCGAGAATCACGGGAAGAGAGCTGCGTAGTGCTTTCAAAGGAATCCGACTCGCCAGAAAGGCGGCCACCGAGCCCAGGGCGATCCACGCCGCCTGTCGCCGAAAGAAGTGCATTGGCTGATCGAAGAGCCTCTCCGCCCGGAAATAGGAGGAAGAAAAGAGGATCGCCAGGCCGACTCCCGATAGGAGAAACATCGCCAGAAGGAGCAGCGTGTCGCCTTTGCCGGTCTCGATGCGTTCGGCTCCGAAGTCGTGTCGTATCATCGTATTTTCAACGTCGAAAGCGTAAGAATCGCAAAGAGTCCCCCGAGAATCCAGAACCGGAGAACGACCTTCGACTCCTCCCACCCTTTTAGCTCGAAATGGTGGTGCAGGGGCGCCATGAGAAAGACCCGTCGCTTGGTCATCTTGTAGTGCACGACTTGGATAATCACCGAGGCCGCCTCGATTACGAATACCCCGCCGGCGACGACCAGGAGCACCTCCTTTTTGATCATGAGTGCAATCACACCGATAATGCCGCCGAGAGCGAGGCTCCCGGTATCACCCATCATCACTTCCGCCGGGTGGGCATTAAACCAGAGAAACCCGACACAGGCGCCCACGAGCGCGAGACTGAGTATGGAGAGCTCGCCTCCACCGGGTATATAGGGGATTTGCAGATATTCAGCAAAGTCGACGCGCCCGGCGAGGTAGCTCAGCATCGCGAAGGCGAGGGCAACCATGAGCACCAATCCGGTAGCGAGGCCGTCTAGTCCATCGGTGAGGTTGACCGCATTCGAGGTGGCTACGAGAAGAAGGACGGCAAAGGGTATGTAGAGAACTCCGAGATCGATCACCGGATCCTTGAAAAAAGGAATATAGATATAGGTCGTCATCTCCAACCGGTTGGCATAGAGAATAAGGGCGACGGTTGTTCCTATCGCGATCTGACCGAGGAGTTTAACCTTCGCCCGAAGCCCGTCGGAGTTCTTCTTGACCACCTTTAGAAAGTCATCGGTAAAGCCGAGGAGCCCGAAACCGAGGGTAGCGAGGACGGCCACCCAGGTGTAGAGGTTCCGGATATCCATCCAGAACAGCGCGGAAACCACAATGGCGAGAATGATCATTACCCCGCCCATTGTTGGTGTGCCGGATTTCACATGGTGCGTGGCCGGCCCATCGGCACGAATCTCCTCCCTAGCCTTGATCCGGGCAAGCCACCGGATAATCACCGGTCCGAAGATAAAGCAGATTAGAAGGGAAGTGACCGCGGCGTAGGCCGCGCGGAAGGTGATATACTGAAAGACGTTGAACGGAGTGAAGTACCGAACCAGAGGAAAGAGCAGCTCCTTAAGCACCGACGACCTCCCCGCGTATGACCGGTGTGAGCCGCTCCAACTCCATGGATCGGCTCCCCTTTAGGAGAACCGTATCCCCGGCCTTTAGGTAGCTCGGAACAAGCTCCGCGAGCTCCTCGAAGGATTCGGTGTGGATCACCTCCTCCTCTTCGACGAGCTCCTGAGCCGCGATTCGGAACTCCTCCCCAAAGAGAAAGAGCCGGTCCACGCCGCTTTCGAGAACCTCCCGAGCGACAATACGGTGGGCCTCCTCGGAAAAGCTCCCGAGCTCCTTCATCGATCCGAGAACCGCGACGGAACGACCCTCCGCTTCCTTCAGAAGTTCGACGGCCGCCCTGACCGACTCCGGTGAGGCGTTGTAACAATCCTGAATGATGGTAATCTCTCCGGGAATGATCTCGCCTCGACCAAAGCTCTGACGCACCGCCTCGATTCCCGTCTTAATGGCGGAAAAGGAGACTCCCAGGAGCTGGCAGAGTCGAATGGCCGCCAGAGCGTTGTGAATATTGTGCACTCCCGGTATGTAGAGATTGATCGTTCCTTCCGAAAAGAGAAGAGTGGAGCCCTCGACTCCGCGTGTTTCCGCATGTTCTAAGCCGGGAACCTCCTCCCGTCCATAGGGTACGACCGTGCCCTTCACCCCCTCTCTGAGGAAATCGAAGTACTCATCCTCCCGAGGCAGAACGGCGGTCTGGGTGCCGTCGAACTGCGAGAAGATCGCCTTCTTCTCCGTGGCGATAGCCTCTCTCGAGCCGAGCTGTCCGATGTGGGCGGTCCCGATATTGGTTATCACCGCGTAGTGGGGCCTCACGATCCGGGCGAGGAGCTCCATCTCTCCGGGATTGTTCATCGCCATCTCGAATACCGCGTAGGTTTCGTCTCCCTCTAGCTCGAAAACCGAGAGAGGAACGCCGATCTCGGAGTTGAAGTTGCCCCCGGAGTAAGCGGTCTCCGCCACCCCCGCGAGGACCGCCGCAATGAGCTCCTTGGTGGTGGTCTTGCCGTTGCTCCCGGTAATGCCGATACGGGTAATCTCGGGAAACCGCTCCAGGTAGTGTATGGAGAGCTCCTGGAGAGCCGTCAACGGCTCCTCAACCACCAGGAGCGTCGCCCGGTGCACCCAACGGCTGAAGTGTTCTCCCCGCTCACGCCACCAGGAGCGGCGTACGAGCGCCGCCGCGGCTCCCTTCGCAAAGGCTTGGGCGAGAAAGGAGTGGCCGTCGGTTCGTGTTCCGGGGAGGGCCACAAAGAGCGCATCCCTTCCGAGGGAGCGTGTGTCTATGCAGACCGATGCAACAACGCCGTCCCCCTCTTCGGCGGTGACGGCGGTTCCGGTGTGAATGACCTCGCACTCCAGCAGCTCTTCTATCCGTTTGACGGTAAACAGCTCTCTACTCACGGGGTTTGACCTCGATTCTGTAGATATCCTCCGGTGGGACGGGGCTCATGCCGAGCTCTTCCGTTGCCAGCCGCCGAATTCTCGTCGGCGAGAGCAGTGATGTTATCTCGGCGATCGTACGCTTGTTCGCTTCGACGATCTCCTCCTGCGTCTCCTCCAAAAGCGCCACGGAGCCCTCGAGCACTTCGTACCTGTAGGATTGCCAGACATTTGCGAGAAGAAGCCCCGTAATCAATGCCGCTCCGGCCAGCAAATACCCGACTCTCATTCCGCCGCTCCTTCCAGCGCCACCTTTCGGGCTACTCTCAGTTTTGCACTCCTCGAAGCGGGGTTTTCGGCCATTTCCGACTCCGTCGGCATGCTGGGCCTCTTCGTCAGTAACTCCAATCGATAATCCTTCCCATCGAAAGATGTCGGCGCTTCGGAGAGAGATGTGGAGAGGTTTTTGAAGTACCGCTTCACTATTCGGTCCTCCAGAGAGTGAAACGAGATCACTCCCACAATCCCGCCCGGGGCCAACTGCGCTATCGCCGCCGGGAGCGCTCGTTCGAGCCGCTCCAGTTCCCGGTTGACCCAGATCCGCAGCGCCTGAAACGTCCGGGTCGCCGGGTGCAACCGTCCGCGGCGGTACTTCGGCGGTACCGAGCTACGAATGATCTCCGCGGCATCGGCGGCGCTTCCAATTTCATCGCGGTGCTCCTTGAGAGCCGCGGCAATACGGCGAGAGAGTCGCTCTTCGCCGTAGGTGTAGATCAGGTTGGCAAGCTCCTCCTGAGAGAGCTCTAACACAGCTTCGAGAGCGTTCCGCTCCTCCTCAGGATTGAGACGCATGTCCAAAGGGCCCTCATCCCGAAAGGAGAACCCTCCGCCATCCGGGGAGAAGTGCACCATGGAAATCCCCAAATCGAAGAGGATCCGGTCCGGATGGCGCTCCCGATCGTAATTGACCAGAAACTCGTCGAACCAACCGTGCACCAGTTCCACCCGCTCCCCAAAGGGCGCCAGACGCTTTTCAGCGAACGCGAGCATCCTCGGGTCCGCATCGACACCAATGACGTGCAGGAGCGGATTGGAGTCCAGAAATAGCAGCGAATGTCCGCCCTGTCCAACGGTGGCGTCCAGGAGGAGTGACGCGTCCCGCTCCGGCCGCAGGTAACTGAGCACCTGCGAGGCCAGAACCGGTTTGTGCACGTACTCACTCATAAGCGCTATGTCAGAAAGACAGACCCTCCCAGTTGTTCCGCCGCCTCCTGGAACTCGCTTTCATGCTCATTCAAATAGGCGTCATACTCCTGCACGTCCCAGATCTCGATGAACCGTGAGATTCCGTGGAGAATACACTCCTTCTGCAGGTTCGCCGTCTGCTGCAAGCTGTGGGGGATGTTAATCCGGCCGTTTCTGTCCAGCTCGATCTCCTGAGCCGGAGCCATAATCCTTCGCTGAAGCAGTCTCGCCCGCTTGGAGAAGGGAGAGGCCGTTTCCATCAACCGTTCGGACAGCGCCCGCCACTCTCCCGGAGGAAAGAGCCAGAGACAGCGATCAATTCCGGCGGTTATTACCAGATCGTTTCCTGGAATGGCCGTCCTAATGCGGCTCGGGACCAAGAGGCGCCCTTTCTCATCCAGTGATACCCGGTATTGCCCAGTAATCAACGCTAATTCTCCACCCTTCTCTACCAATTCCCACTTTTTCCCACGTTCAGTCTATATAGTAGCGCACACCACCCTCTTGTCAACAATGGAGACAGAATAATTTCTTGCTTTTGCCCGGCCTTTCAGTGAGCACTATATGTTTGTATAGTATGCAGCCGGAATGGAGGTAACGGACTCTTCTGCCACGATCTGGGAATAACGAACCATATAACGGCGATAGCGGACGGAGAGAGCGGTTCTTCACGCCACGGGGGCGCGGAATTAGACCTGAAGCATGGTCTCCGAGGCGCCTCGGAGCATGCGATAGTCCAGATTGGGAAAGATATTGTTCTTTTTTTCGAGACGGGTAAGCCACTCCGTACCCATCTGTCCCCCGGATAACGCATCGTAGATGCGGTTGAAGTTGGCTAGGTGTTCCCGGACTCGGGAGGTTGCGTAGGGAACCACCGTTTGGGCGTTCATAATGAACGGCCAGTCCGAAGACTGACTGAGTAGAATCTCCCGAGCAGCCTGGTTCAGAGCACGCCGTTTCAAACCGGTCTCGTTGGGAAAGCGCTCGATAAGCTCCGCCATTCGCTCGATCGCCTTGTGGGTGTGCCGATAGATCCAGTCATTCGTTCCATCAAGCCAGACCTCGGAGTAACCCTTGTTTCCCCAGCTAGAGAAGGCGGGACGCATCACCTGCTCCGGAACCTCCTCCTTCAAGTAACGGGACGGGGTGTTCATCGTGAGGCCGTTGTCTCGGTCGGCGATTTCCCGGATGACCGCCTCGAGCCACCGGGGGCCCTCGAACCACCAGTGCCCGAAGAGTTCCGCATCGTAGGGTGAGGTTATGACCGGCTCCCTATCCATGAGCTCGGAGAGCTCCTCGGAGAGCCGCTCCTGACTGTCCACGAAGTGCTTGGCGTGCTCCCTGATCCGTTCCTGGGCGAGTTCCGGCTTGTAGGGAACCTTATCGTCACTCTTGTCGGTAATGGCGAAATACTTGAAACCGGTGTTGATCCGCACATTGCCCTCATGGATGTGAGGGCCTATGTAGTGCAGGGGTAGGTCATGTCCGATATCTCTGTAAAAGTCGCGGTAAACCGGGTCTCCCGGGTAGCCATCTTCGGAGGACCAGACCTGGTTCGCCGTGAAGAGATCCCGGGGAAAGACCACCACACCGTTGGGCGTACGTACCGGGGCGTAGGTACCGTGTTTCGGGATCTCATCACCGAAAAGCACCCCGTGGGCGGCGCTGAAGAAGTAGTCGAGCCCGTTGGACTTCACCTGCTCTTCTAGCCCCTCATAGTAGCCGCACTCGGGTAGCCAAATACCCCTCGGCGCCTTGCCGAAAATAGAAGCGTGAGAATCGATACCGAGCTCCATCTGAGCCGAAACGACCTGAGGAAAGTGACGGTAATTTGGAAGAAACGGATGGGTTCCCACGGTAGTAATGAGCTCGAGCCGTCCCTTCTTGTGAAGATAATCGAATCCCCGAAGGATGCGCCGCTCGTAGATCTCTTCGAATATCTCCTTAGAGTGGAGGTAGCGCTCGAGGTAAAACCTCGCGAGAGGCGCAAAGTCCGGGTCACCCTTCGTCCGATCAACTTCTTTCTCTCCGAGCTCGATGCATTGATCGAGATGACGAACGTATCGCTCGGATAGGAGCTCATCCTCGAGCATCGCCGTGAGAGTAGGCGAAATGGAAAAGGTCAGTTTGAAAGGTACCCCGTCGTCTAGGAGCCGGGAAAAAGAGTCGAGAAGAGGAATGTAGGTCTCCGAGAGAGCCTCGAAGAGCCAGTTCTCCTCGAGAAATGTATCGTACTCCGGATGCCGCACAAACGGGAGGTGTGCGTGCATCACCAGCATCACGTGTGTCACTACTTACCGCTCCGATGCGCCAATGATTCGCTGTGGAATTTCCCTGTCGAAGAACGCAACGTCGAGATGCTTGAGTCCTGAGAAGGTGAGGATCTTTCGGCACCGTTGGTCTACGCATTCCGCCACGGCGAAACTCCCTCGTGGAACGGAGACACTGTTCGATACCGCCAGCAACTCACGGCGGTGGGCGTTCTTCGCGATGAGCTGAATTCGGTAAATGGTGTCCTGAGAAGGAAGGTGAATGTACCAGCTGGTGTCTTCGAGCTTAACGGGAATCTCAAAGGCGTCTCGAATCCGAAATTCTTGCTCAGAGTCGTCCTCGAGCTCAATGACTCGCAGAAAAATTCCGTCGAACTGCGAGGCGGTCTGGTACTCTCGCCGTTTGCTCGTTCTAATGTCCCAGTAGGCGAAGGCCCAGGCAGGGTCCCGCAACATGAGAACGATGCGCGTGTCATTGTACCGTTCCGGCAGATCAACATCGCCGAAGAGCCCGAAATCCTGGGGGACTTCGTCGTCTCGGGTCAACTCGTATTTGACCCGTTGAACCTTCACTGGATAGTTGTTGAGACGCTCGCGCTCCTCTTGGGCCTCCTCGATTACATCGATCAAGGCCTCAATCAGTTCGTCACGGTCCACATCCGGCTCGACGTCCACCTCATGACGAGAAGCAACCCGCATGAGCCCTTCCAGGGACAGCTCCGCAAGATGTTGACGGATCATGCAGTTCTCTCCTGTCGCATCCGAGGGCCATCGTAGGAAAAGCGGTAGTCAGTGTCAAGTAGTACGCAACTCAGGAAATCCTAAGGAGGAACCCCGACAATAGCCGGCTTGTGCTATCTTACCCGCCGATCGAGCTCGAAAACCCTCTCCTCCAGATTTCCGCGAAAATCCTCGGCCACGACCTCGATCGTGTTGCTCCCGTCCACCAGGGTGACGTTTGTCGCCGCCACTCGAAGAGCCGTCTGTCCGCCATCCCGGGCAACTGGAAGGTTCCGCCAGACCGATCGGGCGTCGAGGGTGTAATCCGCAACCTGTGCGCCGTTGGCAAAGATAGTGACCCGGTAGGGCGCGTACCGGTCGTTCGGAGACTCCCGGTCATATACCAGGGCGACCAGCGTAACTGTCCCCTCCCGAACTACCCCCTCCCCGCTCCGAGAGCTCCAGATAAGCTCCCTTCCACCGGCGGCGTAGAGCTGCAACTCCGCGACTACCGGCCGATAGCGGTCCGTCCGCTCCGGGAGCACGAGCCGGGGGTTGAGGCTCTGCCCTTCACGCTCGTCGTAGAGTGAGAGAAAGAGGGATCGCCCTAGCTGAGCGCCCCGGCCGTTGAGGCCCCCGAGAGGGCGCGCCGGATCAGCTCCGAAGGGCGACTGAGGCTCGATATGACCGTAGATGGAGCGGAGTCCCCCGGCGTGGCGAAGGGCAATCGTCCCACCGAGGGGGGAAATCACCTCGTTCACACCGCCGCGGGAAGGCTCCGCGAGGTAGATCGGCTCCCCCGGTCCCACCGGGAAGACTTCCCTCGCCTCCGAGGCGAGACGCATACCGTGGATTACCGCCGTCTCCCCCCTCCGCTCCGTGGGAAAGGGGCGATTTCCGGAGTAGTTCTCCACCACCTCCCCCTCTTCGAGGGGCCAGCGCCACTGCTCCTGAGAAGGGAGCTCCGCGGAAACAAGAAGAACAAGGAGAGTGAGAAGGGTAAAGGCCCTCATAACCTGTCCACCTCGAGGAAGCCGAGTCGGTTTCCTTCCGCGAGAATGAGGAGCCGGCCTTCCCGGGCGAGGCGAAGTTGCTCCGATAGGTGCGGCACAACGAAGAGCTCCTCCCCATCCGCCTCGGTAACCCGGAGCTCCCATTTGGCGCTCCCTTCTCTGCCGAGGGTGTAGAGAGATAACCCCACTTCCCGGAACTCGACCGTATCGCCGAGAGTTGTATTCTCATAGCGGCGCAGAAGGGTGCCGTCGTCTGCATCGAGCAGATGCACCTCTGAGGAAACCTCCACCGCCACTTGCCCGCGGTTGAGGAGCGAGATCGCCTCCGAGCGCATCGAGCCAACCGGCGGCTCGTAGGTCCAGCGAGGGGCGGCAAGCCCCTCCCGAAGATCGAAGTAGCTCACGCTCTGGGGCTCGAGGCCTGAGCGGACCAGGAGCGCCTCGCCCCGGGGGGAAAAGGCGACGTCATAGACCGCCTCCACCTCCGCTTCCGGCAACTCGAGACGGTTCCATGTCGATTCTTCATTCTCATCTTCCGAGGAAAGCGCAAGCCGGTGGTAGAGCGAACCGTCGAGGAAGCCGACGACCCTCCTATCCGGAATCGCGTCAAAGGCGGTAATGGGAGTGACGCCGCCGAAGGTCCAGAGGAGCGAGCCCTCCCGGTCATATTCGCTTAGCTCATATCCGTTGGCATGAAGGTGAAAGAGAGCTCCGCCGCGACCGACGGGATACCCCGGCTCCGCCAGGGTGAACAGGGGACTGCCCTCGGGAGACTGAACTACCAGACTGCTCGGCGCCTCTCCGTAGTTCACGAAGCCCCAGGGTGTCACCGCCATGTTGTAGGCTCGCCGATGGCTGGACCGCACCTTCCCCGCGGGAAGATCGAGATACGCGAGATACTCCGAGGAGTACGCCGCCAGGGTGACCGGAGTCACTTCACTCCCATAGAGCGTGACCGAGCGCCCCTCCGCCAGATCGACCGCGGAAATCGGCGTAAAGGCGTAGCCTCCTCCCGACTCGGTTGGGGTGAGCAGGGCGTAGAGGAGAGCAGTTAGAATACTGAGAGTAAAAACGAGAAAGAAACGCCGCCGCATGGTATTAGGACTTCGGCTGTTTCGAGCCGAGGCGTTTTTCGTCCGCCGTCAGCTTCGATTTCCAGACATCGAGTTTCTTCTTTACCTGCTCCGCCTGGTCGGGCTCGCTTAGGATCGTATGAATCCGTTTGAGGGCGGAGAGAAAAGCCACCCCCGTTTTGAAGTCATCTATTCTATTGGTGGATAGCTCGTACTTCTCCCGATACCGATCCGCGGACTTCATGAGCAGCTCCTTGACCAGGTCGAGGTGACCGACACGCTCCTTGTAGCCGTCCACCCGAGGATCGAGTTTGGAGACCAAATTCTTGAAGTCGATGATATTTTTCGCCACCGTTGTAAACCGACCCTCGAGCTCCACGAAGGACCATTTCCATTTGGTGTTCGGCCCGAACTCCTCCTCCACCGACTGAATGGTGAAACCGAGCTTCCGAACAAGGTGGTACCGTTTCTGATCGTCGATTCCTTCGATCGAGTCGAGCCGCTCCTCGTAATCGCCAAAAGGGGCGTCAACGTAACTCGAGACGACATCCTCCAGGTAGATAACGCTCTGATAGCAGCTCTTGCGGGCATCGTTGAGAAAATTATCCGCCTTCACGCCGAGGAGCGCCACGGAAACGCGATTCTGTAGAAGGTAGTAGGAGGCGAGATTGAGCCGATCCTCGGCCATGGTGATCCGCTTGTAGGGAGTACCCGGGTCCTCGTCGCTGAGTATCTTCTGGATGCTCTGCTCCCGCTGCAGTATCGCCTCTGCGGCTTGTTTGTACTCCTTGATGCGCTCGTAGTACTGTTGTCGGGCCTCGTCGCTGATCTTGCCCATGTGCCGTCCTAACTCAGTTTTCCCTTAGTATAACGGGAAAGAAGCTCTTTTGCGTGGTTTAGGGAAACTTCCGCCTCTTTGTCTCCAGAGAGCATGCGAGCGATCTCCTTTACCCGATCCTCGTCGGTGAGGGTTTGCGCTCCCACAACGGTCCGCGTGTTAGCCACGTGTTTCTCGATTCGCACATGCCGCTCCGCGCGAGCCGCTATCGAAGCGAGGTGGGTAATTGCGAGCACCTGCGTGTGCTCCGCTAGCCCCGAAAGATGGTCTCCGATGGCTACGGCAACCTCTCCTCCAACTCCCGTGTCGATTTCGTCAAACACCAGAGTACTTACAGTATCGGAGGCGGCGAGGACACTCTTAATCGCCAGCATGACCCGAGAGATCTCTCCTCCGGAGGCGATGGAGGTCAGCGGCTTCAGAGGCTCCCCGGGATTGGGCGAGATCATAAACGCCACCTTGTCGACGCCCGTGGGGCCGCAGACGGGACGTCCCCGGCTGCTCTGCTTCTGTTCCACTTGGACGGAGAACTCCGCCTTGCCCATGGCGAGAGTCTTGAGAATCTCCTCGATCCGGCCCTGCAAGGTGGCTGCGGCCTCCCTGCGCCGCCTGGAGAGGTCCTGGGCGGAACGGTAGAGCTCCTGCTCCTCTTCGGTAATCCGTCTCGACAGCTCCTCCTTCCGGGCGTCGGCGTCCGAGAGGCGCTCGATCTCCTCCTTCGCCTGCTCGGCGTACTCGATGACCTCCGCCACCGTGGACCCATACTTCTTCTCGAGCTTGTGCAGTTGGGCGAGGCGCGTCTCACACTCTTCGAGACGACCCGGGTCGAAGGCCATGTTCGACCCGTAATCCCGAACCGTGTCCGCCAGATCCTCGAGCTCGAAGAAGGCGCTCTCGAGGCGTCCCCCCGCCTCGGAGAGAGTCTGGTCGATCTCGCCGATGTGGCTCATCACCGTCCTCGCCTTCCGTATGGACCCGAGAGCCCCTCCCCGCGATTCACTCATCAAGCTCTGGAACTCCTCCACCAGGGAGTAGAGCCGCTCGTACTGACCGAGCACCTGTTTCTCCTGCTGAAGCTTCTCCTCCTCCCCGGGTTGCAGGCGGGCCGCCTCGATCTCTTTGACCGCGAACTCCAGAAGCTCGAGCTCCCGAGCTCGATCCCGCTCCTTGTTGGAAAGCTCCTCCAACCGACGCCGAAGCTCTCCAACCTCGATAAACTTGGTGCGAACCTGACCGGCCAGCTCCTCGCATCCCGCGTACCGGTCGAGGAGCTTACGATGATTCTCTTCGTTAAAGAGAGATTGGTGTTCATGCTGGCTGTGAAGGTCCACGAGGAGGTCCGCAAACTCACCGAGGTCGGACCGGGTCATCGGAACGTTCTGCATGTAGATTCCGCCCCTCCCCTGCCGTTTGACCGTCCGGCGCACGATTACCGTCCCCTCCTCAGGGGTGATCTCCCGTTCCGCGAGCCATCCGATCGCCTCGGGATTCTCGGCGACGTTGAAGACCCCGGAAATAACGGCCTCCTCCTTGCCGGTGCGAATCGCCTCGGTATCCGCCTTACCGCCGAGGATCACCGAGAGAGCTCCGACGAGGAGCGACTTTCCCGCACCGGTCTCACCAGTGAGAACGGTCATCCCGGGCCCGAAGGAGAGGGAGAGGTTCTCCACCAGGGCGAAGTTGCGTACCGAGAGCTCTTCAAGCACTTCCAGGTCCTCCCGACCAGTTGAGCTTAGTCCGAAGTACTTCGTAGAAGGTCCGGCGGTGGGACCGAACGATTGCCGCCCGCTCATCCATTTTCTTTATGATCACCTGATCAAACGGCTCCAGGGGCGTGAGACTCTGGCCATCCACCGTGAGAACAACCTGCGTTCGCTGTCGCTCGGAAACCTCCACCTTGACGATTTCGTCCGAGGGAATGACCAAAGGGCGGTGAGAAAGGGTGTGTGGGCAGATCGGATTGAGGATCATCGCCTCCATTTCCGGGTGAAGTATCGGCCCTCCCGCAGCGGCCGAGTATGCCGTGGAGCCCGTGGGAGTCGCGACAATAATTCCGTCGGCCCGGTAGCTTCCTATAAACTGATCGCCGAGATGAACGGAGAGATTAACGATCTTCGATATGCCTCCGGCGGAGATCACCGCGTCGTTGAGGCCGACGAAGGTCGCAATGGAAGCGTCCTTTCGAAATATGCTCACCTCGAGAATGAGCCGTTGGCCCGCTTCGATCTTTCCCTCTTTGAACTTGAGGTAGGCGTCCCGCCACTCATTCCGGGTGACTTCGGTAATGAAGCCGAAGTCCCCGAGGTTTATTGGTAGAATGGGCACCGTGTGAGAGGAAAGGATACGAGAGGCGAAGAGTACGGTCCCGTCACCTCCGAGGGAGATCGCCAGATCAAACTCCTTCTCCGGAGGGGCGGTCACGGGGATGCCGTCGAAGGCAAAGACGACGGTTCTCACCCCTTCAGCGATCAGATACCGTTCGATCTCCTCCGCGAGCTCTCTGGCGTCCGGCTTTCCGGTGTTTGCGATAATCAGTACGCTGCCGATTGTTCTGCTCATTGGCGCTAAAACTATATATACACCCCCAGCGGGTGTAAAGCTTCAGGGAAGGGTGGAAAGAACGCGCTTGAGCTGCTCAATGTCCCGGTTGGGCAGCAAAGGATAGAGGGGAAAGCGCAGGGTGCGCATGGCAAAACGGCGAGCTTCGCTGAGGTCGCCGGGAGCGTTGCCCTTCTCGAGGCGGTTCTCCAGGGCGGCGAGGTCAAAGGCCGGAACGGTTGCCACGCCGTGTTTCTTGGCGTACTGCTGCACCTCCGAGACACTCCCGTCGACTATGACCGGGAAGGTGGTCCAGACGTTTTCACCGTCACCGGGCTGCACGGGAACCCGATGCCTTCCTCGCTGGAGCGCCCGGAGGAGCACGCCGGCGATCTCCCGGCGCCGGGAGACGAAGTGGTCGAGCTGCTTCACCTGGGTTAACCCGAGGGCGGCGTTCATATCCGAGAGGAGTATGTCCACCGGGTACTCCTCGACTATGCGCGAAAGCGCAGCTTTGTCACGGGTGTTCCGACAGAGGACCGCTCCACCCCCGCCGGCGGTAATGATCGTCTCCGGACCGAGACCTATAATCACGAGCCGACCGACACTACCCGCGGACTGCTCTCCGACGTAGCCACCTATACCGGATGAGACGTCCTCGATAATCGGGATAGGCAGCTCTCCGAGGCTCTCGTAATCAACCAGGAAACCGAGACTGGAGTCGATCACGACCGCCGCCGATGAGCCCTCCGCCACCCGGGCGACGAGAGCGGCCGTGTCGAGGACCGGAGCGGAAGCCGCCACGTCGAGGTACACCGGAGAGAGTCCCAGGCGCCTTAGGGCCGCGTGATAGACCGGCGGAGCGAGGGGCGAGAGGATGACCGCGGCCCCCTCGGGCAACTCGAGAGCCCGGAGGGCGATCTCCACGGTCCGGGAGTACTCGCCCAGAGCGAAGCCTCCCTGAAGGCCGAGCGCGTCGGCGAGACTCTTTACAAACTCCTTATTCGTTGTACCCGGATGCAGCTCATCCGAGAGCATGCGGGAGAGGACGGAGTCCATATCAGCCCGCTTAATGGAGGGTCGGCTTAGCTTAACCATCGTTGTTGTCTGTTCCGATTTCGTCAATGTGCAATGGACTCTAAACGTTCGAGTTCCCGGACGTTGAAGAGGCGCCGAATGTCCAGAATGATTAAGTATCCTTCCTCCCGGTGGACGACGCCCTGAATATACTCCGCCCCAATGCCCGAGAGCATTTCCGGCGGCGACTGGATTTGGGCGGTCTGTACCGTCATCACCCGGGAGACCTTGTCTATAATTACCGCGAGATGCATTCCGTCTATGTTTATTATCACAAAGCCGCTGAGAAGCTTGTCTTCCTCGCTGAGTTCGGGACGACGGAGGTGAAACCGTTTGTGGAGGTTTATGACCGGGATAATCTCCCCGCGCAGATTAAATATGCCCTCCACGTAACCAGGCGAGTTAGGAATCGGGCGAACATCCTCGACCTTCACAATTCCTTCAACTTCCATGATGTCGATTCCGTACTGCTCATTGCCCAACTGGAATGTAACTAGCTGTAGCTCTCTGTGCTCCGCGGGATCAGCCATGCAGCCTCCTGCCCATAGACTACAGGATAATCGCTCCTGAGAAAAGAGAACAACCTGACACTGCTCTATCTGCTTCGGACATAAAAAAGCCCCCTACCGCTACTTGCTCACGCAAGTAGCTATCGGGCAGTGCCCTA
>JBKHED010000006.1:0-66148 GCA_046540995.1 Spirochaetaceae bacterium | reverse complement strand
AAGCGGCGGACGGGAGTCGAACCCGCGTCACGGGCTTGGGAAGCCCGGGTAATGCCGTTATACGACCGCCGCGTGTGAGCCATAGTGTAGCCGTTGAGGTCCTGGAGGTCAACTCGTCAATTCCTCATGCCCGCTGCGTGAAGCAGGGGAGAGAGAACGGTGTACTCCGTTTTCGTGGTTTCACTGAAAAGAAGAGCGTGTCTCCCGGCTCTACTGCTCTTCGGGGTCCTCTTTACCGCCGAAGCCGAGGAGCCCGACGATTCGGCTGAGCCCGTTGAAGCCCGTCACCGGCAGGAGCTCCACCTCGAGAAATCCGGGGAGACTACCTATCACCTGGTATTCGACTACGGCCCGACCCGCTGGTTTCTCGCGCAGGAGTACCGGCTCTTTCCGGAGGAGAAGGCGGTTTCGCCCTTTACCGAGCTCCGCCCGCCCCGACAACCCGCAGACCGCCTGAGAGACATTCTCGCCCCGCAAAGGAGCACTATCGGCTTCGCTTCTCCCTGGCTCTGGTTCGGCCCCGTAACCTTGGAAGGGGGGCTCGCCGCCCTGGAGCGCCCCCTAGAGCAGACTCCCTTCAGCGGCTCCTGGGCGGCGGAGAGCGGCACCTCGTTGAGCGTCGGCCGGGACCCGCCGAGTCGCCTCGGCGTAGGAGGAGCCCTGGGGCCGCTCTCGGTACACCATTTTCGGACCGAAGAACTAAGGCGCACGGCGGGGGTGCTTTCGTTCGGCGCCCCCGAGGAGCCGCGCCTCTGGGGCGAAGTGCTGCTGACTCACGAGCAGACCGTGAGGGCGCCCCCGTTGATCGAGGAGCCGTGGTTCTTAGACGAGCCGCCTCGCCTCGAGGAGGAGGGGTATCACGGCGCCCTGCGGGGAGGGTTCAACGGCGGGTTAATTGAGCAGTCGGTGCTACTTGGCGCCTCCGGATCTCCCTTGGACCCTCCGGGATTCGCGGCCGTTAGCGTCACCCGCCTCGCCGAGCGTCCCTGGGGGATCTCCTTCGCCTGGCTCGATTCCGCCTATCGGAACGGGGAGCTCGAGTTGCCCTCACCGGGGTTCTCCGCCGTTCTCATGCGGAAGCCGGGAGTGAGGAGGGGGCACACCCTCGGTGTAGAGCTCTCCGGGATTCGCACCGGTGCCGCCGGGGCCGGTGAGGAGGGAGAGTTCGGCGGCAAGGCGGCGTTGCGGTGGAAATGGCGGCCCTCGAGGCTGGAGCGATGGGAACCGCGCTGGGCGCTGGACCTGAGGGCGGAGCGGGAAGGGCGCCTTCCCGAGGGGGATCGGCTTCTGTGGCTCCGGGTAGCCGGCACGCCGGAGCTGCGGCTCGAGGGTTCGGGAGGAAAGGGCGCTGTGAGGATTATCGTTCCGACGGAGATTCGGCGGGAGTGTGAGAGCCGGGCGTCGACGGTAAGAACGGTTGAGTACGGCGTGGACCTTACTGTGCGACTCGCGCCGTTTTCCCTCAACCCCTCCTGGACCGTGGAACAGGTAGTAGAAAAGGAGCCGATGCACTCACCGGCGCTTTCCCTGCTCCTCTCCTGCGGCGAGCGCAACCGAGTCCAGATCGGCTTCCGGACAAGAGTCGCCGACGCGATGAACTGGGAGGAGCTGGTCGCTCTTTCAATCTACGATGAGGGGGTGGAAGGCGAACTCTTCATTAGGCTCAGCGGATAGGTTTGCCCGTGGTTCCCCGGCCCAGCGAGCCCCGCCCGATGCCGGGTCCCGATGCGCTTTAGAGTCCCAGAATGAACCGTGCCGCCTCGAAATAGATCGTGAGTCCCGCGACGTCGATTACCGTCGCCATGAGGGGGCCGGCCATCACCGTCGGGTCAAAGCCGAGGCGGTGGATAACCAGGGGCGCGAAGGCGCCGATGACCGAGGAGAAGATCACCACGAAGAGCAGGGCCGCTCCGATGGCGACCGCCTGTTCCGGCAGCACGCCGGGAGGGAGAAAGATGCCCCGGAGAATGATGACCACCGCCAGAATCACGCCCATGAGAAGGCCCACGAGAGCCTCCTTGAGCAGAATCTTGGCGAAGTCCCGAAAGTGGATCTCTCCGGTGGCAATACCGCGAATCATCAGGGTGGAGCTCTGGGTTCCGCTGTTACCGCCGGTCTGCGTAATGACCGGGACGAACCAGACGAGAAAGCCCGCGGCGGCAATTATCGGCTCAAAGGCGTTTATGACGTTGGTTGTAAAGGTTCCGGCGATGAGAAGAACAACGAGCCAGGGTACGCGCTTCTTCATGAGGCGCCATACCGAGGAGTCGGTGTACGGGTGAACACCGCCCTCCATAGAGCTCATCTTGTAGACATCCTCGGTTTGCTCATCCTGAATAACGTCGAAGACATCATCGAAGGTGACGATACCGAGGAGCCGATTGTATGAGTCGACAACGGGAAGGGCGATGAGATCATACGTAGAAAGGAGCTTCGCAACCTCCTCCTGGTCGGTGTCCTCACTAACCGAAATCACCTGCTTCACCATGACGTCGGCGATTCGCTCGGAGTCGTCCACGAAGAGCAGATCCCTGAGGGAGACAACTCCCTGGAGCCGTTTGAGAGCGTCTACAACGTAGACGTAGTAAATCGTCTCCACGTCCCGGGCGTTTATGCGAATAAAGGCGAGAGCTTGTCCAACGGTGATGTTTGCCCGAATAGCGACGTGCCGAGTGGTCATAAGACCTGCGGCATCATCGGCGTCGAAGCGCAGGAGGAACTGGGTCTCCTGTTTCGCCTCGTCCGAGAGGGATTGCCAGACGGACTCCCGAACCTCCGGCTTCAGCTCCTGGATAATGTCGACCAGGTCGTCCGGGTCGACCTCGTCGAAGATCTCCCGGATGTTCGCCAGCGGCAGGCTCCTTATAAGCCACTCCTGGTCGCTCAGGGAGAGCTCCGTAATCAGCTCGACCTTCTTCTCGAGAGGAAAGAGCAGGAAGAGCTTCGCCGCCTCCTCCTGACTCAGTGAGTCCCAGGCTTCCAGGATTTCGTGCGTAGAGAGGTCCTCGACTACCTTGCGGAGCTCCGTATCACTCATATAGCTCATGTACTCCCGCAGGTTGTCGAGCATCATACCCACTCTCCCACGTAGAGCACCTCTTGTTCCAGTTCGAAACCGAGCTCCTCTCGTACCTTCTGACGCACCTCCTCCATGAGGTCGCGAATCTCTCTGGCCGTAGCGTGTCCGGTATTGACGATTATGTTGGCGTGCCGGTCAGAGATCTTTGCTCCGCCGATCTGTTTACCCCGGAGACCGAGGGAGTCGATGATCGCCCCCGAGGGTTTTCCAAAGGCGCGGTTGTTTTTAAACACCGACCCCGCCGAGGGCGCCGAAAAGTGACCCTTCTGCTCCCGGTCCCGATAGTAGCCGAGCATCCTGTCCCAGACCTCCGAGGGCTCCTCCCGGAAGAGGGCGAAGTCGCAACTTGTTATGACGTCCTTTCGGGACTGGAAAGGCGAACGTTTGTACTCCCAATCATCCTGCCGGGGGCGGTAGACGAACCTCGCCCCCTCGGAGGTCACACCCCGCACCTCTCTGAGGATATCAACGATAGAGGAGCCGTAGCAGCGCGCGTTCATCCAGATCGCGCCACCGATACTCCCGGGCATGGAGTGGAGAAAGTCGATTCCCCCGAGGCCCGCGTCGGCGGCATAGCTGGTAACGGCAGTGACCTCCGCTCCCGCACCGCAGTGCAGTAGCGTCCCCTCTCGGCCCAGCTCGTTGAGGGCGGAAATATCGAGAACGACCCCCCGAATACCCGCGTCCGCTACCAGGATGTTAGCTCCGCCACCGAGGACAAAGAGCGGCGCTCCCACCGTCGAAGCGATCGAGAGAACCGGGGGTATGTCGTCTTCATTTCGAGGGGTGACAAAGACGTCCGCGGGGCCCCCCACCTGAAAAGTGGTGTGACGACTCATTGGCTCGTCAAAGAGCACCGTTCCGGCTATGTTGATGTCTTGAAAGTATTGATGTACGGTACTCACGATTTCATGATACTCGAGGGGGAGGGGCGTTTCAATTGCGCTGGGCCGAGGGAAGTTCGCTGTAACTTACCGAGGGATACCGTGTTTTATCTATGCAGTGGCGTGAAGATGAAGGGAAGTTTTTCAGGCGCGTCTACACCTCGTGTTCGCCGATAGTGCTGCGGGTGATCTATAAGATTACCGGCGACATGGAGACGGCCGAGGAGATCTGCCACGATGCGTTTATCAAGTACTACGAGCGCCTTGATACAATCCCTGACGAACGGCAGGCACTCTACTGGCTCATCCGAGTCGGCAAGAACCTCGCCCTCAATCACGAGAAGCGCAAAGGAAGGGAGCGCCGCGCTTTTGAGCGAGCGTACTTCGAGCCGAAGACGCCGCAGGACTCCGGCGAGACGGTCCTCCTTAAGGAGGAGTCCTCGGAGCTCCTTCGGGAGGCTCTGGAGAAGCTGCCGGACTCCCTTCGGGAGGTCATCATTCTCAAAGAGTACGGTGAGCTTACTTACCGTGAGATCGGTGAGATCCTCGGTATTACGGAAGGCAATGTGAAGGTCCGGGCGTACCGGGCCAGGGAACGGCTTTTGAAAGCACTGGGGGAGGGAGATGTTTATGTCCCGTAAGTACGAGGTGCTTTCCGCTTATCTTGACGGAGAATTGGATTCTCATACTGCCCGGAAGGTAGAAGCGCGGCTTCGGGAGGACGAGGAGTACCGTAGAGTTCATGATTCTCTGCTCGAGCTGCGGGAAACCCTGGACGCCGGGCAGGAACCGGACTATGTAGCTTCCGCTGAAAGAGTCTGGGAGCGACTGGAAGCCTCCCTTACACGGAAGCGGCGCGAACCGACGCCCTTCTGGAAACGGCAGATCTCCGTGCCGTTGCCCTTTGCTGCTGCTGCGGCGGCTCTCTTTTTCTCCATTGCCGGCATCGCGATCTACCTTGCCGGGACACCGAACGCCACATCCCGGGAAGCGTTGGCGGGCATGGATCCCGAGGAGCTGGACATAACAATACAGATAGACGAAGCGCAGGCGCGGGAGCTCATTGGTTGGCTCGAAGAGCGAAAGGACGTGCAGCAGGTCACTATTCAATTGCCCGAAACTCCGCGATTCGAGCTAATCGGGGAGCCTGTCCTGGTGCCCGCGTCGGATGCGCGTGGGCCGTTGCCGTGAGACGAATAGCGCTCTTCCTGTTTTTTTTCCTCGTTTCTCTCGCTCCTCTGCTCGCGCAGGACGAGGTCCCGCCTGGAGCTGATCGCATAGCTCCGGAGGAGCTGGAGGAGGAGCTGGAGCATCTCTTTGACAAGGCGCTGCGCCTGGATATTTCCGCCCGAATTACCAGTCTCCACGGAGAAGAGGTCGTCTGGAACATGGACCTCACCAGAGTAACCTTGGCGGGGCGGGCGGTGCAGGTGCGCCTAGACGGTAGTAACGTCACGGTGGTGGCGGAGTTCACCCCCTATGTGCAGGATGACGGCTCCCTGATCCTCGTTGCCGAGGGAAGGACCTGGCTCTCCGGCGAGGATGACGAAGCCGTTCGGTACAGGACCTCCTTTAAGAGCCTTCCCATTCGCCTAGGAGAACCGGTACTATTCTTTCCGCTCGGCAATCGACCCGTTACCGTACGGGGGGATGAGCCGGAGCAGTTTAACATCGAGCTGGAGATCAACGTAGAATCCTATGGCGAACAGGGTTAGCCGCCCCCGGGACGTTCTCCTGCCGGTCGGCCTATTTCTTCTCACCGTTCTAGCGCTTCTGCTGCTACTCTACTTTAGCAACCCCTCGCCTCGAATCTCGGAAATCTCGCCGCCGAGGGCGCGGCCGGGAGAGAGGATTCTTATTCGCGGAGACGATTTCGGCGAGGAACGGGGACAGTCCCGGGTTGAGCTTGCCGGACAGGTACCCACCAGCTCTCGCTATATCGCTTGGAGTGACGGCGAGATTGAGCTCGACGTTCCCACCGGGGCGAGGTCGGGACTCCTCTACGTCGTAACTCCCGGCGGTAGAAGCAATCCGGTACTCTTTACCAACAGCGAATCCGAACCGACCGCCCGGGGAGAGCTCAGGATAGGGCCGGCGATCGAATCTCTGAACCCGGTGACGGTAACAGAGGGCGAGGCTCTGACCATCCTGGGAACCGGCTTCGGAAGGCGACGCGGAGACTCCCGAGTGCTCTTTACGCCTCTCGATGGCGAAGAGCCGAACCTGGAAGTGGACGCTCTCTCGGGGGGCTATCTCTCCTGGAGCGAAGAGGCGATAACGGTGCGGGTCCCCTCGGGGGCTGGGAGCGGTCCGGTGCAACTGGTCACCCGGCGCGGAAACGCCGGGTCCGAGCTCCTCAATCTCGATCGGCCGAGCGGTACGGCGAGCTACGAGAATCCGAGGGAATGGGCCGTGCGACAAGAGGTAACGCTTCACCGCTTTGCCGGAGAACGCTCCGGTGAGGTCCGTCTCTGGCTGCCTGAACCGCAGTGGAGCCCGGCACAGAGGGGGATCCAGCTCCTCAACGAGTCCGAGCAAGGGGCGGTACGGCTCTACCGGCAAGCCACACTCTATGAGCTCACCCCGCCACCACCGGCCGTGTCAGAAGAGGGTGAGGAGACGGAGACCCCCGAGGAGCTCCGGGTAATACGGACCTTTCTCTTTCGTCGCTATGAGGTGACCGCGGAGGTGGATCCGGATGCGGTTCCAACGGAGTACTCCGTGGATGAGGCGTTTCTTCGTCGCTATCGCCGACCGGAGCCGCGGCTGCGAATGGGAGAAGAGCCGGTGCGCTCCTTTGCCACCGAGAGCGTAAGGGGGGTGACCAACCGGTACGAGCAGGCGAGTTGGATCTACCGCGAGGCGCTGCGGCTCCTGGAGCCGGATCCCTCGGGCCCTTCGGATCCGGTGGAGGCGCTGGAGTCGGGCACCGCCTCCTCCGCAGGCTACGCGGCGCTGATGGTGGCAGCCTTGAGAGAGGTTGGAGTTCCCGCCCGAGAGGTGTCGGGAGTGCTCTTTCTCGATGACGTACGGTCGGTTAGGCACAGATGGGTCGAGTTCTTCCTGCAGGACTTTGGCTGGTTTCCGGCGGACCCCGCCCTGGGGGACGGGCTTTTTCTCGATGCGCTGCCTCCCTCCCCGGAGGATACCGCCCGTGACGAGCTCTATTTCGGCCGCCTTGACAACCGTCGGGGTGCTTTTAGTCACGGGGAGATACCGACCCCGTCAACGGAATTGAGCGAGGAGTCTCGGGTTCCCGAGGAGCCCTATTCCCTTCAACTACTCTACGAGGAGGCCTCCCCCGCCGTCGGGGAGTACGAGAGTGAGTGGCCCGTCCCGGAGCTGATCGGCAGCTACTGAGCCGTTGACAGCGTAGGGGGGATGTCCTATCTTCGCAGATAACAGTGCGGAAGGGAGTGCGTGTTGGAAGCGTTGCAGCAGATTGACCCGGAGATCTATGAAGTGGTTCAGCAGGAGCTTCGGCGGCAGCAGGAGAAGCTCGAGTTGATCGCTTCGGAGAATTTTGCCAGTCAGGCGGTGATGGAGGCCGCTGCTACCGTACTTACGAACAAGTACGCGGAAGGGTACCCGGGTAAACGGTACTACGGCGGGTGCGAGTACGTAGACATCGCCGAGAATCTCGCTCGCGACCGAGCGAAGAAGCTCTTCTCCGCGGAACACGCCAATGTGCAACCGCACTCCGGCAGCACCGCCAACCAGGCGGTCTACTTCACTATCCTCGAGCCCGGGGATCGAATCCTCGGCATGGATCTATCTCACGGCGGACATCTTACCCACGGCTCTCCGGTCAATTTTTCGGGACAGCTCTACGATATCGTCTCCTACGGCGTCTGCCGGGAGAGTGAAACTCTCGACTACGGGGAGATCCAGCGTATTGCCGAGGAAACTAAGCCTCGACTCATTATAGCCGGTGCCTCCGCCTACCCGCGAACGATAGATTTTCCGCGATTTCGTGAAATTGCCGACTCCGTGGGTGCATACTTTATGACCGATATGGCTCATATAGCCGGCCTGGTGGCAGCAGGAGTACATCCCTCCCCCATACCCTACGCCCATTTCACTACTACCACCACCCATAAGACCCTCCGGGGACCTCGGGGCGGATTGATTCTTCTCGGAAAGGATGGGGAGAACGACCTCGGGGTGGTTGCGCCCAAATCGGGTCGGACAAAACGGTGGAGCGAGCTTATCGACGCTTCCGTGATGCCCGGAGTGCAGGGCGGGCCGTTGATGCATATCATCGCCGCCAAAGCCGTTGCATTCAAGGAAGCCCTGACGGCGGAGTTTGCGAGCTACCAGAGCCAGATCGTAGAAAACGCCCGGGCGATGGCCGCATCTTTTGTTGATAATGGGGCTAGGCTAATCTCCGGAGGTACCGATAATCATCTTATGTTGATGGATGTCAGCCCCTTCGGCCTCACCGGCAAGGAAGCGGAAACGATGCTCGACGAGGCGAACATCACGGTAAACAAGAATGGAATACCCTTTGATACGAAGAGCCCCCTGGTGACTTCGGGGATTCGCATTGGTACCCCGGCGGTAACAACCCGGGGCATGGGGACGGATGACATGGCTCAAATCGCTGATTTCATCCTCCAGGTGTTGCGATCGAAGGGGGCGGACTCGGTGATTGCGGCGGTTCGGGAGCAAGTAAAGCGCCTGTGCAGCGCATTTCCGCTCGCGGCCTGAGCGGACAGTGACCCTTCGCCGGGTTCTCAAATTGACAACGGTTTTCGCGAAACCTATACTGTAGCCGTATAGAAGGCTGGAGAAGGCATGGGAAATTCACTGCAACTTACTATGGTCAACTTCAACAAGGATGCGTACATCATTGTTGAAGGAAAGCAGCATGCCGACTACTTCTATATAATCCGCTCGGGAAGGGTTCGCATAAGCAAAGAGGTCGAGGTAGTTGCGGAGGAGGGGGGGAACGTCCTCGGCCCCGGCGACTTTTTCGGCGTCGTTGCCTCCATGTCCTCTCACAGCTACATTGAGACGGCCCAGGCGATCACCGACGTTTCCCTCATTCAGGTCCACAAAGAGAACTACACCGACCTGATCCAGAAGAACACCCCGGTTGCGATGAAGATCATCGAGGGGTTCTCCCGGAGGATGCGCTATCTCGACGGCTCCCTCGCTCGGATTACCCTGAAACAGGAGCACGAGCCGGATATTACGCACCTGTTTAACGTCGCCGAGTTTTACGCCAAACAGAGCCAGTACAATCAGGCGTACTACGCCTACTATCAGTTTCTCAAGTACTGCGGGGATGATGAGAACGCGCCCAAGGCCCAGGAGCGAATGGAGAAGATTAAGCCGTACGCCAAGGCTGTCTATCTCGACGAGATCGAGCAGGACTTCACCCGAACCTACCCGAAGAACACGATGATCTTCTCCGAGATGATGCCCGGGAAGGAGCTCTACATAATCCAGAAGGGCTCGGTGAAGATCACAAAAATCGTCAATGACAATGAGGTGCTCCTGGCAGTCCTCAAGAGCGGGGATATTTTCGGAGAGATGTCGCTTATCGAGAACAAGCCTCGCTCAGCCTCGGCGATCGCCTACGAGGATACGGTGCTCCTGGCGGTGAACAAGGAGAATTTCGCCCGGATGGTCTCGACGCAGCCGCAGATTATCTCTCGACTCACCCAGCTGCTGGCGGAGCGCATCTGGTTCATTTATAAGCAACTGGCGAATACGCTCCTCTCCGACAAGGTCGGGCGGCTCTACGACGGGTTACTCATCCAGTTGGAGAAGAATCGCGTGCCCCTCCGCGCCGGCGACTCCTACACCTTCGATTTCGGTACTAAGGAACTCGTGAACATGCTCGGCATGCCGCTGAATGAGGGAAACCAGGCTGTTCGGGAGCTTCTCAAGAACTCGAAGGTCAAGTCCGTCGACGGCCGCATCCACGTCTCCGATCTCGAGGAAGTCGAGAAACAGGCGAAGTACTATCGCAAGATGCAGCGGATCGAACGGGCCCGGAAGAGTCAGCGACTCGCCCGAGCCTGACCCTTACTTGCCGGCCGCGGCGACAATCCTTGCCGCCTCCTCCAGCGTGAGCTGCTCGATCGCCTCTTCGGTCTGCTTCTCCTCCGGGAGACTGACGTTTTTGGTTCCCGCTTTGATGTAGGGGCCGTATTTTCCGTCGTAAACCGCAAGCTTTCGCTTCTTGTTCGGGTCTTGTCCGAGCTCCTTGAGAAGCTTTGACCGTTTTCGCCCACCCTTCTTCTCCTCCGATAGGAGTTCTAAAGCGCGGTCGAGGGTGATGGTGTACACATCGTCATCGGACTTGAGGGAGCGGAACTCTCCGCCGCTGACCACAAAGGGACCGAAACGGCCGACGTTGGCAACCACTTCCTCGCCGGTCTCGGGGTGCTCGCCGAGAGTTCTCGGCAGGCTCAGTAGCTTCGTCGCCAGCTCCACGTCGACCTCACTCGGCTTGACTCCCTTCGGTAGGCCCGCTCGCTTCGGTTTCGGCTTATCCTCGGTCGCCTCGCCGAGCTGTACGTAGGGACCGTAACGCCCGGTGAGGCAGTAGATCTTCTCGCCGGTATCCGGGTGGGTGCCGATCGGCTCAGGCCCTCGCTTCTGCAGCTCAATTAGCTCGGTAATGTCCTCCTCGGTGAGATCCGCCGGCGCGATCTCCTCGGGAATAGACGCGTGAATCGCCTCCTCCCCCTCCCTGTGGACGATGTACGGGCCGTAGCGGCCGACCTTCACCGCCTGGTGCTCCTTCAGCTGTGGCAGGGCGACGGTCCGGGATCGCTCGGGAGAGATCTCCGCCTCTCGCTGCTCCACCTCTTCCCTTAGCCCCTCCGGACCGAAATAGAACTCCTTCAGATACGCCTTGTTATCTTTCTCGCCGTAGGCGATCTGGTCCAGGGCCGCTTCCATGGAGCTGGTAAAGCCGTAGTCCACCAGGTCGTCGAAGTGCTCTTCCAACAGCTGCACCACCGCCATGCCGGTGAAGGTGGGAACCAGGGAGGTTCCCTGCCGGCGGATGTAACCCCGTTCGTAGATAGTGCTGATTATGGTTGCGTAAGTGGAGGGGCGGCCGATTCCCTCCTTCTCCAGACGCTGTACCAGGGAAGCTTCGGTGTACCGGGCCGGTGGCTTTGTCTCGTGCCGGTCCGGCTCCAGGGAGACCAGCTCCAGGCGATCTCCTTCTGCGAGTGGCGGAAGGAGAACCTCCTTGTCCTCGAGAGCCGCCTCGGGGTCATCCTTTCCCTCGACGTAGACACGCAGGAATCCGGGAAAGATAATTCGATTTCCCGTGGCGGTAAAGACCGCGTCCTCCGCGCCGATTCGAACGCTTACGCTGAGCTTCTTGGCCTCAGCCATCTGAGAGGCGATGGTGCGCTTCCAGATCATCTGGTAGAGCCCCTTGTCCTTTCCGGTAAGGTTCGTGTTGTCCGGATGGACGAACTCTCCTCCCGCGGGACGAATCGCCTCATGGGCCTCCTGGGCGCCGCGGGACTTCGAGGAGTACTGCCGCGGCGTCTCGGAGAGGTACTCCTTCCCGTAGAGATTCTCAACGGCGCTTCGGGCCCCACCGATCGCCTCGCTCGAGAGGGCGGGGGAGTCGGTTCGCATATAGGTAATGAGCCCCTCCTCGTAGAGGCGCTGGGCGATGCGCATCGTCTCTCGGGCGCTCAAGCCGAGCTTTCGGTTACCCTCCTGCTGGAGACTGGAGGTGATAAAGGGCGCCGCCGGCCGGGAGGCGGTTTCCTTCTGTTGAACGGAAAGAACCTTCCACTCCGCTTTCTCAATCCGGGAGAGAAGCGCCCCGGCCTCCTCCTGCGAGAGAAGAAGAACCGAATCGGGGTCCTTCAGCTTGCCACTGGTGCTGTCGAAGTCCTTGCTCCCGGCGACGCGCTTCTCTCCCACCGAGAGGAGCTTCGCCTCGAAGGATCGCTCTTGCGGCTTTGCCAAGGTCGCCTGTAGATCCCAGTATACCGAGGAGTGAAAGCGAATTCGCTCCCGCTCCCGTTCCACGATCATCCGAAGCCCCGGAGACTGGACCCGCCCGGCGGAGAGACCGTAGGCGATTTTCTTCCAAATGAGGGGGGAGAGGGTGTAGCCGTAGAGGCGGTCGAGAATGCGTCTCGTTTCCTGGGCGCGGACCAGGTTCATGTCGATCTCCCGGTAGTGCTCCATGGAGTGCTCGATGGCTCGCTTCGTGATCTCGTGAAAGACCATCCGTTTGACCGGCACCTTCGGCTTGAGCACCTCGACGAGGTGCCAGGAGATACTCTCTCCCTCTCGGTCCTCATCAGTTGCGAGCAGCAGAACATCCGCCTCTCGGACTTTCTTTTTCAGCTCGTTGATAACCTTCGACTTCCCCTTCGGGGTGACGTAGAGCGGCTTGAACTCGTTCTCCACATCTATCCCGAGGCGAGCCCAGGGTTCTCCCTTGAATCGCTTCGGGATTTCTCCGGCTGATTGGGGCAGATCCCGGACGTGGCCTACGCTCGCTTCCACGTGGTACCCTTTTGGGAGAAAACGTTTGATAGTACGCGCCTTGGTAGGCGACTCGACGATGACAAGAGCTTTTTCGGCCATTTACCGGTTCCTTCCGCTGCAGAATCTTGCAAATTGGGTTTACATAGTCAAGTAGACCCTCTTTACTCTCACCCCGTTATCCTGTACCTTGTTTTCCAAGCAAGGTACATGCCAAAGCCAGGAGCGATGTTAAAATGCCAATTCCCCTCGACCTTTTAGTAAACGAATCAGAGAATATGTACGAAGTAACCTGCGCCGCTATTCATCGAGCCCGGCAGCTTGCGGACATTGCGAGAGTCTACGAGGAGGGCGGGGAGACCGAGGAAGGCGAGAAGGTTGTCTCCGAAGCCATTCGTGAAATCCTCACCCGGGACGTCCAGTACCAGATCGAAGAGTAGGGCGCTCTTACTCTTCGGCCCTACGGGAGTCGGAAAGACCGACCTGCTCTCGGAACTATCCGTTCCGGTGGAGGTGATCAACGCCGACTCCATGCAGGTATATCGCCGCCTCGACATCGGCACGGCAAAGCCTTCGCCGGAGCTACTCTCACGTATACCACACCATCTCGTCAATATCTGCGACCCGGAGGAACGGTTTCACGTCGGGCGCTTCGTCGAAGAGGCGAATCGGCTCATCCCGGAGATAGAGGGGCGGAAGAAGCTGCCGGTCGTCTCCGGCGGTACGGCGTTCTACTTCAAAAACCTGATTTACGGCCTTCCGGGGACTCCGGAGGCGAGCGAGGAGACCAGGCGAATGCTCGAGCGCCGTCTGGAGGAGGAAGGGCTCGAGGCGCTCTACCGCGAGCTCCAAGAGGTGGACGCCGAGAGCGCCCGCCGGATCGGGGGAAACGATCGGTATCGTATCCTCCGGGCCCTGGAAGTCTACCATGAGTCGGGAAAGCCCCGGTCGGAGTTTGCCGAGCCCCGGAAGCCGCGGGAGGATCTGCGCTTCCTGGCCATCGGCCTCTACCGGGCGCGAGAGCATCTCTACCGCCGGATTAACGAGCGGGTGGAGAAGATGTTCGACGCCGGTTTGGAGGGGGAAGTCCGCGAGCTCCTGCTCTCCGGCTACGGCCCGGAGACTCCGGCGATGCGAGCCATCGGATACCGGGAGTTCTTCCAGTACGCCACGACGAGGGAGCTCGAGTCGGGACGTCTCGGTGAGGTAACTCGAGAACGGGTGCTTCGGGAAATTCAGAAGAACAGTCGGCGCTACGCGAAGCGGCAGATCACCTTCTTTAGCAAGCTCCCGGCGGTTCGGTGGCTCGAGCCCGGGGAGGAGAGCGAAGTACGAGAGGCTGCACGGAGGCTCCGATCGGAGTCTTGACAGCCGGGTATGTACTCTGCATACTACCCACTCCCAACTTTTCAAGGAGATAGTTAACAGTGCCCTGCGGAAGAAAGCGAAAGCGAAAGAAGATAGCAACTCACAAGCGGAAGAAGAAGCTCAGAAAGAACCGCCACAAGAAGCGGAAGTAGCTCCTCTGTACTCGCCTTTCCCTGCATGGTATCATCCGGCAAAGAGTAACGGGTGATACATGCAGTGGGAGTAGCGAAGCCACACATCATGGGGATTATAAACGTCACCCATGATTCCTTTTTCCCGGACAGCAGAAAGACCTCGATTCGAGACGCCGTGGAGAAGGGGCTAGCCTTTCGCGCCGTCGGCGCCGATAGTATAGATGTGGGCGGCGAGTCGACGCGGCCCGGAAGCGAGTACGTTTCCGCGGAGGAGGAGCTCGCCCGGGTGGTGCCGGTGATCGAGGCGCTGGCGAAGGAAGTGGGGCTCCCGCTCTCGGTGGATACCCGAAAGGCGTCGGTGGCCTCCGAGGCGATTCGCGCGGGAGCTACCATGGTGAACGACGTCTCCGCCCTCCGAGACGACGATGAGATGATTTCCCTCTGCGCCGAAGAGGGAGTCTCAGTTGTCCTCATGCATATGCGAGGAACGCCGAAGACGATGCAAGAGCATCCCTCCTACGACGATACGATCGGTGAAATCTCGGTGGAGCTCCAGGAGTTGGCCGAACGTGCCATCTCCGGCGGAATAGCGAAGGAGAAGATTATTCTCGACCCCGGCATCGGATTCGGGAAACGGCAGAAGGACAACCTGCTGATCCTCAGGGAGATCGAGCGATTCAAAGCTCTCGGTTTTCCGCTGCTCCTGGGGCTTTCGAGAAAGTCCTTTCTCGGCCGCCTTATCGGCGAGCCGGAACGACCGGCTCCAGTGGAGGAGCGGGAGGCCGCGACTCTTGCCGCCCACGCCTGGTGCATCGCGCAGGGGGTGGATTATCTGCGGGTACACGACGTCAAGGCGACCCGGGACGCCAGAGCGGTCATTACTGCTATACAGGGGGTTGGCGAGGCGTGAACTGGGTGCAGAATATCTGGTTCATGCGGGAGCTCGTCCTGCCGACCCTGGACGTGCTCCTGCTCGCGTTTCTCATTTACAAAGGGTACCAGATCCTGCTGCAGACTCGAGCGGTTCAGCTGGTCAAGGGCGCCCTCTTTCTCGGTTTTCTCTACGCCATCGCCTTCTTTCTAAACCTTCAGACCTTGCTCTGGATTATCAACCTTCTTGCCCCGAGCTTCGTCATCGGTATCGCCATTATCTTCCAGCCGGAGCTCAGAAAGATCTTTACCCGTCTCGGTCAGGGACGGTGGCTGCAAATATCGCAGCGCTCCAAGCCGTATCAGATCGACTCGGTTCTCAACGCCGCGGAAGTGTTGAGCTACCGCAAGCGGGGTGCCCTGATCGTTTTCGTCCGCAGCGTCGGACAGAAGAATATTATCGAAACCGGCACCTATCTCGACGCGGAGCTCTCGTCGGCGCTTCTGCTGACGATTTTCTCTCACAACACGGCGCTGCACGACGGAGCGGTCATTATCGATGGCGGGCGAATTGTCTCCGCCGGGAGCTTTCTCCCCCTGTCGGAACAACTCGATGTGCGTCGCAGCTTTGGTACGCGCCACCGCGCGGCTCTGGGACTCGCCGAGGAGAGCGACGGCGTGGTCCTGGTTGTATCCGAGGAGACCGGCGCAATCAGCCTCGCCTACGACGCCAATCTGCACTACGATCTCCCGGTGGACGAGGTGCGACGATCCTTAACGCGCCTTCTCAACGTCGCCTCCGCGGGGGAGGAAGAAGAGGAGGTAGAGCGGATTGAAGAGTAGTCTGAAGCGACTCCTGCGCAACTGGCCTGCGAAGGTGCTCTCCTTCGTTGCTGCCCTCATGCTCCTCATCTTTCACAACATCACGAGCCTGGAAGAGCGATTCTTCAGCGTTCCGCTGGAGCTCCGGCTGAGCGAGGGCCTCGTCCCCGCCTCGGACTATCCTCGTCAGGTGCAAGTTCGCCTGAGGGGAGATTCCGAGGAGATCTTTCGGGTGGTGGAGGAGAACATTGTCGCTTTCGCGGACTTCCGAGAAGAGACAACCGAGGGAGAGTATCGGGCGGCGGTGCGCATCGCTGAGACGGAGGCAACCGCTCGGATAGATCCTCTGGAGATCAACGTGGAGCCGCCGGAAATCTCGGTAGTCCTGGAAGAGAAGCTCATCCGGAGTATAGAGGTCGAACCGACGCTCTCCGGCTTTCCCCCCAGTGGCTTCGAGCTTACCAACTACCAAATGAACCCTTCGACGGTTCAGGTGGAAGGACCGGAAAGCATCGTGAGAAACCTGGAGGGGCTCTCCACCGAGGAAATCGACTTGGCCGGAAAGCGGGAGGACTTTATCGAACGGGTGCGAATCGTCCGGCCGGATGAGCTCATTCAGTTTCCCGGAGGAAACGTCGTGGAGTTTCGCGGTATTATCGAGGAGAGCGTGGTCCTGAATACCTTTGAGCCCGTGGAGGTGGTAGTGCTCGGCCTCGACCCTGAGCTGGAGCTCGTAACCTCCCTCCCGAACGGGCTCGTTCGGGTTCAGGCTACTCAGCGCGCCCTGGACCAGACCTCCGGCAGGGATGTTCAGCTCACCGTGGATGCCTCCACCATAGAAGCTCCCGGTTCCTATGAGCTCCGGGTTGTGCCGCAAGTGCCCCGGGGCTTCGTCGTGCTTCGTTTCGAGCCGGGCACCGTGCGAATACGGGTCGCCGGTGTAGATGATGAGGACGAGGGTGAGAACGAGGCCGAAGAGGAATGATAATCGGCATCGGCATCGACATCACCGAAGTGGCTCGGTTCCGCCGTTGGCTCGATGACGAGCATCTACTCCGACGCTACTTCAGCGCTCAGGAGATAGATGATGTGCGGTCTAAGGGCAACGGGCAGGCTGAGTCCCTGGCCGGACGTTTCGCGGCGAAGGAGGCCTTTGCCAAGGCTATGGGTACGGGGTTTCGCGACATGGGGTTGCGGGACCTCACCGTCTGGAGTGACAGGCTCGGAAAGCCGAGTATCGAAATGAGCGGTCGAGCGGAAGTGCTCTTTCACGAACGGGGAGGGCACTCGGTCTTTCTCTCCATTAGCCACGAAGAGTCCCACGCGGTGGCTATGGTGGTAGTGGAAGGAGAGTAGCAGGTGGCGACGTTAACCTTCTTCAGCAAGAACAAGATCGAATGCCCGGTTTGTGACGAAACCTTCTACCGAGAGGAGATACGCACCGGTCGAGGACGAATGATCGCCGGGGATCTCACCAAAGAGCTCCGGAGGAACTACGAGGCGAGTCAGCAGTACGGCGAAATCTATCCCCTGGTCTACCCGGTCTCCGTCTGCCCCTCCTGCTTTTACGCCGTCTATCAGAACGACTTCTCCTCGGTCCCGGATAAGGCGATCGAGCCGTTGCAGGAGGAGCGGGCGAAACGACAAGGGGCGGTGGCCAAACTTTTCGACTACCTCGACTTCACCGAACCGCGACGGCTGCAGGAGGGCGTTGCGAGCTACATTCTTGCAATCCTCTGCTACGACCATTTCCCGAAGCAGTTTTCCCCAAAATTCAAGCAGGGGCTCTCGGCTCTTCGGGCGGCGTGGCTCGCGGGAGATCTGCATCGTAAGGTGCCGAGCGAGAATTACGACTACCTGCAACATATACTCTACCGCAAGGCGCGCTTCTTCTACTCCGTAGCGGTGGAGTGGGAGCAGACCGGCCAGCAGCCGCTCTCCGGAGCTGCCAACCTCGGGCCCGACCTCGATAAGAACTACGGCTACGACGGCGTTCTCTACCTCTCCGGTCTTCTGGAGTACAAGTACGGTCCTCGACAGGATCCCGAACGTCGGAAAGAGGCGCTCGGCCGAGCGAAGCGGACGATTGCCCGGATCTTCGGTATGGGAAAAGCGTCGAAGGATAAGCCCGCGGCGATCCTCGACAACGCCCGAGAGGTGTACGAGGAAATCTCCAAGGAGCTTGGGGACGGAAAGAGCGACCCCGAGGCTGATGAGCCGTAACATTCTACTTCGTATCGCCTACGACGGGACGGAGTTCAACGGGTACCAGCTCCAGGCTAAGGGGGAGCGCACGGTCCAGGGGGTCCTGGAGGCGGCTCTCTCAGAAATGCACGGCCGAGAGGTTCGCGTCCATGCGGCGGGCCGTACGGATTCGGGAGTTCACGCCGACGCGCAGTACGTCAACTTCCGCTCGGACCTGGACACCGTCCCTCCGGAAAAGTTCGTCCTCGCGCTGAACCGGTACCTCCCCCCGGACCTCAAGGGACAGGAGAGTCGTGAGGTTCCCGAGGGTTTTCACGCCCGGTTCAGCGCGAAGCGTCGCAGCTACCGCTACTACGTTCTGGTGGCGCCCATGCCCGTTCCCAAATACCGTAACTACGCTTATCGGATCTCCCGGATGCCGGACCTTGCGTCTCTCAACCGGGACGCCTCGGCTCTCCTCGGGGAGCATGACTTCACCACCTTCGCCGCCGCCGGGGAGGGTACGGAGTCCAAGGTCCGGGAGGTCTATGAAGCCCGGTTTACCTGGGAGCCCCCCTTCGTGGTATTCTCCATAACCGCCAACGGCTTTCTCTGGAAGCAGGTGCGCTCGATCGTCGGAACCATAGTGGGGCGGGACCGGGAACGTCGAGACGGCGTGGCCGGCACCCCCGGCGGGGTGAAGCTACCGACGGTGGAGGAGCTTCTCGCGGCGCGAGACCGGAGCCTCGCGGGCCCGACCGCACCACCGCAGGGCCTCTTTTTGACGGATGTAACGTACGATGTCTGAATCATTCGCAGAACGCTTCTACCATCTTCTCGAGGACGTGGAGGACTGCCTCACCCGGGGGCACCGGGTAGAGCACGAGCCCTTCGAGCCGATCGGCGGCGCACCGCCTACCCCCGGTGCCGGAGAACTCTCCCGAGCGGAGCGCCTCCGCCGGCTGGAGGAGCTCGTTCTCAGCTGTACCCGCTGTCCTCTCCACGAGGGACGCCGGAACGCCGTCCCCGGTATCGGCGTTCTCGATCCGGAGGTAATGGTTATTGGAGAGGGACCCGGGGCGGAGGAGGACCGGCAGGGCATTCCCTTTGTGGGTCCCGCCGGGCACTATTTGGACAAGTGGCTCGCGGCGATCGAGGTCTATCGGGAGAAGAACGCCTACATCGCCAATATCGTGAAGTGCCGTCCTCCGAACAACCGGGATCCTAAGCCGGAGGAAGCGGCGGCGTGTCTCCCTTATCTGGAGGAGCAAATAGCGCTCGTTCGTCCCAAGTCGATCCTTACCGTGGGCCGCGTTGCCCTTCGGTACCTTATCGGGATCTCCGAAGGAATCGGCCGGGTCCACGGCACACTCTACGAGTACAAGGGCATCCCGCTCATGCCCACCTATCATCCCAGCGGGGTGCTGCGAAATCCGGAGTATCGGCGGCCGGTCTGGGATGATCTCAAGAAGCTTCGCGATCAGGTGCTCAGACCAAAGGGGTAGGAGCGGCGAATGAGCGAGAACGAAGGCGAGAAGCTTCACGGCTACGTCGAGGTCGCCTTTAACCTTCCCGTACATCAGAGCTTTACCTACCGACAGATTCCCGGGAATCCGGCGGTTCCAGGTATGCGGGTGACCGCGGTGTTCGGCCGCCGAGTTCTCACCGGCGCCGTCGTCGGCTCGCGAGACGATCCGCCGGAGGGTCTCACGGAAATAAAGGAGCTCAGCAAGCTGATCGACTCGGAGCCGATCTTCGGAGAGCCGGAGCTCGCGCTCGCCCGGTGGATTTCCAACCTCTACATCTGCTCTCTCGGTGAAGCGTTGGGGGTGATGCTCCCGGGGGGTAAGCAGGAGCGCGCCTTTGTTGACGCCGAGATAGCCGAAGCGGCGGAACGACGTGCGGCGGTGGAGCTCTCCACGGAGCAGGAACGGGCGGTGGCGGAAATGAAGGCGGACCGGAAGGGTTGGTTCTACGTCTACGGGATAACCGGCTCCGGAAAGACTGAGGTCTTTCTCCGGGTAGCCGAGGAGACTCTTGCCGAGGGACGGAGCGTTATCTACCTGGTGCCCGAGATCGCCCTGACCCACCAACTGATCGAAACTTTGAAAGAGCGTTTCGGATCGGTCTGCGCGGTGCTCCACTCCGGCCTCACCCCGAGTCAGCGGCTGGCGGAGTGGCAGCGGCTTCGCCGCGGGGAGGCTCGGGTCGCCGTGGGTGCGAGGAGCGCCGTCTTCGCCCCGGTCTCGGAGCTCGGCCTCGTTATCGTGGATGAGGAGCACGAGAGCTCCTACAAGGCGGGCAACGCCCCGCGCTACCACGCCCGGCAAGTCGCCATGAAGCGGTGCGGCGACTCCGGCGCGCGGCTGCTCATGGGATCGGCGACCCCTTCCCTGGAGGCGTGGCACCACATGCGGGAGGGGACACTTCGAGAGTTCCGCCTCACCCGCCGCCTCTCCGGCGGCCAACTTCCCAAAACCGAAATCGTCGACCTCAAGCACGAGAGCTCCCTTCTCTCGAAGCGATTACTGACGGCGATTCGGGAGACCGTTGCCCGGGGCCGGCAGGCGATACTCTTTATGAACCGCCGCGGCTTTTCGAGCTTCTTTCACTGTCGAAGCTGCGGCTACGAGATGACCTGCCGCCGCTGCTCCGCCACCATGACCTACCACAAGAGCCGGGGTCGGGTGGTCTGCCACTACTGCGGCTACGAGACCAAACCGGTGACCGTCTGCCCCGAGTGCGGCAGCCTCGACGTGGGGTACGCCAGCTTCGGTACCGAGCGAGTGGAGGAGGAGGTGGCGGCCCAGCTGCCGGAGCTCCGGATCGCCCGGGTCGACTCGGACTCTACCCGGAGGAAAGGCAGCCTGCAACGCATTTTTAAAGAGTTTCACGACGGCCAGATCGACCTTCTGCTGGGAACCCAGATGGTCTCCAAGGGGCTTAACTTTCCGGGGGTGCAGCTCGTTGGTATTATCGTCGCCGACACGGGGCTCAATATGCCCGATTTCCGTTCCGCCGAGCGCACCTTTGCCCACATCGTGCAGGTCGCCGGTCGAGCCGGCCGCTTTACCCCGGACGGTGAGGTGATCATTCAGAGTTACAAGCCGGAGTCGAAGGCGGTGCGCCTCGCCGCCGCGGGAGACATCGAGCGGTTCTACCGGGAGGAGCTCGAGGTTCGGCGGGATCTCGGCTATCCTCCCTTTACGCGCCTCATTCGGCTCCTTCTGCGCGGCCGAAACCGAGAAATGGTTCGCTCCACCGCCGCGGAGCTCCTCCGGGAGCTTATCGACGCCCTTCCACCGGAGGCGCAGCTTCTCGGTCCCGCCCCCTGTGTTCTCGAACGGGTGAACCACAATTACCGCGTCCACATGCTGATCCACGGCGACACCCTTCCCGAAATTCACCGTCCCCTCCGTAGGGTAATCCGAGAATTTCCCGTCCCCGCTTCGGTTTACCTGGAAATAGACATAGACCCGGTCACCCTACTCTGAGTCCGGCCGAGTGGACATTGATGCTACGGCTGAGTAGGATAGAGACGATGATAGATTTGGTCTATGTGCCGGATGATGTGCTGGTTACCAAGGCGTCCCCGGTGAAGGAGATAGACGAAGAAACCAAGGATCTCGCGGTACGGATGATCGAGGCGGTACAGCACTACGAAGGTATCGGGCTCGCTGCTCCTCAGGTAAACGTTCTTCAGCGGATGTTTATCGTCTATCTCCGGGATGACAAGCCGAGGGTCTTTATTAACCCGGAGATTCTCGAAACCTCCATGGAAGAGAACGTTATCGAAGAGGGGTGCTTGAGCATTCCCGGCATCTACGCCGAAGTAAAGCGGCCGGCGGGAGTCTCGGTCCAAGCCTTTGATCAGCGCGGAAAGCCTTTCACCCTGGAAGTGGAAGGTATGCTCGCCCGGGTGATTCAGCATGAGTACGACCACCTCAACGGCGTGCTCTTTACCGACCACCTGAGCGACGGCAAGCGCCAGCGGCTCATGAAGAAGTACAGAAAGCCGGTCTCATGAGGGTGCTCTACGCGGGAACCCCGGAAATCGCCGTCCCGGGGCTCGAGGCGCTCGCCAGACGTCACGAGGTAGTAGGGGTCCTCACCAATCCGGACCGTGGGACCGGGCGGGGAAGAAAGGTTCGCTTCTCTCCGGTAAAGGAGAAGGCGCTGGAGCTCGGGCTCAGGGTGGTTCAACCGGAGACGCTGCGCGCCGAGGCGCGGGAGCGTGTCGCTTCCCTCGATTCGGAGCTCCTCGTCTGCGTCGCCTACGGCAAGATTTTCGGTCCCAAGTTTCTCGCCCTCTTTCGGCGGGGCGGCATTAACATGCACCCCTCCCTCCTGCCCCGGCACCGGGGCCCGGCTCCGATTCCCGCGGCGATTCTCGCGGGAGATCGGGAGACGGGGATAACCATTCAGCAGCTCGCCCGGGAGATGGACGCCGGGGATATTCTCCTGCAGGAGAAACGGCCCCTGCGGGGCAGGGAGACCGCCGGGGAGCTCACAGCGTGGGCAGCCGAGGAGGGGGCGCGGCTCTTAGTCGAGGCGGTCGATCTCATCGAGGCGGGCCGAGAGAAACCGGTTCCCCAGGACTCTGCGAAAGCGACCTACTGCTCCTTGCTGAGCAAGGAGGAGAGCTGGATTGACTGGGGTGAGTCGGTGATGGAAATAGACCGCCGAGTACGGGCGTTCAGTCCCTGGCCGCTGGCGCGCACCAGCTGGGGCTCCACACCCCTCATTATTCATGAGGCCGTCCCGGCGGAGGAAGGTGTAGCCGAGGCGATCCGCCGAGAGTGCCGGAACAATCGGGGAGGCGAGGAGCCTGAGGCGGGGCGAGTTCTCGGTGTAGACAAGGTTTTCGGAATTCTGGTACAAACAGGCGTTGGCGCGCTTGGAATAACCCGATTGCAGGCCCCGGCCCGTAAGCCCATGACATGGGACGCTTTCCTCAACGGCAATCCGGAATTGGTGTCGGCGTTACTCGGCGCGTCAAAGGAGTCCGAGACGAAATGAAGCTATTCTGGAGCCGCCTGAAGGATCTGGGTCCTAGACCCGAGGAGCATCCTGAGCATCGCTATTTTAAGATCACCGTACTCGCGCTTCTGGGCGTGGTGGTGCTCACGTTTATCGCCGGGCTAGCGACCTTTCTTCTCTCCCTCCGCGGTGAAGAGGAGACGTTGGTCCCCGACGTGGAACGGGTTGAGCTCGTGGATGCCCTTATCGCTCTGCAGGAGCGAAACCTCTATCCCCGGGTGCAGCAGCGCCATTTCTCGGACCCCACCCTAAAAGGCAAGGTGGTTCAGCAAGAGCCGGCGCCGGGAACCTCGGTCCGTGCGGGCAAGCGCGTTACCCTCGTCGTAAGCCAGGGTGCGGTGGTTGATACCGTAGGCGAGTATGTCGGGCGAGACCTGGACGACGTCAGAAGCGAGTTGAGAACGCTCTTCTCCTCGTTTGATGCCCTCCTTACTATTGATGACGTGAGCTACGTCTTCGACGAGGCTAATCGGGGTACCATTCTGGAACAGGACCCCCCGGCGGAGACGGAGCTCACCGGACCGACGGAACTGGATTTCGTGGTTAGTCGGGGTCCCGATGTTCGTCGCCGGGAGCTGCCGGCTTACGTTGGCCTGAACTGGCGAGAGGCGGTTCCGGTCCTGGCGCGATCGGATACGCCCTTCACCTTTACGATTACCGAAGACCCCGATGCGATTGCGCAAGCCGGCTCCGGTGTAATTGTGGAGCAGGACCCTGAGCCGGGAACCGAAATCACCACCGACGCCAACGTGGAGCTAACGATCACTCCCGGGGAGGCAGAGGAGGAGGAAAACGTGTTCGGCATCTTTGAACGCGTTCTTCCGAATTACGCCGTAGCGGTGGACCTCTCCCTCGTGGCGGTGCGCCCGGACGGGGAAGAGGTGCCGCTCCTAACCATGGTTCACCCCGGCGGCCGAGTAGCCGTACCCTATGACGAGCCGGTGGGCACCACCTTGGTTCTCTATCGGTTCGATACCGAGGTTGTTCGCACGGTCGTCAGGACACCGGATGCGGAAGAGACACCGGACGCGGAAGAGAACGACGACGAATGAGAGTCACATCCTAGGAGGCTGTTTTGTATTCCCCTGTTGACCCAAAGGTTAACTTCCCCGCAATGGAGGAACGGGTTCTGACGTTCTGGGAAGATAGCCGGGTGTTCGAGCGCTCCGTAGAACAGCGCAAAGGTGAGGAGAGCTTTGTCTTCTATGACGGCCCCCCCTTTGCCACGGGTTTGCCCCATTTCGGGCACTTCGTGCCCGGCACGATTAAGGATATTATTCCCCGTTTTCAGACGATGAAGGGGAAGTACGTGGAGCGCCGTTTTGGCTGGGACTGCCATGGGCTCCCGGTCGAGTACGAGATGGAGAAGGAGCTCGGGATCTCGGGAAAGAGCGAGATCGAAGCGTACGGCGTTGCCGAGTTCAACGAGGCGTGCCGCTCCATCGTCTTACGGTTTACCGACGAGTGGCGCCGCATCGTCACCCGTCTCGGTCGATGGGTGGACTTCGACAACGACTACAAGACGATGGATCCGGACTACATGGAGTCGATCTGGTGGGTCTTTAAGCGTCTGTACGAGAAAGGGCTCGTCTATGAGGGGCACTACATTCTCCCTTACAGCCCCGCTCTCGCCACTCCGCTATCGAACTTCGAGGTAAACCTCGGCGGGTACAAAGAGGTCCACGACCCGGCGATCACCGTCAAGTTCACCCTGAAGGGTCAGCCGAACACCCACATCCTCGCCTGGACCACGACGCCCTGGACGCTCCCGAGCAACCTCGGCCTCGCCGTGGGTCCGGAAATCGACTATGTGAAGGTGAGGGACGGGGAACAGCAGTTTATCCTCGCCAAGAGCCGCCTCGAGGCGTACTACAAGTCCGAGGAAGAGTACGAGATCGTCGAGCACCTCACCGGTGCGGATCTCGAAGGCCTCCGCTACGAGCCACTCTTTCCGTACTTCAAGGATCTCAGCCGTCAGGGCGCCTTCCGGGCGCACCTGGCGGACTACGTCACCACCGAGGACGGCACCGGAATTGTTCACATCGCTCCCGGCTTCGGTGAAGAGGACTACGAGGTACTCAAGGACTCAGGCCTCCCGGTGCTTGTTCCGATCGATCCGGAGGCACGGTTTACCAAGGAGGTGTGGGACTACGAGGGACTGTACGTCAAGGACGCGGACAGGGAGATCATTAAGGATCTCAAGGCGTCCGGGGCGCTGGTAAAACGAGAGAACTATCTTCACCCGTACCCGCACTGCTACCGAACCAAGAAGCCTCTCATCTATCGCGCAGTCTCTTCCTGGTTCGTGGATATCGAAAAGGTGAAGCAGGCGATGCTCGACGCCAACAACCAGATCAACTGGGTACCGAGTCATCTTCAGCAGGGACGCTTTGGCAAGTGGCTCGAGGGTGCCCGGGACTGGGCAATCAGCCGCAACCGCTTCTGGGGAAACCCGATTCCCGTCTGGAAATGCGACGGCAGCGACCATATCGAGGTGATCGGGTCCCGGGAGGAGTTGGAGAAGAAGAGCGGTAAGCGGGTCGAAGACCTGCACAAGCACTTCGTCGATGAGATCACCTGGCCCTCCCCCGATGGAAAGGGCACGATGCGTCGGGTACCGGAGGTTCTCGACTGCTGGTTCGAGTCCGGGGCGATGCCCTACGCCCAGAACCACTATCCGATGGAGAACAAGAAGGAGTTCGAGGAGAACTTTCCTGCCAATTTCATCTGTGAAGGTCTCGATCAGACCCGGGGATGGTTCTACACACTCACGGTTCTAGCCGCCGCCCTCTTCGAGAAGCCCGCGTTTGAGAACGTCGTGGTAAACGGCCTCGTCCTCGCCAATGACGGTAAGAAGATGAGCAAGAGTGAGCGCAACTACACCGACCCCGAGGACGTGATCAACGAGTTCGGGGCGGACGCTCTTCGTCTCTTTCTTATGAACTCCACGGTGGTAAAGGCGGAGGATCTCAAATACTCCGACGAGGGGGTTAGGGAGGTTCTCAAGACCGTCCTCATCCCCCTCTGGAACGCCTACAGCTTCTTTGTCACCTACGCGAACATCGACGGAATCGAACCGAAGGGAGCCCCGAAGAATCCGGACAATCCCCTGGACCGGTGGATCCTCTCCGAGACCGAACGGCTCGTGGCGGACGTTACCGAGCAGCTCGAGGCGTACGATCTGCAGAAGGCGATCGATCCGATCGTCAACTTTATCGATCTTCTCAATAACTGGTATATCCGCCGTTCCCGGCGAAGATTCTGGAAGAGCGAGAACGACACGGACAAGAACCAGGCGTACGAGACGCTCTACTCAGTACTTCTCAAGCTCACCATGGTGGCCGCGCCGATTATGCCCTTCGTTACCGAGGAGATCTATCGGAACCTCAGAGAAGATGCGGCTCCGGAGTCCGTTCATTTGGCGGATTACCCGGTGAGTCGGGAGAGCCTGCGGGATTATGAGCTCGAGCGAAAGATGGCCACCACCCGCAAGGCGGTGAGTATGGGTCGGGCGATCCGGAGCCTCCACAACCTGAAGATCCGGCAGCCCTTGCAGGCGATTCACCTGGTTACCCGGGACGAGCAGGAACGGCGGATCCTCCGGGAGATGGAGGACATGATCCGAGAGGAGCTCAACGTCAAAGAGGTGATCTTCAGGGAGAATGAAGAGGAACTGGTGGAGTACCAGGCGAAGCCGAACTATCGGGTTCTCGGAAAGCGTCTCGGAAAGGAGATGAAGGTCGCCAAGGAGCGGATCGAGTCCCTTTCCGCTCGGGAAATCCAGAGTCTTATGGAGGGGGGCACTCTTAATCTGGACCTGGACAACCGAACGGTGGACATCACCAGTGAGAGCATCGAAATTCAACGGATGGAGAAGCACAACCTCAAGGTGCTCAACGAGGGTTCCCTCACCGTAGCTCTGGACCCGGAGATTACCGAAGAGCTCCGGAAGGAGGGCGTGATCAGGGACGTCATTCGTCTGGTGCAGAACCTCCGGAAGGAGAGTGGCCTGGAGGTTTCGGACCGAATCGCCCTCTATGTCGAGGGCGGTCCTGAGGTGGACGGCGCCGTGGAGAGCTTCGAGGATTATCTGGCGAATGAGACCTTGGCGGAGAAGGTGTATCGAAAGAGCGCCGATGGAGCGGAAAGCTATGAAATCGCCGGAGAGAATGTCCGCGTCACCGTCGAGAGAGTTGGGTAGACCCCGGCGGCGCCCTTCGGCGGCGCTGGTGCTCCTGGCGCTCCCAACGCTCTTATCGCTCTTCGCAGGCTGCGCGACGATACCGGAGTATGAGCCGGCGGACCTCCTCTCCTACCTCCCGGGGAATCACAACGGCTACGTCTCAGTGGCGCCCTCGGAGGAACCGTTCTTCTCCGAAACCCTACTGCAGGCTTTCGGTTTCGAAGCGACGGAGGCGGAACGGATCGCTAAACGGACGGAGCGCGCCTTTCTCGGCCTCGGTCCTGAGCAGGAGTTCAGTCTCGTCGCCCTCGGTCGCTACCCCGACCGGGCGGTGGCGCGAAACCTGCGGCGCCACGGTTGGGAGAAGGGCGAGGATGCTGTCGGCTCGATGAGCTGGACTAATCCGGCGGCTTCCTTCCGTATCGTGCGCCTCCGGGCGGATACCTATCTCATCACTACCACCGATGAAGCGCGGAGCATACCTCCGGTTCGGTTATCCGAGGGTGCGCACCGCCGCTTCCTCTCCGCCTCCATGGGGTTCTACGCGCCGGAGCCGGGACGGAGCATGCTCGCCGGGCTCGCCGGCCGAGGGGAGCTCCCCATTGAGGAGGTCTATGTGGAGTTTCTTCGAGCCACCGAGGAGGAACGCCGGGAAGTGGTGGCCAGAGTAACGACCCGAAGCGAAGAGGACGCCCGGACACTCCTCGTCATAACCCGGCTTCTGGTGATTGGAACCTTAAACGCCGGGGGCATCGCCTTCGACGAGATCCCTGAGTCTCTCACGGTGGAACGAGAAGGAGCCGTCATCCTCCTGGATGGACTCCTGCTCCGGGAGGGGCAGATCGCTCGGCTCTTTCTGGAGCGGGTTCCCGCTTCTGAGGAAGAGGCGCTACCGTGATCGGTCTGGTTGACTACGAGGCGGGAAACCTTCGAAGTGTCGAAACCGCCCTCCAGCGCCTCGGCGCCTCCTTTCGGATTATCGACGCCGGGGAGAACCTCTCTGAACTGGATCGACTCGTTATTCCCGGAGTTGGGGATGCCAACTACTGCATGGGCGTGCTCCGCCGCCGAGGGCTCGAAGCGGGGATTCTGGATTTCTTTCGCTCCGGCAAGCCGATGCTGGGCATCTGTCTCGGCTCCCAGGTTGTCCTCGACAGCTCGGAGGAGCGGGAGGCGAAATGCCTCGGTCTCATTCCGGGTCGGGCGGTGCGGTTTCCGCGGGACTTGGGCGAAAAGGTCCCGCACATGGGTTGGAACGAAGTGACTCCGAGACGGGAACACTGGCTCTTCGCGGGGATCCCGGGGGGAACGGCGTTCTACTTCGTCCACTCCTACTATCCTCAGCCGGAGCGGGAGGAGGCGGTAATCGCCACTTCGGAGTACGGCATCACCTTTCCCGCGGCGATCGAATGGGAGAATCTGGTGGCCACGCAGTTCCACCCGGAAAAGTCAGGAGAGCTCGGCCTTCGGATGCTCTCCAACTTTCTTGCACGGGGGTAGGCACATGCTTCAGAAGCGGATCATCGTCTGTCTCGACGTTCGGGACGGGAAGACTACCAAGGGGATCAAGTTCAAGGGTAACGTCGATATTGGAGATCCCGTGGAGATGGCTCGGCAGTACTACGAGCAAGGGGTGGACGAGCTCGTCTTCTACGATATAACCGCCTCCCACGAGAGGCGGGGCGTAATGATCGAGGTGGTGCGCCGGGTGGCGGAGCAAATCTTTATCCCCTTCTGTGTCGGCGGTGGCCTCGGTTCGGTGGCCGAGATCCGCGAGGTGCTCCTCGCGGGGGCGGAGAAGGTGAGCTTGAACTCCCACGCCGTTCGCAAGCCGTCGATTATCGAGGAAGGGGCGTCCCGGTTCGGCCGGCAGTGCATCGTTCTCGGTATGGACGCCGCGAGGGATGAGGAGATGCCCTCGGGCTACCGCGTCGTGATCAACGGAGGCCGGGTGCCGACGGAGCTGGACGCTCTGAGCTGGGCGAAAGAGGCGGAGCGGATCGGGGCGGGAGAAATCGTTTTGAACAGTATCGATGCGGACGGGACGAAGGAGGGCTACGAGCTCACCCTGACCCGGATGATCTCCGAGGCGGTTTCCATTCCCGTGGTCGCCTCCGGCGGAGCCGGGGCGCCTCGGCATCTAAAGGAGGTCCTTACCGAGGGAAAGGCTGACGCGGCCCTCCTAGCCTCCATGGTGCACTACGGCGATTACTCCCTTCCGGGGATAAAGGAGTATCTCTCGGAGCATGGCGTCCCGGTGCGAACACGATTCAAATAGCTTGCCAAGAGATGCTCCACGGGATATATTTCTCACGGAATATTCAGAAAACCTTGGTCAGGAGGGCGACACGTGCCTACCTATGATTACCAGTGCGACAGTTGCGGCCACGTCTTCGAGGCCTTCCAGAGTATGAGTGACGATCCGCTGAGAGAGTGCCCCGAGTGCAAGGAAGCGGCTCTGCGGCGGCTCATAAGCGGCGGAAGCGGAGTTATCTTCAAGGGAAGCGGATTCTACGTCACCGACAGTCGAAAGTCCACCGCCGCGAGCGGCAGTGGAAGCAAGAGCAGCGAACAGAAGAGCGAGAGCAAGGGAAGCAGCGAGAGCAAAGCAGCTTCGGATAGTAAGACCGGCTCCTCGACCGACGCCGCCTAGCTCGAAGTAAACCTTACTGCTTTGGGCAGTTGATTTTGAAAACGCTATATAGTACTATTTTCCCATGAATGAGGAAAAGCACTGCTGCTCGGACGAAATGGTCGAAACCTGCGCCCAAAAGCTGAAGGTTTGCGGCCATCCGATGCGGCTCAAGCTCCTGTGTCGCATTGCCATGGAACAGGAGCCCTGCGTCTCTGAGCTCTGGACCTGCCTCGAACAGCCGCAGCCGGTGGTTTCCCAACACCTAGCTGTGCTCAAGCAGAAGGGCATTGTGCGGTCCGAGGTTCGCGGAAATCGACGGGTATACTCCATCGTGGATCCCTTCATCAGTAAGATCGTCGGTTCTCTCGTGGATACCCCGATGTCCCTGCCCGAGGACGTCACCGTATAGCAGCTCAACAACTGTAACCGCTCCCTTCTGTTTCAGGGGTAGGCAGCTCATCGCGGCCCCGCTACTATTCGATAACATGAGAGAGTTCAAACTCCACCTCGGCGGTATGCGTTCGACGATTACCGTATTTCCCGCCGACGAGCGACCTTCGGTGCGCCCCGGGTCCGCTCCCGCGGAAAGCTATCTCTTGAGCGACGAGAACACCGCGCCTGTCGCCCGGGAACTCGCCGAGAACTCCGCCGACGCGGTGAGGATTAGATGCTCCGACGTACTCGTCCCGGGGGAGGGGCAGAAGAGCTTCGACAATCTGCAGTTGGTGCTCGCTTCCGCCCTCGAGGCTGGACTCGGGCGAGATGCCCTCTTTCTCATCGTCGGCGGCGGCGTCCTCACGGATCTCGGGAGCTTCGCCGGAAGCGTCTATCTCCGGGGAGTGCGCGTTCAGCTCTTTCCGACAACTCTTCTCGCCATGGTAGACGCCGCGGTAGGTGGCAAGACCGGCGTTAACTTTCGGGGATACAAGAACATGGTAGGGACCTTTTACCTTGCAGAGGAGGTGCGGATCTATCCGAGCCTCTTATCGTCATTGCCGGAAGCGGAGTTCCGCAGCGGCCTGGCGGAGGTGATAAAGGCGGCGCTCCTGGGAGATCCGGAGCTCCTGACGATGCTCGAAGTCGAGCGGGAGAAGGTTCTCGGGAGAGAGCCCTCAGTCATTGAGGAGCTCATCGCCCGGGCGGTGCGGGTTAAGGTCGATATAGTGCAGGAGGACTATCGCGAGGGGGGACGGAGGGCGTTTCTCAATCTGGGACACACCTACGGCCACGCCCTCGAGTCGGTGAGCGGCTTCGGTATGTACACCCACGGCGAAGCGGTGGCGTGGGGTATCGGCCGGGCGCTGGAGCTCGGGCGTCTCCTCGGCGTCACCGGTGGGGAGTATCGGCGCAGGGTGGCGACGCTCCTCACGGCGTACGGCTACGACATCGGCCCGGTGTCCTACTCCCCGGATCAGCTCATGGCAGCCATGGGCCGGGACAAGAAACGCTCCGCCGGGAAGCTTCGGTTCGTGGTTCAGAGAGATCTCTGCGCTGCTGAGCTCGTTACCCCGGATCCCGAGATCGTGGAAAAATCTCTGGCGGCGAAAATCGAGGCGCGATATGATGGGTAAGGAAAACCTCCAGGAGGCCCACGCATGTATAAAAGTATGATCCTCGGCGCGCTCTTCACTCTTCTGCTTCTTTCGCCCGCGGTGGCGCAGGAAGATGGGGAGGTGCTCTTCTCGACGGAGAACGAGCTGGGTCCCGGGGACCAGACGGTCTCCGACGGGAGCTTTGTGGACTACTATCAGGTTCAGGTCGAGGAGGGAGAGCGAGTGGCGATCGTCGTCTCCTCAGAGGAGTTTGATTCCTACCTCTACGTCACTCTCCCGGACGGTACCCAGGAGAGCAACGACGACTACGTCGACTGGAACGCGGGCTTCGAGTTTATCGCCGAGGAGAGCGGAACCGTGGAGTTCGGCGTCTCCTCGCTTTTCAGTGGCGAGACCGGCGAGTACTCGGTGCGGGTGGTATCCCTTCCGGAACCGACGGAGCTCGAACCGGGGGAGCGATTGGATGCAACCCTGCAGCGAAGCGGCGTCGCCGGACGTCGGGCCGACCAGTATATCGTAACCGGGGAGGCCGGCGAGCGGCTGCGGATCGAGCTCATTTCGGAGGAGTTCGACGCTTTTCTCGAGCTCCTCGACAGCAGCGGCCGCCGCTTGAGCGACGATGACGGCGGGGACGAGACCAACGCCCGCCTCTCCTACCAGTTCGAGGAAGATGGCTGGGTGATTATTACCGCCACGAGTTACGACGGCCTCTCCGCCGGAAGCTATCAGCTCCTGGTCCAGGAGGTGGAAGCGTCGGATGCACGGGTCGTTGAAGGAGAGCTCGCGCCGGGAGATTCGAGGGCGATAGACGGGCGGCTCTATGATGTTGTCCGTATCGACGCCGAAGCGGGTGAGCGAATCACAGCGATGCTCGAGTCGGATGATTTCGACGCGTTTCTCTACTTGAACTTCTCCAGCGGTGAGAACTATGACAGCGACGACGACAGCGCTGGAGAGAGCAACGCGATGATCGATGTAACCGCTCCCCGGGAGGACACCTATACCCTTGTCATAACCTCCTATTTCGGAGGAGAAGGGGAGTATACGCTCACGCTCTACCGGTGAGGTTTGTCCAAGCCTTTGACCATCGGACTACTCCGTCTCGAAGATCTCCGCCAGTCGCCGGTAGGCGTCGTTGAGCAGCTGCCTCGAGTTTTCCTCGAGATCCTCGTCCAGCTCGTCGGCTAGGCTCTCCAGAGAGGAGAGGCTGGCGGTGAGAGCGGCGTGAAAGCTGCGGTTCGGTTTGAGCCAGTAGTGACCCGAGCCGTCGGTGTGCATACCGATAAACCCGAGTTGCTTAGCGCCGCTCTTAATGGGCGCGAGAAGCATGAGGGCGTAGAGAGCGCGGCAGAGGTGCTCCGCCTGCTGGTGAGCAACAAACCGCTTTTTCCTCGGGAAGTTCGGTAGAATATCGCTTTTGGGGTCAATAAACCGGGAGACCGAGAGAATCGTGGAGAGCTTCTCGTCGGAGAGAAGGGTATAGCCGTTATACTCCACCCGCCCCTTTATGTTCTGATAGTGCTGTGGCAGTCGCGCCTCCTGGAGTCGGAGTATCTCCTCTACCTCGTGCCACCTGAGAATCGCTATCTTCTTCTTTCCCTTGAGGGGCTTGAGCGTGATGAGCTTGGGCCCCAGGGAGATCTGCCAGGTGGTGTCCCGACGCGGCTTTCCGCCGGGCTTCGTTCCGGCTTCGGCGCCTCCCTTTCCGGAGGCCGCAAGGCTTCGAAAAAGCTCCGGCGAAATGCGCTCGAGCCACTCTTTCTTCAGGGGAGAGACGCTTCGGGCGTACATACGGCTAGTCCGCACGATCTCCCCGGCCACGATAAAGGCGGGGTTTTCCTGAAACATGACCGACCCCGGATGGATCTGTATCCGCTCGGCGGTGAGGGAGTGGTAGACCCGCTTCCCGCTTCTAATACAGACGAACTGTATGAGCCCCTTTGCCACCGAACATAGGTAATCCGCCCTGCTCCCGCCGTAGCCGATCGGAACGCCCAGGTCGGTGACGATCTGAGCGAGTTGCTCCTTCACGTTGACGATCTCGCGCATCACTCGGGGGTCGAGGTAGCGGCTCTCACAGAACTTCTCGCGGTTCGGGGTGCTCGTGTACGCCTGGTAGAGGCGAAGGTAGCTCACGAAGTCACCGAGGTCGTCCCGGTACTGGTGGTGCGCTCTCCGAGCCTCGATTTCTTCGCCCTGGGGGAGCAGAAAAGGGGACTGGGACGTGAGAAAGGCCGCGGCGGTGACCACTTCGTCCAACACCTCCGGATAGGATCGTATCGATTCGACGATCATCCGTGAGTGGCGGGGAAGCAGAGGAAACCGAGCCATGAGCTCTCCGATTTGGGTGAGCCGGTTTTCGATGTCAATGGCGTCGAGCATTCGAAGAGTTTCCACGGCCCCGGCGATGCCCCGCTTTCCCGGAGAGGAAATGAAGTCGAACTCCTCGAACTCGTGAATTCCGAGCTCCGCCATTCGCAGTACCACCTCCGAAAGGTCCGTGCGGTAGATCTCCTCGGTGGTAAAGAGCGGACGGCGATCAAAGTCCTCCTTGCTGTATAGGCGGTAGCAGCTTCCCGGCTGGGTGCGGCCGGCGCGGCCCTTGCGCTGGTTTGCGCTCGCCTTCGATATGGCGGTCTCCACCAGGGAGGAGGTATAGGTCCGTGGGTTGTAGTAGTTAATCTTGGCGAGGCCAGAGTCGATCACCGTGGTGATTCCGTCAATGGTGATACTCGTCTCGGCAATATTGGTGGCGACCACGATCTTGATCCTGCCCTCCGGAGGCGGGGGAAAGACCTCTTCCTGCTCCTCCTTGCTCAGCCTTCCGTAGAGAGGCAAAATGTGCAGCTTCTTTCGGAACGGCATTGAGTAGAGGGCGTTAATGCAATCCTTGATCATCCGCTCTCCGGTTAGGAAGATGAGAATGTCTCCCGTTCGCTTCTCCTTTACGATCCGTTCCACGATCCGCGTGATTTTGGCGATAATCACCTCATAGGCGGACTGCTTTTCCGAGCCACTGCGCGCCTCGGCGAGCTTTTCCGGAATATTCATCCTTCTGTCCGGCGTGGTCGCAGGCTCGTAGATGAGCCGCACCGGATACATCGGCGTCTCTATTCGGACGATCGGCGCCTCGTCGAAGTACTCCGAGAAGACCTCGGCATTAATGGTTGCGGAGGAGACGATCACCTTGAAGTCCGCCCGCACTTCGAGAACCCGTTTGAGAAGCCCCAGGGCGAAGTCGATGTTGAGGCTTCGCTCATGCGCCTCGTCAACCATAATGACGCTGTAGTTGCTCAGGAGATAGTCGTTCTTTATCTCCTGCAGGAGAATCCCGTCGGTCATGATCTTGATATGGGTCTCCGGGGAGGTGTGATCATCGAAGCGCATCTTGTAGCCGACGAAGCCGCCGACCTCCGCGCCGATCTGCTTACCGATATATTCGCTCACGGAGACAGCGGCGATCCTTCGGGGTTGGGTTACGCCCAGAATTCCGCCGCTACTATATCCCGCCTCGTGGAGGATGAGCGGGAGCTGGGTCGTCTTACCGGAGCCGGTGGGACTCTCCACCACGATAACCTGGGAGTCCTCGAGCGCCTCGAGAATACGGGAACGCTGCTCATACACCGGAAGGGAGTGTGGATCCATGGGTAGAAGGTACTACGCCCCTCGGGCGTCTGGACAGGGGCGCCTGGGCGATCGCTTACCGGCGGCCTACGCCTCGAGCGCCTCGCGTCCCCGGCGGATCGCCTCCTCCACGGTAACGCTCTCGACGCTCTCCCTGGTCTCCAGAAACCGTAGATTGACCACCCCCTCCCGGTGCTCGGATTCCCCGCGAATAATACCGAGAGGGATCCCCTTTTTCTCGGCGTAGGCGAACTGCTGACCGAGCTTCCTGTTCTCCGGGTAGACCTCCGCTGAGAGTCCCGCCTTTCGACATTCCTGGGCGATACGGTGGTACTCTCCCTCCAGGGACTCATCGAGGTTGAGGACGAGCACCTCCGTGGGGCGATCCTCCTTTCGTGCGAGCCCCAGCTCTTCGAGGGCCGCCACCAACCGGTCGAGGCCCACCGAGGCGCCTACTCCCGGAAGCAGCTCCTTGGTGTAGAGAGATGCGAGATTGTCATAACGACCCCCGGAGCAGATGGAGCCGATTTCCGGCAGGCGGTCGAGAAAGGTCTCGAAGACTACCCCGGTGTAGTAGTCCAGACCCCGTGCAATGGAGGGGTCGAGAACCAGGCGTTCGGCGATCCCCACCGCCTCTGCGAGTTCGTAGAGTTTCTCCAGCCGGTCGCTCTCCTCGACCCGCCCGCCGATCTTTTCCTTTATCGCCGAAAGCGTTTCGAGGTAGCTTCCCCGGGTGCCGATGTATTCGAGGATCTCCTCCGCCTCCATCTCCCCGACGCTCTCGGTAAGAAGCGCTTTCGTCTTCCCCCGACCGATCTTACCCAATTTGTCAACGGCTCGAAGGATCTCCCCGGAGCGTTCCTCGACTCCGAGGCGCCGGAGAAGATGGTTGAACACGCCGCGGTGGGAGATGTGAATGTGATACTCCTCGACACCGAGACGCTCTACCGAAAGCGCGATAAGCAGAACTATTTCGAAGTCCGAGGAGACGGTGGTTGTTCCTACGATGTCAAAGTCGCACTGCATGAACTCCCGGTACCGCCCTCGCTGGGTGTTCTCTCCGCGGAAGACTTTGTCGATGTGGTAGCGACGGAAGGGAAGGTAGAGCTCCGAGAGGTGGCCCGCCATGTAGCGGGCAAAAGGGACGGTGAGGTCGAAGCGCATCGCCACGTCCCGACCCCCTTTGTCCTCGAACCGGTATACCTGCTTGTCCGTCTCGCCGCCCCCTTTTCCGAGGAGCACTTCGGTGTACTCGAGGATCGGCGTGTCGATGGGAAGAAACCCGTGGGCACGAAACACCTCTTTGAGACCGTCGATGAGCCGTTCCCGCAAGCCCTGATCGGCGGGAAGAAAGTCTCTGAAGCCTTTGAGTACCCGGGGTTCGATTATTGACGCCATGGGGCAATAGTGCCAGATGAGGGCCCCTTTGGAAAGCACCACCCGGCTGCCCGCCGAGGGCTCGCCTAGAGGGGTGGAGTTTTGTATGTTTTCCTCCATGGGCAGCAGCGAGCGGGAGCGGGAACAGCGCATAGCCGCTGAGGCGGAACCGGAGATTGTTCGGGCTCTTGCCGAGGGGCGGGAGCTCCGGGAGATCGCCGAGGAGATCGCTCGGCGGTACGAGTTAGACGAGATCAAGGCGTATCGGTGGAGCAGCTACATCGACCAGCGGTATCAGAAGCGGCGAAAGCGTATAGCGCTCATTGCCCTGTCGATTATGTGGGCCGGAGCAATCGCCCTAATGGTGGGGGTGGTGGCACTTCTGTTCATCACGACCACGGTTGTATGGGCGGTCGTTACCGGGATCGGGGCGCTCGTTGCGCTTCCCGCCCTAATTGTCGCTCTCCTGGCACGAAGAATAGCGTACCGCCGTAGCCGCGGTGGGAGCACCTTCAAATAAGTTTTACTTTCCTGTATTCTGTTGAGCAGTATGAAGTTTACCGAGTTTTCTCTCGACCCCGCGATTTTGAAAGGTATTGATGAAGCGGGATTCGAACGATGCACCGCTGTCCAGGAGCAGGCGATTCCATATCTCCTGGAAGCCCGGGACGTAGCGGTCCAGTCCCAGACGGGCACCGGCAAGACCGCGGCTTTTCTTCTGCCGATTTTTCATCTCCTTCTTCATGACGAGCGATATCGAGGCCGGAGGGTGCTGGTTATAGCACCTACCCGGGAATTGGCGGTCCAAATTGAAGAGGAGGCGAGACTTCTCGGGCGGTTTCTCGAGTTTCGGGTGGCGAGCTTTTTCGGGGGCGTTGGTTACAAGCCTCAGCAGGATGCCCTCAAGGAGGGGTACGAGATTCTCGTCGGCACCCCCGGCCGTCTTATTGATCTCAACGAGTCGGGGTATTTCGATTTTAAGGAAATCGGGATCTGCATAATCGACGAGGCGGACCGGCTCTTTGACATGGGCTTCTACCCGGATATTCGAAAGATGCTCCGTCGCATGGTCGACCGTGAGGAACGGCTCACCTCGCTGTTCAGCGCGACCCTGGGCACCAGGGTGCGTAACCTCGCCTGGGAGTTTATGAACAACGCCCAGGAGATCGTGGTCACCCCGGAACAGATGACCGTGGAAGGGGTGAACCAGGAGCTCTACCACGTCTCCAAATCCGAAAAGATGGAGCTCCTCCTGGGCCTGCTCAAGAAGCACGAGCCCTCGAGCGCGCTGATTTTTACCAACACTAAGCGTATGGCCGAAGAGGTTGCGAAACGGCTGGAGATTAACGGTTTTCCCACGGACTACATTATCGGGGACCTCCCGCAGAAGAAGCGGCTCAAAATTATCCGAACGATCAAGGAAGGGAAGAACGAAATCCTCGTGGCAACGGATGTGGCCGCCCGGGGACTCCACATCGAAAATCTCGATCTGGTGGTCAACTACGATCTTCCCGAAGATCCGGAGAACTACGTTCACCGGATCGGCAGAACGGCCCGGGCGGGCCGAAAGGGGCACGCCATTTCTCTCGCCTGCGAGCGCTTTGTCTACAGCCTCGAGCCGATAGAGAGCTTTATCGGTATGCGGATCCCCACCGGCTCCCTCTCGGACGACCTCTTGGCCACCGACGAGAGCCGCGGGCGGCGTATCGAGCTGGAGAGTGACCGCGATAGAGGCGGGCGCTTCGATGGTCGGGAACGGGGCGGCAGAGAGAGCCGAGATCGCGGTAGAGGGGGCGGCAGAGGTCGTTCCGGGGGGCCGAGAAAGAGCGCCCCGGCAAAGGGCAAGAGTCGCCCTAAGACGGGCGCTTTCCACGGGGAGGAGGCGGAGCGATCCACGACGCGCTACGAGCATGCCAAGGCGGAGGAGAACGAGCGCAAGCGGCGCTCCCACCGCCGAAGCGGCAAGGGCGAACGGCGGAGGAAGGAAGAGAGTCCCACGGCCGCTCCCAGCAGGGAGAGCTCCCTAGATGACCGGTTGGAGTACTACAAGCAGAAGTACGGTGAGGATTTCAAGCCCAGCGAGGAGACCAGGAAAGCCGAGGGAGCAAGCCGGAAGGCGCCGGCGAAGGAGCGGCCTCGCAAAGTGCCTTCCAAAGGAGACTCCCGCCGGGATGAGGAAAAACGGAGCGAGGAGGACGCCTCAAAGAGGGAAGGAGTCCTCGGTAAGCTGCGAAATCTCTTTGGTGGAAAGAAATAGCGTAACGCTTCCTTCGAGGGAGAGTGCGATGGCTCTTGACAGAGATTGACGGGAAAGGTATGCTGCGAACTCCCTGCACGGTTGGTGTCAGTTATCGTTAAGGAGATTGTTTGAATGGCTCGAAATAGCACGGCCAAAGGAAAGATTGCACGACGATTCGGCGTTAATATTTACGGAAACCCGAAGTACGATCGTCTTCTCAAAAAGAAGCCCCATCCCCCGGGAGAGCCGAAGAAGGGGCGCATTCGACAGACTGAGTACGCTCGGCAGTTGGCGGAGAAGCAGAAAGTAAAGTGGGCCTACGGCCTCTCGGAGCGCCAGTTCCGGAATCTCTTCTACAAAGCGAAGACTCAGAAGGGCGTTACCGGCCACAACATGCTGATTCTTCTCGAGCGACGTCTCGACAACGTGGTATATCGTCTCGGTATGGCCACCAGCCGATCTCAGGCTCGGCAGCTCGTAAGCCACGGGCACATCCTGCTCAACGAGCGGAAGGTGACCGTGCCCTCCGCGGTCGTACGCCCCGGCGACAAAATCAGCGTCAAGCAGAAGAAGGGGACCACGGAGCTCGTACGCAGTCTTCTCGCGGAGAACGCCTCCCGTCCGGTTCCTCCCTGGCTTTCCGTTTCTAAGGACGACATGGTTGGAACCGTCGAGGTTATGCCCGCTCGGGACATGATTCCCACTGTTGCCGAAGAGCAGCTCATCGTCGAGTTCTACTCCAAGTAACCGTACCTCCGCGCCCCTACCGTGGGGCGCCGAAGCAGGAGTTGTTCCGGAGATCCCGGGCAGCTCCTTTTTTTGGCTCTGCCCCCGGCAACCATCGCGGGTGGCCCCGGGGGACGCCGCAGCCGGGCCGGAATAGACTATCGCAGAGGTTTGCTGACTCCCAAGCCGCTTTCCTTCCGGCGCGTGAGGAGAAGGAGCATTACTCCACTTACCGCCGGAGCGATCGCAAGAGCGGAGAACATGCCGGTGTAGCCGATCGCCTCTACCAGATAGCCCCCGACGGTGGAACCGACAAAGACCGCCAGACCGATACCGAGAGCGTCAAAGGCTGCCATGGCGGTTCCGCGTGTCCGCCTAGGGGCGGTTTGATTGACGTAGGCTACCCCCGCACTGAGCATAACTCCGAAGGTAACCGCGTGGAGCGCCTGTATCAGCACAACCAGAGCCGCGGTTGGAGCCAGCCCGTAGAGCAGGAGTCGAGCACTCATAATGAACGCGCTCGCCGTAAGGAGGATACCGATTCCGAAGCGGCGAATCAGCTTTCCGGAGTAGAAGATAATCGGAATCTCACTCACCGCTCCGATCGCCCAGAAGAGGGTGACCGCTCGTACTTCGAGCTCCTCCTTGAGGTAGAGGGAGAAGAAGGAGTTATACGCGCCGAAGGCGATGTTACCAACGGAGATCGCCGCTATAACGAGCCAGAAGAGGAGGGGTAGATCGCCGTTACCGGCTGTTACGGTTTCGGCGGTACCGGCGCTCGGCGCCGCTGCGGCAGTTGGGCCGTTCGGGGTGCCGGTCGCTGTTCCTCGGTTGGTCTCGGGCTTTTCCCCCTCCTCCAGCGGCGACGGGGGTGGTATGAGGAGCACGACCGCCGCGAAGAGCGCCATGGAAACGAGAAAGGCGATCATAATGGAGTACGGGTCGCTATCGTCGAGGAGGGAAAAGGCGGGCACCGCAACTGCCGCCGCGGCGAAGCCGATACTCCCGAAGACCCGCACCTGCCCATACTGCTCCCGGGGGTCCGCGAGAACCGACCCCGCCACGGCGTCTGTTAGAGGTACGCTCACCTTGAAGAGAAAGCCCGTGAGTGCCGAGAGGAAGAGCGCCAGCGGAAAGGGCGGGTCCGCCAGGAGAAAGGCGATCGTGACCGCCCCCAGGAGGATAGTCGCCACCTTGATCTCCCGAAAACGGCCCGTTCGATCCGCGAGACCTCCGAGCAGTATCGGTCCGATCACTCCGAAGATCTCGAAAAAGCCGATCATCAGTCCCACCGAGGCGGGGGTGTACCCTGTCGCCCGCAGAAATATCTGGTAATGCGGTATTACGACGGCGTACATTGCAAAAACGAAGAAGTAGTAGAGCCTGAGGGCGTTCATAGTAGTATGGTGAGGATACCCAATGTGAAGAGGGCTTGCAATTCGCGGTAAAACCGCCGATATAGTCAAATATGAGGAAGATGGCCGTCATTAGCTCCGACAGAGAGCTGAACAATAGGGTGGAGACCATCTGTGCCCGATTTCGCAACTATTTCTACCCTGAGTTCTTGAGCGACACCGATGAGGCGCTGGAGTTTATAACCTACGAGCTCCCGGAAGTGTCGCTGATCAATTTCTCCGACGAGAGGATCGAAGCGGAGCGGCTCGTTGACCGAATCGTCTCCGACCCGTGGCTCCACTACGGCGGGGTTGTGGGCGCGCACAAGCGGAAAGACGCCGCCGTAACCGCGGAGCTCGCCAAGAAATGCAACATCGTCTCCCTTGTTCCGAGAGGAGAGTTCGTCTGGGGTTTCTCTCGACTTCTGAAGATTCTCATTCAGAATCGCAGCATTCTCTTCCAGCGAGAGATGCAGGACGCCTTCTTTACGACCATCTCCGGGAACTTTGTTCTCGACAACGACGTGTTCAACGTGCGAGCCTACGCCAACCTCGTCTCGAACTACCTGTACAACGCCAACTTCGTTAACAACGAGGTCCGGGAGCGGCTTCATGTCGCCCTCTTCGAACTGCTCATGAACGCAATCGAGCACGGTAACTGCGGAATCAGCTACGAGGAGAAGACCGAGTACCTCAATAGGCACGGCGATATCATTCCGCTGATCCGCGAGAAGGCATCGCTTCGGGAAAATCGGGACAAACGGGTCTATTTCTCGTACAAGATCACCCCTGAACGCTCCTACTACACAATTCGGGACGAGGGAGAAGGATTCGACTGGCAGAGCATGGTGAGTGGGGACGATGGCAGCCTCGAGATGCACGGTCACGGCATCAGGATGGCCTCGCACTACATTGAAAACCTTCGGTACAACAATGCCGGCAACCAGGTCTCCTTCGAGCTACCCCACACCCTGGAGGCTGCGAACACCCGGCCCACGCTCTTCGAGGCGCAGCCGGAGAAGCGGTTTCAGGACGGCGAGGTTGTCTTTCGGGAGGGGGAAGCGTCCAACTACCTCTACTACATCGCTGCGGGGAGGCTGGGAATCTACTCCGGAGATCAGCAGCTCTCAACGCTCACGCCGAATGACCTCTTTCTCGGAGAGATGTCCTTTCTACTCGGCGACCGAAGGTCCGCCACCGTGGTCTCCTCCGGAGAGTCGGTGCTGATTCCGATTTCCAAGCACCACTTTGTCTCGGTCATAAAGGAACGGCCCCACTACGGCATCTTTCTCGCGCGACTCCTGGCGCAGCGGCTCTCGCAGCTAAACCGGCAAGTGGCGATGAAGAAAGGGTAGCCGCCCCGGGCGCTCGGACCGGCCATCCGCCCCTGTCACCGCGTCTCGGCCCGCCGTGTATCTACTCCCGGGGCGTCGCCTCGTAGCCAATTCGTTCTACGAACTCCACAATCTTCTCAACGGTCTCGGGGTTCCCGTCAAAGTCCAGCTCGATGGTGCCATTCTGCCGGTCCACGGTAATATCCTCGACGCCCTTGAGCCGTCGCCCCATATGCTCGATGCCGATCTTGCAGGAGGTGCAGTTCGCGCCCTCCAGATCGAAGGTTTTGTGCTGCATTGTCGTGTCGCTCATGGGCCTAAAAATACCGAAAGCGACGCACCCGGTAAAGGGCATCGCCTGAGGCTGGGCGAGGACTCATAGATGGGAGGGGTCCGGATAGCAGCGAAGAGTTCGCAGTTTCTCACTAAGCTCGGTTGCGGGCCGAATATCCGGCCCCGGACCGTCAAATTCCGTGGACCCGGACTCTCTTCTAGGCTAAGATCGGTACATGAATTTCAACTGGTCGCTCTTTATTAATCTTGGGCTGATCGGTCTTGCCCAGCTTCTGGCAACGGTGGTTCGTGCTCGGGTGCGGTTTTTTCAGAAGTACCTCATTCCCAACGCGCTGACTGCGGGTTTCATTCTTCTACCCTTTTACAACTACGTCGGTCCGCTCATGGGCGTAACCCAGGAGGGCCTCGGGGAGCTGGTCTACCACCTGCTGAGTGTCTCCTTCGTTGCCATGACCCTGCGGCGCTCGGAGCCCACCGGGACCAAGGGAGACAAGCGGATCTTTGCCACCTCGGTCTCCGTGCTCTCGCAGTACGCGATTCAGGCGTTTGTCGGACTCATCTTAACCTATCTCTTTATTAAGACCTTGTTTCCCGACCTCTTTCCCGCCTTCGGCTTTCTCCTTCCCCTCGGCTTCGTACTCGGTCCCGGACAGGCGTACGCCATCGGTCAGGGGTGGGAGCAGTTTGGTTTCATGGGAGCCGGAACCATCGGCCTCACCTTTGCGGCACTGGGTTTTATCGTCTCATCCTTCGGCGGGGTTTTTCTCATTAACTACGGTATACGCCGCGGCTGGCTCACGGATGAGTTTCTTCAGGGATTGAAGAAGGGCGGAGTACGGACCGGTGTTTTCCCGAAGGGACATCTGAGCCCGGCGGGTTCAAAACTCTCCACCGAAAGTGAGGCGATCGACTCCATGACTTTCCACACCGGAATGGTGCTCTTTGTTTACTTCCTCGGCTACCTCCTCCTTCGGCTTCTCACCTTTCTACTCGGACTAATCGGTCCGATGGGGACGGAGCTGGCCGTAAACCTCTGGGGCATTAGCTTTATCTTTGCGGCGGTGATGGGAATTCTCTTTAAGCGGATTCTCAAAGGTTTGGACGTGGACTACACCATGGACAACCAGACCCTCACCCGGATCTCCGGTTTTTCCGTGGATGTGATGGTGACCGCGGCGATTGCGGCGATTTCAATCGTCGTGGTCAAAGCGTATATGCTGCCTATTCTTCTCCTTGCTGCGATCGCCTCCCTGTTCGTTTTTCTCACGGTCCCTTGGTTTGTCTCCCGCATTTTTCGGGACCACCAGTTTCACCGTATGCTCATGATCTTCGGCGTATCCACCGGTACCCTGCCCACGGGATTGGCGCTCCTCAGGGTGATCGATCCGGAGTTCGAGACTCCCGTGGCGAGCGACTACATGTACGCCTCCGGGCTAACCTTCATGTTCGCCATACCCTTCATCCTCTCGATCAATCTTCCGGCTTACTGGTACCGTACCGGCCAGGAGATCTACTTCTGGGCCGCCGTGGGGGTGAGTCTCGCGTATCTCGTTTTCGTCTTTGTCTCCTATTTGCTCATTGCCAAGGAGCGATCCTTTGCGAAGGCCAACAAGGTCTGGCTCCCGAAACACGACCGGTAAATGTCGTCCGCGCCGGTGCGCCGGATGGTCGGGACAAGGCGCGGGTTAGTTGTTATACTAAAGTAACTAACACCGAACTATTGGAGTGCGAAAGAAGATGGAGCTACGGGAGAATCTCTACACCGAATCCACCTGGGACATACACGAGACTTCTTACGATCCGAAACAGATTGTAGCAACCGGCAGTAATTTCATGACCGGGAACGGCTATCTCGGCTATCGCGGGACCTTCGGCTATAGCCGAAAGGACGAGTACGTCGCCTGTATCGTCACGGACACCTATGACATGGCGGACGGCACCTGGAAGGAGCTCGTAAACGCTCCGAATCCGCTCTACCTCTCGGTGGAGGTGGACGGAGAACCCCTTCGTCTCGGCCGGGGGGATTACGCCGAGTACAGCCGCGGGCTCGAGTTCCGGCAGGGGCGCTTTACCGCCCGGGGGAGCTGGGAAGGAAGGAAGATCAGCTCCTATCTCGAACAGCGCTTTGCCAGTTACGCCAATCTCCACGCAATCCCCGGCAGAACAGAAATCACCGGGGAGCCGGGCGCGCTCCTTGCCGTCCAGTGTGGCATCGACGGGGACGTCTGGAGCCTCAACGGCGAACACTTTGTCTCTTATGAGCCTTCGATCCGGGAAGGGCGACTCTACGTTACCGCCGTAACCGGAGAGCACTCGATTACCGTGGTGAGCGCAGTCTCGAACGTGGTGAAGGAGGGCGTCATCCGTTCCGACAAGGTTCGCTACGGTGCGAAGAGCGTCTTCCGGGACCTCGAGGTGGAGCTGAGCAAGGAGGGAAGAGCGGTTATTGAGAGTTACGCTCTCATCTACAGCTCGAACGATCTCGACGATCCCGTAGGGGCCGCTCGGGATGACATGGGCATCCTCGAGAAGCACGGGTACGAGGCGGCGCTCCGAGAGCATCGGTCGATTTGGGATGAGATGTGGAGGGACTACGATACGGTAATCGAAGGGGACGAGTTCAGCCAGACGCTCCTGCGATATAACAGCTATCACAACATCATCGCCACGCCGGCGCACACCGACCACCTGCCCATAGGTGCGCGGGGTCTCTCCTGCCAGGCGTACCAGGGAGCGGCGTTTTGGGACCAGGAAATCTTCAATCTCCCGATGTTTCTCTACGCCCGCCCCGAGATCGCCCGGAACATTCTAACCTACCGGTATAAGACCCTAAACGGTGCGAGAAAGAAGGCGCGGGACCTCGGCTATGAGGGCGCCTTCTACGCCTGGATCAGCGGCGACACGGGCGAAGAGATCTGTCCTTCCTACTTCTTCGTGGACGTCCTCTCGGGGCGAAAGATACGCAACCATTTCAACGACTGGCAGATACACATTAGTCCGGACATTGTGTACGCCGTTTCCAAGTATCTCGAGGTAACCGGCGACCGCTCCTTTCTGAAGGAGGGGGGTGCCGAGATCGCCATGGAAGTCGCCCGGTTTATCTACTCTAGGGTGCACTACGCTCCAGCTCGGGATCGATACGAGATTCTCCGGGTTCTCGGTCCGGACGAATACCACGAGAACGTGGATAACAACGCCTTCACGAACTACCAGTGTCGCTTTGCCCTGGAGTTCGCCCTGCGCCTCCGGCGCGAACTCGAGGAGGAGGACCCGGCGTTTCTCGAGGAGCTGGACCGGCGTCTTGGCGTGGAGCCCGGAGAGCTCGAGACGTGGCGCGATATAGCCGACCGCCTCTACGTGCCGACGCCCCGAGAGGAGGATCGGCTTATCGAGCAGTTTGACGGTTATTTCGACCACGAGGATATCACCCCGGAGAAGCTCAAAGAGCGGCTCAAGGACCCCGGGGAGTACTGGGGGTGGCCGAACGGCATCGCCGTGGCGACTCAGGTTTCCAAGCAGGCCGACGTGACCCAGCTCTTTATGCTCCACCCCGACGTCTACGACCGAGAGACGATGAAACGCAACTGGGAGTACTACGAGCCGAGGACCCAGCACGGAAGCTCCCTGAGCCCCTCGGTCTACTCGATAACCGCCAGCTGGATCGGCCACGTCGAGGAGGCGTACGACTACTTTCTCAAGTCCGGGACCGTAGACCTCTTCAATAGTAGTAAAGCGGTGAGCGGTGGCACCTTTATCGGTGGTATACATACCGCCGCCTGCGGAGCGGCGTGGCAAATGGTGACAATTGGTTTCGCCGGACTGAGAGCCACCGAGGAGGGCTTCGACTTTCATCCGCATTTGCCGGAACGGTGGACGCGGCTGCGGTTCTCCCTCTCTTGGCGGGGCAACCGGCTTTCGGTGGAGGTGACGCCGGACGAGATTGAGGTGAGTTCCGGGAAGGATAACCCGGGGGCTCCGGTTGTCCGCCTCGACGAGACGGAGCAGCGGGTTGGGCCGGGGGAGACGGTGTCTCTCAGCCGAAGGCGGTAAAAGGCTCCGGGAGAAGCTCTTCGAGGAGAAGCGTTCGCTGAACTCCTTCGGGCGTAGCGAGGTGTATGGGCATCTTCGGGTCGCAGAACTCAGCCATAACCTGAAGACAGAGCGCGCAGGGCACTGCCGGAGGATTCGCTTCGGTTAGAACCATGAGAAAATCGAAGGCGACCCGTCCGTACTTGGCCACGGCGGTGAAGATTGCGTTCCGCTCGGCGCAGACGGTGGCGCCAAAGCTTGCGTTTTCCACGTTGCATCCGTAGACGATCTCCGCCTTGCCGGCCACTTTCGCGGCGGCGCCGACGGGAAAGTTGGAATACGGTACGTAGGCGTGGCGCCGAGCCTCGAGGGCGCCCTCGAGAGCCTCTTGGATCTGATCCATAGAAGAGCAGTGTAGACCAGCTTCACCCGGGGGTAAATCCCCTCTTTCAGGCTGATCAGATCACCGGAACCTGCCGACAATAGCTTCAGAAGGTCGTCTCGATGTTACGAAAGCTTGCGAACGCGCTTCAGAACTGGCTTCGCCACTCTCAGTACTCCAAACCGGTGATCTATTTTGCGCTCTTCTTCGCTCTGGCCAGCGTTTCGATCTACCTATTCGAGCTCGGACGAAACCAGCAGTTCATCGACGTCATGGACGGCCTCTGGTGGGCGATTATCACCTTTAGCACCACCGGTTACGGGGACAAGGTTCCGGTAACCACCGGGGGCCGACTTGTTGCGGTCCTGACGATTCTCATTGGCGTGGGAGGCATGAGCCTGCTCTCGGGAACTCTCGCCTCACTGCTGGTAGACCGTAACACCAAGGCCCGGAGGGGACTTATGGATTTTCGAAAAGTAAAGGGTCATCTCATTATCTGCGGTTGGAAGGAGGACATGAAGGAGATCCTTCTCAGCATACTTCGTGCCTCGAGCGAGTACGAGTCCGAGGGTGTGGTAATCGTCTCCAACGTGGAGCCCGAGCGAGTTGAGGAGCTGAAGGAAGACGAGAACCTCCGGGGACTCAAGTTCGTTCGGGGCGACTACTTCTCCGAGCTGGCTCTGAGACGCTCCAACGTCTCCCAGGCGCGGAAGGTTCTTATCCTCGCGGACACCTTGGAGTCGAGTGCGGTAAGTGAGGTCGACTCGAAGACGGTTATGACGGTGCTCACCTGCAAGGCTCTGGCGAAGGATGTCTATGTGACCGCGGAGGTTCTCGACAAGAAGTACGAGAGCTATCTCAAGCACGCGCAGTGCGACGAGATTCTTTTCAGCCGCGATTTTAGTCGACAGATGCTCGCGAGCACCTCCGTAACCAACGGGATGAGTCACATAATCTACGACCTTCTGACCAGCGATGAGAGCGGTTCGAAGTTGCTGACGGAGCCGATTCCCCAGCGCTTCGTAAACGGCTCCTACGGTGAGTTCCGCGCTTCTTTTGGCGAGACCTCCTCTCGCTTGCTTCTCGGGGTGCTCGAGAACACCGGAAGTCCGAATCGAATGAAAATGGAGGCCCTCCGGGACGCTCAGAAGACCTCAGATGTCTCACAACTGGTAAGCAATTTGCAAAAGGTGAAAGGGTTAGAGGTGAACAACCCGATCTTTTTGCCAGAGGACGACCATACGGTGCAGCGGCACTCTCTTGCGATCGTCCTGGAGCGAGGCGGGAATGGCTGAGAATCAAGCGATCCTCGAAAAGCTCAAGCAGATACCGATTTTCGAGGAGATTAGCTCCAAAGAGGAGTTTCTCCGGGAGCTCATGGGGATCTGCAAGGTGAAGTCCGCGCGAAAGGGCGAGACGGTGATCAAAGAAGGTGACGTGGGCGACGAGATGTATATCGTCTACAGCGGTGCCGTGGAGATCAAAAAGCGCACCCGCGCCGGGGACGAGTACACCGTGGTACGCCTGCGCTCGGAGCACAACGTCTTTTTCGGGGAGCTCGCTCTCATTGATGACGATAAGCGCTCCGCCTCGGTAAGGGCGACGGAGGATAGTGAGTTCCTCGTCATTACCAAGGGGGACTTTGTAAAACTGGGCGACAACTATCCGTCCATCGGTCTTCCCGTAACTCGAGCCATTTCCAAAATCCTCGCCTCCCGGCTCCGAAAAACCACGGCGGACATGCTTACCCTCTTCGACGCCCTGGTAAACGAGCTTCAGTCCTGAGGCTGCTCATCCGAGTAGGGGTAGAAGACATAGTCCCTGAACTCTTCCCGCGCATTTCCGTCGCCGTACGGGTGCTCCTCGTTGGCGTTGGCGTGGCAGGTAATGCAAAACTGTTCGGTAAAGATCCGTTCCTCGCCGCTGCCTGGCTGCTTAACGATCCAGATCCAGCCGCCCCGGCTCATCGGATGGTCCGGTTGCTTGACCATAATCGCCAAGGAGTCCGGAGGCGCGTCCCGTGGTGGGTCCGGCGAGGGATATACCTCCTTGAGGATGACGGTGCCCCGCGGGTAGTCCCACCCCTCTTCCCGGCTCGACGGTGGCTCGACACGCTCTCCCACTTCGTTTATGAAGATTCGGCGCTCCCCGGAGCCGTGACCGGGAACGGGAAAGCTAAGGGAATCGGTAGTCGTTCGGGCCCATCCATCGTGTTCGGTCCTCACCAGTAGATCCGCTCTTTCGCTCCCCTGGCAGCCGGTCAGGAGTAGGAGCGGAAGGAGAAGGAGAGAACTCCAGAGCAGCGCCGGGGCGAGACGGCTACCTCCCGATCGGTCCCGCTCTCCTTGCAGGAAGGGAGCGTTTTTCATGCGTGACCTCCGGCCCCTCCGAGGATCTTGTAGACCCGAAGTGGTTCCCGCTTCCCTTTGACCCGGAGACGGTAGGGGCCGTCCAGGTTGAACTCGGTGTAGACCGAATTCCGGACGGACTCGGATATAATCGTTTCTCCCCCTTGAGCAGCACTGCAGAGGCGGGAGGCGGTATTCATATTGTCACCGATGGCGGTAAAATCCGCTCTATTCTCCGAGCCGATGGCTCCCATGATCACCTCCCCCTGGTGCACCCCGATGCCTACCTGGAGAGGCGGGCCTCCAGTGTCTATCGGGTTCGCCACCAGACGGCGTTGAATCTCCACCGCGGCCCGACAGGCTCGCAGGGAGGCGTCCTCTCCGGAGAAGACCGCAACAACCTCGTCTCCGACGTACTTGTCCACGTCTCCCTCTTCCTCCACGATCACTTCCGTCTCGAGGTTTAGAAATCGATTTAGCGTGGAGACGACGGTTTCCGCCGGATGGCTCTCGGTGTAAGCGGTGAAGCCGCGAATATCCGCAAAGAGCAGCGTTGCCAGGGCGGTGCCCCCGGTAGCCTCCGTTTGAATCGACTCAATCGTCGAGCCCGAGACGAAGCGGGAAAGGTGAAATCGTTCCCTTAGACCCTGAACCATGGTGTTTACCGTCCGTCCGAGGCGTCCGATTTCATCGTTCTGCGGGAGCTGCACGCGCTGATCGAAGTCGCCCGCGGTGACCGCCTCACAGACGGCGCCGATTCGTTGCACCGGAGTAATGACGATGCGCCGGAGCACCGCCGATAAGGTGGCCCCGGCGACGAGTACGAGGCCGAGAAAGAAGAGAGAGGCGGTGAGGACGCTGCTGCGTTGTTGACGGACGCTCTCGGTAACGTTCGACTGGATATCGATTACGCCGCGGAGCGTGTGATCGCTGCCGTGACACTCGGCGCACTTGGGCAGATTGATAAGGCTCCGATGAACCCTGGCGAAGTGTTCTCCATCCCGTGCCAGCTGGTAGAGTACGTCCGTCGGAGGAATCGCCGTGGCTTGGGCGAAGCGCGCTTCGTCCAGGGGCGGCAGCGCCTGCTGCGGCGTCAACCCTTCCTGCCGTTCAGGTACGAGAGAAAACATCGGTGAGCCAATATTCTCGTTCACCTCTTGGATGGTCGCGTTATCCGAGAAGGCGGGGACGCCGTCGATTCTGTAGAGGGCGACCTGATACCCCACGTCGATCTGCCGTAGGCCGCTGAAGTAGTTGACGACCAGCGGTGCCTCCCCGGGTACCATGAGCTGCTCTATCGCCTCGTAGACCAACTCCGACTCCTGTACGAGGCTCTTCTGCCTCGTTTGCTCAATAGTTGTAAAGAGTGAGGCGGCGAGATAGAAGGTCACGGAGCCGATCCCCAGGATGAGAGCGGCGATAATAAGCAGATTCACCTTGCGGGTGATCGGGACGTACGCCATTAGGTACTCTTTTGGATGCGTTCCGTAAAGCATAGGATGTGGGTAGAGGGAAGTCAATGCTTCCCCCGGCCTCCGGGTAATAGACAAGCTAGCTCACGGCGCGCTCTATCCGTCTGAGAGCCTCCTCGACCTTTTCACGGTCGTTAAAGCCGCTGATGCGAATGAAACCTTCTCCCGCCTTGCCGAAGCCGACACCGGGAGTCGTCACCACCGCCGCCTCGTTGAGGAGCTTGTCAAAGAGATCCCAGGAGGAGCCTGCGGCGGCAACCCAGACATACGGGCTGTTGACCCCGCCGTAGCAGTTGTATCCGAGCCCCTCCATGGTCGAACGGATCTGTCGGGCGTTTCGGAGGTAGTAGTCCGTAAGCTCCCGGGACTCTCTTCGCCCTTGCGCGCTGTAGATCGCCGCGGCGCCGCGCTGTACCGGATAGGAGACACCGTTGAACTTTGTGGTGTGTCGCCGAAGCCAGAGCTCCCTCACGGAGCGCTCCGTCCCCTCCCGGTCGAAGGCGCGGCACTCCTCGGGGATCACCGTAAAGGCGCAGCGGGTGCCGGTAAAGCCGGCAGTCTTGGAGAGGCTTCGAAACTCAACGGCGCATTCCCTGGCCCCTTCGATCTCGAATATCGACTTCGGCACGGAATCATCCCGGATAAACGCCTCGTAGGCGGCGTCGAAAAGGATGATCGCCTTCTCCCGATAGGCGTACTCCACATACGCCGCCAGTTGCTCCTTAGTTGCAACGGCGCCGGTGGGGTTGTTTGGAAAACAGAGGTAGAGAATATCCGCGTGTTCAGCCGGGGGAGGAGGTACGAAGCCGTTTTCCTCGTTCCCTTCGAGATAGACCAACCCGTCGTACCGCCCCTCCCTCGCGGTGCCGGTACGCCCGGCCATGACGTTGGTGTCCACGTAGACCGGGTAGACCGGGTCCGCCACGGCCACCACCGAGTCCACGGAGAAGAGCTCCTGGAAGTTACCGGTGTCACACTTTGCCCCGTCGCTGACGATGATCTCGTCGGCGTCGATATCGACACCCCGCTCTTGAAAGTCCGCCTTCGCGATCGCCTCTCGGAGGAATCCGTACCCCTGTTCCGGACCGTAGCCCCGAAAGGTCTCAGCCTTTCCCATCTCATCCACCGCCTCGTGCATCGCGGAAAGAACCGCCGGGGTGAGAGGACGCGTTACGTCACCGATGCCGAGCTTAATGATCTCCCGCCCCGGGTTCGCCACTGCGAACGCCTCTACCCGACGGGCGATGTCGATAAAGAGATAGGAGTTCTGTAGCTTCTCAAAATGTGGGTTTATGTTGACCATGGAACTCTGTATAGTAACGCTCATGGCCAATGTCAATGGAGCGGCACTCTTGAAGGAGTGCCGGGGGATACTGGAAGGGACGAAGGACAACGGAACCGCCTTGCAGCGCATAGCGACCTACCTCCAGAGCGAGGTGGAGCACTACAACTGGTTCGGCTTTTACCTCACCGTTCCCGGGAGCCGAACCCTCGCTCTTGGCCCCTATGAAGGGGCCCCGACGGACCATTTACGTATTCCCTTTGGTCGGGGAGTCTGCGGCCAGGCGGCGGAGCGGGAGGAGACGGTCGTCGTCGATGACGTAAACGGCGAGTCTAACTACCTCGCCTGCTCTCTGGAGACGAAGTCGGAGATCGTCGTCCCGATTATGAGAGGCGAGAGAGTTCTCGGGGAGATCGACATCGACTCCCACCGAAAGGCGGCATTCGATGAGAGCGACCGAGGGTTCCTGGAGGAGCTCGCGGGGTTGCTGAAGGATCGACTACCGGAAATAGCGTGAGCCCCACGGCGGGGCTCAGCATAGCGTAGAGGAGGTACCATGGTTAGACGGTTCGGCTTTGTTGCATTGCTGCTCCTCGCAGCTGCCACTGCCTTTGGGCAGCTTTCGGAGAGCTTAGAGTCGGCGGACCACGCTCATCGGGAGGACAATTTCGAAGAGGCGATCTCCCTTCTCGAAAACGCCTTGGACCGGGCTGGAAGCGATGGGGAGCGAGCGGAGGTGTACTGGAGACTTTCGAGGTCGACCCTCGCCCTGGGAGATCGCAGACGGGACGCCGGAGCCGGGGAGGACGTGCTGCTGCCGATCTTCGAAGAGGGTGAAGGCTACGCTGACCGAGCGATCGAGGCGGATTCCAATAACCACCTCGGCTACTTCTGGAAGGCGGCGAATATCGGTCGCTGGGGGCAGACCAAGGGAGTTCTCAATAGCCTCTTTAAGGCTGATCCGATGCGGCAACTCCTGGTGGAGGCGATCGAACGGGAGCCGGGGCACGCCGAGAGCTACTACGTTCTCGGGCAGCTCTACGAGAAAGTCCCCTCCCTCGTCTCCTTCGGCAACGCGGACTACGCGGTGAGTCTCGCCCGACGCTCCGTGGCTCTCCACCGGGAACAGCTCGCCTCAGGAGAAGCCGAGGAGCGCCGAGAGGGGTTCGAGGTCAAGCTTGCGGCGGCTCTGCTATCCCGGGACTGGAACGAGCGGAAAAGAAACCGGGAACACGAGAAGAAGCGAGAAGCGTTTCGGCGAGCGGAGAGCGAACTCGAACGGGGGTATTACTTCGAAGGAACCGTTCCGATTCCCGACATGTCCGACGAGGCGGAGGCGGCTCGCATCCTCGAAGAGGCTATCGCCGAGCTCGAGGGACGGAGGAGCCTGAGCGAGGAGGCGGCACGGCAACTCAAGGAGGCGAAGGAGCTCCGGGAGGAGAGTTAGCCCTCCGGTTCCCCGTTGCGCTCCTCCGGGGCGGTAAGCCTGCTCGCCCTACCGAGAGAAACGTCTCCGAAGCGCCGTTTGAGCTCGTGGACCGTCTGCTCGAGACGGCGCTGCCGCCGCCCGCTCTCCTGATCAAAGAGCTCCCCCTGACTCTCCTCGTGGGGGAGTACCTTTCCCACCCCCACGCCGAGGAGGCGGAGCGGGGTAGGGGGATTCCATTTGGCGAGAAAGAGCTTCCTCGCCTCGAGGTAGAGCTCCTGAGAGCTCCCGATGGGTACCGAGAAGGAGCGGCGCCCGGAAACGGTATTGAACTCGCTGTCCCGGAGCTTTAGGAGCACCACGGCACCGCTCACCCCTTCGTCGTAACACCGTTCCATCACCTCTTCGGAGAGGGCGAGGAGCTTCTCCTCCAGGACCTTCTGGTCCACGATATCCGATTCGAAGGTGCGCTCGGCGCTGACTGAGTGGGAGAGCGCCTCCCCGCTGTAGATCCCCGGATCCTCGCCTCGGGAGACCTTGTGCAGAAACTCTCCGGAGCTCGCACCGAAGAGCCCGCGAAGGGTGTGGATCGACTCCTCCCTAATCTTTTTGGGGGTGTCGTAACCGAGAGACTCCAATCGTCGCCGTAGCTGCCTCCCAACGCCCCAGAGCTTCTTGAGAGGGAGCTTGTCAATAAACCCTACTTCCTCCCCGGGACGAACGATGCAGAGACCGTCGGGCTTGTCGACATCACTCGCCAGCTTAGCAAGGTAACGGCTCGGAGCGACGCCGACGGAGATGGTAAGGCCGCTCTCCTCCTTCACTCGCTTCTTGAGGGTGGATGCGCTCTCCTCCACGGGGCCGAAGAGGCGCTCGGTGCCGCTCATGTCGAGAAACGCCTCGTCCACGGAGATCTGCCGCACCTCCGGTGTGAAATCACCGAAGATCCCCATTATCGATCGGGATAGCTGCTGGTATCGCTTCATTCGGACCGGCAGAAAAATCCCCTCCGGGCAGAGCCTCGAGGCCTCGCTCGTGGGCATCGCCGAGTGGACCCCGAAGAGTCGGGCCTCATAAGAGCAGGCGGCGACCACGCCGCGAGATCCCGGTCGGCCCCCGACAATGACCGGTTTGCCCCGGAGTTCAGGGTTGTCGAGCTGTTCCACCGAGGCGTAGAAGGCGTCCATGTCTACGTGAAAGAACCAACTCACTCTTCCTGCGCCTCTAAGAGCGTTCGCACCGTGGTGGAGGCGGAGACCGATATCGCCTCGGAGGAGTCGATTCCTACCGGAGAGACCGGACGGTCCAGGGTGGCGGTAACCGCCAGATCAGGCGCTTCGCTCCCTTCAACCACGATTTCTATGAGAAGCGGATTAGGCGGGTTCTCGCCCACAACCACCCGCAGCTCTCCCTCGCGCTCGATGACGGGAAAGTCGGACTCATGGATGGTCAGCTCCGGAACGCCCGTTAGAACAGCCTCAAAGCTTCGTATCGCCTCGGTGGCGGCAACGGTGTAGCGCAACTGCGTACGCCCAAGGAACTCCCTCCGGTCGAGCTCGACACTCAAGGGATCCGGTCTTCCCGAAAGCTCAAGAGAGACCGAACGTTCTCCCTCCGGCCACGCCATTTCCACCTCTTCGCCAATGCGTATCGAGCTCTCCGAAAGAGGTCGCGGTGCGGAAACCGTGAGAGTGTGAGCCTCGGCAATGCTTTCTTCTACCGTCACGGGGAGCGGAACGGTGTGGCCAAAGGGATCGTAGAAGAAAAGAACCACCAGGCCGCCTATGCCCAAGAGGGCGGTGATCGACCTACGAACGTTCGCGTGCCGGGCAAACCAGCGCCACGGCCGGGTCCGACGGAGCAAATCGAGACGAAAGAGCATAAGCAGGTAGGGAAGGAGAATGAGCGAAATGAGGAGCGTTGCCTCGGTTGGGGAGCTGATAAGAACTCGGGCGATGCGGTCTTCGCCTCGCTCCAGGACCGTGAAGACAAAGAAGAGTGGCGGCAGAAGGGCGAGGGAGAAGGAGAGTCGCTTGAGCCAGGGAAGGCGAACATAACTAAAGAGAAAGGTGAGCGCAAAGGTGAAGATAAAATAGAAGCTCAAGGCGAGGTTCAAAAAGAGTAGAACGATGAGCGCCAGAAGATTGAGTGTCAGAGCCCAGCCGGAGTAAAAGCTCGAGTTCTGCGAGAAGAGCGCCTTGCGGAGCGCCTCGTGGCTGAGGCCGAAGAGAGTAATCGCCAGCAGCAGCTTCGCCGCAAAGGTGATGACCGGGGCGTAGGTCCAAAGGGTTGGAAAGCTCCGAACGAAGGCAATCGTGTCGATGAGCATCGTCGCGAAGAAGAGATAGACCGCTACGGCGCCGTAGAGCACCGGAAGCTGCCAGTCGTTCTTGCCCATTATCCGGGCGTATCTTTTCACGCGGTGCGGCCGCGATACGGCGAAGAGAAGCATGGAAATAAGGAGAAGCCCACCGATGCCGAGAAGCTCTCCTTCTCCCAGCAGGAGATAGACGGGGCCTCCCTGGAGCACTGCGTAGTTCCGTTCCCACTCGATCTCTCGAGGGAGCAGGCGGGGGAGCTCCAATATTCTCTCGAGCATGAGGGACTCCTCCACGGGAGTCCTGTCCCCGAATAGGAGAGCCGAGGCCCAGCGTGCCGGCCCAGGACCTTGCGCGTTGGTGATCTGAATCGCCGGCACCCCCCGGGAGAGGAGGTGACCCACGGGCTGCTCCGGCACGGAGAGCCCTAGGCGGGCGAGTTGGAGCCTGTTTCCCGCTATACCGAAGCGGAGCTCCGCTGAGGAGACGGCCCGGACCGCCTGGAGCATGTGGAAGGGAGCCACGTCTCCGGCGGTGCCCCCCTCCACGAGCATGCCCCGCTCCACCGTGTCGAAGGAGAGAACCGCCACGTGCCGTTCACCGGGAAGGCCGGCGAGCCTGCTCGCCACCCAGGCGGGGCCTACAGCGTCCCGCTCGGCACCGCCGAGAAAGAGAACCGGCATTGGGTCGCCTCGGGCTACGCTCTCCGCGGCGATGCGCGTGCCCATTAGAAGAGAGGGGGTCGGAGCGTTTACCGGTACCACTATGGTCAGGGGGGCCTCATCAATTGTGCGAGGATTCGCCAGGAGATACTGTGCGAAGGTGTGGACCGCTGGGCCCGTACTTACCGGAGCGCGCTCCACTGGGACCCCGGCTTCATCGAGATACGCCTCTAACGCCGTAAGTCGCGCCCGTTCCGCCTCCGTCCCTTCCGGAGCCGGAGAATTCCGCCTCAGGAGTTCCCCGAGCCGCTCCTGAGCGGAGAGGTGCTGGGAGAAAAGGAGGTGTACTGATATTATACTGAGGAAGAGAAGCAGCTTCCGCCCCATGTGGCGCCTTGAAGATAGGTCAGGTTACGTGTAAGGTCAAGACGGGAGAAAGCATGCCCCTGCTCAGAGAGATCGAAGAACGGTATAGTGTCCGTCGATTCACCGAGGAACCGGTGGATAGGGCGCGCATAGAGTCCATTCTCAACGCCGGTCGCCTTGCCCCATCCGCAAAAAACCGGCAGGCGTGGCGGTTTATTGTCATAACCGAGGAGGAACTCAGGAAGAGTATCGAAAACGCCTGCTTCGGACAGGAGTGGGTGGGCCAGGCACCGGTACAGATCGCCCTTTGCACCACTAACGTGGATTACAAGATGCCCAACGGCCAGCTCTCCTATCCCGTGGACCTCGGCATCGCCTCGGGTTTTATGATGCTCCAAGCGGTACACGAAGGGCTCGGGAGTTGCCCCATCACCACCTTCCGGGAGCAGGAGGTGAAATCGCTTCTCACGGTTCCCTACTCCATGCGGGTCGTCATGCTCCTTCTCATCGGGCACCCTGCTCCGGAAGAGGAAGAACCGAGCCGTCGTTTCCCCCTCAGCCGCGTCATGTCCTATAACCACTGGTGAGAGAAGTGGATTCCTCGGTGCGGTAGCACCGGTGGCCATGGGTGGAGGGATGTGGCGTCCTCCCGCCGATCAGCGTCTCACCTCGTAACCGTGCTTCGTTAGAAGCTCGCGGGCAACTGCTTCCTCATCCCACGGACGGGGTCCGTCGGCGTAGAGTATGGAGGACTCATGCCCCTTACCGAGGCAGAGAATCGAGTCCCCTTTCTTAGCCCGTTTAATTGCCGTTTCGATAGCCTCGGTGCGATCCGGAATGAGCTCGAGGACGCCCTTGGCACCGGTTGAGTCCCACTGCTCCCGAACTCCCCTGGCGATCTGCTCGAGAATCTCCATGGAGTCCTCCAGCCGGGGGTCCTCGTCGGTTAGGATCACCACCTCAGCGTAGGTTGCCGCCAGGCTCCCCTGGATCGGTCGCTTCTTAAGGTCCCGTTCGCCGGCGGAGCCAAAGAGCAGAATGAGCCGGCCTTCCGTGCGCTCCTTGATCATCGGCAGGACCCGCTCGAAGGAGCCGGGGGTATGGGCGTAGTCGACAATGAGGTTGAATGGAGCGCCCTCGGCGGTGATTCGGCTCATTCTGCCGGGGAGCGATCGCAAGGAGGTGACGTGGTCCGCCAAATCGAGCGGATCCTGGTCCAGGAGCGTAGCCACGGTCAGGAGCGCCGCGAGGGTGTTCTCGACATTGAAGGTGCCCACGAGGGGAATGTGGATTCGTCTCGCCTCCTTGCCCCAGCGTAGAAGGCAGCTGGTTCCGGCGAGATCCCCTTCGATCTCCGTCGCTTCCAGGTCCGCGCTTTCGACGTTGCAGCCGTAGGTGAGCACCTCCTGACGGGTCGCCTGCTTGAAGTAGTAGGCATTTTGATCTCCCTCATTGACCACGCCGAAGACCGGCACGTCCACGTCGTGCTCGCTCAAGCTCCTGGTTCGGTCCAGCGCGCGAAAGAGGTTTGCCTTATCACTTCGGTATCGCTCAAAGGTGCCGTGAAACTCCAGGTGCTCGTGGGTGATATTGGTAAAAACTGCCGCCTGGAACAGTACATCCTTCAGTCGACCGGTCTTCTCACTCAAGCCGTGGGAGGTGGCCTCGAGGACTGCGAATCGTTTGCCGTTTTCGACCATTTGATAGAGCGCCTCGTGAATCTGCGGGGCCTCCGGGGTCGACTGCCGGTAGGGGTTCTTCTCAACACCGATGTCGACCTTTCTTGCCACGGTGGATAGAAAGCCGCTCTCTTCCCCAACGGCCTCCAGGAGCTGGTCGATAAGAAAGACCGTGGTGCTCTTTCCGTCGGTGCCCGTGACGCCCACTACCGGAAGCCGGCGGGAGGGCTCGGAGTAGAGCGCCGAGGAGGCGCGAGAGAGGGCGTGCTGGGTGTTTGGAACCACCGCGTAGGCTACGTCCGGGGCGGGATCCCGCGGAAGGCGATTGCAGAGCACCGCCCTCGCGCCTCGGCGGACCGCCTCGTTTATGTAATCGTGGCCGTCTACGTGGAACCCGGGAAGAGCGACAAAGAGGGAGCCTTCCTCGCAGTCCCGGGAGTCAAAAGCTATGCTCGAAATCAGATGCTCCCGAGGTCCGCGCTGCTTCGATACCGGGAGGTCCTTTAGAAGAGCGGAGAACGGCTGCTGCGGCATGGTCGGCATGGTATCAGCGAGCAATGGGTAGTGCAAGAACCGGCTTATCCTCCGGTCGATCCGGAAATGCGCGGGGCGGCCCTTGGAGCCGCCCCCTCTGCATTAGATAACTGTGTTCCGGGCTACTCCTGTCCCTGCTCATCGTGGAGGAAGCGGAAGTAGTCCATATCGGTTGTCAGGGTCTTTCTGAACCTCGGGAGGATGCTCTCGTAGGACTGAACCGCTCTCCAGAACTCGAAAAACGCTGGGTCCTGCTCGTAAGCGCCTGAATAGACGGCCGCTGCCTCCGCATCCGCCCCGCCGCGGATAGTCTCCGCCTCCCTGCGCGCCTCGGAGAGGATCTGCGCGCGCTCCCGTTCCATTTGACCGAGGATTTCCTGCTTTCGCCCCTGACCGTAGGAGCGGTACGCCTGCGCGATCTGCCGCCGCTCCGAGACCATCCGCTCGAAGACGCTCTCGGTTAGATCGTCGGAGTAGCGAATCTGCCTTATCACTATGTCTACGAGCTCCACCCCGTAGGAGGGAGTCGTCTCGGAGGCGAGCGCCTTCATCTCATCGCTCAACTCCCGGCGTCCCCGGTTGATTTCCGGTTGATTCTGAACAATGTCGATGAGATCGGCGATTTCCTCGAACCCCTCCTCATCTATTTGTTCCCCCGCGGCGTCGGCGGAGACCGGAGCTTCTCGCTCGATCTCGTTAATCAGATTCGTGCTGCGGACCGCCTCTTCCAGACTGTTCCGGGATATGACCGACCGCACGGCGCTCTCGATAATGTCATCTAGGCGAGAGTACCCCTGTTCCATGGTTGTGACCGAGGCGTAGAAGAGCTCGGGGTCGGTGATTTGCCAGCGAGCGGTGGTGTCCACCCAGATAAATTGGTTCTGAGCCGTTGGTACCCGCCTCGGGTCGCCGTCCCAGGAGAGGATCTTGGCAGAGTACTTAACTACGTTGTCCACCACCGGGGTTTTCAGTTTGAGTCCCGCACGAGTCTGGGTATCGACTATCTCTCCGAACCGTAGAACAACCGCCTGCTCACCCTCGTTCACCACGTAGAAGGGGCCGAGGGCGATGACGATCACGAGAAGGATCCCGACTATGACGAGAATCGTTAGTAGTCGCTTCACCGGTTGCCCCCTTCATTCTGCTCGTTCGGAACCGTCGGAAAAGATCCCTCACCACTTGTTCCCTGGTTCAAGTTCAGAAAGGGTATGAAATTGCTCAGATTTCGATCCACCAGCTGGGTCTCCTCCTGCTCTCGGAAGACGTTCTCGACCATTTCGAAGTAGAGCCGGGTTCTGGTGGTTTCCGGCGCTTGCTGGTACTCGCCGAGGACGGAGTCGAACCGCGCCGAGTTACCCTGGGCGTCGTTGACCCGCTCCGCGGCGTATCCTTCGGCGACCTGAACCATCTGGTCCGCCTGCCCTCGAGCCCGGGGAATTTCCTCATTATACGCTTCCCGACCCTCGTTGATAAGCCGATTCATATCCTGCACCGCCCGGTTGACGTCCTCAAAGGCGTCCTGGACCCGCCCGGCGGGGGGAACGATGTTCTGGAGCCGCACGGCGGTCACGTTAATGCCGAGACCGTAGTCTTGAAGAATTTCGTTCATGTTCTCCTGGCCCTGAGTTTCGATCGGCGGTCGCTCCTTACCGAGGACATCGACGATCGCCCGGTCGCCGACGAGCTCATTGACCACGGACTGGGAAATGTCGCGGATCGTCTTTTCCTGGCTCTCGACGTTGAAGAGCCACGCCTGGGGATCCACGATCCGATACTGAATGATCCACTCAACATCTACGATATTGAGATCTCCGGTGAGCATAATGGACTCTTCCGGATAGTCGACGTCCGACCGAACCGAGGTTATCCCGGGCCGTTCGGTTCGAAACCCGAAGGACATATTCTGGACAACCTGAGTCGGAACGGTATGACTCCGCTCAATGCCGAAGGGGAGCTTGAAATGAAGCCCCGGTCCGGCGGTTCTATTGTAGCGACCCAACAACAGCACCACGGCCTGTTCGGTCTGGTCCACCACGAAGAAACTGCTTGCACCAATTGCCACAAGTATCGCTACTACGATAATAATCGCGATGGTCTTGGGCTTCAGAGTGAAGGGCAGCTGTGGTGGAGTGACGTCACGTTCTGACATATCTCCTCCTAAGATCTAAACAGATTCAGGGTAGTTGTAATAGAGGTAGACGTCAACTGCAGGTGCGATCTCTATGGCCACCCCGGTTCCGGCGCCGAATCGGCCGAGAGCGCCGGAGAGGAGACGGAGGGGGGTCGGGGATGGTACTTTCACGCTATGGATATGAGACAACCCGCGGAAGAGGGGATAACCAGGAACGGCCACAACTTCATTCGCCTCGGAAGCAGCGGGTTTCCTCTCTGCGTCATAGACGAGCTCAACGTCAGACCCGGTCCGGTGGAGGGGCTGACCCTGCAAGGCATGCTCCAAGTCTACGAGCTCTTTCTTCAGCGCTACCAGCTCATTTACCTCTTTCGCAACGGGGAGCAAAGAGGGACGGAGGAGCAAATGGGGACGGAGGAGCAAAGAGGGACGGAGCTCACCATCCGAGAGGAGGCGGAGAGCTACATGAACGCGCTCTTCGATTTCAGCCACCCTTCGGTCCATCTCTTCGGCATTTCCTACGGTGGGCTCATTGCCATGGAAATCGCCGCATCGGCGCCTCAGTTGCTCCGCTCCCTTACGGTGGCCCTGGTGGGGTGCAGAGTCGCCCCACCCATGGCCCGGGAGCTCCGACGCCTCGCCGACCTCGTTCGCCGGGGTGAATGGCGGCAATTTCACGCCGGTATGGCCGGCGCTCTGCATCACCATTCCTCCCTTCGTCCACTCTTCGTCTCGATCGCCTGGATGCTTCCGAAACTGCTCGGAGTCCCCGAGGATCCCGAACGAGTGGCCCTAATGCTCGAGGCATTTGCTGAGGCAAACCTTTGCGAGAGAGTTTCTCGAATCGAGGTTCCCACCCTTTTGGTCGCCGGGGACCAGGACCCCTACCTGAATCGAGATATCCTCGACCGGACCGTGGCGGCGCTCCCACAGGGAGAGCTCGCCCTCTATGAGGGCGCAGGACACTCCCTTCTTCGTTCCCGACAGGACGAAGTGGACGGCCGCATTCTCTCATTCCTCGAGTCTACCGAGGCGTAGGCGTGCGATACCGGCACCACTCTGCCGCCGCTTGGCGGCTTCGTGGTGCCTCTCCAACGTGCCGTCGCGGGTTTACAGTGCCCCCCATTTGTGGTCCACTAAGAGGTACAAGGAGTCTCTATGCATTTCGTGAACCAAAAGCGGTATACCCCGCTTCTTTTCGTGCTTTTCGTGGCGGTTGTGTTCGCCATTAGCTCCTGTGGCTCCGCGCCGGAGGAAGTTCAGGAACCCGCCGAGGATACGGAGTCCGTCGGAGAAGCCGAGCAACAGGAGCCTTCCGAGGGGGAGGAGCAAATCGAGATCGGCGATGAGCCCGTGGCTCGGGTAAACGGAGTGCCGATCTTTCAAAGCGAGCTCGAGCGGTTCGTGGAAAACAACCGTCGACAGATGGCGCAGCAGGGCAGAGAGCTCTCGGAGGAGGATATGGTGATGGTACGAGAGCAGGTGCTCTCGGGGCTCATCAACCGGGAAGTCCTCCTACAGCAGGCCGGGGAACTCGATCTCCACGCACAGGAGGCGGCGGTTGAGACGCAAATGAGCAACATCCGTGGCCAGTTCGGCAGTGATGAGGAGTATGAGAATGCCCTCTCTCAGCAGAACCTCACGGAGGAAGAGCTCCGAGACAACATCGAGACCCAGCTCACTATTAACCAGCTTCTCCAGCAGGAGGTATACAGCGAAATCGAGGTGACCCAGGAGGAGAAGGAGAGCTTCTACGAGGAAAACCCTGAGCTCTTTCAGGAGGAGGAGTCGGTAGACGCGAGCCACATCCTTATTACAACTGAAGGTCTGAACGAGGAGGAGAAAGAAGAGGCACGCCGACGGGCGGAGGAAATCCGGGAAGAGGTTGTGGATGGCGCTGACTTCAATGAGGTTGCCCGAGAGAAGTCCGAGGGACCGAGCGCCCCCAACGGAGGAAGACTCGGGAGCTTCCAGCGAGGGCAGATGGTTCCTGCTTTCGAGGAGGCAGCATTTGACCTCGAGGCCGGGGAGATCTCGGAGGTGGTGGAGACCGAGTTCGGCTATCACATTATCCTCGTAACCGACAAGAGCGAAGGACGTTCACAGAGCTTCGAGGAGGCGGAGTCGCAAATCCAGCAGTATCTGCAGGAGAACAAGAGCAACGAGGAGCTGGAGTCTTACGTCGAGCGTCTACGGGCCGACGCGGAGGTAGAAGTACTCCTAGACGAGTTCGACGCTCAGGAGAGCGAGAGCGGCGGCGGTTCCTGAGCCATCAATACATCAATAGTTGATGAAGCATCGGCCGCTCCGTATAGTGTGAGCTTATGAAGAAACGACTGATCACCTCGGCGCTACCCTATGTTAACAATATCCCGCACCTGGGCAATCTCATTCAGGTGCTCTCGGCGGACGTCTTTGCCCGGTTCTGTCGCGAGAGAGGGTATGAGACCCTCTACGTCTGCGGAACCGACGAGTACGGTACCGCCACGGAGACCAGGGCCCGAGAGGAGGGCATATCTCCGAAGGAGCTCTGCACTCGGTACTACAAGATCCACACCGAGATCTACGACTGGTTTACTATCTCCTTTGATAAGTGGGGGCGCACCTCAACGCCTGAACACACCGAAATAACCCAGGATATCTTTCTCAAGCTCTACAAGAACGGCTACATCCAGGAGCGCACCATACAGCAGCTCTACTCCGAGGAGTCGGAGATGTTTCTGGCGGATCGCTATGTCCGCGGCACCTGCCCGAAGTGCGGTTACGAGGACGCCCGGGGTGATCAGTGCGAGAACTGCGGCTCTCTTCTAGACCCGATGGACCTTATCGATCCACGGAGCGTCTTCGACAACTCCACCCCGGTGGTCCGGGAGACGACGCACCTCTACATCGACCTGCCGGCGATCCTTCCGAAGCTCCAGGAGTGGATGAAGGAGGCGTCGGTCAAGGGTAACTGGTCGAGAAACGCGATTCAGATGACCCAGGGGTGGATTCGTGACGGGTTGCGGGAGCGAGCGATTACCCGGGACCTCAAATGGGGTATTCCGGTTCCCCTAAAGGAGTACCAGGATAAGGTCTTCTACGTCTGGTTTGACGCTCCCATTGGCTATATCTCCATCACCGCAACCTACACCGACAAATGGGAGGAGTGGTGGAAGAATCCGGAGGAGGTCGAGCTCTTTCAGTTCATCGGAAAGGACAATATTCCGTTCCATACGGTTATCTTTCCCTCGAGCCTCCTGGGAAGCGGTGACAACTGGACCATGCTTCACCACATGTCCTCCAGCGAGTACCTGAACTACGAGGGGGGACAGTTCTCCAAGAGTAAGGGAATAGGTGTCTTCGGCAACGACGCCAAGGAGACCGGTATACCCGCCGATGTCTGGCGCTTCTACATATTCTACAATCGACCGGAGACCTCGGACTTCACCTTTACCTGGAAGGATTTTCAGGAGAAGGTAAACGGGGAGCTCATTGGAAACTTCAGCAACCTCGTAAACCGAACCTTCACCTTTCTAATGAAGCAGTTCGACGGGGAGATCGTTCATGTAGACCGGAATGAGCCCTGGGCCAAGGAGTTCTGGGAAGAGGTTGAGAAGCTCGAGTCGGAGATAACCGAGGAGCTGGAGTGGGCGCACCTCCGAGACGGTCTCAGAAAAGTCTTTGCCCTTTCGAGCTACGGAAACCGAATGTTTCAGTCCGCGGAGCCCTGGAAGAGTAAAGAGAGCGATCCAGAGGGCACGAAGCGGCTCCTGGCAAATCTCGCCTACCTGGTGAGGGATTTGGCGGTGCTCATACGCCCCTATCTGCCGGCGACGGCGGAGAAGATCGGCTCCTTCCTCGGGCTTCAGGACTACGGCTGGGAGCAGTTACGGGTGACCGAGGGAATCGACCGAGTTCGGGGCGTGCAGATTCTGTTCAAGCAGCTGGAGGATGAGTACGTGGCGGAGTTGCAGAAGAGTTTTTCCGGGAGCCAGGCCGAGCGTGCTCAGCGGGAGGTGGCCGAGGCGGAGGAAAAAGAGAAAGAGTCTCCGGAGGAGCTCTTTCGTCGGAATATCGAGCTCCGGGCCGCCAAGATTATCGAGGTCGAGCGACATCCCGAGGCGGACAAGCTCTACATCGAGACTCTCGACGACGGAAGCGGCGAGCCCAGGCAGATCGTTTCCGGTCTCGTACCACACTACTCCGAGGAGGAGCTCCTCGGCAAAACGATACTTATCGTCTCCAACCTGAAGCCCGCCAAGCTCCGGGGGGTGAAGAGCAACGGTATGCTTCTCGCAGCGAGCGACAAGACCCCGGAGGGGGAGGAACGGGTCGAGGTGCTCTTCGTGGATCACGCCGAGCCCGGAGAGCGGGTCGTTCTCGAAGGGGACGACGCCGAAGCGGCGCAGGTGGAACATCTCTCCCGCCTCAAGATCGACGAGTTTTTCGAAGTTCCAATTCGTGCTGAGGCCCGGGAGATCATGGTGGGTTCCAAGCGGCTCATTTGTGCAGGAGAGCCCGTCCGAAGCCATGAGGTCAAGAACGGGACCGTCGGCTGAGATGATCTCCCCCCAGGGGAAGGACGTGCGGAAGGGAGCTAATCTCTTTCAGTCCCCTTTCTGGGCGGCTCAAAAGGAGCGGTTCGGCTGGAAAGCGTTCTGGAGTGACGGTTCGCCTCCGTCCCTCCTCCTCCACAGAAAGCTCCCAGGCCCGTTCTCGGTCGTTTACGTACCCTACGGTGGAACCGCGGCGAGCGAGGGCTTCACCCACCTCCGTCCCCCCGAAACGTTCAGCACCGGAGAGTACGTCCGGGAACTCCAAGAAGCGGTGCAGGGTGAGGGTCTGAATCCGACATGTATCCGCTGGGACGTACCGTTTCCCACGGAATCGCTCCCGGCTCCCCCGGCGATGGGCCTCGAAGAGGCGGGTCTGGTAAAGGCGCCCACGGACGTTCAGCCTCCGGATACGGTGCTTCTTAGTCTCAACCGGAACGATGAGCAGCTTCTCTCCGAAATGAAGAGCAAGACCCGTTACAATATTCGCCTGGCGGCGAAGAAAGGAGTTCGCGTCGAGCTCGGCGACTGGAAAGAAGACCTCGACTCGTGGCTGGAGCTTTACCGCGTGACGGCGGAGCGGGACCGTATTGCCATTCACCGGCCTGAGTATTACCGCTCACTTTTCGGCCTCGCCGAAGCTGAGGAGCCTCGGGAGCTCTCCCTGTCACTCTACCTCGCCTATCACGAGAAGGAGCTTCTCGCCGGGATTATCGTTGGCCGATTTCGAGCGGCGGCGTACTATCTGTACGGAGCTTCC